>CAZWDL010000029.1:0-64542 GCA_964632995.1 uncultured Saprospiraceae bacterium
ATCGCCGCCGATACGTCCGTGCGAATTTGGTCGCTGGCCGACCGGGAGCCGCTGCCGGTCTACGAGCAGCACCAGAGCGATGTTTACGGCGCCCAAGTGCTGCCGGACGGAGAGCGCCTGCTCACCTGGTCGCGCGACCGGACGGCCCGGATCAGGAACATTGAAGGAGATGACCCCGACGCAGTCTCTTTTGCTCATGATACACCGGTGCAAGCGGCGCGCCTGAGCCCAGGCGGTGGTGTTTTACTGACCCGGTGCAACGACGGCCGGGTATTGGTTTGGGATCGAACGGGGGAAAAGAAAGGAGTCATCAGGCACGAAGCCTACATCTATTCCGCCGAATTCTCTCCAGATGGAAAATTTATCCTCACGGCCTCCGCTGACGGAAGCGCCCGCCTGTGGGATGTCAATCAGCAGTTAAGGGAGTTCAAATCGATGACGCACGAAGGATTGGTCACCAAAGCCGTGTTCAACCACGCCGGCAACCGCATCCTGAGCACCTCAACGGATTCTACGGCCCGGCTATGGGCCCTCGAGGATATGGAACCGCTTACCTGGGATCAGCATGAGGGATGGGTCGTCGAGGCCGCTTTTTCCCAAAATGACAGCCTGGCGCTAACCCGCAGTAAAGCGGGCGATGTATGGATCTGGGATATCCCCAACCGCTCGGTATCCCGTCTGAATGGCCATCGCGATAAAATCAATCAGGCCGTCTTCTCCCCTGACAGCCGCTATGTGCTTACCGCCTCGAACGACCGTACAGCCAAACTCTGGGATACACAGGGCAACATCGTCATGGACCTCGACAGCTTCAACAGCCCCGTCACTCACGTCGATTTCTCCGGCGACGGTTACCTGCTTGCCGCCGCCGCCGACGGGACCATCGTCGTCAGTCCCCTGCCGGAAACGGTGCGAGCCGAACTCGACCAAAAGCCTTTCAAGGAGATTTACTCCGAGGTGCTGCATTACGGCATCGATTGTGACGACTGGAAGGCATATCTGGGGATAGACCTGGAATGTCCGTAGACGAAGTCGGAAACCAGAAGCCGGAAGTCGGAAAGTGTAATGCTTTTCGGCATCAGTCGCCAGGGCTACTACCGAAAAATCACCCCTCTTCCTTATAAACCGGATTCGGCAACCGCAGCGTCAGCAGGCGCGTCGTCCAGTCGCGGGCGTCGGGTTGTTTCTTTCTGAGTTTCACGATTCCCTTCGCTCCCTCGTCCTGGCCCCGGGTTTTTGCCGGCATGGGCAGGGCATCCTGTTGGAGCAAGGTGACGTCGAAGTCCTGTGTGCTGGCGATGATTTTGAAGTAAGCAGGACTCTCCGGCCAGTTGTACGCGATGACGTGATCGGGCAGGGCCAGCGGAATGGCATCGCCCTCGTAAGCCCAGACCGAATCGCCGGGTTCCAGCCCTATCGTCAGTTCCTGCAGCATTTCCGGATACACCTCGAATTCTTCCGATAGGTAGAGCAGGCAGACGTGCAGCTTGCTGCTATGCTGGTTGGTTAATTTCATATAAAAAGCGCCCATCCAGTTGCCTTCCCCGTCATCTTCAAAACCGATATTTATCTCATCATTGGAAAGGTCCAGTACTTCTCCCGGTTGGTTGCCTTCCATTTTGAAGACCTCCACCATTACCGGATGTCCCTTGAACAGGTAGCTGTTGGGGTTGTGCAGGTTTTTGACAAACTCGAACTGTGAGATGTGGCGCAGGTACAGGGCCACGGTTTGTCCGGCATTTTCGGCGTCGACTTTAGTCTGGCGCACCAGCGGGCGCTCGGGGTCGTGGGGCAGGGTAATGGTGTAGTGATTGTCGCGGACATACACGGCGTAATCGGCATCGTGTTCGCCGCCGGCCCGGTGCACATTCGGGCCGGCATAAGAGAGGTGTTCGGCCAGTGCTTCTGCTTCCGGAGGGATATAGATCTGAATAGGGCTGGACAGGAAGCCCTCCACATACCCCCGATACATACCCTCCGGCGTCATCTGATCGACCATGGCGGGGTCGGCCATGCGAAGAATGGTGTGATCGGCTTCCACCGTATCGATTTCTGCTTCGAAGGTTTGCTTGCCGTCGGTCGATTTTATGTTTACCGTTTTGGCTTCTTTGGATATACCGTGCATGGCGCCCAGGTCCATCACCAATCCTTTCTTGGGATGCATGACCACATTGCCGTACATAGGTTTGCCTTCGATCTCCCGGTTAAGGAAACCCCGGAACAGGGGATCGGTGCTGCGCCCCTGCGCGTAGATCTGAGGCGTTTGTTTGTATTGGTTTTTAATAAAATGCCGGAGACGGCTGCGCAGGTCGTAATAAGTTACCGCGCCTTCGGAGCGCTCCAGCACCTTGAGCAAATTACTGGTAAAGATTCCCCCGCCGTTCACCTCGAAGGCCGATTGATCGGAACTGCAAGCGGCGAGCTGTATGTGCTGGCCTTCGGGGATCACCTCACCCAGCGGTTTGCTCTTCAGGTCTTCCGGGTTAATGCTGTCGGCGAAGACGAACCGCGACCAGTCGCGCTGCGGGCAGGCCCGGCTCAGGCGCGCCATCGGAATATGCCGCCGCTCCTGTACTTTTTCCGAATCCTCGCTCACGAAATGGTTACGCGTATTGCCGCCCGAATGACAGCAGTCGAAAATGGTTACGATGTGCGGGTTGTTCCTCGCCACTTCGTGGAGGAGGTAGCGCAGTTCCTTGTCGGCCAAAAGGTTGAAGCTTTCTTCGCCGTTTTCCTCAACGATGCCGTCGTAGCAGACGAGCGTTTCCAGCTTGGTATCGCTTTCAAAACGCCAGATGGCCTTATCTGCTTCTTCCTGGGTGCCGTGCCCCGAATAGTAAAACAGCGCTACATCATCGGGGCCGGCTTTCGCTAAATGATTCCGGAATCCGGCGACGATGGCATCTTTAGTGGCGGCCTCGTCGGTCAACGCCTCGATGCGTACATCGTAGTCCTTATTTTGCTGCTGCAAATATTCCTGTAAGCTATTCACATCATTGATACAGCCATTGAGCGGACGAACCGGCGGCCGGTATTTTTCAACACCGACCAGGAGGGCAAATAGTTTTGACATTTGAACCAGGGGTTTTGTGTTTGGTCAGAAAAAGGAAAATAGATGGTATTCACTTCATTAAGGTAGTATTTTTCCCCTGAAATTTGACGTAAGTACTTTACATATACAGAAACTTCTTTCGGATACTTTCATCTTTTCATAAAGTTGCTTAACTTAATCCTAATAACATTCAAAAAGCCAGAAAACAACGACAACCTTACTCACCGCCGGTTTTTCCGGATTAACAATTTTCCTCTGGCTCTCCCTCACTGGCTGATGATCGACAGGGTCCTTTATGGCTCCCTCCGAAAGTAGGCGATTCGCTAAAAGCTTATCATCAGACTCCCTACGCATTCGAATTATGAAAAATTTTCATAGCAGCAATTAGTTTAGATAGGTTTCGAGGGCATTCGGGTGCAGTAATCCGGTGCCCTTTTTTGATTTGAGGTGGTTTGGTTTTGTTCGAGATGGTTTGAGATGGTTTGAGATTGTTCCGCAAAGCTCCGTTGAGCCTGGTCTACGGTTCCCCCTGGGTTCTGCCCAGCATTACCCGGCAAAGCTTCGCTAAGCCCACTTCTTCTGTTCTTCTGTTCATCTGTTCATCTGTTCTGTCTGGTTCTGATCGGCCGGCGATGGGATAGGCCTGGTTTATCCCAAAGGCTTATTTGCCCCAGCTGTGGAAGATGGATCATGGACTACCTCCCTTTCTCCATTCGTGCCCCCGGCGCACTAGTGCACCGGGAACTAAGTTCATCACAGTTAATTCGGCTTCTTTTCGCGGTATCCTTCGTTGCTCCCCGACCCTTCGGGTACGGGGCAGGCTGTCGGTAATTCTGGCCTCTTTTGGCGCTGGGCTTCATTGCTCATTCCTTACGTAGCTCCAGCTATGCGCGTCATGAGCGCCTCGCTCAGCACCAAAACAGCCGCTGAATTCCTCGAAAGAACTTCTGGGACAGATCACTAGAGACAGACAATCCACTAAATTTCTTTGACAATTGACCGATTAGGGGAGACAAAGAGCATCCAACATCGAGTATCGAGTATCCAGAAATATCCTATCTTCGCCGCTATGACGAGCGAATTCTGGCAAACCCTCGGACTGACCTTCAAACTGGCGGCAGTGACGACGGTGTTTCTGTTGCTGCTGGGTATTCCCATCGCCTACCTCCTGGCAAGCTGGCGCTCGCGCCTGAAGCCTCTGGCAGAGGCGCTGGTCAGCATGCCGCTGGTATTGCCGCCTACGGTACTGGGATTTTATCTGCTGCTTGCTTTCAGCCCCGAAAGCGCTTTCGGGCACTGGTTGTACGAGCAGTTGGGTATCAAGCTTGTTTTTACCTTTTGGGGCCTGGTCGTGGGTTCCATCATTTACAGTTTACCTTTTATGGTACAGCCCATACAGTCAGGTTTCGAAAAGCTGCCGCCCAACCTGGCTGAGGTATCCTATACGCTGGGAAAATCGAAGCTGCAAACCCTCTGGAGGGTATTGCTGCCCAATATCAAGCCTTCGCTGCTCACCGGCATGGTCCTGTCTTTCGCGCATACGGTAGGGGAGTTTGGCGTCATTCTCATGATCGGCGGGAATATTCCCGGCGAGACCCGCGTAGCCTCTATCGCCATCTATGACGAAGTAGAGGGGCTCAACTACGCCCTGGCCAACCGCTACGCCCTGGTGCTGGTCGCCTTTTCCTTTTTCATTCTGCTGGCGGTGTATTACATCAACCGCCGGCTGACGGCGACGGAGCGGCTGTGATTCCGCTTTCCGCCCCCCATTCCGCTACGCGGCCTGGTCGGGTAAACCCTGTGGAATTCGCGAAGCGACTATTCCACAGGGTAAACCTTCCACCTTCCGACTTCCGCCTTCCCACTTCAATATCTATCTTTACGGATCATGTTAAGCATTCAGGTACAAAAATCGCTGCACGCCGCCGGAGGCCCGATGCTGCTGGATATCGATCTGGCGGTGGCGCCCCACGAGTTTCTGGCCATCACCGGCCCCTCGGGGGGAGGCAAGACCACGCTGCTGCGACTGATCGCCGGCCTGACCCGCCCGGACGAGGGGGTGATCCGTTTTGCCGAAAACACCTGGCTGGATACGGCTAAAAAACGCTACCAGCGGCCCCAGCGCCGCCGGGTAGGGATGGTTTTCCAGGACTACGCCCTCTTCCCCAATATGACTGTTGAGGAAAATCTCGCTTTCCCCCTGGAAAAAGGCCAACCCCGAGATGTTGTCGACGAACTCATACAGATCATGGAAATCGAAGAGCTGGTCGACCGCTATCCTGCCAAGCTCTCCGGCGGGCAGCAGCAACGCGTCGCTCTGGCGCGGGCCCTGGTGCGCCAGCCCAACCTGCTGCTGCTCGACGAGCCCCTCTCCGCTCTCGATCCCGATATGCGCCGCAAGCTGCAGGACTATATCCTGCGCGTGCACGAGCGCTTCCGCCTAATGACCCTGCTGGTTACGCACAGCGAAAGCGAAATCCACAAAATGGCCAACCGGGTGATCCGGATTGAGGAAGGCAGAATCGTGGAGCAGGGGGTGCCCGCAGCCGTCCTGCGCAAAAGCAGCGCAGTGACCTTGCACGGGGAAGTCGTTCAGGTGACGCACCGGGCGGGAACCTGGATCGCGCAGGTGCATATCGGCGATAATGAGGTGGAGGTGGAGGTGGAGGAAGGGCAGGTTAAATCGCTGACGCCGGGAGCGCCGGTGATGCTGAGCTGGGAGCAGGAGCGGCTGAGGGTAAGCGTGGCGGGTGGATAAAGAAGAGGTTTGCAGATCGGGAGACAGGGCAACGGTGCTCAGTAATCGTCTTTTTCCCTTACTCTTTTCCAAATCGTAACCTCTCCGTATGGTTTCTGGCTTGGGGGAAGGTAGTAACTACTATAGTAGGGGTTAATTGTTCTGATATACTGGTATCCGCTCCAACTGAAATCCATATAGTTCGTGCCGATCCCTCCGTACAAAATGATTTCAGGCACTCCATATTTATTATTTAAGACCACCCAGGCCAGTTCCTTCGATTCTTTCGTGAAATCTGTCCAGTTCAGGCCGAAGCCTGTTCCGGGCTGGATGATCGCCAGCGCCTTAGGATATTTTTTATTAGACCAGTAGAGTGCCTGGTAGGTCGCTACTCCTTCACCACCTATATAGATTAAACTGAATTTTTTCGCGCCGTGACGATCATCAAACGCAGGCTTCCTTTCATACACGATCCAATGAGCGAACGGCCTTCGAATTTTTTTCGGTATTTAAAATACCTGTATCTGTCAATATCAGGAGGCAACTGCTTTTGCCACCCGTTAGGCGCCAGTTCTTCCTTTTTCAGAGACCGGTGTCCCAAAACCCTGTATCCGCTAAAAGTATTCAATTGTTGGAGGAGAGCTCCTTTGCTTTTTGCATATAAGACCTCGCCAGGTGGAAATTGGTTCTCGGTTTAGGCGTTAATACGAGGCAAATCTTGCTATATTAACCGGTATCTTAAGGTTTACGGATAATTGTTTTCCATGAATAAGCTTGCTAAGACTGTATTAATACTGATATTAATTTGCCAATGCATGGGGGCGGCAGCCCAATCTCCCGACCGCCCCAACATCCTCTTCATCCTCACCGACGATCAGCGCTGGGACGCCCTGGGCTACGCGGGCAACGAGATCATTCAAACGCCGCATATGGACCGGCTCGCCGCCGAGGGTCTCTACTTCGAAAATGCTTTCGTCACCACGCCCATCTGCGCCGCCAGCCGGGCCAGCATCATTACGGGCATGTACGAGCGCACCCACGACTTTACCTTCGGCACCCCGCCGCTGGCGCAGGAATACGTCGACATTTCTTACCCCAAACTGCTCCGCGAGGCCGGCTACCGCACCGGCTTCTTCGGCAAACTGGGGATGAACCTGGCCAACCGAAGCGACACCAGCGTTTTTAATGAAATCTATACCACCGGTACAAATGGATATTTTCGCCTGACGGGCGAGGGCAGTGGTGAGCATGTCCACCTCACCGATCACACTACCGACCGGGCGATAGATTTCATAAAAAACGGGGATGGCCGGCAGCCCTTCTGCCTGTCGATCAGCTACAACGCCCCCCATGCCGACGATGCCAGCCCGCAGCAGTACTTCTGGCCGGAACGGCACGATTCGTTGTATGCCGGGGTAACTATTCCAAAGCCGGCGCTGGGTGATCCGGCCTATCTCGAAGCATTACCCGGTTTTCTGCAAGATAGCCTGTACATGGGCCGCATCCGCTGGCGCTGGCGTTACGACAGCCCGGAGAAATACCAGCGCATGGTCAAGGGCTACTACCTTATGATTTCCACCATCGATGATAATATCGGGCGAATCCGGGAAACGCTGGAAGAAGCAGGGCTGGCCGATAACACCATCATCATCCTCATGGCCGACAACGGCTACTTTCTCGGCGAACGCCGCCTGGCCGGAAAATGGCTGATGTACGACAACTCCCTGCGCGTGCCCCTGATCCTGTACGATCCCCGCGCCGGGCAGCAGGGTACGATATCCGAAATGGCGCTCAATATTGATATCGCTCCGACCATCATCGATTTCGCCGGGTTGGATATTCCGGCAACCATGCAGGGACAGAGTCTTCGTCCCTTCACTCAGGGTGAAGTGAATAACTGGCGGGAAAGCTTTTACTGCGAACACCTTTTCGATATCGACTATATTCCGAAAAGCGAGGGCATACGCACCCGCCGCTGGAAGTACTTCCGCTATCTCGATCATCCCGGGACGGAGGAACTGTATGATTTGGTAAATGACCCATCGGAGGTCGATAACCTGACCGGTCAGCCAGAACACCAGGATCGCCTTGAAGATTTTCGACGGCGACTGAAATCAGGGATGAAAGATTTAGAAGCGGCCTCGCTTCCGGAAAGGTGATGCTGCTTTACAAAAGGGATGGATATGTGACTGTAAGGATAGAAGTGTTGGTAAATCGTCTTTAATGCTGATGACGGAAGCTTTCAATCTCTTGTTCCGGGGCTATCCATGCTAAAATTAAAAAATGATGAACTTTCCATTGGCAATAAAATACCGCCTGCGCCTGGGTCATCCGGGTTTGGTGTGCTTACTGACCATATTGTTTTCGAGCGCCTGTTCCTCTACAAAGAGCAGTTACGGAAAATGGGAGCGCATCTTCAACGGCAAAGATCTGACGGGCTGGCAAATGAAGATCACCGGCCACGAGCTGAACGAAAACTACAAGAACACTTTCCGCGTAGAGGACGGCAGGCTCGTGGTTTCCTACGATCAGTACGAAAGCTTCGATGACAAATTCGGCCACATTTTTTACAAAGAGAAGCTTTCCCATTACAAGCTGCGGCTGGAATACCGCTTTGTCGGCGAGCAGGTGCCCGGCGCGCCCGACTGGGCCTACAAAAACAGTGGGGTCAAATTCCACGCCCCGCCGCCGGAAACGATACCTAAGGAGCAGCGACTGCTCGTCGCCGTGGAAGCCCAGTTGCTGGGCGGCAACGGCATGGATGAACGCCCGACCGGCAACGTCTGCACCGCCGGTACGCACATCGAAATGGGCGGCGAGCTGATTACCCAACACTGCACCAATTCTTCTTCGAAAACCTACGACGGCGATCAGTGGGTGACCCTGGAGCTGGAGGTGCGCGGCAATGAGAAGGTCATCCACCGCATCAACGGAGAGGTGGTGCTGGAATACGAAGAGCCGCAGCTGGACGATAGCGACGCCTTCGCCCGGCAGTTAATGGAGCAGGGCTTTCCAAGGATGTTGAGCGAAGGTTACATCGCGTTGCAGGCGGAAAGCCATCCGGTCGAATTCAGGAATATCGAACTGATGCGGCTGCGGGAGTAGTCCCGGCGGCAGAGGGAACAATCGACCTTCAGCCCTTGCCTTTACAGTGATTCCGAAGTGGCGATGCCTGCCTTTGGGTAGAACTGATCGATGTAGCAGGGTATAAACAGTCCTATATTCATCATTCCAGCAGTTCTCCTTGTTCCGGCACCCGGTACACCCGGCGCAGGCTGTCCAGCTTTTGACGCAGCATGGCTTCGACCTGGTCGTAAGCCGCATCGTCGATTACATTATTGACCTCGTCGGGATCCTTTTCCAGATCGTAGAGTTCCCAGGCGTCGATATCGTCGTAAAAGTGGATGAGCTTATAGCGGCCGCTGCGCACGCCGTAGTGCTTTTTCACGTCGTGCCAGCCGTGAGGGTATTCATAGTAGTGATAGTACATCGCCTCCCGCCAGTCATCGGGAGTTTCGCCGAGGGCTATGGGGCGGAAGGAGCGTCCCTGCATCTCGCCGGGGATGTTTACGCCGGCAAAGTCGAGCAGGGTGGGAGCAAAGTCCAGATTGAGCACCATAGCATCGGTCGTTTGCCGGGGAGGAACGGCGGCCGGATAGCGCATCACCAGCGGCATGCGCAGGGATTCTTCGTACATAAAGCGTTTATCGTACCAGCCGTGCTCGCCGAGGTAAAAGCCCTGGTCGGAAGTATAAACGACGATGGTGTTTTCCGCGAATCCCTGCTCGTCGAGATAGTCTAGCACTCTACCGATGTTCTCATCGACGGAGACGACCGTACGCAGGTAGTCCTTCATGTAACGCTGGTATTTCCACTTGATCAGTTCTTCGCCGGTGGGTTTGTGCTCGCGGTATTCGGCGCGCACCTGATCGTAGTGGGCGTCCCAGGCGGTGCGTTGCCCGGGTGTCATCCGCTCGAGGTTATTCAACCAGCTAGCGACAGGATCAGCGTCTTTATTGCCTCCGGTACCCGGATCTTCGCCGCCGAAGTCTTCGGGCATCAGTTTCATATCCAGGCTCATGTACATGTCTTCGATGCGCATGTCCTGTTCGCGGGCGGCGGCAGAGCGGGTGGCGTAGTCGTCCCAGAAGGTTTCGGGCAGGGGAATAGTATCGTCTTTATAGAGATCGAGGTGTTTGGTGTTCGGCATCCAGTTACGATGCGGCGCTTTATGGTGGTAGAGGAGGCAGAAAGGTTTTGAGGCATCGCGATTTTCCAGGGTTTGCAGCGCCAGGTCGGTAATGACATCGGTGGTATAGCCCGTATGGGTGGTCGTATCGCCGTTTTCGACCATCTGGGGGTTGTAGTAGGCCCCCTGGCCGATGAGTACATTCCAGTAATCAAAGCCGGTGGGTGCTGTTTTCAAGTGCCACTTTCCGACAATGGCGGTTTGATAGCCGGCCTGTTGCAGCAATTTGGGGAAGGTGAGCTGACTTCCGTCAAACACATCGCGGTTATCCCGCAGGCCGTTGACATGGCTGTACTTACCGGTGAGCAACACGGCCCGGCTGGGAGCACAGATGGAATTCGTGACGAAGCTATTGTCAAAGCGGATGCCTTCCCGGGCGATGCGGTCGATATTCGGCGTCTCGATGAGCTCACTGCCGTAGCAGGAGGTGGCCTGCACAGCGTGATCATCCGTCATGATGAAAATGATATTGGGCGGCGCGGAAGCGCTCCCTTCCTGTGAGGCAGTATCCTGCTGACAACTCCAGCAAAAAGCAATAACTGCAGCGAGGGATAATATTCGGGCCATGAACCGTTTTTTGTAATATGGGTTAAATGATTTTTTCCATTACATGACCCAAAATACAAAAAAGCGGGAGGTTATCACATTGCCGGCTCCTCGCGCTTCGGTGCGCCCATATGCATGTTGCCGCAGCCTTGGTAGCTTTGGTCTCCTCTTTCCACTGTGAAGGAATGAGTGAAGTCGCCGTCCTGTATGCCTTCTACCTGGCAGGGTTCTTCGGTGATTTTGACGGTGAGTGTAGTATCGCCTGAACCCAGTCGGTAAATAGTTTGCTCATTTTCCGTCACAGATGGGCGGAAGACGTAATAGCTGGTATCCCGGCCCTCATTATAAACAAAGGAGACGCGCTTGGGGTAGGGGTTAATCGTCAACTGCCAGCTGGAATTAGCTCCGCTGGCTTCATAAACCGGCTCCAGGTATTGACTACAGTCGTCAGGTATTTGTTGTTGCATATTGACGATCTCACTGACGACAAACATTTCTTTATCTTCCGCATTGCTCAGTTCTCCGTCCTGTGTTTCGGTGACGCGTACGATGCCGCGCAGCTCGGCGTATACGGGGTAATAAATATTGGCCTGCATGAGGGAGTCGTAACTGGCTGTTAAGCGGTTTTGCTCATCTACTATCCACAGGAGTTCACCTGAGGTGCAGACACGGAACATTTGCGCTTCAGGGCCCATATAAACGAGGCCTTCCCAGACTTTGTCTTCAGCTACCGGATCTTCTTCGGCAGATTTATCTCCCGTACCCTGGCATCCGAAGCTGAGGGCCAGGCTCATAGCAAGCAATATCGATAGGATTCTCATTATTCTGATTTTTTCTGTAATAGCAATAAAAGGGCATCATCCTTCTTTTGACGATGACGGTGTTTAGCTTTTTAACAGAAAAAATCGGGCCTGTTGTTCATTAGCAGCAAACCATGTCCTCGATGGCCTCGTCAACTGAGATAATCTGTCCGCGGGCATTACCGATTTCGAAATAGTTATCCCAGCCTTCGGCCCTGACGGCTTTTTCCAACATGTGTACGTGCCCCCGGTTGGGCATTTTCCATACGGCCATATAGCGATAATCGGCATCGTTGGGCACATCGCCGTCGTTGAGGGCCAGCCCGACGAGCTGGATTCCGGAATCGACCATCTTGTTGATGCCGGTACTCATTTGAAAAAGATATTCCTGCCGTTGTTCGCGGGACAGACCATCCCAGGTCTTCCGCGGCTTCCACATTTCAACATACAAATACATAGTGGTGCTTTTTCGGTGATGAATAGGCTTGGTGATGAAGAGAAGCGTTTGGCAAAACGCGTCTTCTTAGTAGCACTTCCTCTAACTTACGGCAGGAGAGAAGCATGGGAAATGACGACTGTGGAGCGTGAGGGTGATTTTTCTCATTGAGCGGAGGTGAAATTTGTGTTTTGCTAATCAAGGGTTAGGGAAATTTGCTTATTCTTGAAAACAAAAATAGCGACATGCGGACATCCTTACTCTTCACTCTACTCTTCCTCGCTTCTGCTCTCCACGCCCAGGAACGGCAAACCGAATACGTCTTCCTTCTCACTTTTGACGGCCTGCGTTGGGAGGAGCTTTACGGTGGCATAGACAGCGTACTCATGACCGATGAGCGTTATGTCGACAACGTAGAAGAACTCCGCGAGCGCTTCTGGGCGCCAACCCCGGAAGCGCGTCGTGCGAAATTGATGCCTTTCTTCTGGAGCACCCTTGCGGGAAACGGGCAGTTGCTAGGCAATCGCCGGGAAGGTAATAAGGTAGATGTGACCAACGATCACTGGTTCTCCTATCCTGGCTACGGAGAAATCCTGACGGGGTTCGCCGATCCCCGGATCAATTCCAATGATAAGATTGCGAATCCGAACCGGACGGTGCTGGAGTGGATCAATGAGCAACCGGGCTTCAAAGGGCGCGTCGCCGCCTTTGCTTCCTGGGATGTATTTCCCTACATCATTAACGAGGAGCGAAGCGGCATTCCGGTCAATGCAGGTTTTGAGAAAGCCAAACAAGAGCAGCTGAGCCCACGGGAAGTATTCCTGAATGAGTTGCAGGACGAAATCCCCAGCCCCTGGGGCTCGGTGCGCCTGGACGCCTTTACGCATCACTACGCTTTGGAATACACCAAAAAATACCATCCCCGCGTGCTGTATATCGCTTATGGCGAAACGGATGATTTTGCGCACGATGCCGAGTACGACCAGTATATCAAATCGGCCCATCAGACCGATCAATGGATCCGTTCACTTTGGGAATACGTACAGCGCGATCCCGTTTACCGGGGGAAAACCACCTTTCTTATCACCACCGATCACGGCCGGGGCGACAAGGTAAAGGAAGAATGGACGAGCCACGGTACCGATATCGAGGGCGCCGACGCTATCTGGCTGGCCGCCATCGGCCCCGATACGCCCGCCCTGGGAGAACACCGAAAGGAGGGGCAGTACTATCAGAATCAGGTAGCCAAAACCCTGGCCGCTTTCCTGGGGCTGGAATATGCGAACGAAAAGGTAGTGGGAAAGGTGATTGAGCCCTTCCTCTCCGAAGCTGGAAAATGATAGGTAGTCTGATTGCCAGCCAGCGCAGTTGTCTCTGCCCGTAGAAAACCCAGGAATACCTACCGGTCCATGATGCCGGCGATCATCTCGTGCGGGATGGGATCACCGATATTGACGCTAACCCAGGCTAAAGCGAAGGCCCCTGTACATCTATCCCGGCGCCGGCTGTACTTCCCCGATGGTCATTTGCTCATCGCTTTCCTGGTAGAAGGTAAAACCGAAGAACACCAGCATCATCTCATCGGCCGCTCTTTTTTTTTAAAATTTTTGGCGGCGGATCAAATTACCTTATCGATCAGGGCGAGCGCAATGATCAGCGCTACCCATATCAAGCCATTGTTGAGAATGTGCTGTATCCGCGGCGGGGCAAAGTAGCGCTGTTCGTAGGGATCGACGGCCGGCTCCCTGTCAATCTGATCCAGCACCTGCTCGGCCTCGGCGGGTTGCGGGCTGCTGAGGCTGCGAAAGAATTTCCGGAAAGGTTCGGAGATGCCGCCGAGGAACAGGCCCAGTAACAGCATGGCCATACCGTTCCCGAAAAAGTGTTCCGGGGTGCTGCCGGTGATCAGCCCCCCCAGGCCGCCGAGAAAGAAGAGTAACAGTAATTTCGCCTTGACATCGGGATGGCGCATGCCCTGCTGGTTTTTGTTCAACAACTGATATTCAACTAAGGAGGCAGGAGCTTGGTTTGCTCATTACTACAATATACAGCCCATTAGGAATAAAACCAACATCAAAAGAATGTTCCCTTATCTGCCGAAAGGCAGCTTGTTAAGAACCCCGAGAATTGTCTTTTTCAACGCCGCCCCCCCCTATCTTTTCAGATTGCGCACATACCGGATGAGCTGGTCGATTGAGAGATCGAAGATCGCCTTGCTCTGGTGGGATTTGGCGATGCTGAAGCTGCCTTCCAACGAGGCCAGGATGAAGTAAGCCAGTGCTTCTTCGTTGATCAGGGAAGCCAGCTGCAGGTTGTTGCCGGCGCGGACCAGCGTGCGGGTCAGGGCCTTATGCATCTCACCGAGGATTTGGGTGAGGCGTTCCTGGAAGCCTTCGTCGAGGGGCGCCATCTCCTGAATGAGATTGTTGAGCGGACAGCCCAGCTTGATACGGTCCTCGTCAAATTTGGTTTTAAACTGCTCCAACACCTGGATGATGCCGTCGATGGGCTGATCCTTGTATTCGTCGAGTTGTTGCCAGAGATTGATATATTCCGGCGCCAGGATTTCTTCCACAACTGCGTAGCCCAGTTCCTGCTTATTGCGAAAATAATGGTAAAAAGCGCCTTTGGTAATACCCAATTCTTTGATGACCTTATCGGTCCGGGTCCCCTGAAACCCCTGCCGATGGATGGCCCGGTAGTTTTTTTCAAGTATGCTTTGTCTCGTATCGTTCATAGTTTGGGTGTATATACACACCGGTCGGTATGTAACCGGCGGCAAAACTTTAAAAAAATAATTCTAAGTATTTTTAGCGCCGGCTATTTGTACGAATTTTCACCGGATTAGTTGCCTGATTTTGAGATTTCTATTTGGTTTTCCGAAAGGGAAAAAAGCCAGCAGCTGAGTTAAAACTGAATTAAATACCATGTCAAAGGAAATAGAACGAAAATTTTTGATTGATACCTTGCCTGACTTTTTGCGCGAAGGCGCCAGGAAAGTAACCATAGAGCAAGGTTATATCGCCCTGGAGCAACAAGGGCGCGAAGTGCGGTTGCGGAAGGTTATATCGGATCAGGGCGGGGAGTATGTTTATTTGCTTACTGTAAAAAGCACCGGCGAATTGGAGCGTGCAGAGTATGAGGTAAAACTGGAACAGGCCCAGTTTGAGGTCCTATGGCCGGCTACCGAAGGCCGCCGGCTGGAGAAGGACCGCTACCTGACCGAAAGGAGGAGCGTACATTACGAAGTGGACGTTTATCACCGGCCGCTGCGGGGGCTGATCGTTGCCGAGGTGGAATTTGAAACCAAGGACAAGGCCCGTTCTTTCGATAAGCCCGAGTGGCTGGGACAGGAAGTAACCGAACTGAGTTTTCTGAAAAACCGCCGCTTGCTGCAGTTTGAGAGCTTTGAGGAGTTAAAGGAACAATTGTGAGGCCGCACTCATTTCACCAGGAGCTGGTAGTACCGGATAAGAACAAGCCCGGAAACAAAGAGGAATAGACTTAGCAGCCCCATCGCATACACCACATTGTTCCCCTGTTGGAAAAAGGGCAGGGCGAACAGAAGCAGGAAACCGGTGCGGAAAATAATATTGGTTAGAAAAAAGATACTGCCTGCCCGTCCGAAGACCTGATTGGGAATGTGATTGAATAGAAAAGTAGTGCGTAATACGCGGGTGCCGGCATTGGTGAAGCCGAGGAGGAACATGACAAAGTAAAAGACAAAGCCGCCCTGCGTAACCGATAAAGTGGCGAAAATTCCTGCCGCAGTGAAGGTGCTGAGGATGACTGCCATCGGCCTGGTGGTCCACTGGAACAATCGCTGAATGGCGACTCCGCTGATCAGGGAGCCCAGGGCAAAGTACATTTCCGAGGCGGCATACACATCGCCGCCGAGCAAAAGATGATCACTGACATATTTGGCGCCGAGGTAGAACAGGACCAGCAGTACCGTGACAAAAATAGAGTAGGAGGCCACCCCGAAGAGAAAAATATTGGGATGTTCCTTTAGCCAGTGATACCCGACGCGCAGGCGAGTGAGCGCATCGCCTGTCTCAGCCTGTCGTTCCAGCAGCGGAACATAGCGGATCAGGGCGATGATGAGAAAACTGAGTACGTAAGTGCTGCCGTCAAGCGCGAAAATTTCGTAGATGGTCCAGGGGGCTATCTCCCATCCCGTTTGCAACTTGAAACCAAATAGGTTAAGTACACCACCACGGGTCCCTTCCAGCAGGATGGCTGCGCCGGCCCCGGCGAGCATAGAGGTGGTCTGGTTCATCACTTCAATGATGGAGGTGATGCGGCCGTAGTAGCGCCGCTCAGTGATTTCCTGTACAAAGGTATAGAGCGTAGGAAAATGCAGGTTGTAATTAAGAAAAGTGACCATGAAGATAAAACCCACCAGGAACCAGGGAAGACCTTCCTGGTTGAACCCAACGCCGGAAATGATAAACAGCAGCGTAGCGCTGACGGCCGTCAGCGCCAGAAAGAGATGTTTGCGGTTGAAACGGTCGATCAGGGTGCCGGCGTAAGGGACCCAGAAAAAGGAGATGATATTGGTCAGGACATACATGAGCCCGAAGCGCCCCATATCCCCCGTCTTAGCGAAATACCAGGGAATAGCGAGCATGCTGATGCCTTGTGCTATACCGGAGATGGCGTTGGCCAGAAAGAGTAGCATGAGGGCCGGGCGGTTTTTCATGACTTCACAGGTTCAGTGTTTCAGGGCTATGCAATTTTCCTGTTGCCATACATACAGACGATTCACCAACTGGTACCTTCGTGATCACGAGCTGAGGAAGGCCTTCAACATGGAAGCCATCCTTCACAACACCTCCATCAGGGTGCGGAAGGCGACGTATTTATCCTTAAACCGTTCCATATGTTCGGCCTGCAGGCGTTTGGCGTCCTCTGCCTGGTAGCGCTGGAAAGCAGGCATGTCCGGGGCAAAGTACTGGATGGCATAGGTGACTCCGTCGGGTTCCTCATGCAGAATGCGGCACAGTTTGTGTTCTTCGAATTTGCCGGTGGCCATAACATCGGGAATATGTACCTGCTGCATCCAGCGGAGCCATTCCTCATGAACGTTTTTTTCTACTTTGACGGTGACATTATATAGGATCATGGAAGTTGGAGGGTTGAGCGTTGGAGTTTGAAAAGTTGAAGGTGGAGAGGGTTGCCCGGCCACCTTCCAGTAATTAAAGCCTTTTGATTTTGGCGCCCAGCGGGTTGAGGCGTTCTTCGATGCGCTGGTAGCCGCGATCAATTTGATGAATATTATGGATGATGCTGGTGCCTTTGGCTGACATGGCGGCGATGAGCAGGGCGACACCGGCGCGTATATCCGGCGAGCTCATTTCGATAGCGCGGAGCGGAAAGCGGCGTCCGAGTCCGATGATGGTGGCGCGATGCGGATCGCAGAGGATGATCTGCGCCCCCATATCAATGAGTTTGTCAACAAAAAAGAGACGGCTTTCAAACATCTTCTGGTGAATCAGCACGCTGCCGTGAGCCTGGGTGGCTACCACCAGCACGATGCTCATCAGGTCGGGGGTGAAGCCGGGCCAGGGCGCATCGTAGATGCTCATGATGGAGCCGTCGATAAAGGTTTCGATCTCGTATTCGTCGTGCACGCGAATGTAAAGGTCATCTCCGCGCACTTCTGTGAGTACGCCTATGCGTTCGAAGACCCGGGGGATAATACCGAGCTGGTCGACGCGGGCGTCTTTAATGGTGAGTTCGGATTGTGTCATGGCGGCCATACCGATGAAGGAACCGATTTCGATCATATCGGGCAGCAGGCGATGGCTGGCACCGCCGAGCTGATCTACTCCTTTAACGGTCAGCATATTGGATCCGATACCGGATATACTGGCGCCCATACTGTTCAGCATCCGGCAAAGCTGTTGGACATAGGGCTCACAGGCAGCGTTGTAGATAGTGGTTTCTCCTTCGGCCATGACTGCCGCCATAAGAATGTTGGCGGTTCCCGTCACTGAAATCTCATCCATGTGCATATAAGCGCCCTGCAGAGCAGGCGCCTCCACATTGTACTCATTGGTATCGGGGTCGAATTTGAATTCGGCGCCCAGCATTTGCAAACCGGCGAAATGCGTGTCAAGCCGGCGCCGGCCGATTTTGTCTCCGCCGGGTTTGGGCAGGAACGCCTTACGAAAACGGGCCAGCAGGGGGCCGATCAGCATCACAGACCCCCGGATAGAGCGGGCCTTTTTCCGGAATTCCTTACTATGAATGTAATCGAGATCTATGTCCTTTGCTTGAAAAGTATAGGCGTCAGGAGAATTCTGCGTAATCTCTACGCCCAGGCCACGCAACAGCTCCAACAGCTGCCTAACATCGTGGATGTCAGGGATATTGGAAATGTGCACTGGTTCAGCAGTGAGCAGGGTAGCGCACAGTACCTGAAGGGCCTCGTTCTTGGCGCCTTGAGGGGTAATTTCACCTTTCAGGCAACAGCCACCTGTTACCTCGAATGCATCTTGAATCATAATCAGTGGGTTTGCGACCCAAAGATAGGAAAGAAAAATTCTCAGTTACCGGCCGGCCGTCATCAAGTTGCTATTCCACCCGTCATCCTTTAACATAGTATCTCTTAGCCCTTACGCCGGCTACGCCCGCTGCCTTTGCCGCGGTAGCTTTTGCCGTTGCTGCTGCGCCGGCCGCTACTGGAGCTGCTACTGCTGCGACGACGATTGGAATCGGTCAGCTGATCGATTGAAGTGTCTTCATCGAGGCGGAGTTTGCCCTTCGAGAGGGTCGCCAGATCGTTTTTGATGATTTCATCGCTAACGTAGTGTTCCTTGTTCCAGGTACGGTAGGCGAGTTTCATGTAGGATCCGATGACGCGAACGAAGCCGTCGCGTTTGGGGCCTTCGGGCATTTCCAGCGCCTTTTTGATAAGCCGCTGTACGTTGCTACCGTAATGGCGAAACTTGGCCGTCGACTCTGGATATTCCACCGGATCAGGTCTTTTATAAGCTTCTTCCGGTTTGGGAACATCGCCGCTGGGGGGCACTACCCCATCCAGTTCGTAATCAGCGATTCGGAAGACGTGTTTCCAGAGTTTCTCCCGGTAGTCGTCCAGGTTGCGGCTCTGAGGGTTCATTTGCTGCATAAGGTCAACGATTTCCTCAACAAGCTGCTGCTTTTCAGCCGGGTTTTCAATCGTCTTGGCGTAATTAATCAGCTTTTGAATATTACGGCCGTATTCCGGGATAATCAGTTTTTCCCGTTGGGAATTATATTCCATATCTAAACTCATGATAAAAAATTTTCATTAAATAAGTTGCTGTTGCTATTCCACGGTTACGGACTTGGCGAGGTTGCGGGGTTGATCCACGTTGCAACCGCGCATTACCGCGATGTGATAGGATAACAGTTGAAGCGGAATAACGGAAATCAAAGGGGTGAGCGGTTCTTCCGTCTCGGGGATTTCAATGGTGTAATCCGCCATTTGGCTGATGACGCTGTCGCCTTCTATAACTACTGCAATTACCATTCCTTTTCTCGCCTTCACTTCCTGAATATTGCTTGCGATTTTATCGTAGGCGCTCTTATTGGTAGCGATGACGATGACGGGCATATTTTCATCAATTAAAGCAATGGGCCCGTGTTTCATTTCAGCGGCCGGATAGCCTTCGGCGTGAATATAGGAAATTTCCTTCAATTTGAGTGCTCCTTCCAATGCTACCGGAAAATTATGACCCCGGCCCAGGTAGAGAGCATTGTGCCGGTCCTTGATTTCGCTGGCAATGTATTTGATCTGATCGTCGTACCGGAGCACTTTGGCGACCTTTCCGGGAATGGCTTCCAGTTCATTTAACAACTGTTGGAAATAAGAGTTCGAAATAGTGCCGCGGCGATGGGCCAGATTGAGAGCGATGAGGGTCATCAGTGTTACCTGGCCGGTAAAGGCCTTGGTGGAGGCCACGCCGATTTCCGGTCCTGCGTGGATATAACTGCCGGCATCGGTCATGCGGGCAATAGAGGATCCGACCGAATTGACGATGCCGTAGATGAGTGCGTCTTTCTGCCGGGCGATTTCGAGTGCGGCCAAGGTGTCGGCGGTTTCTCCTGACTGGGAGATGGCGATCACTACATCATCGGGACCGATGATGGGGTTGCGGTAGCGGAACTCGGAAGCGATTTCCACTTCCACGGGGATACGGGCGAGTTCCTCGATAAGGTATTCACCGATCAGGCCGGAGTGCCAGGAAGTGCCACAGCCGACAATGATGAACCGGCGTGCACGGGCGATGCGATTTTCGTATTCTTCCAGGCCGCCCAGTTTGACCAGCCCTTCGTCAAGGTTGAGCCGGCCGCGCATAGCGTCGGCGATGGTAGTGGGTTGTTCGTAGATCTCCTTGAGCATGAAATAATCATACCCTCCTTTTTCGAGTTGTTCAATCTGTAGATCCAGCTCCTGAATGGCCGGCGTTTGCGCCTGATTGCCCATGGTGCGGATTTTTAGTTCCCCGGCAAGGGACACTACGGCGATCTCTTCGTCGTTGAGATAGACTACTTTCTTAGTATGCTCGACGATAGGGGTGGCGTCGGAAGCCAGGAAGTATTCACCGTCGCCAATACCGATGACCAGTGGACTGGCTTTACGGGCGGCGACCAGCTTGTGGGGTTCCTCCCGGTCTACGACGACAATAGCGTAAGCCCCTACCACGCGCATCAGCGCGAGCCGGACGGCCTCTTCCAGCGGAAGTTGATCGCGGTTTTGGATCTCTTCGATCAGGTGGGTGAGTACTTCGGTGTCGGTTTCGGTATGGAATACGTGGCCTTCCCGTTCCAGGGTTTTCTTCAACAGGCTGTAATTCTCAATGATCCCGTTATGAACGAGGGCCAGGCGCCCGTTGCCGGAAGAATGGGGGTGTGCATTGACATCACTGGGTTCGCCATGGGTAGCCCAGCGCGTATGGCCGATCCCGGTCGTTCCCAAAGGCAAATGCTCCTGAACGGAGGCTTCCAGTTCACTGACCTTGCCTTTCTTTTTCAGGATCTGGACACCGCCGTTGAGCAGGGCGACGCCGGAGCTATCATAACCCCGGTACTCCAGCCGTTTTAGTCCTTTGATAAGAATGGGGTAAGCATTTTTTTGGCCGACATAAGCAACGATTCCACACATGGTCTTGATTACTTTTTGAGGTTGAGAATAAGGTGTTATCTTCTCGAAGAAATTAGTTACAGAGATTTTGACCGGCGTAAACAGGATTTAGCCCATCCGGCTGTTACAGAGATGATAATCGTCAGCGGGCTGCTGCGTTACCTTGGATAATCAAATGCCGGCGTATAGGCTGTGGATGTTAGTGAAGTTATATAGATGGACAGCCTCTGATCAGCAGGATGCAAAAAATAGTTTTTAGTAGCACCTGCCTCGTAGGGAAAGTTTCAAATTGAGCTTAAATATATGTAGTCTTTATCAATTAAGCAACTGCTATTGCCTGAAGCAACAGCTTTACAAGCGAGTGAAGGCTAACCTCAACTTAACATTTTTGATCTGGTTGCCCGGCCCGTAAAGGACTATCCGCTCCGGATTTTCCGCTTTTGGAAAAGCAGAAAGAATAAGCCTCTTAGATGTACTGTTCTGGAGTGCCTCCTGCAAGTAGGCGGAAATATTCATGGTATAGCTGCCGGTGTCCTCGTCATACTGACCGCCGAAGGCGCCGAGGCCGGTTCCGGAATTGGCCGACAAGGAGATGTCCGGGATGACTTGCAAAGCGCCGCTGCTGCTTCTGGTGGAAAGAATGAGCTGCTCCGGCAGCGGAAAGCGTGCTGAATCTACTGTCGGCTTTACCTGTAGCTCCAGTTCTGCTTTATTGATGATGATGTTTTCAAACCTTTCCTGATCCAGGTTCAGGAGTTCGATTTCGGTATTCAGTCCGGCCATTCCCTGCAGGAAGAGTAGACTGTCGCTGGTTTCATAATTATCGATAAATGCTTCCGCCGGGGCGCCGGTATAATCGTGTTCATAGCTGGAGAGCCGGGCTGCCGCATTATCGACCTCAAACTGAAACTGTCGCTTTATCGTATCGTCCTGAGTGTAATAAAGATAAATGCCGGCGCGTGCGTCATTGAGGTCGAAACTGAGTAAGCCAGGTGTACTTTGCGTAGGCCGGATCTGCAGCCCTTTGAAATAGTCGAGCCAGGTGGAGTCATTGGCAGTGACTGTCGTATCCAGGCCGAGCAATTCTTCTCCGAGTCCCTGACTGAGTGGAATGCGCAGATGCGGGTAAGAGACCGTCTCCTGAACATTGCTGCTGACGAATTCGACGACTTCGATGCTATCCAGAGAAGGGATAAAATCAAAAGTGGCGAGCGGGTTGGGGTCGGTGGCGAAGGAAATGTTGGAATAGTACAGTGCTATATTACTCATGTCCTCGGTTAGGCGATGCACTTCCAGGCTGAAATTTTCCCCTTCGATTTCACCATACACCTTGGTGGTATCATAAGGAAGCACCAGCAATACTGAATCCAAAGCGGTATCGGAAAAATCGGGTTTGGACCGCTGCAGCCGGACCTGGCTGTAAAGAGTAGCTAAAGACTGGCCGAACAGGGGGTCTTCAAAATCTCCGAAAAGGTAGTTGTCGAGCCGCTGATTGAGGGCTGGGCCGTATACCAGGACCGTATCGCCGCGTATGACCCTGGCGCGAAGATCCAGCGAATCGGTAAAGCCTACGTTCACCTGATCTTCGTCAAGCAGGTCGGTACCCAGGGTAATCGGGTCCTGACAACTGGTAAGCATCGTCGTGGAAATAAGCAGAAAGGCCAAAAGCCTTGTGATATATTTCATTGTCATAGTGTCCTTACGTAAAAGATCCTCCACAAATTGTGTCGCTTCGCACGAAGTTCGTCGAAGAAGAACACCAAAAAATATGTACGACCCGTTGGCTAACTGGTCGTACATCAGGGTATTCATTCGACAAAGAGTGAAAAATGTATTTTCAGGTTGGTTGAGCCGGTTAACTTATTCCGTCACTTCCTCTGTGAGCAGGGTGTTGTAGAACTCCAGGTAGGCAGCCAGGTAATCGTCTTCATCCTGATAATCCAACACCGGCTTATCGGTTTTGTCCAGTGTTTTTTGAACGGAATCTTTGATCTCTTCACTGCCTTTGATCAGAGCATCGGCATATTCCATCGCTCCTTCGTGCAGGCTGACGCCGCTGCCGTTCTGATAGGCTTGTAAATCTTCCGGAGTCAGGTTGTTAATCGTGGCCTTCGCCAGGAAGTTATCAGAAAGTTCTTTACCCAGTGAATCATTGTATACAGAATAAACCACCTTGGCATTCTGGAAAAGCGGTTCGTTCTTGTAGGCGGTTTTAATGTACAGCGGAATAAGGCTGGTCATCCAACCGTGGCAATGGACGATATCCGGCGGCCATCCGAATTTCTTGACAGTTTCAAGCACGCCCTTGCAAAAGAAAACCATGCGGTCAGCATTATCTTCGAAAGGTTTCCCATCTTTATTAGCGAAGATAGCTTTGCGCTTAAAGAAGTCTTCATTGTCGAGAAAGTATACTTGCATGCGGGCTTCGGGTAAAGAAGCTACTTTGATGATCAGCGGGTAATCGTCATCATCGACGATGATATTCATACCGGAAAGACGGACTACCTCGTGCAGGCGATGCCGGCGCTCATTGATGGTTCCGAAACGGGGCATCAATACACGGATTTCCATTCCATTATCCTGAATATACTGGGGTAGTTCTCTGGCTATTTTTGAAACTTCGGAGAGTGCCGTATAAGGCTCCATCTCCTGCGTTACGATCAGCACTTTCTTTTTACTCATAAATCTAGAATATATTTACGGAAAACAATTTTTATCCGTTAATTCAATGAACAAGACTGCAAAGATAATAAAAAAGCGTTGTTTTTTGGTAAATCCTTGTATATTAACGCGTTTTTTGCAAATAGAATTATATTTTGCGGGTTTGCTCCGGGTTGTTTCATAAGTGTCCTGTAATCAACGAATGCAGTTTCTTTTACAAGGAGTCGGACCGAGCAGGAATTACTATATGTTACAATCCCAGGCCAAAAAAGTTCTGCCTGGCTCTTTCCGGCGCCCGGGCGGAGAGAATAAAACGAAATACCAACTATGCTTTTCTACGAGTGCGTAGCGCCACTGCAAAAATACCTGTCCCGGCATAAGGAGTGCGCTGTCGGTTTTGTTCCGACCATGGGCGCTTTACACGAGGGCCATCTTTCACTGCTTCGTCAGTCTCTTGCTGAGAACGACCTCAGCATTTGCAGTATTTTCGTCAATCCCACTCAGTTCAATGACGCCGAGGATCTGGAAAAATACCCTCGCATGCCGGAGCGCGACCGGCAAATGCTGGCCGACACCGGTTGTGACCTGCTTTTTATGCCCGCAGTAGAGGAAGTGTACCCACCGGATCAGCACCTGGAGGTGGATCTGGACCTGGGCAATCTGGATAAAGTGATGGAGGGAGAGTTCCGCCCCGGTCACTTCAGGGGTGTAGCCACCGTTGTCAAGCGCTTGCTCGATATTGTACAGCCCGATCGGCTGTACATGGGGCAGAAGGATTTCCAACAATGGACTATTGTCCGCGAGATGATCCGGCAGCTGAATTTGCCGGTGGAACTCAAGCGTTGCCCTATTGTTCGCGAACCCGACGGACTGGCCATGAGTTCGCGCAACCAGAGACTAAGTCCGGAGTTCCGGCAGCGGGCCCCGGCTATTTACCAGGCTTTGCTGCATGCCCGTGAACAGTTTGAATTCTTACCACCGGAAAGCATCGAGAAGTTCGCACTGCAGGAAATAAAGGATGCCGGTCTGCGGCCCGATTATTTTGAAGTCGTCAACGGCTTTACCCTTCTCCCCGTCAATGATCCCCGCCGGCACGACTTTATCGTCGCCTGTGCTGCTGCATGGGCCGGTGAGGTGCGGCTCATCGATAACCTGATCTTGAAAGCGTAATTCCTTCCTGCGGCCTCCTGGTCACTCACAACCACCAGATACCACCGATAGGGGGGACAGATCACGGTGACATACTGAGACCGGGCCTCTCTATAACTACGAATAATCACTCCGCCGGATACCAATCCAGCAGACGCACCTCGATATCCGGATTTTTTGACTGCACCAATTTTTTAAATGCCTCGACATCGCTAAACTTGCCCCCGCCACCGCGGTAGTGGAAGGGATAGACCACATTGGGCTGAAAATCGAGTACGGCGCCGGCCGCCTGCTCGATATCCATGGTGTAGGG
Source organism: uncultured Saprospiraceae bacterium (assembly GCA_964632995.1). Lineage (GTDB taxonomy): Bacteria > Bacteroidota > Bacteroidia > Chitinophagales > Saprospiraceae > CAZWDL01. The sequence goes on from CAZWDL010000029.1 coordinate 25,077, forward strand.
AAGATTCACACAGATAAAGGCAGCGTCAATGTTTTCGAGCGCGCGCATTTCGGGGATGTCTTCCGTATCACCGGAGAGGTAGACGCGCTTGCCGCCGATAGTCAGCACATAGCCGTTGCCGCGTCCTTTGGGGTGGCGCGAGTCCTCCGTCTCCGGCAGGTTGTACATCGGCAGGGCTTCAATCTTGATGCCTTTCCAGGTTATTTGTTCGCCGTTGGCCAGGGTCCGAACCTTCCTGAACTGAAGGTCCTCGACTTTTTGGGTCACGGCCGTCGGGGCAATCAGCGTGGCCTTGCTCAGGTCCAGCCCGGCGAGTGTTTCCTGGTTGAGGTGGTCGCCGTGAACATCGGTGATGAGTACCAGGTCGGGAGGACTGAATTCCTCAAATTTTTCAGCCCCTCCGTAAGGATCCAGGAAAATAGTCCTGCCGTTCCATTGCATGACCATGGTGCTGTGGATAATGGGCGTAATGGTCAGGTCGCCTTTTTTGGTGGAGATATTTTCCGACTGAGCCTTCAGCAGGCCGCTACCGCATAGGAGGAATAGAAGGATGGAGATTCTCATGAATATGGGTTTTACTGGAATGGGAATAGAATTTAGGAAATTTTGTTCATAGTCATTCCCCTGGACACAATACGGGGATAAAAAGAAAAATAGAACAACTTAGAGCCAATTTACTTCCTGATGAGGGAGGATCTCTCCACTAAATCTTTTATTAAATAATATTATTAGATGAAAACCCTATACATTTTTCCACATCCCGACGATGAATCTTTCGGACCGGCGCCGGTCATGTACCGGCAGATTCAGGAAGGCCAGGAGGTGCATTTGCTGACGCTTACCCGGGGCGGCGCGACCAAGCAACGCTTCAAATACGGCTACAGCAAAGCAGAAATGGGCGAAGTGCGGCTGAAAGAGATGGAGGAAGTAAACAAAGTGCTGAACCTGACCAGCATGGAGGTGCTGGACCTGCCCGACGGCGAATTACACAAAATGAATCCGCTGGACCTCGAAGGCATCGTGCTGGACCGGCTCAATAAAATCCAACCTGATATCGTAGTGACTTATTCGGTTCATGGGATCAGCGGGCACCATGATCACCTGACCATCCACCCTGTCGTAAAAAGGCTGTACAGCGCTCTTCAGCGAAACGACTACTACGATTTCCTGCGCCGGCTGGCTTTCTTTACCCTGCCGGCGCCCGAAGGTTCGGAACGGGCGGGCGGAAACGCCAACGTGCGCCGAACCCCGAGAAAGGATATCGGCTGCATCCTGCATCTTAATGAGGAGGAGCAGAACATTTTAAAAAGATCCCTTTACTGCTACGAAACCTTCATCGATGTTATCGAGGAAACCGGCGTCATAGAAGAAATAGGAGATAAGGTGCATTTCGAGTTTTTCGAGGAGCAGCACGACCCGGTGCTGTCATCGCTGACTGCTGGGTTATAGGTGCTGGATGCGCTATTTGCTTTTCGCCGATCATAGTAGGCTGGGAATTAAGTTCATCATAGTTCCCGCCGCACTAAGGCTTGCCGAGCTCCAAAGAGACAGGCCCCCTGCAAAAGAGCGCTCTGATACGCTGCGAATAGCGAACAGCCAACCATCCGCTGGTTTTTACAAACCGTCCGGAGTATATAGTCCAACTTCTCACATTTCCCTATCTTTGCGCCCTGAAAAGAACTATCTTCGAAACTTTGACGTTCGGCAATTTCACCAACAGGTAGGAACAGATTAGGAAAGACCGGACTATAGAAAATCAGGCAAGGAATGAAAGTCTCGCTAAATTGGCTTAAGGATTACATCGATATAGACCTTTCACCGGAAGAGATCGGGGAAATGCTGACCGATATCGGTCTGGAAGTGGAAGGCGTGGAAGAAGTGGAAAGTATTAAGGGAGGGCTCGAAGGCGTCGTCGTCGGCGAGGTAATAAAATGTGACAAGCACCCCAATGCTGACCGTCTGTCACTAACCAAGGTGAATGTCGGTAATGGCGAAAACCTGCAGATTGTTTGCGGCGCCCCAAATGTGGCCGCCGGGCAGAAGGTACTTGTCGCTACGGTGGGAACCACCTTGTATCCGATAGAGGGGGAGCCCTTTGAACTTAAAAAGGGCAAGATTCGGGGGGAAGTTTCCGAGGGCATGATTTGCGCCGAAGATGAGCTCGGGTTGGGGCACGATCACGAGGGCATCATGGTGTTGCCAGGGGAAGCCGAAGTCGGTACGAGCGGCCGCGAGTATTTTGAGGTGGAAACGGATGTGGTCTACGAGATCGGCCTTACGCCCAACCGCTCCGATGCCACCAATCACCTGGGCGTAGCCAAGGATCTGGCGGCCCGCTTGCGGGTCAATCACGGGCACAGCGGAGCAGTTCGCCTGCCCAGTGCAGACAAGTTTCGCGTGAATAATCACGACCTGCCGGTGGAAGTAGAGGTGGATAACCACGAGGCCTGTCCCCGCTATGCCGGTCTTACCATTAAAAATATTACCGTAACGGAATCGCCGGAATGGCTCAAAAAACGATTGCGGGCCATCGCTCTTCGTCCTATCAACAATATCGTCGATATTACCAACTTCGTACTGCACGAACTTGGACAACCGCTGCACGCCTTTGATCTCGACAAGGTTGAGGATAATAAAATTATAGTGCGCACTTTGCCGGAAGGCACTCCCTTCACTACCCTCGATGAGGTGGAGCGCAAGCTGACCGGCCAAGACCTGATGATCTGTGACGGAACCGGCAACGGCATGTGTATCGGCGGCGTATTCGGCGGCATAGGAACCGGCGTTACTGAAAAGACACAGCACCTGTTCCTCGAATCGGCGCACTTCGATCCGGAGTGGATCCGGCGCACCAGTATGCGGCACAACCTGCGCACCGATGCGGCCAAAGTATTTGAGAAGGGAAGTGATCCCAATATCGCAGTATTCGCTCTGCAGCGCGCCGCCCTGCTGATAGTGGAACTGGCCAAAGGTGAGATCGCTTCCGATATTATCGATATCTACCCCGAGCCGATTGAACCGGTAAAGGTGGACGTTTCTTATGCCCACGTCAACCGGCTCATCGGAGAGGAGCTTGCTCCGGCTACGGTAAAAGCTATTCTGACCGCCATGGAAATGAAATACGTTCGCGAGGACGAGCAGGGCTTCACCGTAGCGGTTCCCACCAATAAAGCTGATGTCACCCGCGAGGCCGATATTATAGAAGAGATTCTGCGTATTTACGGCTTCAATAATGTGCCGATGCCGGCAAAAATCACCACGACGATGACAGTGGGAAAACACCCGGATCCGACCGAAGTGCGCGAAACCATCGGCGATGTCCTGGCGGCTCGCGGGTTGCACGAAATGATGGCCGTTTCTCTTTCCGAATCCAAATACTACAAGGAATACCTGAGTTCAATTCCCGGGCAGGAACTCGTCTACGTCAATAATACCTCCAATATACACCTGGATATCATGCGGCCCAGCATGCTCTTCAGTGGGCTGGAAGCTGTGCGCCACAATCAGAACCGGCAGCAATCCAATATCAAGTTGTTTGAGTTTGGACGAACCTATCACCAACGGGAAGACGGCTTCGAGGAATTCAACCACCTGAGCCTTTTTCTGGCCGGTGACCGGCGGCCGGAGAGCTGGCACGTACAGGAACAACAGCAATCCGATTACTACACGCTCAAGGCTTTCGTTCAGTTAGTGCTCGACCGGCTGGGCATTGACAGCTATCAGGAATCGGCGATGCAGGATGAGAGGTTATCCTACGGATTGCACTTGCACCGCGGCCCGCAAACGCTGGTCGAATTCGGTAAGGTGAATCCGGTGCTCGTTAAACAGATGGACATCCGCGGCGAGATTTTTTACGCCGACTTTCACTGGGACGCATTGATGCGCGCCATCGCCAAGCACAGCATTCAGTATGAGGAACTTAACAAATACCCTTCGGTGCGAAGAGATTTGGCGCTGGTTGTTGAAAATTCCGTTAAATTTAGTGATATTGTGGCAATTGCCCGTAAAACAGGTAAGAAGCTGATAAAAGATATTAACCTTTTTGACGTTTACGAAAACGAGGCTCAACTCGGCGAAGGTAAAAAGTCATACGCTGTGAGTTTCATCTTTGAGGACCCCGGCAAAACGCTCAGGGATAAAGAGGTCGATAAAGTCGTCGACAAACTCATTCAGGCTTATGAGCAAAAACTGGGAGCCGATATCAGAAAGTAAACCGGAAACCCGGTATTAGGCAAGAAGCAATCCCGATATGAACTTATCTGAAAAGATAGACAGCATCGCGCTAAAGGTCCGCGAAGTGGCCTTCAAGCTGGAGCGTTTGAAAAAGGAGAACGCAGTCTTACGGGAAGAAAATAAAATGCTCAAAGCGGAAATCGATCACCTCAAAAAGGGATCGACCGGCGCGGTGAGTACTGATAATTATAATAATGGACAGCAAGCAAGTGAAGGCGAGGAGCGAGTAAAAACAGAGCAGTCCGATAAGCTTAGAGCGCAAATAGATCAATACATCCAAGAGATCGATCAGTGCATTGAGTGGTTAAATAATAATTGATTGTGTGGAAGGGCAAAAAGCTAAAAATATCACGGTGCTGATAGGAGGTAGGCCTTATCCGCTGAAGGTTCAACCGGAGGATGAGGCAACAATCCGCAAAATTGTAAAGGAAGTCAATGAAAAAATTAACCGTTTTCAGTTGACCTACACTAACAAGGACAAGCAGGATTGTCTGGCCATGACCCTACTGACCTACGCCGTGGACCTGCACAAATCCAGGCAAACCGCTTCCGCTGATACGGCGCTTTCCTCTAAGCTTTCTCATCTGGACGAACTGCTCGATCAACTCGTCTCCTGATCTACTCACCGCTTCGCTGGATCATTGCAATCATTCACATTGTAAAATTCAAATCATATGGATTTTGGAATCGCATTAGCGATCGGCTTGGTTGTAGGTGTAGCAGTTGGTTACTTTATCGTGCGGTTGGTCATGGGAAAAACCAGCCAAAAGCAAATAGAAGAGCTCAACACCAAAGCCGATCTCGAAATTAAAGAAGCCCGCCTGACGGCGAAGCGACTGATAGACGAAGCTCAGACCAAGGCTGATAAGATCCTCGACCAGGCCGAGAGCAAACACGATCGCATCAAGCAAAAGAAAATACAGGAGGCCAAAGACAAATTCAGCCGCCTGCGATCGGAGTTCGAAAGTGAAAAAGCTTCCCACAAGGTGGAGATGAAGGAGCGCGAAATGGAGGTGAAACAGCAGGAGGGAGAGCTCAACCAAAAGCTGGACAAGTTCCAGGAAAAGGTGAAGCAACTGCAGGAGCAGCAGGCCGATCTGGAACACAAGGAAGCCGATATCGCTGCTGTCCGTGAAACCGTCGAAAAGCAACTAAAGGTGGTGGCCCGGCGCAAAGAAGAGCTCGAGGCCGCCAATGAGCGCCATATCAAAGAACTGGAAAAAGTAGCTAATCTAAGTGAAGCCGAAGCTAAAGAGCAGCTTATCGAAGCCGTAAAAGCCAAGGCTGAAACCGACGCCATGGCCCTCGTCAAAAACAGTGTGGAACAGGCAAAAGCTACGGCCAGTAAAGAGGCCAAGAAGATCGTCATTCAGACCATCCAGCGTATGTGCGCGGAATATACCATCGAAAATACCGTCTCCGTCTTCAACCTGGAAACCGACGACCTCAAAGGTCAGATCATCGGCCGTGAAGGCCGCAACATCCGGGCGCTCGAAGCGGCTACCGGCGCCGAAATCGTCGTTGATGACACGCCGGAGGCGATCGTCATCTCCAGCTTTGATCCCATCCGCCGCGAGGTGTGCCGGCTGGCTCTGAAGCGACTCGTCGCCGACGGCCGCATCCACCCGGCGCGTATCGAGGAAGTGGTCGCCAAGGTGCGCAAGCAGCTCGATGAGCAAATCGTCGAAATCGGCGAACGTACCATCATCGACCTGGACCTGCACGGCCTCGATTCCTACCTCGTCAAGATGGTCGGGCGTATGCGTTTCCGGTCCTCCTACGGACAGAACCTGCTCAAGCACTCTATCGAAACGGCGAATCTCTGCGCCATCATGGCCGCCGAGTTGAATCTCAGCCCCAAACAGGTCAAACTGGCCAAACGCGCCGGCCTGCTCCACGATATCGGCAAAGTGGCTGAAGAGGAAAGCGAACTGTCGCACGCCATTCTGGGTATGAAACTTTGCGAAAAGTATAAGGAACACCCCGCTGTCTGTAACGCCGTTGGCGCTCACCACGATGAGGTGGAGATGAACAATATCATCTCACCGATCATCCAGGCCTGCGACGCCATCTCCGGCGCCCGTCCCGGCGCCCGTCGCGAAATCCTGGAAAGTTATCTTAAGCGCATTGGTGAACTGGAGGAACTGGCCATGGCGCACGACGGCGTACAGAAAGCTTACGCTATGCAGGCCGGCCGCGAACTGCGCGTCATTGTCGAATCCGAAAAGGTCACCGACCAGTTCGCCGACGACCTGTCCTTCATGATCTCTCAGAAGATCCAGAACGAAATGCAGTATCCAGGACAAATTAAAGTGACGGTGATCCGCGAAAAAAGGGCCATTACCTACGCGCGATAGGAAGAAGAACTTTGCCAGCTTCCCTACAGAATAGGGATAAATCGAAAAGGCTGCGCAAAATATGAGCAAGGGCAGTGTTGGTTTCCAACACTGCCCTGCTTTTTTATGTCCTTATAGCTTTTGACCGGAGACGGGCGTTCGACAGCCATCCCGATCATCTCGTCTATCCCGCAATCTCTTCAAAAAAAAGAGGGGCAGCTTATGGCTGACCCTCTTTTTAATATGAGCACTTTACCTTACATTGTATTTTTAACCGAAACAGGAGAATACTACTTCTTATTTTTTCCTCTAACGCGGAAAATTCTAATCTTGTTTAGCGATGAGCAGTTAATAAGTGTTGTATTTCGATAGTTATTGATTGCTCGTCGCTTAACCCGGATTAAGTGCGCAAAAAATCCCGGCTGGCCGGGTGTTCATTCTTCCGTTCTTCTCTCGCGCTGTTCGATTGACGCAATCACCTCCAGGGCATTATCGTAGGTTTTTTGCATGGCTTCCGCATTGTCTTTACCGGCAAATAGAGCCATCTCGCAGGTGTGAATGACGGAAAGGAATTGTTCGATAGCTGCTTCATCCACCTTTAATGTGCGCAGTTTTTCCCGGACGTTCTCCTTGCTCATTTCGGAGCCGGGGATCTGCAGTTTATCCCCTACGTAGCCCAGCATAGCCTTGGAAACTTCATCGTAGAAACTGCGGAGTTGGTTGAGTTGGCGGAATTGCTCTGCCTTTTGCAATCTTTGCCGGGCCACCTTTTGGGCGCGGCGCCGGCGCAGCAAGCCGGGATCGATGGACTGACGTCGGCGCTGGTACTGACGGACGACTACTACGCTGCCCAGCAGGAGAAAGGGTATCAACGAAAGCACCCAGAAACCGGGAGAGCCAAAAAAGGTGTAGCCGGAGCGTCGCAGTGAAGTATCGGTTTTGATAAAGTGAATATCGGTCAGCGGTGCTGCGGCGGGAGCTTCGATTGCCGGGCCGCTAACGGAGCGGCTGCCTTCGGCTACGGTTAGCTGATACTGATTTTCATCGAGTACGACATAGCGGTTGCTGTCCGGTTGAAAATAGGCAAAAGCCGGTTGCAGTTGAAAGTTCCCGGCCTGTTTAGGCAGGGCCAGGTATTCGATAGTTTTTTCACTGATCAGGCGTCCACCCCGTTCGATGATGCTTTCATTCAATATCTTAGGTTCATACGCTTCAAAGGAATCCGGGAAGCGAACGTTCGGAGGCAGTACCCGTTTGATGTCCCCATCTCCCCGGATGGTCAGTTTTAGCGACAGCGCATCGTCGGTGCTCAGAATGCGGCTTCCCAGGTCAATGGTCAGATCAAACTCGCCAACAGCACCGGTAAAGGCTTCGGGCCGGGGTTCAGGCAGGGGCATGACCGTGATATCGACCGGCTCGGTTTGAGTGAGTAGTCTTTTTATCTGTCGGTTGAAGAAAAAAGAGTTGGACCCTCTGCCGCCGTCGCCTTCGATCACTCCGAGCTGAAGCTGCAAGGGGTTGATAGTCAGTTTTCCGGTTTGCTGGGGGAACAAGGCTACCCGCTTGAGTACCTTGGTTGTATACTGCTGGCCATCGATGACCTCACGCATAACCCGGCCGTCGTGCCTTTTCAGGTCTTCGGCGTAAAACCCCTGGTAGTCGGTTTCTTCCAGCACATTATAACTCTCGATATCGATAGTGGTGTAGAGTTTGTAATCCAGGCTGATCTGCTGACCGATATAGGCCTCGGTAGCGCTGGGCTCGGCGCGGATAAAAAACTCGCCTTTGCCTTCCTCCGTTGGTTTGCCCCGCACCACGGAGATGGATATAGGCTCAGTGCGCAAGGTGTTTCCGCCTACTTCAATAGAAGCTGCTCCGATGCGAAAGCGACCGATTCGGCGCGGCTTGAGGCTATAACTGTAGCTCATCTGCCGGGTCACCTGTCCGTTGATGATGCGGGTGCTGATAGAGCGGGAAGGGCCCGCCACGACTACGAAATCACGGAACGACGGCGCCTGGAAGTTGCTGCCGTCGCCGTCGCGCAGGGAAAAAGTCACCTCGAAGTAACTGCCCAGCAGTACTTCTCTGGCATCAGCACGGGCTTCAAAAGAAGGGGCGTCCTGGTTCCTGCTGTAGAGCGGCAGCAGCAGAAAGCTTAGGAAAATAGTTTGGAAAAGTGTTCTCCACATATGCAAGCTTATAATTTATAGGTCTTGCGCTTTTTCTTCTTTTTTACGGGTTCATCCGGCTGAAGTTCGGGGAATGGGAACTGCAGTTCCGGCCAGTCGAATTCCATGTGGAAGGACTCGCCTATTGTGGCAGGCTGTTCGATGATGCCTTCCGGGTTGGGCAGAGCGATAATTTCAAGGGGCCGGGTTTCCAGCGCTTCTCCCTCCACCACGATGCTGGCCGGCTCGATATACAGGTTGCCAATCTCGCGCGGCCGCACGTGAAAGGTATAGGCTATTTGCCGGGAGACTTCGCCGTTGATTACACTCATGCTGGAGGAGATGTTCGGGCCGCTCGCTTCAAAGTCCTCAAAAGCGGGAGCCGTGAACGCTTCTCCTGAACTATTCTCCAGCACGAATCGCAGGATCAGGTAATTATCCATCAATACGGTATCACTGCTGCACTCCACTGAAAAGGAAGCATCGCTTTGCGCCTTTGTCCAGGAGGCAGTTAATAGGCATCCGAATAAGAAGAGTATCGCTTTTTTCATGATTATGGTGTTTTGAAGTGTTCAAAAATAATCTTTTCTATTACCAATCCTTTCCCGATTTCGGCTTTTTTCCTTCCCCTTTGCGCATCTTCTCTTGCACCCTGCGTTCTTCCTGCTCCATAATTTCCAGTAGTTTACGCGCTTCTTCCTTGTTGAGGTCGCGCACTTCTTGTGGTTGCTGCTGGGAAGACTGCTGCTGTGTGTTCTGTTGATTTTGCTGTTCCTGTTGTTGCTGCTGCTGCTGATTCTGTTCCTGCTGTTCCTGTTGTTCCTGTTCTTCTTGGCTTTGCTGTTGTTGCTGCTGTTGCTGCTGCTGTTGTTGTTGCTTCCGTTTTTGGGCCAGGGCCAGGTTGTATTTGGTCTGCATATCATGGGGGGCAAGGCGCAGAGCATCTTTGTAAGCTTCGATGCTCTTGTCGTACTGCTGGTTGTGATAATACGCGTTGCCCAGGTTGTGGTAGGCGTAAGACCTGGTTGTCGGGTCAGAAGCCCCCTCAACGGCTTCCTGATACTGGCGTACGGCCTCCTCAAAGCGGTCCTGCTGGTAGATGGCGTTACCGAGGTTATAGGCGCCCTGGGCGTTTTGTCCTTTTTGCAGCGCTTTGCGGTATTGTTCTTCTGCCGACTGGAATTTCTGCTCCTGATAATTGCCGTCGCCGCGGCGCAGGAACTTGTGAGCCGACCGGCCGCTCAACTGATCCAGGAAAGGCAGCCGGGCGTCTTGTGCAGCGACAGGGGCTGCCATACTGCTGAAAAATAAGAACAGAAGGAGACTTATACCGGGTAATGCGTTCATGAGTATTCAGATTTATATCAAACTTCAAAAATGTCTTTATCGCGAAAGAAACGGCTGCGGCGATAGGAGATAAAAAACTCGACCAGCAGCAGGGCGATAGCCATGGCGATGAAGTACTGGAAGTAGCTTTCGTAATTGCTGAAAGAACGCTGTTCGAATTCCTGCTTCTCGATATTATTGATGCGCTCCTGCAGGGCTTCGATGACCTGCTCGCTTCCGCTCGACAGGTTGAAGTAGACGCCGTCGCCTGTGCGGGCGATATTTCGGAGCATTTCCTCGTTGAGTCGCGAACGCACGGGGTTGCCGCTCTGGTCACGCTTATAGTCCTGCCGGCCACGATCCTGTATAGGAATAAAGCTTCCCTCTGCGGTTCCGACGCCGACCGTGAAGAGGAGCAGGCCGTTGTCGCGGGCAATCCGGGCTTCTTCCAAGGCTTCCTCTTCGTGATTCTCTCCGTCGGAGATGAGCACCATGGCTTTGTGGCTGGTGTTATCGGGCTCGAAAGAACGCTCGGCGAGATTGATCGCCGCGCCGATCGCTGTCCCCTGAGTAGGCGCCATATCTGGATTGGCGCTGCGGAGGAACAGGTTGACAGCCGCGTAGTCGGTCGTCAGCGGCACTTGCAGGTAGGCGTTGCCGGCAAAAAGAATGAGGCCGATGCGCTCGCCTCGCAGCGCATCGGCCAGCTCCTGGGCGAAGCGCTTGGCGCGCTCCAGCCGGGCGGGTGGAATATCGGTGGCCAGCATACTCCGGGAGATATCCAGCGCGAGAAATACATCGACGCTGCGCCGCTGAACCTTCTCTTTCTTCGACCCCCACTGCGGATTGGCCCAGCCGATGATGAGAAAAAACAAGGCAAAGAGCAGGAGCCCGAACTTGATCGTATGCTTATATCTCGACATCTCAGGCATCAGCCGCTGCATCAGCTGAGTGCTGCCGAAACGGCGGATAGCGCGCCGCCGGGCATATAGCATGGCGATGAAAAACAGCGCCACCACCGGCAAAAGGGCCAGTGCGTAAAGATGCTCGGGATGTTCGAATCGAAACATGAAGATGGTTTATGGTAGTTTGAGATTGTTTGATTTGGTTTGAGGTTGAGCGGGGTTTCGGCCCCGGTCTGTCTTAAATCATTTGCTACCGACTTTCCGGCTTTCCAGTTCCCATCAGGGTATTGTCCGGAACACGCTGTAGCGCAGGAAAAGTTCCAGGCCCAGGAAGACCAACCCAAGCAGGGCGAAGCGGTGGAATTCTTCACTGTAGCGCTTGATTACGGTCACCTCGATCTCGGTTTTTTCCAGCTGGTCGATTTCAGCATAGATGCGCTCCAGGCGTTCAGCGGAGGTGGCGCGGAAGTAGGCGCCATCGGTCATATCCGCAATCTGGCGCAACAATTCCTCATCGATTTCCACGCGGGCGAGTCCGAAGATATAGCGGCCGTCACTACGGCGGCTGACCGGAGTCAGTGCATCACCGGTAGAGCCGACGCCGATGGTATATACCCTCACTCCAAATTCGGCGGCAATTTCGGCGGCGGTCAAGGGTTTGATATAGCCGGCGTTATTGACCCCGTCGGTTAGTAATATGACAACTTTACTTTTCGATTCGCTGTCTTTGAGGCGGTTGACGGCAGTAGCCAGCCCCATGCCGATGGCGGTTCCATCTTCCAGTATGCCGCATTTGAGGTTGGCCAGAAACTCTTTAACCACGCGGTGGTCGGTAGTCAGGGGGCATTGGCTGAAGGCTTCGCCGGCAAATACCGACAAGCCAATGCGGTCGTAGGCACGCTTGTCGACGAATTCGGCGGCTACGCGCTTACTGACCTCTAGCCGGTCGGGTTTAAAGTCCTGGGCCAGCATACTGCTCGACAGGTCCATAACCAAAAAGATATCGATGCCCTCGGCCTTGATTTCTTGTTCCTTAAGCACTTCCTGTGGTCGGGCCAGGGCAATAACCAGCGTGGCGAAAGCGAGGGCGCGCAAAGCGGGCAGCGCTGCGCGCAGGCGGCCGCGAAGGGAGGCAGTTCCTGCCAGCGGCTCGAGGCTGGGCAGACGCAAGGTGGCGTAGCGATTGCGGTGCCGCAGGTAGTACCAGAAACCGGTGAGCGGCAGCAACAACAGCAGGAGTAAAAACTCCGGGTTGACAAAAGTGATATTTCCGATCCATGTGCTCACGCTTGTTCTTTATTTTTTTCTTGGGTAAGCGTTGTATTTTCTTCCTCTTGTTCATCGCCGGCTTCTTCCGGCGCCTCCCGGGTTTCCTCTACGAATATCTCTGCGCGTTTCAGCGCCGGTTCGTGTTTTGAAAGGGGCGGAATAGATTTGGCGAATTTCACAAGATCGGCCGTTCGCAATAATTCTCGTAGCTGCTCGCGCCATTCTTCGTCCAGTCCGGTCTGCCGAAGCTGAGCCATCGTTTCCTCGGTTGTGGATTCCAGGGCGGGGATGTGATAGCGGTTTTCCAGGTATTCCCTGACAATGTAGGTCAGCTCACTGTAAAAAGGTTTGAGATCCTCTGCTTCCCAGGAGCGCCCGGCGCGTAGCGCGCTGAGCTTTTCCCGGGCGATTTCGTGCGCCGGGCGTTGAACTTCGGGCGCCGGCGGCGCTTCCGCTTGTTTCCTTCTGCGCAGTAACCAGGCCAGGAGCAGTCCGATCAGGACGAGGACGCCGAGTAGTAACAGATAGGGGAGCACATCCTGAAACTTGAGCGGTTCCTCAATGATGGTCTTGATCGGCGCCAGTGCAGCGGTATCGCTTTCCACCGGAAAAGTGGTAACCTCCAACGAAAGGGGATTGGTGCGCACAATTTCATCGCGCCCCTGGTAACGATAGCGAACAGGTAAGGCCGACACCTGGAAGCTTCCGGCTTCAAAAGCCTGCAGACGCACACGCTGCTCCAGCAGCCGGTTCTCGCTGCCGGGGATAGTGTCGAGTTGCCCGGAGCGTAAGATTTCTAGGGTATCTTTTTTTTCCAAAACCGACCAGTCAATGTCCTGAATCTGTACCCCGGGTTCGCAGGCTATAGTAAGGGTCAGTCCTACCTGGTCGCCGATCATTATACGGGAGGTGTCCAGTTCTGCCCGCACATCGGCCTGAGCATTAAGACTCCGGGGCTGGTACAAGAGCAGCAGCAAGGCGCAAAAGGCTGATATATGTCTAAAATAGCGCCGTGGACAGTAGTGAAGACAACTGGTGGATATGTTGACGGATTGATCCATTTACTACTTAACGAGTGCGTTTTTGAAAAAATTTCAGCAGTGCATTCACATAGGATTCGTCGGTGCGGATATTGACCATATCGGCGCCGCTTTTGAGAAAAGTGCTGCGGTAGTACTGATACTCGTCGCGATACCATTTGGCATAGCGTTCGCGGGTGCGGGCCGAGGACGTGTCGAGCCAGCGGATAGTCCCGCTTTCTGCATCCAGCGCGCGTATGAGCCCGACACTGGGCAATTCCTCTTCTCTGGGATCTATGAGATTGATACCGACGATATCGTGTTTCCGGGCTGCTACCCGGAGCGGATTCTCGTAACCCCGGGTCAGGAAGTCGGAAAGAATAAAGCAAATGCTTCGCTTCTTGATCACATTGGTGAAAAAACGAAGCGCTTCTCCAATATCGGTGCCCGTATCTTCGGGATGAAAGTCGATCAGTTCACGAATGATTCTCAGAATATGCTGCCGGCCCTTTTTGGGAGGAATGAATTTTTCCACCTTGTCGGAAAAAAAGATAACGCTGACTTTGTCGTTGTTGTTAATGGCCGAAAAAGCCAGGAGCGCGCAAATTTCGGTAATCAGCTCACTTTTAAATTGCTCGACTGTTCCGAAAAAGGAAGAGCGGCTTACATCGATGAGCAGCAGCACGGTAAGCTCCCGTTCCTCTTCAAAAATTTTGACGTGCGGATCTCCGGTACGGGCCGTGACGTTCCAGTCGATATTGCGCACGTCGTCACCATATTGATAAGCGCGTACTTCACTGAACGACATGCCCCGTCCTTTAAAGGCGCTATGATATTCCCCCGAGAAGATATGCTTGCTCAGGCCCTTGGTCTTGATTTCAATCTTGCGTACTTTCTTAAGGAGTTCGCTGGTTTCCATGGAGAGGAGGATAAATACGGGTTATTTGCTATATGCCCGGGCTTAGACCGGCTTATTGGGTTGAATTGAGTTCTTTCCCGTCCTTATTTTTCGGGGCGGGGAATAGTTTCTACTCCATCTTAGGGCACCTCGACGGCATCCAATACCCGGTTGATAATATCTTCCTGTGTTATGTTCTCTGCTTCTGCTTCGTAGGTCAGTCCGATACGATGGCGGAGGATATCGTGGCATATGTTGCGCACGTCTTCCGGAATGACATAGCCGCGCCGACGGAGAAAGGCATAGGCTTTAGCCGCGGTGGCCAGAAAGATGCTGGCCCGCGGTGATCCGCCGTAGTTGATCAGCAGTTTGAGGTTGTTCAACCCGTATTCGGCCGGGTTTCGGGTAGCGAAGACGATATCGAGGATGTACTGTTCAATTTTTTCATCCATGTATACCTTCCGTACCGATTCGCGGGCGCGGAGGATATCGCCGGGGTGTACCACTGGTTTTACCTCCTGCAGCACTTCGCCGCTCAGGTTGCGTCGAATGATCTGTCGTTCTTCTTCCTTGCTGGGGTATCCGATTTTCACTTTCAGCATAAAGCGGTCGACCTGAGCTTCGGGGAGGGGGTAAGTCCCTTCCTGTTCGATGGGGTTTTGGGTGGCGAGCACCAGGAAGGGTTCCTTGAGTAAAAAGGTTTCATTACCTATGGTGACCTGCCGTTCCTGCATGGCTTCCAGCAGGGCGCTCTGCACTTTGGCCGGGGCCCGGTTGATTTCATCGGCCAGGATGAAATTGGCAAAGATCGGCCCTTTACTCACAGTAAACTCATTGACACTCGGGTTGTAAATCATCGTTCCGATGATATCGGCCGGGAGCAGGTCGGGGGTGAACTGTATGCGGCTGAACCGGGCGTCGACGGTGCGTGACAGCGTTTTAATAGCCAGTGTTTTGGCCAGGCCGGGTAAGCCTTCGAGTAACACGTGGCCACGGGTCAGCAAGCCCAGCATGAGCCGCTCTATCATACGCTCCTGTCCGACGATAATTTTTCCAGTCGCTTCGTTGAGCTTTTCTACAAAGGCGCTGTCGATGTAAATTTGTTGATTGAGCGCTTCGATATCTACCGATTCCATTCCTTCAGGGATTTGGCATTGTACCGCAATATGACGGTCTTGACTCCGGCGCGGGATCCCCGCGGCCGGCGGCCAACAAATTTCCTAAAATTTTTGCTTCTTTTGTAGGTTTTCTCTCAGAACCTCGGCAGCGCCCTCATTCCGAAGGCTGCGACAGTTTTCGTTATAGCCAGGCGGTACGGCTTATTGTTTATTATCTGCTGCTTTACTGCTATCTGTCTCCGTTGAATCCTCCGGTAACAGCGGTTTGACCGCTGTAGTGTCTTCCAGCGTCTTTAGTTCGGGTTTTTCCGGCCGGGCGGGTTTGGGAGGGCGTTTTAGCGTATCCTTCTCCCGGCGGGCTTCCACAATGAGCAGGGAGTCGACGATGCGCGTAGCCTCTTTCCGGATATTCTCATGACAGCGCTGCATGCGGATGCGTTTGTAATTGTCCAGTCGCTCTTCAACGGTCTGCTCAACCAGGGCCTGGATCTCGGCGGAGCGGTCCCGCTCGCGGAGGCATGCGGGGAGTATTGCGACTGCCAATAAAACTAAAATAATATGTACTCTTTTATTTTCGATTTGCCGGTAGTATTAATTTTCTGCGAGGATGTTAATAAACGCTGCTGGTTTTTGAGAAAGTAAGTTTTCATCATGATCACCAGTGGTGGACCGGGCCAACGGCCCTCTTACAAGTCTATCTCTCCGGCCGGCCGCCGGCGCAGGCGTTCTTCTTCGGCACGGCGCTCGATAAGCATGGAATCTACCGTTTTTTGGACCTCCTCGTCAAAGATGGCCTCGCAAAGGCTGTCGAGGCGGGGGCGCAACTCCTGGACCTGTTCGCTATATAAGGTATCGACTATGGCCCGGTTTTCGGAAGACAAGGAAACTGGTGCCGGCTCGGTACAGCTGTTGAGCAGGAGATTGCTACCCAGCAGGAAAGCCATTATGACTTTCAAAGCTCTATTGCTGTCATATGCGTAGCGAAGCTTCATCGGTTTATCCGTCTTGATCGAGATCGATAATTTTTCTGCGCAGTTCGAAATTCTTACCCAAGTACACTTTGCGCACAATTTCATCCGCGGCCAGTTCTTCCGCCGTACCGTCCTTGAGGATGCGACCTTCGAACATAAGGTAGGCCCGGTCGGTGATCGAGAGGGTTTCCTGCACATTGTGGTCGGTGATCAGGATGCCGATATTCTTGGTTCGTAACTTAGCAACGATGTACTGAATATCTTCCACGGCGATGGGATCGATACCGGCGAAGGGCTCATCGAGCAGGATAAAGTTAGGATTAGTAGCCAGGGCCCTTGCGATTTCCGTTCGCCGGCGCTCTCCTCCGGAAAGGGTATCGCCGCGGCTTTTGCGGACGGTTTCCAGGCCAAATTCTTCGATAAGATTCTCGAGGCTTTCTTCCTGCTCTTTCCGGCTGAGTCCGGTCATTTCGAGGACCGCCATGATATTGTCTTCTACGCTCAGTTTCCGGAATACAGAGGGCTCCTGGGGCAGGTATCCGATACCGCGCTGGGCGCGCCGGTACATGGGCAGGGCTGTAATGTCTTCGTCATTAAGATAGACCCGGCCTTCGTTGGGTCTGATGAAACCGACTACCATGTAGAAGGTAGTGGTTTTGCCGGCGCCGTTAGGGCCGAGCAAGCCGACTATCTCTCCCCGGTTGACTTCCAGCGATACCCCGCGCACCACTTGGCGGCGGCCATATATTTTTACCAGGTTCTCACAGCTCAGTATCATAAGTCGCTTTTCGCTAATCGATGTAAACCACTTTCCTCAGGAAGCGCAGACCCAGCGTGATTTCGAAAGTCACATTGGAGATCTGGCGCTCGGGAATGGTGATAGTATTGGAACCGAAATTGGGGTTCGGATTGATAACATTTGGGATTTCCGGTTGGTTGTATTGCCGGGTGAAATCGGGGTTGACGGTAAATTCAAGTACACCGCCGACAAATTCAGAGAACATCCATTGCAGACCGCCGCCGGCTATAGCGCCGAACATAAACTTGTTGACGTATTCTTCGAAAGGATAGATGGTGCTGTACACGCTGTAGGTCTCCAGGTCTGTCGGCCGCAAATTAGTGTCGGCGGTATAGTCCCCTCTGATACCCAAAAGGTAGAAGACCTTAGTGCCTGTCCCGATGCTGAACTTTTGCTTGGCGCCCAGGGAAAGGGAAATATTGTGAAACTCAAAAGGAGTTTCCCTGGCGGGGATGTCGATGATAGTGCCGTCCGGAAGCCGCCCGGTGGTTCCATAGGTTCGTATTGCACTGCCTTTAACATGATAGCCCAGTTGGGCAAAAAGAGCGTATTTGTCATCTGGTTCCAGGGACTCTAAAAAACCAATGACGTGGTAGCGGAAGAGCGGATCGCGTTGAAATGACCGGCCCCATTCCTGGATGCCTATGGTCATACCTCCTTTAAAACCGAAAAAAAAGCTCTGTGCGCCGAGCGGCAAAAGGCCGAGCAGGGCGATGCCTAAAATGCAAAGTACGGTACGTTTCATATTAGCCCCTGGTTATCTTTTCAATCTGAACAATCATCAAAGGTCAAACTTCTGCGCGAATTCTCCAAATGGGGGCAGGTTAGGGTTTAGGAGTTTAGTCACCACTCCTTCGGAGTGGCTGGTTTAGAAGTTTAGCAGATCCGAAAACGAGATTCCCGGGTTCAGACCTTCTAAACAGCAAGCCCAGCCAGCCCCGTACACGCAGTGTCGGGGAAGGGAGCCGCACTAAACTTACCGGACTTTCAGCTGTATTCCACTGCGGATGTAGTTGCTGTTCAGCTGGTTGAGGGCTTTAATCCGGTCGACGCTAGTGCCGTGTATTTGGGCGATGCGCCAGAGCGTGTCACCCCGTTGCACCGTGTACCATTGCTGGTCACTGTCGGCTACGCTCTCTTTTGAATTTCCGAAAGGCTCCCCGGATGGCGTGGCCCCGACGCCGGAGGAGCCGGAAGCTGTTGCAGCGGGCGGCGTTTTTCCGGTAACGGGAATTTGGCTGGACGGATCGTTCGCCGTACGGTTGGTGTCTGCTTTCTCCTTTTTGGGTTTCCCGCCGTTCCATTCGATTTCCATATTGAGGGTCTCAACGTCTTCATCTTCGATGATTATTTTTTCAGGACGTTCTTCAACGGTGGGGGGGGAGGAGCTCCGCAATTCGGGCCGGAGGTCAACCGTTCCGCCGCTGAGCTTGATCTCCGCACCGGGGACTGGTTCTTGTCCTTTTTCGAGTTGATTGCGTTCGTAAAGGCGCTGAAGGTCGATAGCATATTTGTTGGAAATATCCAGCATGCTTTCCCCGGATTGAACTTTGTGCCAGGTTTTCCGGCCGCGGAATCTTTTTCGTTTGGGTTGCAGGTATACGCGAACGTCGGCCGGTATTACTTGCTGGGCAGATCGAAGGGATTCATTGTATTTCAGCACCTCGTCTACGGTGACACCAGCCAGGCCGGCGATTTCAGCGACTGATTCCCGGTTGGGGGAAACGATGTATTTCACATCGTTGTGATAGTCGGTTTTTACGCTTTCAACTTTTTCTGCCTTTGACGTAGCAGGGCTGGCCGGAGGATTGGTGCTCTCCCGGTCTCGCCGTTCCTGATTTTCCGGCTGTTCTTTTTTTCTGTCGCTGTTGGAGGCTACCATTTCGGCGGTGGTCATATAATCGAGCTTATGCAAATCGTACTGTTCGATCAGGTTGATCAGCTTGCGATGGTAACTGTTGCTGGTAGCGTAGCCCGCCTTTTTAAGTCCTCTGGCCCAGGCCTTGTAATCCCTGGGGTCGAGATCGAAGAGGAAGCTGTAGCGGCTCTGGCGATTGGGCGTCCGCAGCAATTCGGAATGGGCGATAAAGCTTTCCTGAATAGAGCGAAAGTGGCGGAAGCAGGATTTTACACGCATACCCAGCAAATTTCTGTCGTCGTCTTTTTTCTTGTAAGTTTTACCGGTCCAGTCCCCCCCGCATTTGATACCGAAATGGTTGTTGGCTTTGCGCGCCAGTTCACTGCGGCCGGCATTACTTTCCAGCAGGGCCTGCGCCATCTTGATACTGGCGGGGATACCGGTGCGTTCCATTTCCGAAACGGCCAGCGTTTTATTTTGCTCGATGTACTCCAGATAGGCTTCGTTTTGCGCAACGCCGAGGCTGGCGCCGAGGCTCACGATTGCGATAATATAAAATGCTTTGCTTACCATAGCCCGTCAAGTTGGGGGTGATGAAAATAATCTTTAAACTAAATCGCCGTTTGCCGGCAATACTTTTTTTGAAACGAACAGGAAAGGATTCAATATATGTGGGCATTCATTAATTATCATTTTTTAACGCTTAGGGGGAAGAAGCGTTAAGAAAAACTGAATACTCCGGACGGTGGTTCATACTTGGATGCCGGCGGGGGACAGGCGGGGTAATGCATGGCTTCGGTCAACTTTAACAACTGCTCATGGATAGCTCAGGTAAGCAGCAGGAGCAGGAAGGATCCGACCGTAGCGATGAAACCCACCATGAAAATATTGTAGGAAATGGAGAGGTAGCGGTATTTTTTATCCAGTACTTTACCGAGGTGATAGAGGTCGCGGGTCATGTTGCCGTAGATGAGTTCG
This sequence comes from uncultured Saprospiraceae bacterium, assembly GCA_964632995.1. Classification (GTDB taxonomy): domain Bacteria; phylum Bacteroidota; class Bacteroidia; order Chitinophagales; family Saprospiraceae; genus CAZWDL01. The sequence goes on from CAZWDL010000029.1 coordinate 44,955, forward strand.
TCGTCGCGAAAGACAGTGTCCATGGCCTCTTCGTAATCTTCCAGGTCGAGGTGAACGAAATTACCGAAGAAGACAATATTCTTTTTGATATCCGTAGTGTTATCGTTCTCGCGATTGATTTTAGTCACTTTGGGCCGGGCGGAAAGGACGGCGAAAATCAGAGAAGCCAGGCCGGTTACCAGGAAGACGACTACGGGCAGCAGAATAACGGGTTGCGTTTCATAGATATTCTGGTAAGTGAGGATGGTGATCAGCACGGAAATCAGGATGGAATTTACGCTGATCATAATATTGGCCTTGTTGTCGGCTATACTGCTCAGGTTGATGTGGTTGCGGTAATTGGTCCGGAAGAAGGTTTGGGTAGCCCGGGTGGGATAGCGTTTTTTTTCCAGCTTATGAAAGCGCCGGGGCTTTTCGGAGTTGTTCTTTTCTTTATTCGCCAAAGACTCGACGAGTTCCTTTTGTTCCCGCAGGAGGCTGACCAGCAGCGGTTCGTAATTGGTGCGGGCGTAGTGTGTATGCAGCTGCAGCTGAAGCAGGTACTGCATCTGAAGTTTGGCCCATGCGGTAGCGGCGAGGCGGCGGTTTTCCATAAACTCCCATTCCAGATGCAGCAGGGGGCTGCGTTCCTTAAAATTGAGGAGATGAGCAGTCAGCTGATGCGCATCTGAAAGGATGCGGGCTGCAGGCGTTGCGGGGGCCTGTTTTTCAGCAATGCGATGGAGGCATTGCATAACGTGACGCCGGCCTTCTTCCGGATAGCCCTCCTGCAGAAGAAAGCGCTCGGCTTCCCCCACGCTGATGCGGGCGGCCTGCTTATAATTGACCGTGTAACCGACGTATAGAAACCAGGCTGAAATTTGGGCGATCTCCGTATCTTGGTCCTCCGCCGCTTCGCCATGGGCGATTTCCAGGACGCGTTCCGCCAGCTCGCAGGTTAGCTGATAAGTGTGAAACACTATTCGCGCATCGCCGTGCCGGTTGTACAATGCCAACACCCGGTCAGCAGCATTGCGGACAATAGCCGGCGCCGTATCCCGTTTGGGTAATCCCTCGTCAGTGTGTCTTGCCTCCATGTATTTTAGGTGCAAATGAATGCAAGGAAATTGTTGAAAAACGGAGTTTTCCTAAAAAGAGATATCCGTTTTCAGGCTGTTTATAACTTGCTCAATATACAAAAATTGGTTGCTAATGCTTGCCGGCCCGGAAGAATTGTCGCTGGCAGGGCTTTTTAACTCGATTTTTCCTGCTATTTTTGTAGGGCGCATATGAAGTATTCCTTCCTGTGCGTTAACCTTATTATCTCGCGACACCTACCTTATCTCTTGAATAACGGTTTTTTAACCGTAGACCTATCCTGCGCCTGGCCCAGCCCCCAAAATAACTGCAGAATTCTTCAAAAGAATTTCTGGGGCAGTTCGTTAGGGAATCAGATTCTTCAGGAAAGAAATTAATGCATAAACATATGAGAAAACACTACGCGCTTCTGCTGCCGCTCTTATTATTCCTGTCGGGCTGCCAGCAATTCAGTGAGCTGGAGGAACTCGATCAGGTGAAGTACGATGCTGAATTCGCCTTGCCCATCGCAGATGCAAGAATCAGCCTGGAAGAATTGATTGAAAACGTGGAAGAGGGAACCACGATCCTGGTGGATGAAAATGGCCAGATCCGCTTCTCATACAGTGGGGAGGTGATCAGCCAAACCAGCCAGGAACTCTTCGGCGATATCAATGAATCGCTGCCGCCGGTTATTCCGGTGACCAGTGGGCGCATGCCGCTGCCTTTCTCCAGTCCCGATGGCATCCGGATCGACCGCGTGAACCTACAGGAAGGGAAGCTCATCTATTACTTTGAAAACAGGCACCCGGATAAGGTGTCGGTCAATATTAGGCTGCCCCAGGTGAGCCGGAACGGTCAACCCCTTCAGTTCAGTCACTCTTTGCCGGGATATAATGGTTCGGGAACGCCTCCGCGATTTACAAATATCCTTTTTCCCGCTTCCTTGAAAGACTACATGATCATTGCTGAGAACGACTCCATATTTATTGAGTACGATGCGATCCGTTCGGATGGAGCGCCCGATACGCTTTCCAGCTTTGTTCTGCGAATACAGGATCTGTCTTTTGGCTACGCAGAAGGTTATCTGGGTAGCCAGGTTTACCAAGGAGACCGGGATACGCTTGAAATCGACTTCTTTGACAATTGGGTGCGCGGCGATATCTATTTTGAGAACCCCCGGGTCTCCTTTGATATCGAAAACTCCTTCGGTATTCCGACCCGCTCCGTCGTCAATCTGTTTAATGTCATTACGGTGCGGGGGGAAGTCCTTCCCCTGGAAGGAGATTTGGTCACCAATGGCATTGACTTTCCCTATCCCGGAATAAATGAGGTAGGAGTCATCGAACGCAAGACCTATCATTTCACCAAGGAAAATTCCAATATCGACCGTATTCTGGGCGCCGGGCCGGTCGCCATCGACTATGACGTTGATGCTCATACTAATCCGGACGGCAATACTAACATCCTGGGCTTTATTACCGACAGCAGTTACTATCGCGTTCGCATGGAGGTGGAATTGCCCCTCTACGGCAGCGCGGATAACTTTATCGCTCAGGATACTTTTGAAATTGACTTTACTTCTTACGAAGATATCTCCGATGCAGAATTTAAGATCGTTGCCGATAACGGCCTCCCACTGGCAGTAGACATTCAGGCCTATTTTCTAACCGGGGAGGGTGAGGTGGTGGATTCCCTGCTCGACGAGCGACAACAGATTGTGGCCCCGGCTCCGGTTGACGAACAGGGGATGGTGACCGAACCGGTACGTAAAATCACCTTCGCCCCTTTTGTAGGGGAACGCTTCGATAATATTCGACAGGCCACGCACTTACTGCTAAGCGCCGCCTTTTCTACTACTCAGAATGGGGAGATTTCCGTGCGTCCATTGGCCGAACAGGCCGTGCGTATTCGCATCGGGACGAAGCTTGGCGTGAAAAGAGAGTGAGAGGTCGGATCACGAAAGCCGGAATCCAGCGTAAAGTCTGGATTTTTCCGACTGCGCACTTTTCTCCGGATCATCACCTAAAGAGACAGATAGCACTAATTTTAGACAACTTCAGTACTTTATGTGAGAAACTGCTGACGCTCTCGCGATAAATAACCGATCTATCTCGAATTGATCTAATCCCAAAATAATGAAGTATTATTTTATGCTATTGGCCCTGGCCCTTTCGCTCAGCACCTGGGCGCAGGAAGAACTGGGCACTCATTTTCTGCGCGGTACCTGGCAGGCGCAGCATACCAATCCGGCCCTGGTGCCGGAAGGCCGGTTCTTCCTCAAGCTGCCGGGGATTTATAACAACATTCAAATATCCAGTGTCACCTATAACGACCTAATCGTGGAAGAGGATGGAAGAACGGTCCTAGATATTGACCGGGCTATCGCCAGGCTGGACGAGCAGAACCTGATCCGTGAGCAGTTGCAGATCGTCACTCTGGGGCTGGGCGCCAGTTTTGGAAAGCTGAACCTGAACCTTCAGCACAGCCTGCGCTATAACGCCTTCATGGACTATCCGAGAACCCTGCCGCAACTGATCTGGCAGGGCAATGCCCAGTTTATCGGTCAGCAGGTAGATGCCAGTACGGATACTCATTTGTTCGGCTACCACGAACTGGCCCTGGGCGCGGCGCTGGACATCGGAGAGCACCTGACAATCGGAGGCCGCTTTAAGTTCCTTAGTGGCATCGCCGATGCTTCTACCGAGCGCAATCGGTTGTTGCTTACGACCGACACCCTTAGCTACGCTTTGGAACTCGACACTGACCTGCTGGTTAACTCCAGTGGCACGGTCAGCTACGAGAACTTTCGAGAACTGGGTGTCAATTTTGACTTTGGCCGCTTCGACCTGGAACGGATCGGCAGCGGTAATAACGGATATGCTTTCGATTTGGGGATGCAACTCAGGCTGGGCAAGTTCGACCTGGCCGCCAGCGTGCTCGATATCGGACGTATCCGCTGGGACGAGGATGTGAGCAATTATACTCTGGAAGGGATTAAAACCTTCGAAGGACTGGATATTTCCGAGGGCCTGCTTTCTGACAGCACTTCCTTCGGTTCCGTGATTGATAGCCTGGAAAACGCTTTTGACGTTGTGGAAACGAATGATGCCTTTAAGGTCAGGCTGGGGTCCCAGCTCTATGTCAGCGCCAGCTTCCAATTAAATGAAGCCTGGCGATTGGGAGCGCTGTTTTACACCGAAAACTATCGCGGGCGAAGCTTTCCGGCCGCAGCGATGGGCGCCAACGCTCAGGTGCTGCCCTTCCTCAACCTGGGCGCCACCTACGCCTGGCGCAGCGAATCCTTCGATAACCTGGGACTCAACGCCGTCCTTCGGGCCGGCCCCCTGCAATTCGTTGTCGCTACCGATAACATTCTGTCTGCTCTCCAACTCAAGGACAGCCATAGCGCCAACCTGCGCGTGGGGCTCAACCTGGTCTTCGCCCGTAAAACTCAAGAAGCAGAAAACATAGGTCCCGGGAACTTTCTCCCGGCGCACTAAGAGCATAGTTGATAGTCGGCCCCATCCACCCTTCAGGCGGTCGGGTGAAAGGTGGCAGTAGGCCGGGCTAGGCTAAGCAAATCAGCAGCCCGGCGAACCTCCATCAGCGGCGAACTGCGCATGGCGAAAAGCGACCTGGCACCCAGTACCCATCCGTCTTCATACCAACCGGTTCGCCTGGCTCTGCAAGCGCTCAGTGAGCAGGTTGGTGATGCGTCTGCGGATTTCGCCCTCGTCTTGCCGGTAGCCTTCCCATTCCTGGAGGGTGAATTGGCCGATGACCGCACCCAGCAGCATGCCGCGCAGGCGGTTGTCCTTGCTCAGGCTGTGAGCGATCCAGGCATCCCGCTTTTCTTTCGGCATCCCGTTCATTTTAACTTTCCGCTTTTTCATGAAGTGCCGGAAAATGGCGATCAGTAGCTCGTTCTGCATTTTCAGGATTGGACGAAGAACTTCGTTTTGGAACTTTTCGTGGCTGCTGATCGGTTCTCTCTCTGTAGCAATAGCCGGCCGGATGGCTTTTCTCTGGTCTTCCATGATACTGGTTGTATGGGTGAGCAATGTTGATTTTTCCGGTTTGTTCTCGAACAGTAGTTGTAAGGATACCGGTAAACCCAGAATCAAAAAAACCGCAGAAGAGCTAATGATTAGACTCCTGCGGCTTTTCTCGACGGTTCATAGGTTTCATAGTTTGCTATAAATGTAAGTCCCTTTTCGGGAAGGGACAAGGGGCAATAAGGAATTTATCCCCGGTTTTTTGTTGTGGAAGTTAATTTTTTTGTTGTAAATTCGCGCTCGCATTAAAATAATTTCGCCACTGCTTAAGGCTTTGGCGGCGAAGTGCGGTCATATGGCGTGGTAGCTCAGCTGGTTAGAGCGTCGGATTCATAATCCGGAGGTCGAGAGTTCAAGTCTCTCCCACGCTACAAAAAAAAAGACCTGTCTATTGTTCGGCAGGTCTTTTTTTGCGGTTGTCTCTTCTTTTCCAACACAGCAAGCGCCTTATCATGCCTTTTGATAAAAGAATGCCATCAGCAAAGGATGACTGAAGGCTTATGACAACTGGCAGCATGTGATTTTGCCAGAAGAAAAGGTTTTCCGATAGAATTCGCACTCCAACTAGGAAAAAGCAAGTTTTACTTTTTGTCATTGCAATGATCTGTGTACATTGGATCGTGAATTTCAAAGCGTAAAAAACGTCGTCATGTCATTAATGAATCACCCTTTCACCTTGCTTGTGTTGCTGTTTCCGGCCTTTTTTTCATGCGCTTCCGAAGCCGAAGAGCGTCAGCCCATCACCATCATGGCCTACTACGTTCCCGAGAAAGACTACCGGCCGGATGAGCTGCCGCTGGATCAACTGACCCACATCATCTTTTCCTTCACTAATGTCATCGACGGGGAAATGCAATTCAGGAACGAGGCCAACGGCGAGAAACTGCGGCAGTTGGTGGCGCAGAGGGAACGGCACCCTCAGCTGAAGGTGATGATCGCCTGCGGCGGCTGGGGCGCCGGCGGCTTTTCAGATATGGCGCATACGGCCGAAAACCGGCAGAAGTTTGTAAAAAGTACAGTCGAATTCATCGACGAATATCAGCTGGACGGGCTGGACATCGACTGGGAATACCCGGGTATTCCGGCAGCCGGCGCCAAGGCCCGGGAGGAGGACAAACAAAATTTCACCCTGCTGATGAAAGAACTGCGCGAGGAGTTGAATACCCTGGAAAGACCGCAGACCCTCACCTTCGCTTCCGCCGGATGGGAACGCTACTACGACAATATTGAGCTGCTGCAGGTCATGAAATACGTGGACTACATGAATATCATGACCTACGATCAGGTGACGAACACTTCTCCATACACCGGTCATCATACCCCCCTCGGCTTGATCACGGAAGAGGATTTACAAGACTACCCTGTCGTGGAATACATCGAGCAGCAAAAGAAAGTGATGGCCGAACGCGGCTTCAATTGGGAACCCCGCTCCGCGGAAAAAATTGTCGCTTTCTGTATTGAGCAGGGAGTAAAGCCGGAACAGCTTGTCATCGGCGCCGCTTTCTACGGCCGCGCCTGGAAAGGGGTGCCGCCTCAGGAACACGGCCTGTACCAGCCCAACTCGGGCGTTCACATCGGCTGGAGCGCCTACCAACAGATCCGACGTGAATTCGAAAGCAAAAACGGCTTCCAACGCCACTGGGACACCGTCGCTAAAGCCCCTTATTTGTACAACCCTACCGATAGCATCTTCATTTCCTACGACGACACCGCATCGGTAAAATTAAAAGCCCGCTATGCTCGGGAAAAGAACCTGGGCGGCATCATGTTTTGGGAGCTGGGGAACGATACCAAAGAGGACAATAGCCTGCTGGATGCCATTTACGAGGCGGCACAAGAATAGTAACCAATTTGACTTCGTAACAGACCACCGCGTGTAATAATTCAACTTGCTTCAATCACTCGAATCGTTTCTGAGGGAGCAAATGAATAATAACCTGGTCATCAAGTCATTAAACAACATGGTTGCATGGCTTTCCCTTGCATCGGAACAAATTTCTAACTAATTTGAGTGGCCTGAATGGGCTATTAGCTTTAAGCTGTCTACTACTAAGATAAAACCGGGATGATAATCCAGTTCGCAACATCCTCCCACCTCACGTTGCGTCACTGATCGGATCCGGCTGTATTCACTTTGACCAGGTTGTCAGAGAACCTTGAATCGAATGATTTCCGGATACTTAAAGTTTTCGGGGAAATTATTTTTTAATTCCTTAAGTATTCAGGGAGATTCTACAGTTTAATTGTGATAATAAATTAACGACATAAAAGAAAGATTTAAATTTTTTCATGGTTATTTTAAGAAATAGTAAGGGGGAACAAAAGTTTTTAAACTTTTGATCCAATTAGGAGCGTCTTTGCAAAGACGCTCTTTTTTTTGCTAATGTGTTGGAGGCGGGACTAAAAAGATCAACCGAGATCGTTGCTCAATAACATCTGCGCTTATCTTAGCAGGTCAAAAGGACAGCATAATCATGCGTAATAATAGATTGGCGGTCAATATCTTCTTTGGCGTTAATGGATTTCTTTTTGCCAATTATATTTCCCGCATACCCTGGATACAGGAGTCTTACGGTCTGGACAACGGCGGAATCGGACTGCTGCTGCTGGCGGCGGCCGTTGGCGCCCTGCTGGCCATGCCGTTCACCGGCTGGCTGATTGTAGGTAACGGAAGCCGGCGCATTACGGTGATCTCCGGACTACTGTTCTGTGCGATCGTACCGTTTATTGGCCTAATGCCCAATGCATGGACGCTGGGGGCGCTTTTTCTGGTCATGGGACTGGCGACCGGCACCATGGATGTGGCCATGAATGCGCAGGCAATCCTGGTAGAAGAAAAACACCTTCGGCCTATCATGTCTTTCTTTCATGCCTTGTTTAGCGCCGGGATGATGTTGGGCGCGGGCGCAGGCGCTTTGTTTACGCGCTTCGAAGCGAGCCTGGCCCTGCATCTTGGTATCGTTTCTTTTTTTGGGCTGCTGCTGGTGGCCTGGGCGGCTGCCCACCTGCTTCCCGACACCCGGCGCCCCGGATCGGAGGAACAGGGTTTCTTTCGCCTGCCCGAGGCCTCTTTGGTGGGCTTTGGCTTTATTGCCTTCTGCAGCATGCTGGGGGAAGGTGCTATGGCCGACTGGAGCACCAACTACATGCTGCGCATCGCGGAGGCAAAACCCGCTTTCGCCCCTATGGGACTGGCCGCCTTCTCGCTGGCGATGATGATCGCCCGTTTCCTGGGCGATAGCATGCGCGCGCGATTGGGGGATCGCAGATTACTTATTCGTAGCAGCCTCGTCGCGACGGGCGGTCTGAGTCTTGTCCTGTTGCTGCCTTATCCTCCAGTAGCCCTTATTGGCTTTTTGTTGGTTGGTTTAGGCCTTTCGGTGATCATTCCCATCGCCTATTCCACGGCGGGTAAAGCGCCGGGGCTACCACCGGGAGCAGGTATCGGTATGGTAGCTACCATTGGCTACTCGGGCTTCCTCTTCGGCCCACCCGTCATCGGCTTCCTGGCCGATTGGCAGAATCTGCGGGTGGCGTTAGTGTTCGCGCTTCTGCTTTTCGTGGGAATGACGGTGCTGAGTGTGCGGATGCGGACAGTAAGATGATACCTTGATCCGGTTGAAGTTGCTTTGAGAAAGACCAGGGACTTGGAAAAGACGTTTTTCACAGGCCAGTGAGAAAAGTCTGAACTACTTCATTGTATGGTTTTCCAGCAAACGATCGGGGTATGGAAATAATTAACATATTATTTATCAGATGAATACCGCATTGTTTTTAATATATTTTTATTTTTAAAAGGAAACCGCAAAAATATTTGCAACCGTGTTTTTACAAAAACGCTATCAGAATGAAACCTATCATACTTGCTCTTGCTTTCCTGTTATTGCTGAGTAGCGGCGCCATGGCCCCTTCTGCGGTTGCTTTTCCTGCCGGCAATACTTCCCCAGGGTTCCTGGAAATGAAACGTGAAACCGGTGTTGTAAAAAAATCTGCTGAATTCTGGACCGGCCCACCCCATCTGGAAAGTTCCATGGTGTTCCTGAAGCTTGGCGCCGGCACCGAGGTGGAAATACTGGGACGGGAAGCAGTTTACCTCAAGGTAATGCACCGGAATTTAATTGGCTATGTAGAAAAACGATTGGTAAGAGTGTTGACCGCTGAGCAGGAAAAAGCGGTCCCATCTCCCGAGTCAATGGCTGCCAAGGCGGAAAAGAAAGAAACCGTTGAGGCCGCTGTGTACGGGCTGTATATGGTTACCAGAGAAACCAGCCTGCGAGCGGCTGCGGAAGCTCAGGCCAGGGTATACGTCAGGCTGAAAGAAGGATATAGGGTGGAGGTGCTGGAGAACTCCGGCCGTTGGTGGTGGAAAGTCCGTTATAAGGACCGCGTCGGATGGGCTAAACGGGCCTTGTTGAAAAAAGAATAGCCTTAAAATATGGAAACGGAATTGAAAGACAAGGTTATCCTGGTTACCGGCGCCAGCCGGGGGATAGGAAAGGCTATCTCCCAGGTATGTGCCCGGGAGGGCGCCCAGCTTATTGTCAGTTCCGACGAAAAAGCGCCCGCCGAAGCCGTAGCAGCTTCTTTGCCGGGTGAAGAGGCGAGGCATAGTTCTCTTTTTCTGGATGTTACCAAGGACTCCGACCGGCGAAACGCCTTCGACTTCATCATGGAAAAATACGGTCGCCTGGACGGCCTGGTAAATAATGCCGGCGTCGACTTCAGTGTGCCTTTTCTGGAAACTACTCCCAGGGAATGGCAGAAAGTGATGGAAGTCGACTTCAACGCCGTCTTCGAATTGTGTCAATTGGCGATTGCATTGTACAAAGAGCTGGGAGGCGGCAAAATCGTCAGCATCAGCTCCGTCCATACGCGCGCCACCTACATCGGCGCCGGCCCCTATGCCGCCGCTAAAGGCGCCGTGCGCATGCTCACCAAAAGCCTGACCTGCGAATTTGCCAAAGATAATATTCAAATTAACTGTGTGGCGCCCGGCATCACCCGTACCGACATCTGGCAGGCCCACGTCGAACGGCACGGCAGCGAAGCCGCCGCGCTGGCCTACTGGAGCAAGAACATTCCCGCCGGAAAAATCGTGGAACCCGAACAGGTGGGCGAAGTCGTTTCCTTCCTGCTTTCCGATCGCGCCAACAGTATTAACGGTACGACTATCTATATCGATGACGGGTTGACGAGTCAGTTGCTCGCAAGCAATTAATCCGGTATATCTATCCTTTATGGAACCTCACCCAGTTGTTAAGCAATTCTTGATATGGGCGGAAGGACAGGTCAACATCCGTACGGTGTTGCTCGTCGGCTCCCGCGCTATACCTGCTGCACCGGTTGACGCCTGGTCGGACTACGACCTCGCGCTGTTTGTGGAAAATCCTGAAGTTTTGGCTGCTTCCAACGACTGGTCGAACAGATTTGGTGATATCATGATCCAATTGCCGGAAAAGGTCGATTTCGAAGGAAAATTTTATCCCTCGCGGCTGGTTATCTACCAGGACGGACCTAAAATTGATTTCGCCGTATATGGAGTAGAGGTGCTGAAAGCGATACTCGCCGGGGAAAGTCTGCCGGTCTGGATGCAACCGGCCTATCAGGTCTTGCTGGATAAGGATAACCTGGTGGAGCAACTGCCGGAAATATCCGGTATCCGGTCCTTCCATACTCCACCCACCGAAAGCGAATACCTCGCCGCTGTTAACGAATTTTTCTGGGAACTGATTTACCTGTTAAAGAATCTGCAGCGCGAAGACCTCTGGCTGGCCCGTTACAACGAAAGCGTTCTTCGCGAACAACTGCTCCGAATGCTGGAGTGGTTGGAATGGTCCCGGCACGGTTGGAGCTATTCCACCGGCTACCTGGGAAGGGACATGAAAAACTGGCTGGACCCAAAGTTGTACGAACTCGTCAAAAAAACCTTTGCCGGCGCCGAAATTTTGGAGGATCACTCCGCTATTGAGTACATGCTTCGCCTGGTGCGCATATCGGCTAAAGAAATAGCAGATGACCTCGGCTACACTTATCCGGAACAATTAGACCTTAAAGTAATGGCCTACATCACTAAATGTTGGCGGGAAAATGAAAATATTTAGCACCATTGAGAATGACAAGGCCCGGGCTGCAAACGAACTTGCTCTTCAGCTGTTTGGAGTTCGAAGTCATCAAAACGCCTGTTCGTCATGCAGAAAAAATGGACGCCGGCCGACCTGCCGGATCAGTCGGGCAAGGTAATTATCATCACCGGCGCTAACAGCGGTCTGGGCTTCGCTTCCGCCAAAGTGCTGGCCCAGGCAGGCGCTACCATCATTATGGCATGTCGTGACGAAGAGCGGGGCGCCCACGCTCTGCGGGAAATCAAGCGGGCCGTTCCGGACGGCGACCTGGAGCTCATCCCGCTCGATCTGGCCAGCCTGGATTCTATTGCCGCTTTCGCTAAAAAGTTCTCCGCCAATTACGAGCGCCTGGACGTGCTGCTCAACAACGCCGGCATTATGGCGACGCCTTTCGGCAAAACGAAGGACGGCTTCGAACAGCAGTTTGGAGTCAATCATCTCGGTCATTTCGCCCTTACCGCCCGCCTGTTGCCGCTGCTGCGCGCCACGCCTCAAAGCCGGGTGGTCGCCGTGTCCAGCCTCGCCGCCCATAGCGGCACCATCAACTTCGAAGACCTGCATGGCGAAAAAAATTATCAGCCATGGAAAGCTTACCGGCAGAGCAAACTGGCCAACCTGATGTTCGCACTGGAACTGAATCGTCGCTTTCAGGCTGCCGGAGCAAACGCTATCAGCGTGGCCACCCATCCCGGTGGCGCCGCCACCAACCTGGGCAGGCATGTGCAATCGGGAAAAGTCGCCCGCTTTCTCGCCGAGAATATCTTCCTGCCCCTCTTGCCTGGTCCCTTTAAGGGCGCCCGCGCCCAGCTCTACGCCGCCGGCGCCGAACAGGTGCCCGGCGGAACTTACTTCGGACTCGACGGCCCGGGACAGATATGGGGCTATCCCAAAAAGATCGGCATCCCCGCCCCGGCGCGAAGAGAAAAGGAATGGAAAAAACTGTGGGAGGTATCGGAAAAACTCACCGGCCTTTCTTTCAATCTCTGAAACCGGGTAATTAAACTGAACTGGACAGGGGGTACAGGGATTTTTTGACAGGATTAAAGGGAGGTTCAGGATTCTTTGTGCAAGGCCGGCATCCGGTCAATTCCAGTTTCCACAAGGAAACTGAAACTCCAAAAGCGCGGATGATCTTGTTCTTTCTGTTAATCCTGTTTACCTATTATAATTTATAAATGAGTCCGGGGACTTATTTTTAGGAAGAAATTCGGACTACTACCAAACATGCAGGGCGCGTTTTCCCATAAATATGAAACGGACAAACAGAAAACGCGTTGCTATGAAATTCGCATCCTGGTGCTCCTGCCTGTTGCTATCCTTCCTGCTGGCCGCTTGCGCGCCCGCGCCTGTTAATGATGATAGCGAAACCGGTGAAGGACGGGATTCCCTCGAAACCCCGGCCGGCCACGAAGAGCCCGGCTTCACCTGGGAGCTATCTCAAAACGATGACTACCACTTTCAGCTGGAGGCGCCCGCTTCCTGGCAAACTTTCCGAACAGAGGAATCCGATGCCTTCACGCTCAATGGTGCGTATTTTCCTTCTGTAAAGAAACTTCCTCCCCGTATTACTTGTTCCTCTCTCGGTATCCGATAATTTTTTACCTTTCCCAGCTAAGCTTTACGATAGAGAAGCATGGATTTCAAACTCGAATCTCAATTTTCTCCCACCGGAGATCAGCCACAGGCCATCGCGCAACTCGTGGAGGGCGTGCAGAATGGCGAACAGGGGCAAGTGCTGCTCGGCGTCACCGGATCAGGAAAAACTTTTACCATCGCCAACACCATCGCGGAGCTGAACCGGCCCACGCTGGTGCTGACGCATAATAAAACGCTCACCGCACAGCTGTACGGGGAATTCAAAGAATTTTTCCCCGACAATGCGGTCGAGTACTTTGTCTCTTATTACGACTATTACCAGCCGGAGGCTTATATTTCGGTTACCGACACCTTTATCGAGAAAGATCTTTCAATTAATGAGGAGGTCGACAAATTGCGTCTGCGCGCGACTTCCTCGCTGCTTTCCGGCCGCCGCGATATTATCATCGTAGCGTCGGTATCCTGTATCTACGGTATGGGAAATCCGGAAGACTACAAGTCGGGAATCATCAGGATTAAAAAAGGACAGACCATCTCCCGCAATTCCTTCCTTTACAGTTTGGTGGAAAGCCTGTATTCCCGCACCGAGGTCGACTTCAAGCGGGCCTCTTTCCGCGTGCGCGGGGATACGGTGGACATCAATCTGCCCTACGTCGACTACGGTTACCGCATTACCTTCTTCGGCGACGAGATCGAGCAGATCGAGCAGATCGAAGTGGAGTCCGGCAAGCGCATTGAACGCATGGAAACGGCGGCCATCTTTCCCGCCAACCTCTATATCGCACCTCGTGATCGTATCCACCAGATCATCCGTGACATTCAGGACGAGCTGCACGAACAGGAGAAGTACTTCGAACGTGAAGGGCGCCTGCTGGAAGCCCGTCGTGTCCGGGAAAGAACCAACTTCGATATTGAGATGATCAAGGAGCTCGGCTACTGCAACGGTGTGGAGAACTACTCGCGCTTCTTCGACGGCCGAAAACCGGGGACCCGGCCCTTCTGCTTACTCGATTACTTCCCGGATGATTATCTGATGGTGATCGACGAGAGCCACGTCACTATCCCGCAGGTGCGCGGCATGTACGGCGGCGACCGCGCGCGTAAGCTCAGCCTGGTTAATCACGGCTTCCGCCTGCCCTCCGCCATGGATAACCGCCCGCTCAACTTCGCAGAGTTCGAGACCCTGGTCAACCAGGTCATCTACCTTTCCGCCACTCCCAGCGACTACGAGCTGGAGCAGACCGGCGGCGTCATCGTCGAACAGCTCATCCGGCCCACCGGTCTGCTCGATCCGCCGATCGAGGTGCGTCCCAGTATTAACCAGATCGACGATCTCATAGAGGAGATCGATGAGCGGATCAAACGCGAGGAACGCGTACTGGTCACTACCCTCACCAAACGCATGGCCGAGGAGCTGACTAAGTACCTCAGCAAGCTCAATATCAAAGTGCGCTACATTCATTCCGAAGTGGATACGCTGGAACGTGTGGAAATCCTGCGCGATCTGCGTCTCGGCGAATTCGACGTGCTCGTCGGCGTCAACCTGCTTCGCGAGGGCCTCGATCTGCCCGAGGTGTCCCTGGTCGCCATCATCGACGCCGACAAGGAGGGCTTCCTGCGTAACGATCGCTCCCTGACGCAGACCGCCGGCCGCGCCGCGCGCAATGCCAACGGCCTCGTCATCTTCTACGCCGACCAGGTCACCGACTCTATGCAACGCACCATTGACGAAACCAATCGTCGCCGCTCCGTTCAGATGGCTTACAACGAAGAACACGGCATCATTCCGGAAACGGTGCGCAAGAGCCGCGACGAGATCATGGCTAAAAAGACTATCCTCGATATTCGTGGTAAGAAGCAGCAGGCTTACGTCGAGCCGGAGGAACCCAGCCTGGCCGCCGATCCCTTACTCGGCTATCTCACCCGCGACCAGATCGAACGCATGGTGAAGGAAACGGAACAGAAAATGAAAAAGGCGGCAAAGGAGCTGGACTTCATCACTGCCGCACAGTATCGCGATGAGCTGTTTGCGCTGAAGAAGCAGCTTTAAGCCTGAGCAACGCCCCCCCTTTTGCGTTACAGGTAAAATATAGCGTAATTCATCCCCAGGTTGAATCCCGCGTGCGCCAGCACCGCTCCGTAGATGGATCGCGTCCGCCGGCGACACCATGCGAAGAGCAGGGCTACCCCCGCAATCAGCAGGAACCATAACATTCCGGAAACCGGAAGGAAAGTAATCTCCCCGTCAATACGCACGATGCCATGGTGAAAGAGATGGACAAGCCCGAAGAAAGAAGCATCGGCGATCAGCCCCGTCGTTTCCGTCCAGTGTTGGGCTACGGACTGATGTAAAATTCCCCGAAAGAAGAACTCCTCGCCGAGCGGGCTAAAGATCAGGGCGGGAATCGTAATAATCCAGAAAAGCCGGATGCGGGGAAGGGCTGCCATCTCTTCCGTGATGGGAAAGGCGCGCTCCACGGAGACGTACCAATTGTCAGGGCTTTCGCCAAACAAGGCGAAGCCTGTCATGTGGATCAGCAATGAGGCGCCGATGCCCATCAGCAGGCTGAAAACCATCCAAGACCAGGAGGCTGGTTTCCGGAGTCCCATCCAGTGTCGTCCTTGACGATTCAGGAACACCCAGGGCAGCAGGATCAGGAAGGTGAAGCTGAGCGGCAGTATCCAGCGGTATTCGGGCGGACCGAGGATGCCGATGCCGCGTACGGCGGCTATCACCGGGCATAGCATGAGACTTACCCCCAGGACTTGCCCGCCCAGCAAAGGGCGCCAGAAAGGGCGGATGAGCAGGCAGCGGTTTGGGGAAGCTTGCATGGGTAGGAATCAAGTTTTACCAGAGCCACGAATTTTTACTCTGCGACGTAAAAATCATAAATCCGCTTCGATATATTCGCCATCACCTCCGTCGCCAGCTCATCCGATTGCCAATCCTTGGAGAGCAGGACCAGCACGTATTTCCGGCCATCGGGCAGCAGTACCAGTCCGGAGTCGTGGCGCACCTGGGTGATCCAGCCCGTTTTGTGCGCCACCTGCACCGCCTCGGGCAACTGCGCAGGGATTACGTCGTTGAAGTGCTGATCGAGCAGGATATCGATCATCTCCTGACTGGCGGCCTCGCTGACGACTTCGCCGCGGCCCAGTTTTTCGAAGATGACCATCAGGTCGTAAGCCGTGGTGCGGTTGCTGAGGCCCTGGCGGTAGGCCTTGATGTCCTCCACACCGCGTAGTACCTGAATGTAGGGCGCGCCGAGCTCGCGCATCGTCTGCGTCACTTTTTTGGCGTCCACCAGATCGATGACGATATTTGTCGCCAGGTTGGAGCTGTAGGTGATCATATCGATCACAAGTTCCTTGATGCTGGCCTTTTGCCCGATCTGACCGTAGAGCTTTTCCTCCGAATCCTCTCCGATATCCATGCTGTACTCGCTGCTGTCGACGATGCTGTAAAAGGTGTTTTTGATGACCAGCGAATCGTCCAGGTCGAAACGTCCCTGTTCGGCCTGCTTGTAAACTTCGATCATCACCGGTGTTTTCATGGTGCTGGCCGCGTGGAAGAGGACGGTGTCGTTGATCAGCAGGGTACGTGCGGTATCCTCCAAATCGCGGGAGGCGACGGCAAAAATTCCGGGAGAGCGGGACAGCTCCTGACGCACCTCAGCTTCGAGCTCAGCCAGCGGATCGGCGGGCGGGGTGGAACATCCGGGGAAAAATGCCGTAGAAAGGGGAACCAGTATAGTCAGGATGATTAGTATCCTGAAATTGAATCTTGGCAAATAGCGGCGCATGTGTTTTCAATTTAATGTTCGATCAGCCAAAATAAGAAACTCCAAACAATTGGGGCGCCATTCTCTAGAAGGTTACTAGAAAATATCCAGACCGATTCTGTCTGACGGATAAAAGTTTATCGGTCCAAATCTTCTGCTGGTAGATAAAAATTCGTATTCTGCACAATCATTGTTATTCTGGGAACATCAAAGGTTTTATGCAGTTTCTCCATAATGAGTGACTGCTGAGGTTTTTACTATGCGCCAGCAATTACAACTATTAATCACAACAAACCCATTCCACTCATGAACGCACACGAAATCGACTATCAGATCTACGGCGAAGAAATGCAGTTCGTCGAAATTGAATTGGACCCTTACGAGACCGTCATCGCCGAAGCCGGCGGCATGATGATGATGGACCACGATATCGAGATGGCCACTATCTTCGGCGACGGCAGTCACAAGGAGCAAAGCGGCGGCATCTGGGACAAGGTGCTGTCGGCAGGAAAGCGACTCATTACGGGTGAGAGCCTCTTTATGACCGCCTTTACCCATACCGGCCAGGGTAAGCGTCGCGTTTCCTTTGCCTCGCCCTATCCTGGCAAAATTATCCCGCTCGACCTCGATGAGCTGGAGGGCAAGGTCGTCTGCCAGAAAGACGCCTTCCTCTGCGCCGCCAAGGGGGTTTCCGTGGGTATTGAATTCTCCAAACGCCTCGGCCGCGGTTTCTTCGGCGGCGAGGGTTTCATCATGCAGAAGCTGGAAGGCGACGGACTCGCCTTCCTGCATGCCGGCGGCCATGTGACTATGCGCGAGCTGACCATCGGTGAGGTCCTGCTCGTCGATACCGGCTGCCTCGTCGGCTTCGCCGGTCAGGTCGACTACGACATCGAATACGTCAAAGGGGTCCGCAATATGTTCTTCGGCGGGGAAGGTTTATTCTACGCCCGCCTGGAAGGCCCCGGCAAGGTATGGATCCAATCGCTTCCCTTCAGCCGCCTAGCCGATCGCGTGCTGCGGGCCGCACCGCAGTACGGCGGTAAGGACAAAGGCGAAGGCAGTGCGCTCGGCGGGCTGGGGGATTTGTTGCAGGGGGATAACTGGTGATTGAAGAATGAACGGAAGAAGTTGGGAACTTTATCATTACCGGAAAGAAAAAGGATACGGTCAGATCCCCATTATGGCCACCCATATGGGCACCACCGGTATCAGTTATCATCCGGATGAGATCAAACGCTATATCACGGAGAAGGAAGTTAAAAAAGACCGCGGCTATGTCCAGGTTACCTACGAGCGGCCCGAAGGCATTGGCGCGAATTCCAACCGCGACCGGTTTAAAACCTACTTCAACCCCTGGTCGATCAATCTTTACAATGAGGAAATCGGAAAAATCCTTGACTCCGGCGGCCTGACCGGACTAAACCTCGATCAGCGCATTCAGGGCGTCGATAAAGTTAAAGGAGAGTTCTTCTGTGAGGAGGAGTTCAAAATGATGATGGAAAACCGGATTCACATGAAAGACGACGACAATTTCGAGGAGGAGGAAACGCAATTTGAAGAGGAGGAAGTCGCCGATCGCGGCCTGTTGCGCTTTAAAGAACGCCAACATCTCCGCCACCTGTGCAACAACATCCTGCACATCGTTCGCCAGGGTGGGGAGCGCGCCTGGAAGCACCTCTGCATCGGCTCCGATTTCGACGGGCTCATCAATCCCATCAATACCTGCATCAACTGCACCGAATACGGAAAGCTGGAAGACATGATGGCGGAGGAACTCGGCGAAATGATCGAGGAAGCCAAGGCCGAAGACTCGCAGGCGGAGTTCTACGAGGATGATCTCAAGCTACGAGCGCGCGACATCATGTACCACAACGGGCACGATTTCCTGAAAAGAAACTTCGTATAAAAATTCGTTTACATCTCCGTTCCCGACTATCCCTCCTTCAAATTTCCGTTGTCCGAAGCGAAACGGGCGGTGGAAAAAGCCTTGTCGGAAAGCGGCATGAACTGGACCTGTCTGCAAGCCAACTATTTTATGGAGGTATGGCTTTCCCCGGCACTTGGTTTTGACTTCGCCAACGGCACAGCCCGGATATTCGGCGACGGCGAGAAGGCATTGAGCTATATATCTTTCCGCGACGTGGCCAAATTTGCTGTAGCGGCGCTGGATAACTCCTCAATGAACAATAACATCATCCCCATAGGAGGCCCCCGGGCCCTAAGCCCCAATGAAGTCGTCCGTGTTTTTGAGGAAATACACGGCAAGCCTTTTAAAGTTGAACACGTGCCTGTCGAAGCCCTGGAACAGTAACGCGCCGGGGCCGGTAATCCGCTGGAACAATCTTTCGCCGCTCTGATGCTCGCCTACGCTGACGGCGCCCCGATGGAAATGGAGGCTCTGCTCAGGAAAGTACCGGTGAGGCTGACTTCGGTGGAGGACTATGCGCGGGCCGTGATGTAAAGGGTCGAAGGGTTGACGGTCGACTGACATCTGTTAAACGTAAATTGCCTGTTCGTTTCTCGCCGCTTTCCAAGAGCATATTGAACTGCCAGTTTTCAAAAAACTGGCAGTTCTTTGCCTCCCGGAGTTTGCAGATAAAGGTAGGCTGTTTTTCTGCGAGCATGATGTCCGCTAAAGGTCTGCCGGCTGCTTCTCCTTTCCAAAAGTAGCTCCAAGCTCCGATGTAACTCAGGCGTTGTATTTGCCAGCGCGGCACTGCCGCCCGACCAGGCCGCGAAGCGGAATGGTCGGGTAAAACTGCTGACTGCCAACTATCCCTCTTCCTTCCCCCTTTCCCTGAAAATCAGTAACTTTGCGTTCCTTTTAAGTTTCAAATACAATTTGTGGAATGGCCACACCCAAAACAGTTGCCTTTTACACCCTCGGCTGCAAGCTGAACTACTCGGAGACCTCCTCCATAGGTCGTCTCTTTGAGGACGCCGGCTACCAGGAGATCGACTTTCGCGAGGG
>CAZWDL010000030.1:0-63658 GCA_964632995.1 uncultured Saprospiraceae bacterium
TCGGCCACCCAACCTTTTTATGAACAAGACGTCATGCGTGGCGTCTTGGGAGGCACAAAGATAAGGCATTTTTTGGTACCATGCCAGTCGAATAGCTGAAAAATTTCGTTTGCTAAGTTTAGAAGTTTAGCTACTGCCCCTGCTGGGGCAGCTGGTTTAGGAGTTTAGATCTGAACCCGGAAGTTTCATTTTCAGATCTTCTAAACGCCTAAACAGGAAGCCCGACCAGACGGTCCGTAGGAAGGACGCCGCGCTAAACTTCTAAACTGTTGTCGACTTGTTTCATAAATGACGCTAAATACATCATTTGCAAATCAGTTCTTCCACAGAGCAGGCTTAAAACCCTGTTATCCGCTCCGGCTACTCACTCCATCATTTCGGGATGGTACATTTCTTTAAACTGCTCTTCGAGCTCCGCCATCGGATAGCGATCGCGGAGGGCGTAAGCCAGGGTGAAGCC
Source organism: uncultured Saprospiraceae bacterium (assembly GCA_964632995.1). GTDB lineage: Bacteria > Bacteroidota > Bacteroidia > Chitinophagales > Saprospiraceae > CAZWDL01. The sequence continues at coordinate 461 of CAZWDL010000030.1, forward strand.
GGGAGAGATATTTTTTTGGTAATAGACCAGTCCGAGGTCCTCAGCGTAGATTTCGATCCCGTCGTATTGTTTTTCGAAGACGCCTTCCTTGTCGTATTCGAAGAGTTCGCGCACCTCGAAGGTGATGGCGTCGTAATCTTCTCCTTGATAAGTATAGGTGGTATCACCGCTAAAGCGGCGGTTCTTGATGACCCGGGTGACGGCTCCTGGATCAAGGGGGGAGGTCCATTCCACTTTGTAGAGGAAAACACCACCGGAGTCGCGTACATAAAAGGGGAAAACATTGCCGGCCTCGATATCGACGGGGATTTGAATCTGTTTTCCGGTGGAGTCGCGTTCGTAGAGAAACATTTCTTCCAGGAGCATGCCGTTGTTGACCAGTTCCTCGCGTACGAACTGCAGGGGCAACAACTCGTATTCATAGTAGGCGCCGGTGAGGAAAACGCTGTCTTCAAAGAGGAGAGAGCGATAATACCAGTAGGCGGGCGACAGAGAATCGTTGTGCACCGGCTGATACTCATAAACCAAGCCTTCGGTCAAGTCCTTCAGCGGAAAGTAATAATCGCGAATATCACGGCGGTCTCCGTCATTCTGGCAGCCGAAGAGCAGGGGAAGCAGTACCGGCAACAGTAACAAGGGGATGAAATTTCTGATCATCAGTGCAGGCTTGTTTTTGCAAAGTCTGTTTATAAAGGGCTGAAGTAAAAGGGTTTAAGTGGGGGGTGATCTTTTTTTCACTTTGCTTAAAGCGAATTTTCCTTAACGAAACTATCCATAGCCGATAAATGTTTTAACTAAATGGTAAAAGCGGCAGTTCCTGCTCAACCAGTTAAATAAAGCTGCTGTTTTAACTAAAAAATGCCAATATGGCACGCTATTGAGCCGTTTACCACTTTGGTATAATATGTGAAGTAGGTAGTAAATATATCGTATCTTTGCTCCGCTTAATGGATCACTATTGAAAATTCTCTATATGTTTGATTTTATATCTAATTCTGTAAAAAAGATCTTCGGCACCAAGTACGAACGGGACATCAAAACTTACGGTCCGATCGTCGATGAGATTAACGAAATATACGAAGATCTGCACGATATCAGCAACGATGAATTGCGTAATAAAACCCTCCGCTTTCGCGAGCGCATCGGAGAGTATCTTTCAGATATCGATGCGGAGGTCGAGCAACTGGAAAAGGAGGCTGACGATGAAGAAAACCTGGGTCAGAAGGAAGCGCTTTTCAAGGAAATAGACCAGTTAAAGGAAGATCGCGATAAGGCGCTGGAGGAAGTGCTACAGGAAATCCTTCCCGAAGCATTTGCTGTAGTTAAGGAAACAGCCCGTCGTTTTAAAGATAATAATACACTGACCGTCACGGCTACGGATCATGATCGCGACCTGGCGGCCAATCCCAAAAGAAACTACGTCAAAATCGAGGGTGATAAGGCCGTCTGGAAAAACCAGTGGGTAGCCGCCGGCGGCGAGATTACCTGGGATATGGTGCACTACGACGTGCAGCTTATCGGTGGTATGGTACTGCACGACGGCAAAATTGCCGAGATGGCAACGGGTGAAGGTAAAACGCTGGTCGCTACCCTGCCCGCTTATCTCAACGGGCTCTCCGGTCAGGGCGTACACGTCATTACTGTGAACGACTATCTGGCCCGGCGCGACCAGGAATGGATAGGCCCTATCTTCGAATTCCTCCTGCTCACGATTGATTGTATCGACAAATACCGGCCGCACTCCAAGGAGCGCAAGCAGGCCTATGAGTGCGATATTACCTACGGCACCAATAACGAATTCGGTTTCGATTACCTGCGCGATAATATGGTGCGTTCTACCGAGGAGATGGTGCAGCGCAAGCATCACTTCACCATGGTGGATGAGGTCGACTCCGTACTGGTTGATGACGCACGGACGCCATTGATCATTTCAGGTCCCGTTCCGAAAGGGTCTGAAGACCAGGAGTACATCGAACTGAAACCGGATGTAGAAAGACTGATCAGCCAGCAGCGTAAGCTGGCGACGGAATATTTGGCGGAAGCCAAAAAACTCTTCAAAGAGGGCGAAACCGGAAACGAGGAGGGAGAAGCCGGCATGGCGCTTTTACGAGCCTATCGGGCACTTCCCAAGTACCGCCCTCTGATCAAGTTTCTCAGCGAGGAAGGGGTGCGCGTAATGCTGCAGCGGGCGGAAAACTTCTATATGCAGGAGCAGTCGAAAAACATGCACCTGGTAGATGAACCGCTCTACTTTACCATCGATGAAAAGAACCGGCAGGTGGAACTCACCGACCGCGGCGCCGAATTCCTGGCAGGATTTACCGATGATCCCAACTTCTTTGTCATGCCCGATATTGCAACAGAGATGGTTGAGATCGATAGCAAGGAGGAGCTTAGTGAACAGGAGCGCGAAGAAGAAAAAACCAAACTCTCACAGGACTTCGCCGTCAAGTCGAAGCGACTTCACTCCATGAGCCAGCTGCTAAAGGCTTACACGCTCTTCGAACGCGATGACGAGTACGTGGTCATGGACGGCCAGGTCAAGATCGTAGATGAGCAGACCGGCCGTATGATGGAAGGCCGCCGCTATTCCGACGGCTTGCACCAGGCGCTGGAAGCCAAGGAGAATGTAAAGGTGGGCGATATTACGCAGACCTACGCGACGGTGACGCTGCAGAACTACTTCCGCATGTACCACAAGCTGGCCGGTATGACCGGTACTGCTGAAACGGAAGCCAGCGAATTCTGGGAAATATATAAGCTCGATGTGGTTGTCATTCCCACCAACCGGCCGATTGTCCGGGATGACCGCGAAGACATGGTCTTCAAAACCGCCCGGGAGAAGTTTAACGCCGTTATCGATGAAATTGTCGCGCTCTCCGAAGCCGGCCGCCCCGTACTGGTGGGTACTACCTCCGTTGATGTTTCCGAGAAGCTGAGCCGTATGCTCAAGCTTCGGGGATTGAATCACAACGTTCTCAATGCCAAGCAGCACCAGCGGGAAGCCGAGATCGTCGCCGAAGCCGGCAAACCCGGCAGAGTAACCATCGCAACTAATATGGCCGGCCGGGGTACGGATATCAAAATTACCCAGGCTGTTCGCGAAGCAGGAGGGCTAGCCATCGTAGGTACCGAGCGTCACGACTCGCGGCGTATCGACCGGCAGCTGCGCGGTCGCGCCGGACGTCAGGGTGATCCCGGTAGTTCGCAGTTCTACATCTCGCTGGAGGATAACCTCATGCGCCTCTTCCAGTCGGAGCGCATCGCCAAACTCATGGACCGGATGGGCCACCAGGAGGGCGAAGTGATCCAGCACCCGATGGTCTCCAAGTCTATCGAACGAGCGCAGAAGAAAGTTGAGGAAAACAACTTCGGTATCCGGAAGCGACTGCTCGAGTACGATGATGTGATGAATATTCAGCGGGAAGCCATCTACAAGAAACGCAAAAATGCCCTCTCCGGGCAGCGCCTCTCCGTCGACCTCAACAACATGTTTCACTCCCTGATGGAAAGCCTGGTGATCACACATCGCGAATCGGGTGATTTCGAAAGCTTCCGCAAAGATTCGGTAGGGCTGCTGGGACTGGACCCCCAGGGACGTATGGATCCCATCGACTTTAAGGAGGGGTCGGAGGACGAAATCGTCGAGCGTTTCCAGGAGCAATTCACCGAGTATTACCACCGGAAAGGGGATCATATCACCGAACTGCTGATGCCCCAAATTAGTCATGTACACGAGACGCAGGGCAATCAGTACAAGCGCATACTCATTCCGTTTACCGACGGCCGTTCCAATCCTCTGCCCATTACGGCCGATATTGAAAAGGCCGTGAAAACCGGTGGCAAATCGATCATTGAGGACATCGAAAAAGCGGTTACCCTGGCCCTTATCGACGATAAGTGGAAGGAACACCTGCGCTCGATGGATGAACTCAAAGAATCGGTACAGGCTGCTTCTTTCGAACAGAAGGATCCGCTCGTTATCTATAAGATGGAAGCCTATAATCTCTTCGAACAGCTGATTTTTTTGATCAACGAAGAAGTGACTTCCTATCTGTCAAAGGGGACCCTGGTATTCGCTGACGGCACCACGCTGGAACAAGCCCGCGAACAACGCACCGACCTTAGCAAGGTACGGACCAGTCGCAACGACGGTTCCTCGCAAACGCCTGAAGATACCCGGCGCGCCGCTGAGTCGGTCAGCCGCAAGCAGGCCAAACCGGAAACCTTCGTGCGCCAGGGGGATAAAGTCGGACGGAATGATCCATGCCCCTGTGGAAGTGGGAAGAAGTATAAGCACTGCCACGGAAGAGTTTAGTGCGCGGCGCACTTAGGATGCGACCCTCAGGGGGAAATTTACCAGTAATAGCCAATGATAAATTCCATGAACCTAGCCACTTACATTGACCATACGATTCTCAAGCCGGATACGAGAATGGAGGATGTCCGGCAAGTTTGTGAAGAGGCTGTCACCCATCAGTTTGCAGCGGTGTGTATTCCTCCTTACTTTGTTAAAAATGCCTACCAGTTATTGGAGAACAGCCCGGTAAAAGTGGCTACTGTCATCGGATTTCCGATGGGGTACTCCGCAACTTTTGCGAAAGTCGAGGAGATCAAACGGGCTATTGATGAGGAAGCGGATGAAGTGGATGTTGTTATCAACCTGTGTGCTGTCAAGAGCCAGAACTGGAACTATGTGCGGAACGATATTGCCAGCATGACGGCGGCCGCTCATCTCAAAGCAAAGAAAATTAAAGTTATCCTGGAAACGGGTTTGCTGACCGATGATGAAATTCTTGGTATGGCCGGCATCTGCCGGGAATTTGAACCCGACTTTGTTAAAACCTCCACGGGGTTCAACGGAGGCGGCGCTACTTTGCGGGTCGTGGAAATGCTCAAACAGGAACTCAGCGGCACCCCGATAAAGATCAAGGCTTCGGGAGGTATTCGCAGCGCCGGGGATGCCCGGGCTATGATCGAGGCCGGCGCCGAGCGCCTGGGCAGCTCTTCCGGGGTAGGAATAGTAAAGGATTCGTAGTATATTTACGTTAAAAACACAGAATGAGCCGTTTTTTCGCCCTTTTTCTTCTGAGTTACCTCTTTTCTGCTCCGGTAATGGCCCAAAAGATCCAAATCGAAGAACAGCCGTTGATCGCGCAGATGATGGATCAGTTTGTTCAAGCTAACAAGGCCAGAAACACGGTAGATGGCTGGCGCATTGAAATTCTGGCGACCACCAGCCGGCAGCAGATGGAAAACGTCATGCAGTCCTTTCAGTATCAGTATCCCAATCTGCCCATCGACTGGGTGCACAACAACCCTTACTTCAAACTCCGGGTCGGCGCTTTCGCTACCAAACTGGAAGCGACGCACATGTTGCACGTACTGAAGAAAGATTATCCCGGCGCTTACCGGGTGATGGACAATAAAATGAAGCCCGAGGAGTTGATCAATTAAAGCACAGTGAAAATAAGCGGATGGCTGCCAGACTGAAGAAGAAAGCAATCAAGAAACTCGACGTGACGACCTTTTCCACCTACCTCGGGCTGGTAGTGCTGGGATGGCTGATGATTTTTTCCGTCGGTTTCCACGAGAATCAGAGCAGCTTTTTTCAAACCTCCGCCGGTAAGCAGGCTATCTGGATCGGTATTTCTTTTTTCACCTTCATTGTAATCAGTCTGATTGACTGGAAATTCTGGCGGGCTTTTGCTTATCCCATTTATGCGGCTTCCCTGGTTTTACTCGCCGCCGTCCTGGTTTTTGGAGTAACGATTAAAGGGGCGACTTCCTGGTTTTCGCTGGGTGGCTTTTCTTTCCAGCCTTCAGAAATCGCCAAATTCGGGACCTGTTTGGCGATGGCCAGTTTTCTCAGTGCATACAACACCGATTTAAAGGATTCCCACTCGCAGCTGATAGCCTTTGGAATATTTCTACTGCCGGTAGGGCTCATCCTGTTGCAACCCGATGCCGGGTCAGCACTCGTGTTTTTCTCCTTTCTCATTTTGCTGTACCGGGAAGGCTTGTCGCCCACTTATTACATCATCGGCGCCTTTGTCACTGTCGTACTCCTGACGGGGCTGGTCTTCGATCCCTGGTATATTTTGCTGGTGCTCATTCTGCTGAGCATATTCATTATGGCCTTCAATTTTAACGGACACAAGCGTCCCTGGCTGGGGGGCGCCGCAGCGTTTATCGTCACCGCCGGTGTTATGACCTACGAGGGCTACCTCAATGAAGTGCTGATTGCCAGCAGCGTCACCTTTGTCGCTTTTACCTTTTATCTCTGGCGTAAAAAACGCAGCCGCTACGCGGGCCTTTTGTACACCGCTATACTGAGCGGCGGCCTGTTGGCCTATGTTTCCAATTATGCTTTCCACAACGTACTTAAACCCCATCAGCAGGAGCGGATCAAAGTATGGTTGCAACCGGGGGAATGTGACCCGCGGGGCTCTCTGTACAATGTACTGCAATCCCAAATGGCCATCGGGTCAGGAGGTATTAAGGGCAAGGGGTTCCTCAAGGGCACGATGACCAAGCTTAACTATGTTCCGGAGCAATCCACCGATTTTATTTTCTGTACGATTGGTGAAGAACATGGCTTCATCGGAACCTTCGGCATCGTCGGGCTGTTTTTGTTGCTGCTATATCGCATTACTGTTATCGCTGAGCGACAACGGAACAATTTCGCCAGGAACTACGCTTACGGGGTAGCCGGTATCTTTTTCATCCACTTTTTCATCAATATAGGTATGACCATGGGGCTAATGCCTATCATTGGTATTCCGCTTCCTTTCCTCAGTAAAGGCGGCTCCTCCCTGCTCGGATTTACCCTTATGATTGCGGTATTGCTCAAGCTGGATCACAATCGCTATGCGGTGTAGCTGCCTGGCCGAAAAATGGCTTACATCTAAATTCCTTTCTCAACTGTTTACATCCACATAAGAGACAAGCAGATTTTCCTATTTTTGCGTTCTTGGTTACAAATTGAAACACTTGTTTACTTTTCAACTTCAACACAGAGATGGCGGCAGTAAAGCGCGGGCCGGCGTGATCGAAACAGCGCACGGGCGTATTGAAACGCCTATTTTTATGCCGGTGGGTACCGCCGGCACCGTTAAAGGGGTTCACCAAAAAGAACTGGAAACGGAAGTCAAAGCCCAGATTATTCTCGGCAACACCTATCACCTCTATCTGCGACCCGGTCTGGATATTTTGCAAAAAGCCGGGGGGCTCCATTATTTCAATAGCTGGCGCCATCCTATACTTACCGATAGCGGTGGTTACCAGGTGTATTCCCTGAGCGAACGTCGCAAAATTACAGAGGAGGGCGTTACTTTCCGCTCCCATATCGACGGCTCCGAACACTTTTTTAGCCCGGAACGCGCTATGGATATACAGCGCATCATTGGGGCCGATATTATCATGGCTTTTGATGAATGTCCGCCTTACCCCTGTGATTACCGCTACGCTAAAGAGTCGATGGAACTGACTCATCGCTGGCTGAAGCGCTGCTGTGATCATTTTGACCGGCAGGAAGGATTGTACGGTTATGAACAAGCGCTCTTTCCCATTGTACAGGGGAGTACATACGAGGATCTACGCCGGGCTTCGGCCGAAACCATCGCCAGTTTTGACCGGGCCGGCAATGCCATCGGCGGTCTCTCGGTTGGAGAACCGGCAGAAGAGATGTACCACACCTGCGAGCTGGTTTGCGATATACTACCTGCTGACAAGCCGCGTTACTTAATGGGCGTGGGAACGCCGGCCAATATCCTGGAGTGTATTGCGCTGGGCGTGGATATGTTCGACTGCGTATTACCTACGCGGAATGCCCGTCACGGCATGTTGTATACGGCTAACGGTATTATCAATATCAAAAATGCCAAATGGAAAGACGATTTCAGCCCGGTAGATGAAGAAGGCCCTTGTATGAGCAGCCGGTTTTACACCAAGGCCTATCTGCGCCATCTGATTCACAGTGGAGAATTGCTGGGGGCCCAGATAGCAAGCTTACACAACCTGAGTTTTTTCCTCTGGCTGGTGGGAGAAGCGCGCCGGCATATCACCGGTGGGGACTTCGCATCGTGGAAAAATGGAATGGTAGAGCGACTGGAACAGCGGTTGTAGCCGGGTGGCGCTCTAAAAAATGTCTTGACATAAGACTGATATGATTAAAAAGTTAGACATATACATCATAAAGAAATTTCTCTCCTCTTTCTTTTTCACCGTCCTGATCTTTACGATGATTGGAGTGGTTATCGACTTTAGCGAGAAGGTGGAGAAAATTATCGAAGAACCGATCACTACCCACGAGGTCATTTTTGGCTATTACGCCAACTTTATCCTTTTTATAGACGGGCTGCTCTGGCCACTGTTTACGCTCATCGCCGTTATCTTTTTCACCTCACGGCTGGCCTACAACTCGGAAATCATTTCCATCTTCAATGCCGGCGTGAGCTTTCGGCGCTTGTTACGTCCTTATTTGCTGGCTTCTGCCTTAGTGGCCGGCATGCTGATGGTGGGCAACCACTACTTCATTCCCAACGGAAATAAATCGATGCTCGATATCGTCTATACTCATTTTGATAAAAATAAGGATAAGGGGAAAACCCGTGATGTACATATGTTCGTATCTCCCGATACCAAAGTATATATTCGCAGCTATCGCAAACGAGACAGCACGGCGGCAGATTTTCGAGTTGAGCATTTTCAGGAAAACAAACTGGTTCGCCTCATCAAAGCGAATACCGCGGAATGGCAGGGACCTCCTGATAAGTGGCGCCTGCGTGATTACGAGATCCGTTCCTTTGACGGTCTTCGTGAGGAGTTGATATTGGGTAAAGGAGAATACCTCGATACCACCCTGAATCTCAGCCCCGCCGATTTTGTGGATTACGCCGAACAACAATCCATGATGACGACTCCGGAACTGAAGGATCACATTGAAAAGCAGTCTGCACGAGGGGTAGGCAATATTGAAAAATATCAGATCGAATTGTATCGGCGCTCTGCCGAACCGTTTACCATTTTTATACTTACCATCATCGGCGTCTCCATCGCCGCCCGCAAGGTTAGAGGAGGGATGGGACTTCACCTGGCGCTTGGAATCGGTCTTGGCGCTATTTATATCTTCCTGTCCCGTTTTGCTATTGTATTCGCCACAGGAAAGGCTATCCCACCGCTGGCCGGTATTTGGTTACCCAATATTATCTTTAGTGTTGTTGCCATCTTCCTGGTCATAAAGGCGCAGAAGTAAGCTGCTGTCTAACCTTTCTTAAACATTACCTGAAAGATAAGGTGGAAAGTATGATTTTGAGAAAAAAGTATGAAATTACGCCTCTTATTTCGGTATCGTTGTTAAGGAAAGTGACCTGCAAACAGCTAAAATATTAAACAAGAGACCACTTCTTTCAAAAATTATTGAAAATAAAAAACTTTAAGACTTCGTTAACATTTGTCCTTAATTATTTAATTTTCAGCGTTTTGTGTTTTTGTTTTCTACTTGGATTGACGCCTGTCAAGCTTTGTGTAAGCTTTTTTGTACTTTGGAGTTGGTTTTTGTTTAACTTTTATTTAAATTTGTATCAACAGCGAAGAGAAACTAAAGTCCAAAAAGTTAAACAAAACATTAGCAAAATGTCTCAGAACGAATTTCATAGTAATTTCAACCAAATGTCTTCCATTCTTCATTCATTTGCCTACAACCTCACTAAGAATGTCGAAGACTCCAAGGATCTCTTTCAGGAAACAGCCTACCGGGCACTGACAAACCGGGAGAAGTTTCGTCCGGGAACGAATTTCAAAGCCTGGCTCTTCACGATAATGAAGAATATCTTCATCAATAATTACCGGAAGAAGGTAAAGGCCAACACGATTATGGATTCTACCGATAATATGTACTATATTAATTCCGGAAGCACGGTTATTGCCAATCAAGGCGAATCCAATATTATGATGAAAGAGTTGATCAAAATGGTTGACGGTTTGGATGATACGGTTCGCATCCCTTTTCTGATGCACTATCAGGGGTTTAAGTACCAGGAAATTGCTGATCACCTGGATCTGCCTCTGGGAACGGTGAAGAGTCGTATTTTCTTTGCCCGTAAGGAACTGAAAGAGCTGATCGGCAAACGCTATGAGAACGTGAAAGCCTAGTATTGAATAGCCCTTTCCCCCCATAATGGCGGCAGCGATAATACGTTGCCGCCATTATTTTTTTGTGTTATATCGGCTGTCACCATGGCAGCCCCTGCTGTTTTTCTATCTTCGTCTTTACCTATGAATGCTGAGCAAGAAATCAGAAAAGAGCGGCTTTTTCGCCGGGAACTATTGAATTGGTACGCCGGAAGCCATCGTCCGCTGCCCTGGAAGGAAGCGAAAGATCCCTACGTCATCTGGTTATCAGAGGTGATTCTTCAACAAACCCGGGTGCAGCAGGGCCTTCCCTACTTCAAGCGTTTTCTGGAGCGCTTCCCCCGAGTGGAGGACCTGGCGGCTGCTTCCCAGGAAGAAGTATTAAAGCTATGGGAGGGATTGGGATATTATTCCCGCGCGCGCAATATGCACCACACCGCGCAATACATCAGCCGTGAACGCGGCGGTCGATTTCCGGAAACCTACAAAGAGCTGCTTTCCCTGAAGGGCGTTGGGCCCTACACGGCAGCGGCCATCGCTTCCTTCGCATTCGACCTGCCTCACGCAGTAGTTGACGGAAATGTTTTTCGCGTACTGGCCCGTTTTTTCGGGATCGACCTGCCCATTGACGGCAGCGAGGGTAAAAAGTATTTTTCTGCACTCGCCGGTCGCCTGCTCGACCCCGGTAATCCCGGACGCTACAACCAGGCTATTATGGATTTTGGTGCCACGCATTGTACCCCGAAAAATCCGCTTTGTAGCACCTGCCCGCTTCAGGAGGATTGCTATGCTTTTGGCGAACAGCGCGTAAGTGAGTTGCCGGTAAAGGCCAAAAAACTGGTGAAAAAAGAACGATTCTTCCACTACCTGGTTCTGCAGTATGGGCAATCGGTGTTTTTGCGGAAACGGGTGGAAAAAGATATCTGGCAGCACCTCTTTGAGTTTCCGCTTATCGAAACACCCCGGCCGCTTACCCGGACGGAGGAGCTGGCCGGCCAGCCTCGGTGGCGGCAATACGTAGGAGATATCCCCTATGAGGTATCTCAAGTTTCTCCTCCCTTTCAGCAAACGCTTACCCATCAAAAGATTACGGCAAGATTCTGGAAACTCCAATTGCAGGAACCCCCGCCCTTAGAGAAGCATTCGCTCTTAGAGGCAAATCGAAAAAACTTGCGTAAATTTGCCTTCCCTAAAATTATTGATTGTTATTTACAGGATAAATCCCTATATTTAAATTTAAGCTAGCGCCATAAGAATTAAAACGAAAAGCAGTAAATGGTCAATCGCGTTATTCTGATTGGAAATTTAGGAAGAGATCCCGAAATAAGGCGGCTGGAGAATGGCGCCGTGGTAGCCAAATTCCCGATAGCTACGAACGAGAACTATCGCGATAAGAGCGGGCAATGGCAGCAAACTACCGAATGGCACGATATCGTGGTCTGGCGTGCGCTCGCCGAGCGGGCGGAGAATACGCTGACTAAGGGAGCCATGGTTTACGTAGAAGGGAAACTGACGCATCGTACCTGGGAGGATCAGGACGGTAACAACCGCAAAACGACGGAAGTGGTGGCGAATTACTTCCGGCTGGTTGGATCGCGCAGAGATAACAGTGGTTCAAGCAACAGATCGGAATACTTTCCCAATGCCGAGGACGAAGAGGGTACTAATCCGACTTATAACAAAAGCCAGTCTTCCGACAATAACTCCAGCAATAGCGACGTAAGTAGCACTCCATCGGTAGAAATCAATGAATCCGCAGATGATGACCTGCCATTTTGAGCGGCGCACGGGGCAACCCTATTTCTTAACAAATCGCTGTTTCCTTGGAAAGCGACCCTGATAGCTTACTTCAACTAACTTTACTAATCATCGCGCTTCCTCCCCTGGAAGTATTCCTGGCAATTGTTTCTATTTTGATCTTGTTGTGCTGTTCCGGGTTGATCTCCGGCTCAGAAGTAGCCTTCTTTTCGCTAACTCACAATGACTTTGAAAAACTGGAGCAGGAAAGCGCTAGCAATAGCCGCCGTATCCTGCTGCTCAAGGATAAGCCTCGTACGTTGCTGGCTACTATCCTGATCAGCAATAACTTTATCAATATTGCGATCGTCATCGTCTCGGAGTTTGTTATCATGAACCTGCTTCCTCCCGAGACCTTTGAATCCTGGTCGAATTGGATTATCCGCTCCTTTACCCTGGAGGATGTCGTTTCCACGGCCAGATTGAGCACCATCATCGGCTTTCTCTTCACGGTGGTCGGTGTGACTTTTCTCCTGGTTCTATTCGGTGAAGTAGCGCCCAAAGTATATGCCAATCTGAACAATGTCAAACTCGCAAGATTCATGTCTGCTCCCTTACTAGTGCTCATGCGGCTGCTCAGCCCTATGAGCCGTGTCCTTGTAACCTGGACCAGCATCATCGAAACCCGGCTGGCGCAAAGAACCCTCGGGGGCGTCCCTGCCAGTAAAGAAGATATCGACGAGGCTATTGAACTCACTGTCAGTAGTGAGAGTAATACCAGGAAAGAGATCGATATTCTGAAGAGTATCGTGAAATTTGGTGACGTATCAGTCAAACAAATCATGCGCTCACGGGTCGATGTAGTGGCTGTCGACTTCCGGATCGGATTTTCCGAACTGCTGGAAGTCGTGCGTACTTCCGGCTACTCCCGCATTCCGGTGTATGATAATGACTTTGACAACATAACGGGTATCCTCTACGTCAAAGATTTGCTGGGCCACCTGCACGAAGAGGCCGGTTATGAATGGCAGCAACTCATCCGGACGAATGTACTCTACGTTCCCGAGGCCAAAAAGATCAACGATTTGCTAAAAGAATTTCAGCGGGAACACCTGCACCTGGCGATCGTGGTTGATGAGTACGGCGGCAGCTCCGGCATTGCCACCCTGGAAGATATTATGGAGGAGGTGATCGGTGATATTAAAGATGAATTCGACGATGAAGCGGAGGTGATCTACCGCAAGATTGACGATTACAATTATCTCTTTGAGGGAAAGACCCTGCTCAATGACGTTTGCCGGGTTATCGGGGTCGATACAAGTACCTTCGATGAGGTAAAAGGCGATGCCGACTCTCTGGCCGGCCTTATACTGGAGTTGTACGGTCAGATTCCGCAGAAAGATGCCGAGCTCTATTACAATCTCTTCAAGTTTAAGATCGTTTCAGTAAGTAAAAGACGCATCGAGCAGGTAATGGTTACCCTGCCGAAGCAATAGAGCAACCATATATGAAATTAAGTTTTTTAAATATTGTATTATCCGTTCTTGTTGCCGGCCTGATGAATGCCTGTAGCGATGAGGAAAGCCTGACCCCCAGGCCGCGCGGATATCCGCGTGTGCAGTATCCCGAGAAGGATTATCGGTCTTTTGATGCAAATTACTGCCATTTTACCTTTCAGTATCCCTCCTATACACAGATTCAGCGAGACACGGCTTTTTTCGAAGAGCAGCCGGCTGATCACTGCTGGTTCGATGTCTACTATCCCGATTTTGACAGCCGCATACACTTCAGTTATTATCCGGTAGGGCCGTACAAATCACTGGAGCGTTTAAAGCTCGACGCCTTCGAAATGGCAGACTGGCACACCAAACGCGCTAATTATATCGATGAGATTCGCATTCACAAACCGGGAAGCGAGGTGTATGGTTTTGCTTTTCAAATTGAAGGACCTGCCGCTTCCAGCTTCCAGTTTTACCTCACCGACAGTACTGATCACTTTGTAAGAGGTGCGCTGTACTTCAATACCAAAGCCCGGCCTGATTCGCTCGCGCCGGTTATCAACTTTGTGAAGGAGGATATCGATCATTTGATCGAGACCTTTGAGTGGGAGGGAGATTAGTAAATCGGGAAAAGGAAATTTTACCCGACCATGCGAAACCTGGGCAGGAAGAAAAAAGAAAATGGAGGGAGCTTCCGCTTTTTTCACAGAAAATAATACGGTGGGCCTGATGACGGGCTACGGCATGAGGAGAGCGCAATATTGATTAATCGCTCGTTGCTGAGTACTCCCTTGTTGTAAGATCCTTTCCAGGAAATGCGCCGGAGCCTTTCATCGGCAGCTCTATTTTTTAGAGCTTTTACTTTTGCTGTCTTTCTCTTCTTCCTTTTCCTTCTTTTCTCCGTTGGGAGAAATACCGAGTATCTTTTCCTTGATTTTGGCTTCTATTTCTTCAGCTACTTCCGGGTTGTCGTCCAGAAATTGTTTAGCCGACTCGCGCCCCTGAGCGATTTTGGCATTGCCGTAGCTATACCAGGATCCGCTTTTCTGTATGATATCGTGGTCGACACCCAGGTCGATGATTTCGCCGTTTTTGGAGATGCCTTCACCGAACATGATATCAAAGGTAGCTATCCGAAAAGGAGGGGCTACTTTATTTTTCACCACTTTGACCTTGACGTGGTTTCCGGTGACGTTGCCGTCCTTGTCTTTGATACCCGATCCGCTGCGGCGGATATCCAGGCGGATAGAGGAGTAAAACTTCAGGGCGTTTCCGCCGGTTGTCGTTTCGGGGTTGCCGAACATGACACCGATTTTCTCCCGCAGCTGGTTGATGAAGATGCAGCAGCAGCCGGTGCGGCCGATGGTGGCGGTCAGCTTACGCATAGCCTGTGACATCAGGCGCGCCTGCAGGCCCATCTTACTGTCCCCCATTTCGCCTTCGATTTCTCCGCGCGGCACCAGAGCGGCAACGGAGTCGATTACGATGATATCGATGGCGCCCGAGCGAATGAGGTTCTCCGTGATTTCCAGGGCTTGTTCGCCGTTATCGGGCTGAGAAATCAAGAGGTTTTTCACATCGACGCCCAGTGCTTCGGCATACCCGCGGTCGAAGGCGTGTTCTGCGTCGATGAAAGCGGCAATACCGCCTTGTTTTTGACACTCTGCAAGGGCATGTATGGCGAGAGTGGTTTTTCCGGACGATTCCGGCCCGTATATTTCCACGACCCGGCCCCGGGGATATCCGTTTACACCCAGGGCTATATCAAGCCCCAGAGAGCCGGAGGGAATACTCTCCACATCGACGATCTGCTGATCGCCCAATTTCATGACGGCGCCCTTGCCGTAGGTCTTTTCCAGCCGGTCCATAGTTAATTGGAGGGCTTTTAATTTTGCTTCTCTATCCTGCGACATTAGATAACGCTTTTCAGAGTTAAACTTTCTGTTTTAATACAAAAACAAAAATAAATTTTTTGTTTTTAAAAAGCAAGTTATTGCGTCAATTAACTGACTTTTATTTACTTGCCGTAATTACTGCTCCTTGTTGGGTGGTAAATGATCCGGGAAAATGAATCAACAAATTACGCAATTTTACGAGTAATGACAAAAGCCCTTAGCGACCAGATGCGATCCGCTAAGGGCTCTGCAGGGCTTCTCCAAATGGAAGCTCAGGCTTCTCTGCCTACCGAGCTGCACTCACTGTATTTCAGAATGCGGTGAATGGAAGCGGCAGCGGGGCGAAACTGAACGCGAGGCAGTTGCTGCTGCGCCTGCATCAGTTGATCGTACTCCTGCCGGAGTACAGGATCCTGGTGCAAAGCCTCATTGACGGAGAGCATCTCTGAGGTACTGGTTTCGCGATAGAGAAATTTAACGAGATGTTGTTGTGTAAAATTTTGCTTCATACAAATGATTTTGTTAATAAAAGTTAATTATTAAACTAGAAAGCCCGCGCGAATATTGCGCAGGTTTTATTTTTTTGCTCTTATTCTTGCGACTTTATCCCGAATTTGACAGTAGGCTTTTCGGGCTATTCTACCCGGTACCAGGTTTGGGTGCGATACAAGCCGGTCCAGTGTTTACCACGTACTTTCAGCTCGTCTTTTTTCTCACCCTCAAACCAGATGCTGCAACCGTATTCATTGCCGTTTTCGGGGTCCATGATAGTGCCTTTTTTCCAGTAGTCGTTGTGAGGTTGCAGGTCCTCCATAATCACCATCCCCATTAAAGGCTCGCTCTTTTTGTCGCCTTTACATTCTTTACAAACGGCATCGGGCTCGCGTTGCAGCAGTTTGACGATTTTGCCGTAATAGGCGCCGTCCTGCTCGTAAATCCGTACATGTGATTTGGCCTCGCCGGTATTGTCATCTATCGTCTTCCAGACACCTGCAGGCGAGGATTGCGCGGAGGCAAAGCTAAGGATAGCGAAAAATAGACCGGCAAACAGTACAAGTTGTTTCATCATAGTCGATGTTTTTTGTGTTGAAAAATAAGTGAGGAAGTGTCCGCCAGCATAGTAGTTATGGTGGCGGAAGCCCCTTCTAATCCATCAATCTATCCCTCTCTGAGGGATGCCAGAACAGCTGATCAAAATTCCGGACGCGGTCGTTCTCTACAACGACGCCTTCGTTTTCGAGCAATTCCTGCATCATGCCGGGAGTGGGGAAGTGGCGGCGCCCGCTGAGTTCTCCTTTGCGGTTGACTACCCGGTGGGCGGGCACCCCATCGAAAGAGAAGGATTTGTTAAGCGCCCAGCCCACCATGCGGGCCGAGCCCAGCGCCAGGTAATCGGCAATAGCGCCGTACGTGCTGACCCGTCCCCGGGGAATTTGACGCGTCAATTCATAAACCAAGTCATAGTAATTGGGTTCCTTCATAAAAAACTTACATTTGACTTCTTGTAACGCAAAAGATACAAATAACCATATGCTTCGCACCAAAGTAAAGGCGAGCTCCATCACCAACCTGACCGACGCGCGGTACTTTGCCGCCTGGGAAGTAGAGTGGATGGGCTTCAGCCTGGATCCCGCCTCTGAAAGTTATATCCCGCCTTCAAACGTCAAAGCCATCGGCGAGTGGATCGACGGCCCCAAGCTGACGGGCGAGTTTAACCTGCAGAGCGCCGATGAAATCCGCACCGCCACGGATATGCTGCAGCTCGATGTCATACAGGTCGGTATGTTTACCAGCGCTGCCACTCTCATCGACCTGCAGTCGCCGGTGCCTGTCATTAAAGAAATTGTAGTACAGCCTGGTAATTCCAACGCCCAACTCCGTGAACAGTTCGAAGAATTTGCGGCCCTGGCTCAAATCTTCCTGCTCGATTTTGGAAAAAATGGGATCGACTGGGAACAGCTCCAACAGCAAAAAGAGCTTTCCGTCGGTTTTATCCGGGAACTATCCGAACAGTATCCTTACTTACTCAGCCTCGACTTTGAAGAGGAAACCCTGGACGAGGTACTCAATACCTTGAACCCTCTGGGCCTGAGCTTCACCGGCAGTGAAGAGGAAAAAGTCGGCTTCAAATCTTTTGAAGATATTGACGACCTCTTCGAAATTCTCGAAGTTCAGGATTGAAGCGCCTGCCTTTCCGAGGGCTCGACCTGTTGTTTTTCAGCTTCTGAAGCAGGCGGATCCTTGATCATCCATCTGATAAACAAGGGGATGACCAGCAGATCGCTCAACAGTGCGCTGACTACGGTCACGCTGATCAGCAGACCAATAGTCACGCTGGGCGGATGGATAGAAAATAGCATGACGAGGAAGCCGAAAAACAGGATTAGACTGGTCAGGCATATGGCTTTGCCTGTTTCCATAAAGGTAATTCGCAGCGCTTCTTCCACATTGAGTCCCTTATTGCGCGCCAGCTTGAATTTGCCCAGAAAATGAATGGAGTCATCGACCGCGATGCCGAAGATGACAGCGAAGACGATGGAGATGCCCGCCTCCAGCTCAATACCCAGAAAGCCGAGCAGGGCGCCAGCCAGAATCAGCGGAAATACATTGGGTACTAATGCGATGAACAGCATCTTGATATTGCGGAACAACAAGGCCATGAGCAGACTGACGATCAGAATCGCCAGCCCCAGCCCCTGCAGCAGGTTGCGCCGCACGTATTCCGAGTTCTTATCG
Source organism: uncultured Saprospiraceae bacterium (assembly GCA_964632995.1). GTDB lineage: Bacteria > Bacteroidota > Bacteroidia > Chitinophagales > Saprospiraceae > CAZWDL01. The sequence goes on from CAZWDL010000030.1 coordinate 18,462, forward strand.
ATGACCATTCCCGTGCCGGTGCGTACAAACTTGGCGACCGAAGAATCGGTGCTGCTTTGAATGAATTCGCCGAGGAGGCGGTTGAACTGCTTGATGGAATCGGCGCCCATGTCGTTGATGCGAGAAGTGATCCTGGCTTTCTTTTTGTCTTTGCTTAGCAATACATTCAATTGAAGCTTGGGCACCCGGTCGGTCAAGCGGCGAAAGCGTTCAAATTCGGCTTTGGTTTCCGGCAGGACATAGGCCTCCGGGTTGTTGTTGCCGTACATTTGGTTGATACTTTTGTAAACCGCCGTGATGGACCCCACCGCCCGCACGTAGGGGTTGTCTTTCATGTATCCTTCTACCTTATTAATTTCCTGCACTACCTCGTAATCATTGGCCTCGTAATCACCTTGGGCGTACACCGCTACCTCAAAGGGGCGGAAGCCCGCCAGTTCCCGCTCAAAAAAACGGAAATCCTCCGTAATTTTTTTCCCGATCGGCATGTTGTTGATAATGTCGTAGTTGGTCGTAATTTGAGAGATGCCTACCAGGCAAAGTAAAAAGATAGCTGCCGTCCCCCAGGCTATTTTCCGGGGTTGATGACGCGTCAGCCGGTAAGCCCAGTCCATGGAGCGATCCCAGAACGCATGACCCCGGCCCAGCTTGATGAGCTGATCGGCCCGGAACATGGAAAGGATAGCAGTGGTAAAAAAGATGACCGTGAAGTAGGCAATGAGCACGCCTACAGCGGAATTGATCCCGAAATCACGGATAGGACCGATGCGGCTGGTCAGCAGCGAAGCGAAGCCGATCGCCGTCGTGAGCGAGGTGAGCAGGGTGGCCAGGCCGATTTCCTTTATCGTGACCCGGATAGCGTCGCGCCGCGTTTTCCCCTTGCGCAGTTCATCGATATACTTGGACATGATGTGGATGACATCCGAGGTGCCGACGATGATCATCAGCACCGGGTAAAGGGCGGCCATCGCGTTGAGCTCGCGCCCGGTGGCGCCCAGGAAGCCCATGAACAGGAGCATACCCAGCCCGATGGATACCAGCGCGAGTGCGATCCCCCAGGGTCGTCGAAAAATGAAAAACATCACCAGGGTAACCAATATTCCCGATACGATAGCCGAGATGGTAATTTCCCTTCGCTGCATTTGCACCAACTCCCGTTGGAAGTAGGGCCGCCCGAGATAGTGATACTCCTCGAAGTTGTACTGTTGGATAAGCTCATCCATCGCGCCCATAAGCTCCCGGGCTTTGCCCAGCTGTATGGATTCAATGGTTTTGATAAAAACCACCAGCGTGCGGGCATCCTCCGTGATGAGATTGTGTACAAAACGTTCGTCATTAAGTATCCGCTTGCGGTCGGAAACGTAGCGGCCGGGGTCGTCCCGGTGAATAGCCGGGATGCTCGTAACGGCAAAAGGCGTTTTGACGGGATAGGAAAACTTGGTGAGCGACTGCACCTCCTGAACATGAGGTAAGCCCCTGGCTTCCAGCGTGAAATCGTGAAATTGATGCAAAAAAGAGGAGTCAAAGACGCCTGCTTCCCGCCGGACGGCGACCAGCAAGAAGTTGTCATCGGCTTCAAACTCATCGACGAACTCCCGGAAGAACTCCAGGTCCGGATCGCCTTCGGGAAAAAACTGCTCGAAGTCGAAGGAAAATTGCAGGCGGAATACATAAAATACGCTGAGCCCCGCCAGCAGGGTGAAAAAAGTAATGACAATGATCCTATAAGAAGTTCTCATCCAAATGCGCGTTGTACCGTAAAGTTTCTGTAGAAAATAAATCTCACCTGAGAAACACATTATGAACCCCGAAAGACGCAATAAGTTTATCACGTGACGGTAGAATAATGCAATTGTACTGCGAATATTCTATCCCGGATTAGGCATGAGTTCCTTTACTGCGAAACCAAACAAGTTATCGGGTTTGGCTTGGCTGATGTTTGCCGGCTCCTTCCAAAATTATCAGTAAAACCCAGCTCCGTTCTGCATACATTCCCTATCATTGCAAAAAAAGCAAACTTCATGCTTCAGCCTTTCCTCCACAGCGGTGTCCTGGAAGCGGGTTGCGATGAAGCAGGCCGTGGCTGCCTTGCCGGTCCTGTGTTTGCCGCCGCAGTCATTCTGCCTGCCGACTTGGAACATCCCTGGCTCAACGATTCCAAACAACTCACAGAGGCCCGGCGCGACGAAGCACGCCTGTTCATTGAAAGGGAGGCCCGCAGTTGGGCCGTGGGCCGCGTAGATCCGGCGGAAATCGACGAAATCAATATTCTCAAAGCTTCCTTTTTGGCTATGCACCGCGCCCTGCAGCAACTCGATCCCCAACCCGAATCACTGCTCATCGACGGCAACCGCTTTATTCCTTATCGCAAATTGCCCTTTCACTGTATCGTCAAGGGAGATAGTAAATTCCGTTCTATCGCCGCCGCCTCTATTCTCGCCAAAACGCATCGCGACGCGTATATGCGACAACTGGCGAAGGAATACCCGGCCTATGAATGGGAACAAAATAAAGGCTACCCCACCCGGGCGCACCGGGAGGCTATCCGGGAATTCGGCGCCTGTGTGCATCATCGGCAATCCTTTCGGCTGCTGGAAGATTCGGCGCAGGGTAAATTGTTTGGGGATGGTTACAATTGATCTTTTTCTCCCACTCTTGAATCTGAGCGCTGCTATTAATCTCAAAAAGTCCGTGATTAAAAAACGCTGACTTTTAGCTTTACTGATCTGCTTCGCCTCCTGGTTCCCACCCGGTTGCCCTGTTGCAATAAGCGCTATGTTGAAAGCATACGGCCAGAAAATCAACGCTTCAAAAACGGATTGTGCTTCCGCTCGTACCCGATGTTGGTCTCCGGGCCATGGCCGGGATGAACCGTGACATCATCACCCAGTGGAAAAAGCTGCTCTTCTATACTCTTGATGAGCGTATTGAAATCACCTCCGGGTAGGTCGGTACGACCAATACTTCCCTGGAAAAGCACATCGCCGGCGATGACAAAGCGGCCGGCTTCGCAGAAAAATGAAAGACTGGCCGGAGAATGGCCTGGAGTGAAAAGTGCCTTGAGTTCCGTATTACCAAAAGTCACCGTTTCGCCCGCCTCGATAAAACGGCCGGCTTCCGGAGAGGGATCGGGGTAGGGAATGCCAAAGAAAGCGGCCGACTGTTCCACGGCTTCCAGCACCGGCGCCTCCCCGGGATGGATCTCCAGCGGCAGCTCGTATCGCCCGGCGATGTAGCTGTTGCCGAACACGTGGTCGATGTGACAGTGGGTATTGATCAAGCGTACCGGTTTGAGGCCCAGCTCGTCGATTTTGCCGGTCAGCTCTTTCTTTTCCGCATCATTGAAACAGCCCGGATCGAAGATGACGCACTCTTTGCTGTCATCGTAGACCAGGTAAGTATTCTCCTGAAAAGGATTGAATGTTAGACGGACAACATATACCATGCTTTTTTTAATTTTCGATTGTCAATCAAAGTTAATTGCTGTATCTTTTGTTGAATATTGTGAAAATGCCAAAAGTTTGCCGGTTTATCGGTTAAACGGTCAACTTTCGGCAAGTTCTGTGCAAAACTCCGGACCAGGATAAACCTAGTCCTATTGAATTACGTCTATTCTATAAAAGTCCTTATATGCGCCTATATCATTACGCTTTCTTTCTGCTGCTCTTATCAGGCAGCGCCCCGGCCGGCCTCCTGGCGCAGGGAACACAGGTAGAGTTTGGCAAAAACCGCGTGCAGTACCACCAGGATTTTGCTGAGTGGTCGAAGTACGAGAGTGATAACTTCATAACTTACTGGTACGGCGAAGGCCGCAATATCGGCCAATCGGTGGTTCAGATTGCGGAGTACGATTTCGCCAATATTCAGAATGTTTTAGAACACCGCATCAACGATAAGCTCCAGATCATCGTCTATACAGACATCACTGACCTCAAGCAGAGCAATATCGGTATTGAGGATGCTTTCACAAACACCAGCGAGCGGACCAAGATCGTAGGTAATAAGATTTTTATTTATTTCGACGGCAACCACAATCACTTGCGGCGGCAGGTGCGCGAAGGGATCGCCTCCGTTTATCTCGACGCCATGCTGTTCGGCTCCAACCTGCAGGAGATCGTGCAGAATGCCGTGATGATGAACCTGCCGCCCTGGTTCAAGAACGGGTTGGTGTCCTACGCGGGAACCCACTGGAGCACCGAGCTGGACAACGAGCTCCGCGATATCGTGCTATCCGAAGAATTCGAGGGGTTTGAAGAACTGGCGGAGGCCAACCCCGCGCTGGCCGGCCACTCCCTCTGGTACTTTATTGCCGAGAACTTCGGCCGTCCCACAGTGTCCAACCTGTTGTACCTGACCAGGATCAACCGCAGCATTGAAAGCGGCTTTCTCTATGTGCTGGGAAGCTCCTATGAGGTGGTCATCGACAGCTGGGGCCGCTACTTCCGGCAGCGTTACCGCGCAGAGGTCAAAACCAAAAATGATCCCGATATTCCGCAGGTCGAATTTAAAAATAAGCGCAACCTGCCCATCACGCGGGTGGAGCTGAGCCCTGACGGTCAACGCCTGCTCTATATTACCAATGAGATCGGCCGGTACAAAATATACCTGCAGGACCTGCGCACCGGTGACCGGAAAAGGATCCTCAAGGGAGGGTTCCGTAATGCTTTTCAGGCGACCGACTATAATTATCCCATTGTTTCCTGGAGCCCTACCAATACGGAGATCGCCATCCTCTACGAAAAACGGGACATACCCAGACTTCTGCTCTACGATGTGGCTACCGGTAAAAAAAGCGAAGAAACGCTGTCTTCTGAGTACCACCGGGTATACAGCATGGATTACGTCGATCCCTTTACCCTGGTTTTTTCCGCTACCGTGGCGGGGTTCTCGGATATCTTTCTGTATTACGTTAAAACCCGGCAGAGCCGCCGCATCACCCAGGACTTTTGGGATGACCTGGATGCCACCGTCGTCGAGGTCGGCAGCAGAAGAGGCGTCCTTTTTTCTTCCAACCGGCCCGACTCCCTGTTGGAACTGGAACGGCTGGATTCTATCATGCCCATCAATACATTCGACATTTTTTTCTACGACCTGAAGGAAGAGTCTAAGGAGTTGATACGGGTGACCAATACCCCTTTCGCCAATGAGCGGCAACCTATGGCGGTAGATTCTAACTACCTGGCTTACCTCACAGATGAAAGCGGTATTTTCAATCGCCAGGTGGCCTACCTGGAGGATTATATCCACCATTATGAACAGATAATTACCCTGAACGACGGTTCAGAAATTGTATTGCACGCTGACTCGACCCTGCAATCACTTGATACTTCCCAGATCGATACCATCGTTTTGGAGCCGGTCATCAAGACCCGCGCACAATCCTCGTTTATCTCTAATTATGACCGCAACCTGTTGCAACAGGCTTCCGCTCCGCGTGCAGGCCGCGCCGTAGAGTTATATTTTAAAAATAATACTCATCAGATCTATGCGGGCGAACTTGCGCTGGATACGCTTACCATGCCCACTCCTACCCGCTACCGGGTTAATCAGGGGATCACCATGGGACTGCCCCCGATCAAGGGACCGGGGAAGGAAGCACCGCCACCTGCCCAACCGGAATTGCAACCCGGAATTGCACCGCCTAGTAACCTCGAAGAAGTGCCGGATTCTGTGAAGAAACGCCGGGAGATGTACCTTTTCCAAAGCGAATTCGAAGATGTCCCCGACAGCCTGTTGAATGAGCCTTCTACCTTGGCTGAACCCCGTATTGTCACCGAAGAAGAAGAAACAGAAGATATCACGTTGTTGCGAGGAGTACAGCCGGACTTGAAAAACTACGAAAAGGAACAAGAAGTATATCGCTTCCGGCCAGGGCGTATCACCCCTTACCGCCTGGAATTTCATACCGATTTCGTGACCACCCGCCTGGATAACAGCCTGCTGTTTGATGGACTGGAGCCCTACGATGCAGACCAAGATGTATTTAGTTACCCCCCGCCCGGTATATTATTCAAGGCCAATTTCAAGGATCTGTTTGAAGATTACGAATTCGAAGGCGGCGTGCGCATTCCCACCACTTTTGACGGGACGGAGTTTTTTCTGGTTTTCGAGGATAAAAAGAAGCGCCTGGACAAAAGCTTTGCCGTCTATCGCAAAAATCAGCGGTTTACGGAAAACAGCCGGTCGGTTATACCCAATGTGCCGGACAAGCGAGATGTCACCTCCGTACTCGGCCAGTTCGGCGTACGCTATCCGCTCGACATTTTCCGCAGCTTCCGGGGCTTCCTGACTGTACGCGGTGACCGTATCACTCAATTGTCTACTGAAAGACCCACCCTCGAACAACCCTCTCAGAGCGAACAACGCGTAGGCCTGCGCCTGGAGTACGTTTTCGACAATACCCTGGATGTGTCGATGAATATCAAAAACGGCGCGCGGTATAAAATCTACGGCGCTCTGGTTAAAAAGTTCGACCTGGAAGTATTTGACGGCTTCGGACTGGACTTCAACGAGGGGTTTATGGGTATTTTAGGCATTGATGCCCGCCATTATCAGCGACTGTTAAAACACTCGGTGTTCGCTACCCGTATTGCAGCGGCGAGCTCCTTCGGCTCGGAAAGTATGCTCTACCTGCTGGGAGGTGTGGATAATTGGCTCTTTCCCAGCAATAACGAAAGTATTCCCTTCCCGCAGGGGCGGGATGATATTGCTTTCAAGGCGCTGGCCTCGCCGATGCGCGGGTTTAGAGTCAATATTCGCAACGGCAGTTCCTATGCTGTGGCCAACACCGAGCTGCGCATGCCGGTATTCCGCTACCTTTTTCCACGCTCGCGCTCCAACCTGATCCGGAACTTCCAGGTCGTCGGTTTCTTTGACGTGGGCACGGCCTGGGAAGGGCCGACGCCATTCAGCGATGAAAACCCACTGAATACGACCTTCTTCGAACGCAGCGACCAGGTGGAAGTCAAGGTGAACTTCTTCCGCGATCCCATCGTAGCAGGCTACGGCATAGGGGCGAGGGCGCCGCTTTTCGGTTACTTCCTGCGCGTCGATTATGCCTGGGGCATTGAGACCAGAAAGGTGCAGGATCCGATCCTGTATTTCGCCCTGGGAATGGACTTTTAGGAAGTGGGAAGTCGGAAGTCGGAAGTGGGAAGTGGGAATATTCCCACTTCCCACTTTCAGATGACTTCGCCTGCTTTCAGCTTTTCTGTATTTTCAGCTACTTGCAGTGCTTCGATAATATCTTCGAGATCACCCTCCATAACTTTGTCCAGGTTGTAAAGCGTCAGGTTGATCCGGTGATCGGTGAAGCGATTTTGAGGAAAGTTGTAGGTGCGTATCTTATCCGAGCGGTCACCGCTGCCGACAAGAGATTTGCGGCGGGCAGCCATTTTAGATTCATGGGCTTCGCGCTGGGCTTCAAATATTCTTTGATACAGCCGTTGTAGCGCAATTTCCCGGTTTTTGATCTGTGAGCGCCCATCTGTACTTTCGGAGACGACACCGGTTGGAAGGTGCGTGAAGCGCACGCCCGATTCCGTTTTATTGACGTGCTGGCCACCGGCGCCGCTAGAGCGGAAAGTATCGACTTTGAGGTCGGCTTTGTTGATATTGACGTCTTCCATTTCCAGTTTGGGCATGACTACCACGGTGGCGGCGGAGGTATGCACCCGGCCCTGCGATTCGGTTTTGGGCACGCGTTGTACGCGATGTGCTCCCGACTCGAACTTCAATTTTCCATAAACTTCGTTTCCCCGTATTTCCAGAACGATCTTGCTGTACCCTCCTACTGCGCCCTCATTGGCGCTAACGACTTCGACATTCCAATTCTGTGTTTCGAAGTATTTGGCGTACATACGGTAGAGGTCGCCCGCGAAAATAGCGGCTTCGTCACCCCCCGCGCCGGCTCGTATTTCGAAGATGACGTCCTTGGCGTCCTCCGGGTCTTTGGGAATTAATAACATCTTGATCTGCTCTTCCATCTCCTCGCGCCGGGGTTCCAGCTCTTCCAGTTCTTGCTGCGCCATTTCACGAAGATCGCCGGACTCCTCCTTGATCATCTCCTTGGCCGTCTCGATGTTGCCCAGCAACTTCTTGTATGTTTCGTACACCTTCATCATCTCCTTGAGGTCGGCGTATTCCTTACTGACTTTTGTATACCGCTCCACGTCGGTGATCACTTCCGGATCCGCCATTTGTTCTTCCAAATAGTAGTATCTGTCCTGTATAGCTTCTAGTTTGTCGATCATTTTTTGTCGTTTTACACCAATTTCATATATAACTATTACTTCTTCCTTTCCGAGGCCTTGCGATTGATTCCTACTTAACGCATTCGCTCTTCGGAAATTCTCAGGATGAAATACCTTATGAAACTGTTTTATGTTTTTTTATGTTTATATGCAAAAATAGCATTAAGAAAAATAAGTTAAGACCTAAATGAGTTAAAAACCAAGGTCTTACTTGTTAAGAACACCATCAACCCACCGGACGGTTCCAACTGCCATTGCTATACTTCCTGTTCTATCGACTGCTGTGAATAGTTGTATTTCGAAGTAATGCAAGTTCGTGCAGACGCTAAACCGGTGACCGTTTGAGGAGCAACGAAATTACATTTATGTCATTGATCCTGAATATAGAAACAGCGACAGATATCTGCTCTATCGGCGTGGGAAAAAACGGGCGTTTACTTGCCAAAACGGAGAGTGATAAGCCGTATGAGCACGCTTCGCAGATCACACTGCTGATTGAGGCTTGTTGTCGCCAGGCCGGCGTTACTCTGCCGGAGCTGGATGCCATAGCTGTGAGCAGCGGCCCTGGTTCCTACACTTCTTTGCGGGTAGGCGCCTCCGTGGCAAAGGGCATTTGCTATACGCTCGATAAGCCCCTCATTGCGGTTAGTACGTTGCGATCACTGGCAATAGCTTCGCATCTGGACAGTGGTGATGAGTCTTTTCTGTACTGTTCGATGATTGACGCGCGCAGAATGGAGGTATACGCGGCTGTTTATAATCAGCATGGAGAAGAGATCGAATCGCCCGAAGCTCGTCTGATTGATGAAGCTTCATTTCAGGAATATTTCGAGCTAGGAAAAACCATGGTCTTTTCCGGAAATGGCGCGGCCAAGTGCCGGCCGGTCATACAGAGCGATCGCGCGATTTTTCGCAATGAGCTGCACTGCGACGCCGACCACCTGGCGCCCCTGTCGGAAGAGGCTTACCGTAACGGTGATTTTGAAAATGTTGCTTACTTCACACCGTTTTACCTGAAACCGCCAAACATTACAAAGCCCAAGCGTGTATTGTAATAGGGCTTAGACATATTTCTATATTCGAGATATTTTATTATTTTTACCTAGATATCGGATGATTACGCCTTAAAAATTGTTATTATAATAAAATAATGGTATGGTATTTGAAGTTTACTCTACACAACTAACATTCACTTAATTACTTTTGGAAAATACATAAATATGAGAAAGCAAAAAAATGAATCTGTAACGCTCAAGAAGGGAAAAGAAGATATCCAGCTGGACTACACGGAACTCCGTAAGGCCGTGCTGGTGCTAAGAGCGATTAACCACAAACTGCGTCAACGAATAATTGACCTGCTGGAAGAAAATGAAAGCATGACGGTCACTGATATCTATATCAAACTTCGTTTGGAGCAATCCGTTGCTTCTCAACACCTCGCTATTCTGAGAAGAGCCGGTGTTGTAAAAACGGAGCGTCAGGGCAAATTCATTCACTACTCGCTTAATAAAGACCGCCTTGAGCAGATTTCTCAGTTAGTTGACGACCTAGCCAGCTGACAAAATTAAGTCGACCTGCGTTTTTATCAAAATCTCATGCGAATAACCGATAGTTGGCTGTAAACCTACTGATTTACAGGTTCGTCGTGTATCGCACTTTGAAAAAATAAATAAAAAACGCATATTTGCTTAGGTACATTCACCATTAAATAAACGTCTATGAGAAAGGCTAAAATTAGTATTAACAACGACAAGCTGCAACAGTCAGCAGAGATTCTGCGGGCTTTGGCACACCCCCTGCGAATGAAAATTTTAGAGTTTATTGACAGAAATGAAGCCATTAATGTCAATAAAATCTACAACACGCTCAACCTCGAGCAATCCATTACTTCCCAGCACCTTCGTATCCTGCGCCTTGCTGGCCTGGTGACGACGGAGCGCGATGGTAAATTCATTCACTATAGCATTGATTACGATAAGATGGGAAGCTCTGTTGAGGCTATCAAGCATTTCCTGGAAGTTTCAGGGAAGGCTAAAGAAAAGAAGAAGTAATTCATACCACAGTTTAAAAGAATGGAAAAAAGGGAGATGAGCATGCTGCTCATCTCCCTTTTTCCGTTTAACCCGGGCATGGAATTCAATTGGCCGGGTTACGTGGATATGGCCGGCACTTGTTACTCTTCGCCGGTAGTACTAGGCGGGGTTTGAGAAAACTCGTCTTTAGCAACAGCTGAAGAATCATCGGGCGCAGCCGTGCGGGGGTAAAACTCCTCCTGCTCATTTATCTGGGCTACCGCTGTGCCAGTTTCTGCTGCCGGCTGCTCTTCGGCAGAAGTGGTGAAAAAGCTGCGCTGAAATAGTAAAATATTAATCACCCCCAGTGATATTGAAAGATCGGCAATGTTAAAGATGGGTTTGAAAAAAAGGAAGGATTCTCCACCCCAGAAGGGCAGCCACTTGGGAAAGGTGCCGCTCAGAATGGGGAAATACAGCATATCTACGACCCGCCCGTGCAGGAAGCTTGCGTAGCCTCCTTCGGCAGGAAAGAGCGTTGCCAACCCGCCATGGTAAGAAGATTCGCTGAAGATCAGTCCGTAGAAGGCGCTGTCGATAATGTTGCCCAGGGCGCCGGCCAGAATTAAGGCAAAGCTGACGAGCAGGCCATAGGAGAGCTTGGAACGTATCAGCTGCCGCAAATAGTAAATGAGGAAGCCTACGGCAAAAATGCGGAACAGGCTGAGGGTCAGTTTGCCATAACTACCTCCAAGTTCGATGCCGAAAGCCATGCCGGGATTTTCGACGAAATGAATAGTCGCCCAGTTCAGGCCGAAAAGATGAATCTCTTCATTATACTCCATGTGGGTCTTCACCCAGATTTTCAGCACCTGATCTACGAGCAGCACAAAGAGTATGATGAGTATTACTAATGTGGAGCGTTTCAACGGTTCGGTTGATTTTCGATTTTCTGTATCCCCAGGACACGAATAATTGTCATGTTTAATAACATCGTCCGGTACAAACTGGTTGACGATTTCCGCCGGGTTTGCCCAAAAATAGAAGTGGCTTCAAGCCGCTCGAGGTCCAAAAAATAATGATTCCCCCGCGAGTGAAGCGATGTAATCATTATTTTTCGGCTTTTTTCCCGGGTTACTTCTTCCTGTTCTGCTTTGCCTCGATGCTTAGCGTAGCATGGGGCACTGCGCGCAGGCGCTCTTTGGAAATCAGTTTGCCGGTAATACGGCAAACACCATATGCCTTGTTCTGTATTCGGATCAGGGCATTTTCGAGGTGCTGGATATGCTTTTTTTGACGCGCTGCCATACTGGATAGCCGTTCATTTTCGGCAGTGCCGATGCCGTCGTCCAATCCTTTAATTTTGGAGTCCGGGTTATCAGCCATATCAGAGAGCTGCTTCTGGTAGAAATCCAATTGTTCCTTCGCTCTTTTCAGCTTTTTCTCAATCAGGTCTTTGAACTCTTCCAGTTCTTCGTCGCTGTAACGGGTTTTTCTATCGATATCACTCATAAATAGGCAGGTTTTACTCGAATGGGATCCAGTATGCTGGTATCACCAAATTTTTTATCACGACTAAACTTCGCCGCAAAATTAATAATTATTCGAGTCTGGGAAAATAATTACTATGTGAATTGCAAGACAAATATGCTTTGCTTTTATTTTGACTTTGGCTTCCTGCTATAACAGCTGCCAAAAGAAATGATTCCCAAGGTGCGCTATTTTCCGGAGGTGCCGCTGTGGCCTTCGATTTCAAAATCCAGAAATTCCTCTTCGGTATCGGCGTTCTCTATATCCTGCCATAGATCAGGTTCGTCGATCAGCTCCATGGAACCGAAAGCATTTTCCAGTGCGATTTGGATATCGCGTTTGCGCTGCTGGCTCCGTTCAAAATCGGCCTTGACCTGCCGTTTAGCTGTTTCAAAATCGTAATCTTCCATATTCCCGTAGATGACGTAGTGCAGGTTGAAGAATCCCTGCCGCTTTGCCGGCTTTGGGCTTAGGCTGGGGTCATAGCTCTTGAAGCGGTTCATCAGAACCTGTCCGGCATTGACTTTCAGGTTGTACCGGAACTGATTATTAAAATGATGCTCTCCGCTTACGGTCAGGTTGATTGCATTGCTCTGAATGAACATGACGGGAATAAAAAGTGTGCTGTTGCGTACTTCCAGGAAGTTTTTCATGTTGACGAACTGAATGTTCTCCAGATCTTTGATTTTCACAAAGGTAGAAAAGCTTTCCAGCAGCTGGAAATCCTGCAGCAGTCCTTCATTGATACCTATTCCGGCGAGAACGTGGAGCCGCTCGTCGAGAAAATTCCCCTGACTGTCCCAGAAGGCGTCGATCACCATTTTGGTGTTCAACCGGCCTTTTACATTTTCATTGGTGAGCACGTTCTGCCCGAAATTATTGGTCTGGCGGAAAAATGTTTCGACGTCGATCTGTTCACAGATTAGTTTGGCTTCCAGGCGGGGCTGCTGCTCGAAAAAGAGGCGGCCGTTGAGTTGAACGACACCCTCCATGGCATTGGTGCTGCCTCGTATGAGAAGTTCATTATTATCGAATTTCAGTTGGCCGCTGAATGCTTCTCCGTCTATCTTATGGTAATTGAAGCGGTCGACATGGGCATCAAAGGTGCCCTTTAAGTAGCTGCTCAGACGCTCGCGCGTTTCGATCTGAACGCTTTTGATAGAGTCGACTTCCTGTTGAGAACTGGCTTCTTCTTTTTTTTCTGCGTAGGGAGAGAGGGCCATCAGTTCGTCAATATCCAGTTCCTCGGCCTGCAATTCGGCGGCGAATTCCAATTCTGCCCGCTGCGTATTAGCTGAATCGGCGAAGAGTACGGGTATGATGTTAAAAGCCGATCCGTTGAATCGCATCTCGCTGCCGGGGCCTTCGAGTTTAAGCTCCTGAATGCTCAATTGATTTCCCTGTAGCAGCAGGGTTCCCCGGTCTATGGTCAACTTTTTATTTCCGATGAGCAAGCCGGCGTCGTCGAAGGTGAGTTGGCCGCCGGCTTCTACCCGGCTGATCCGGCTGGTGTTGATCATATCTTTATATCGGCCGCGCAGTTTAAGTTGCTGGATTTCAATTTCTCCAACTCCGCCCCTGATGCGGGAGTTTTCCATTGCTTCAGCCAGGAATTTATAAACGCCGTCGACGGGCACCACCCCGTCGAGTAGAAAGTCGAAGTAGGGATCATCCAGGTTCTCGACCTGCATTTGCAGCTCTATGAGTTCCCGGTTGAAGTAGCCTTTGAAATTTTCTACGCGGAAAACGGAACTTTTGTTATTCTGGTTCTTCCCATTACTGAAAGAGGCTTCAAAGGAGACGTCTTTCAGGTCATTGGTAAGCCGGGGGCTTTTCAGGCGGCCATTCTCCAGTTTGAGCTCGGCCCGGATTTCGGGATTCGATCTCCGGCCGGTTTTTCCCTGGACAGTGGTGGTGAACACAAAGTTTCCACTGCTGGAAAAATCGTTTAGGTAGGCCAGGTATTCCTGTGGCAGGAGCTGAATAACGCCTTCCAGGTTGCCGTCCTCACTACTGAGGGAGAGATCGTAGTAGGTATCCTCATCCTGTTCCTCTATGCTGCCGCTGACCTCAAATTCGTTGGAGCCGATGGCCAGCGAAACCTCCTGAAAGCGGTAGTTCCCTTCCTCCAGGTTGACCTCGATATCGGCGTCATACTTCAGCTGCTTATTGGCCAAATAGCGAATACCATCGAATTCGGCGAAGCCGGAATGCAGGCTTGCCTTACTATATAGCCTGAAAGCCTGACTGGAAAATTTTCCGGAGAATGTGGCTTCCTGAATGGAGGACAATATTTCCTGGCGCTCGCCCTCGTCCACGTAGATCAGCTCAATGTCCTTTAAACGCGCCGACTCCAGCGAGACGGCGATGCCGTCGCCGTCGCTTTCCGGCTCCGCCTCTTCTGCTTTTTTGAATACCTCGTAATTCGTGTTGCCCCGGCGGTCGACGTGAATGTTCAGTGCGCCGTCACTGACCACAACGGATTTCACCTTGTATTCGGAACTCAGAAAGCTGAGCAAGCCGAGATTGAATGCCAGGCGGTCGGCTTCCAGAAGTACGCCATCCCGGGTGTCCATGAGTACGATACCTCGCAAGTTGGCCGCCACATTGGGAAACGTGGAAAGGACCGTCATGTCGAAACTTTCTACGGTGAGCTCGGTTTGAAGCTGATCGTTTAGAGAGGAGAGAATGCGCCGGCCGATCTGCTTTTCAAAAAGGGTAGCCGTGATCACTGCGGCGAGTAGTAGCACCACGATGAAAATAAGAGCAGCGATGGCAAGGCGTTTGAAGATCCGTTTCATTGGTAACAGCATTAGCGAACAAGTGCAAAATCATTTTGTATAACGCATTTCGCACTGTACAAGGTTCTTTTCAATGAAACGAATTATAGGAGGGCAAAATTTTTCTTAAGGCCGCTCACTTTGTCTTTTCCACAATTTTTGGACGAAACGGCAATGTGCGGGCTAAAGCTCTGGCCTTTTATCAGTCGAGCTCTTCAATAACGGCGGAGAGGCCACGGTCAATAAGCGCGTCTTTTTTAGGTTTCAAAACATTTTTGGGCGCTGTTTTGACAGTGGCCTTACCTTTAAAGTGGATGATCAGCGCGAGTTGTTCGGCCTGTGCCTGGGGGTGACTCAGCACTTCCATAAAACACTCGATTACCCAGTCGAAAGTATTGTGATCGTCATTGTAGACAATGAGTTGAGCCCCCTCGCCAGTATCTGAATCCGAAATTTCTTCGTCTATCAAAACTTCTTCTTCGACTTCCTCTGCGGCCAGCACTTCTGTAGATGTTTGGTAGCGGTAAATCATTTCTCGGATTTTTATGATGAAAGGCAGAAACGCTTCAGGCTTCTTTTTCGAATAACTAATTTAATCTGGTTAAGGTTTCCTTGATGGCGCTAAAATCAGGCAGATCGCCGGCGCTTTCCAGTACTTCGGCATATTGCACTACGCCTTCCTGATCGATGACGAAGGCCGAACGCTTGGAAACGCCCTGCAAACCAAAAACGAAGTTTTCGTATATAGCGTCATAGGCGCGTGATGCTTCTTTGTTAAAATCGGAGAGCAGTGGAAAATTGAGTTCCTGTTCCGATTTAAATTTATCCAGCGTAAACGGAGAATCGACGGATACCCCAAGTACCCTGGCGTTGAGACGCTCATAGGTCTTCATGTTGTCACGCATGGTGCACAACTCTTCTGTGCATACGCTGGTAAAGGCCATTGGGAAAAATAAAAGAACGACATTTTGGCCTTTAAAGTCATTAAGTGAAACCTCTTTTTTGTCGGAACTTACCAGCGTGAAAGAGGGTGCTTTGTCACCTGTTTTTACAGACATAGGAATGGAAATTGATTTTGTTTATTAACATAGTTTTTAACGAAACATAAATAATAGGGACAAAGCTTTTGTTCACGAACTTTTCACAAAGATAGGGAAACTACCTTTAAATTTTGTTGTTTAGCCGGTTCTTAAGGAATACTGAAATATATGGATCCGGTAAGAAAAGCCTATCTTGAGTTGCACATCGCAGTGTTATTGTTCGGCATCACGGCGATACTGGGTGACCTCATTTTATTGCCTGCGCTGATTATCACCTGGTGGCGGGTTTTGCTGACGAGTGTCAGCTTGCTCTTTATAATCCGGGTGCGGCGTATATTCCGGGAAATGCCCTGGCAAAAAGTTGTCCGTTTTATGGGCATAGGGGTATTGGTTAGCTTACACTGGCTGACTTTTTACGGAGCGATTAAGTTATCAAACGCTTCAATTACATTGACGGCTTTGGCAACCGCTTCTTTTTTTACTTCCCTGATCGAACCGCTCATCACCCGGCAGCGCGTTAAGGTCTATGAAATCAGCCTGGGCATCATCATCCTTCCCGGGATGATATTGGTAGCCAGAAACACCGAGCTGTCGATGCTCAATGGCCTGTGGGTGGGATTACTTTCGGCGCTTCTGGCCGCTACCTTTACCGCGCTCAACAAGAAGTTCATCGGCGAGGCCGATGAGAAAGATATTACTTTCCTGGAACTGGGCAGTGCTTTTTTGTTTCTCAGTATGGTGATTCCCTTTGTTGCTTACTTCTCGGCGGAACCCCTGCAAGTGTGGCCACAACGGGGCCTCGACTGGATTTATCTGCTCGTACTTGCCTTGCTTTGCACCACCCTGGCTTATGTGCTCGCGCTGCGCTCGCTACAGCAGCTGTCGGCATTCGCTTCAACCCTGACGGTCAACCTGGAACCGGTTTATGGTATTATCCTTGCCTGGCTGCTGCTCAACGACAACGAAGAGGTATCGGGCGGTTTTTACCTGGGGGTGCTGATTATTCTGACAGCGGTTTTCAGCTATCCTTTACTGAGGAGAAGGTATGGAAGCTGAGATGCTGCGTTGAATGGATCTTGATGTAACTCCTGACTGTAATCGACGAGGAGGCCAGCGTTCTACAATCAATTTGCGTCGAAGAATAACGATATATACTGACACTCGGAACAGGCCCCAAAACAAATGGCGGGGATTTCGCACTTAGTGCGAAATCCCCGCCATTCAGTATGTATTTCCAAGATATTTTTCAGGGTGTCTTGGGCAGTTCCTCATCGGCCGAACGGGCTTCAGGAACATCCGGCACGCCGTTTTGTTGTGCTTTATCTTCACCCTGGGGCCGCGAGCCGATCAATCGCTCTACATCGGACTTCAACAGCACCTCGTTTTCCAGCAGGGCTTTGGCCAGTTTCTCCAGTTCATCGCGTTTTTCGAGAAGCAGTTTTTTTGCTCTTTCGTATTGAGAGAGGACCAGCTGGCGCACTTCATCATCGATCATCGATGCGGTCTCTTCGGAGTAAGGTCGCTGGAACTGCTCGCTGGACATACCGTAGAAGGAGACTTGTCCGACATTGTCGTTCATCCCGAAGACTGTAACCATACTGTAAGCCATTTTAGTGACCTGGTCCAGATCGTTCTGAGCTCCTGTTGAAATCTTGCCAAAGACGATAGTCTCAGCCGCGCGTCCGCCGAAAGTCATACACATGCGGTCGAGCAGCTGCTCGGTGCGGGTGATGTACTCCTCCTTAGGCAGATACTGAGCGTAGCCCAGTGTGCCGATGCCCCGGGGGACGATGGTAACTTTAACCAGCGGAGAGGCATGTTCCAGATACCAGCCGCAAATGGCGTGACCGGCTTCGTGGTAGGCGATGATTTCCTTTTCGCTGGGCGAAATAAGTTTGTTTTTCTTTTCCAGCCCTCCGATGACGCGATCGAGTGCGTAATTGAAATCAACCATATCGACCGCCTTCTTATTGCGACGGGCGGCGACGAGGGCTGCTTCGTTGCAGATATTGGCAATGTCGGCGCCGGCAAATCCGGGAGTCATTTCGGAGAGCACCGTCGGATTGACTTCCGCCGATGTTTTAATTGTTTTCAGGTGAACCTTAAATATGGCTTCCCTGCCTTTGAGGTCGGGCCGGTCTATACCGATTTGCCGGTCAAAGCGGCCGGGCCGCAGCAGAGCGGTATCCAGCACATCCGGCCGGTTAGTGGCGGCCATCAGGATGACGCCCTTGTCCGTGCTGAAGCCATCCATTTCCACAAGCAGCTGGTTGAGTGTATTCTCACGCTCGTCGTTGCCGCCCTGTATACTGTTGCGTCCGCGGGCGCGTCCGATGGCGTCAATCTCATCGATAAAGACAATGCAAGGAGCTTTTTCACGTGCCTGTTTAAACAGGTCGCGGACGCGGGAAGCGCCTACTCCGACAAACATCTCGACAAAATCGGAGCCCGAAATCGAGAAGAAGGGCACTCCGGCTTCACCAGCCACCGCTTTGGCCAGCAGTGTTTTTCCGGTGCCGGGAGGGCCGACCAGCAGTACGCCTTTCGGAATTTTTCCGCCGAGGGCCGTATACTTCTTCGGATTTTTAAGGAAGTCGACAACTTCCATTACCTCCTCTTTGGCTTCATCCAGGCCGGCGACATCTTCGAAGGTGACATTAACCTTCGCATTGTTGTCGAACAGCGTAGCCTTAGATTTACCGATATTGAATATCTGTGCTCCGGGGCCGCCGGCGCCACCGCTCACGCGACGCATGATGAAAATCCAGATGGCGATGACGATGACCAGCGGAAGAACCCAGCTTAAAATCGGCGTCAACCAATTCTGTTTTGTTTTAAACTCCGGATAAATCCATTCCTTGCGGTCAAAGTCAGCCTCCCGCTGCACATTCTCCAGAAAATCAGTGAAAGAATCTACCGAACCGATCTCCATCCAATAGTGATAGCGGTTGCCGCCGAAACTGCTCTCGGAAGCGTCGCTGTACTTGGGATCACTGATGGCTTCCTCCGTGAGATAAATGTGGGCATATTTCTCATTGATGACTTCCAGACTCTCAATGTCCTGCTCGATGAGCATCTGTTCGAGCCGGTTCATCGAGATCTGCTCCTTATCGGCCTCTGCGACCGAAAAGAAGTTGATCGCCAGAAGCAGCAACGCGATAATCCCGTAAATCCAAAACGAGTTGAATTTGGAACCGTTGCCCTCAGGCTTATTATTGTTGTTATTATTTCTGTTGTTTTCCATTAAAACCTCTTTTACTGCGCTTTTCTGAAAAGCTTAATCCTGCCATTCGGTGTAATTATCCTTAAGAACGAACAGATCGTCATTTCGTTGCCAAAATTCGACCAAATGGAAAGAAGAGCCTATAAAGTTTCGTATTCAGTAAAGGTAGCGTCTCCCCATAGATCCTCGAGTTCATAAAATTCCCGGGTTTCCCGGTAAAAAACGTGGACTACGGTGGTGAAGTAATCTATACATACCCAAAGGGCATTACGCGTGCCTTCCATGTGGGAGGGGAGAACATCGGCTTCGTCTTTAAGGCGCTTGTGGATATTGTCTGCGATGGCCTTCACCTGTGTATTGGAATCTCCTTCGCAGATGATGAAATACTCAGCGGGTGCTTCTTCCAATCCTCTCAAATCCAGCTTCACGATATTCTTTCCCTTAATGTCCTGAATACTTTCAATGATTAAATCATTCAATTCTTCTGTAGTGAAACTGGATTGCTTAACATTAGCTTGTGAATTCAAACTCAGATTTTATTAATTTTGTTTAGTTACTTAATAGTGATAATTAAAAGTACTAAAATATTTGCTATTGCCTAACAAAAACACTCTTTTTGTAGGAAAGGTTGTCCTGCACTTCCCTATATTGGATTCTACTAATCAATATGCGTTGGAATTACTTGCAAAAAGCAGGCCAAGCGAAGGAACTGTCATTTCTACCGCTGAACAGACCGCCGGAAGAGGACAAATTGGCAGGACCTGGGTGAGCGAGCCACATAAAAACATTGCGGTCAGTATTATTTTTTATCCTTCCTTTCTGGCTGTTCCCGATCAGTTCTTACTCAATCAGGCGATGTCGCTCGGCGTCGCTGATTTTCTTTCAAAGTACCTGGACGGGAGGGTGAAAATCAAGTGGCCTAACGACATATACGCCGGATCCCGAAAACTGGCCGGCATCTTAATTCAAAATACCATCTCGGGCTCCCGTATGAGGTCGAGCGTAGTCGGTATAGGCATTAATGTTAACCAGAATCGTTTTCCCGCCGATTTACCCAATCCCACTTCGGTTTTTCTGGAAACGGGAAAGGAATACGAGCCGGGCCCCATGCTCGAGGAGATGTATGCACACCTGGAAAAGAGATATCTGCAGTTGCGGAGTGGAAATACAGCGTATCTTCGCGCCGACTATCGGTCCCGGCTATACCGCTTGGGTGAAAACACCCGCTTTCATCGCCGGGAAGGGGACGTGTTTGAGGGGAGTATCCAGGGAGTTGATGAGCGGGGCAGGCTGATGGTCAAAAGAACAGAAGCTCAGATAGAGTCCTTTGAACTTCAGGCGCTCAGTTACCGCTGAGAGGAAGATGGAGCGGATCTCGATTTTCACGGAGCGTGGGAGCGGCTATACCACCAGGTTATTGTTATAAAATTACTTTGTTGCTCTGTGCCAATAGTAAATGCCGGTAATGCTGGTCTCTATTGGCGCCGGGCGGCCTTGCTCACTCCCGAAGTAGCCCGCCACCAAAATGGGCCCTGGAAAACTTAAATTAAATGTGTCCGGGTACTTACTAATAAATGACATATTACCCTATGAAAGTACATCTTTTAACTGTTGGTGACGAAATCCTCATCGGGCAGATCGTCGATACCAATTCTGCCTGGATGGCCCGGCAGCTGAACCTTCAGGGAGCCGAGGTTATGCGGATTCACTCCGTGGGGGATGACCTTGCCGATATTTGCGAGGCGCTCGATTCGGCCCTTAAAGAGGCCGATGTAGTACTCATGACCGGAGGGCTGGGACCTACCAAGGACGACGTGACCAAGCGGGCGCTTGCGGAATTTTTCGATGACGAGTTGGTATTCCACCCGCCTACCTACGAGCGTATTCAGGGCTTTTTTAAAAAGCTGAACCGCGATACTACGGAGGCGCACCGGCAGCAGGCCTATATGCCTGCCGGAGCCGAACTGTTGCACAATAAAATGGGAACGGCTCCCGGTATGTGGATGGAAAAAGATAACTCGGTGCTTGTCTCTATGCCCGGTATTCCTTACGAGATGAAGTACCTGATGGAGCACGAAGTGATTCCGAGGCTGAAGGCCCGGTTTCCCGGCCGGCCTATCGCTCACCGTACGCTGCTTACGGCCGGAGAAGGCGAATCGCGCATTGCCGAACGGCTGGCCGGGTTCGAAGCACGGCTGCCTTCTTACATGAAGCTGGCTTATTTGCCCAATCTGGGGCAGGTTCGATTGCGCCTCACCGCACGCGGAGGAGAGAATGCGCAGATCCAGAAGGAGCTGGATCAAAAGGCCCGGGAGCTCTCAGCGGAGTTGGATAGCCTCGTTTTCGGGTACGAGCGAGAGTCCCTGGAGGAGGTGGTCGGGCGTATGTTGCAGCAAAGGGGATTAACGATTGGCGCCGCAGAAAGTTGTACGGGAGGTTTCCTGGCACACCGCATTACGTCCGTACCGGGGTCTTCCGATTATTTTGAGGGGGCAATAGTAGCCTATTGCAACCGGTTAAAAAAGGAATTGCTGGGAGTTCGCCCGCAAACACTCGAACAGCACGGTGCGGTTAGTGAGCAAGCCGTGCGTGAAATGGCGGAAGGCGCGCGAGCTGCACTCGGCGTCGATCTGGCGATCAGCGTTTCCGGTATCGCCGGACCGGGAGGCGGAACGCCGGAAAAACCGGTGGGCACGATCTGGATGGCGCTGGCTGACAAAAATCGCGTTGAAGCCAGACGGGTATACGCCGGCAAGGACCGGCTCAAGAATATCCAGTACACCTCCGTTCAGGGCCTTAATTTTATTCGGGGCTTTTTGCTGCAACATTACCAAATGGCAGAGGTTAAAGATAAAGGGTAAGGGCCCTGTCGGCTTGTATACCCTTTATAATTAGTTTAATTTTGCACACTAGCGCGCTGTACCAGAAGCTCTCGAAAGAACTTCTGGAGCAGCGCATTACCTTCACCAGCTTCTCGGAAGCAACCAAATACTAACCAAACGACCGCAAAGTAATAGATTATGGCTCAAGTTGAACTGATAATGCCTAAAATGGGGGAGAGCATCATGGAGGCGACCATCCTCAAGTGGGTTAAACAAGTAGGGGACGAAGTAGAAGAGGACGAAACGATTTTGGAAATCGCCACCGATAAAGTGGATTCGGAAGTACCCTCCCCGGTGAGTGGCACCATCGCTGAAATTCTTTATAAAGAAGACGAGACCGTAGAAATCGGCAAGCCCATTGCCATCATCAGTACGGGCGAAGAGGCGGAAAGCGCTGCGCCTACCCCCAGTGCAGCCGATCAAACCACCGAAAACGGGCAAGAAGGGCCTTCCCGCGAACAGCCCGTGCGCAAAGAACCGGAACCCGAACCGGCAATGGCGGAAGCAGAAACCGAGTCGGCGGTTAATAAAATCAGTCCCGCCGGCGAAGGCAACCGCTTTTACTCTCCCCTGGTGCGAAATATCGCGGAGAAGGAGAATGTCAGTATGGAGGAATTGGAGCAAATTGAAGGCACAGGATTGCACGGGCGGGTCACCAAAAAAGATATGATGGCGTACCTGGAATCTCGCAAAACGCCTCCGCAGCCGGTTGCAGAACCACAGCCCGAAAAAGAAAGACCGGCCGAACCCACCCGGCAACCCGAGCCGAAACCTCAAGCTCAGCGTAGTGAAAGCGGAGCTGTCAGCCGGGAAGGCAACGTAGAGATTATCGAAATGGACCGCATGCGCAAACTGATCGCCGATCACATGGTGCGTTCCAAGCAAACCTCTCCGCACGTTACTTCCTTCGTAGAAGCCGACGTGACCGAGCTCGTCCAATGGCGTAACCGAAATAAAAAAACTTTCCAGGAACGCTATGGCGAAAAGATCACTTTCACCCCGCTCTTCCTGGAAGCCGTCACCAAGGCGATCCGGGATTTCCCGCGCATCAATATTTCGGTAGACGGGGACAAGATCATATTAAAAAAAGACGTTAATGTCGGCATGGCGGTCGCGCTGCCGAGCGGTAACCTGATCGTACCGGTCGTAAAAAATGCCGACCAGCTCAATCTGCTGGGGTTAACCAAGCGTGTAAATGAACTGGTGGCCCAGGCGCGCGAAAACCGCCTGCAAGCCGACGATATTCAGGGCGGCACCTTTACCATGACCAACGTCGGCACCTTCGGCAATGTAATGGGTACACCGATTATAAATCAACCGCAGGTCGCTATTCTGGCTACCGGGGCTATCCGGAAAAAACCAGCCGTGGTCGAAACGGAGTACGGTGATCTGATTGCCGTACGACAGATGATGTTCCTGTCGCTGTCTTACGACCACCGTGTGGTCGATGGCTATCTGGGCGGTTCATTCCTGCGCCGGGTAGCGGATTACCTGGAGGATTTCGATCCGGACCGAAAAATTTAACTGCTGTGCGATGAAATACTGGTTACTGTTGTCCGGGCTATTGCTTATTTCAGGCGTATTCGCGCAAGTAGATGATGATGAGCGAAAGCGAATAGCTAAGGAACTGATCCTTAACGCCAAATATGAGGATGCCCTGGCTACCTTGCGCGTCTCGCAGGAATTGCGCTATCGCGACCGGGAGAGTCGGTTCCTCATGGGGCTTTGCCAGTATCAGCTCAACCATCTCGACAAGGCCGAGGCTCTGTTACAGGCGCTGACCAAAGGGGACAAAAACCCATTCCCCGAAATATGGCTCTACCTGGGAAAAATCTACCATGCCCGGCATCAGTTTGCCGAAGCGGCCAGCTTTTACAAATCTTATCTTCATCGCATCGGAAGTAATCATCCCAGCCGGCGCATGGTGCAGGACGAACTTCGTCGCTGCGCCAACGGCATTCAGTTTCAGTACCGAGAAGCACGGGCTTTTGTAGAAAACCTGGGCCCTGGGGTGAATACTGAGTATGACGAGTTCGGACCGGTGCTTAGTCCTAATCATCAGCAGCGCCTGTACTTCAGTACGCGCCGGCCGGGAAACATCGGAGGCCCCCGCAACCGCTACGGGGAAAGTGACGATCGTTTGGGGAAGTATTACAGCGATATTTATCTCGCTTCTAATCCCCGGGGCAACTGGGGCGATGTTCAGCCCATGCACCATCTGGTCAACAGCCCGCGGCACGAGGTGCTGCTCGGCTTCAACAAGGATGGATCCGCTATGTATTTCTACCAGGGCAACGACTGGTTCAACGGATCCGTTACGATAGACTCTTTTCAACAGGGCGGTTCGCGGCGACTGAGCTCCGATCCTTTCCTGGGGCCGCTCGACCCCATCGTCGATCAAGCTGCCCCCCATTTTTACAGCACCGATGTCGTACTGTTCGCCAGCCGCCGATCAGGTGGTTACGGAGGCTACGACCTGTACCTCACGGTACGCAGTAAAGGGGTTTGGTCGGAGCCTGTCAACCTGGGCCCCGATATCAATACGCCTTACGATGAAACGACTCCTTTCCTGTCTCGTGATGGAAAAACCTTGTA
This sequence comes from uncultured Saprospiraceae bacterium, assembly GCA_964632995.1. GTDB lineage: Bacteria > Bacteroidota > Bacteroidia > Chitinophagales > Saprospiraceae > CAZWDL01. The sequence continues at coordinate 42,776 of CAZWDL010000030.1, forward strand.
CTATAGCTCAAACGACAGTCGCCGCAGTATCGGCGGCTATGATGTTTTTAAATCGACCTACCTGGCCGAGGCCGGTCGCTGGCTTCCCCCGCAGCATCTTGGCCTACCCGTCAATTCCGCTGGCGACGACACGCATTTTCGCCTGGCGTCCGATGGCTTTACCAGTTTCTTTTGTTCTTCGCGGAAAGACGGCTTTGGTCGCCGCGATTTGTATATCGCCTATTTCAATGATTTCCTGACCGAACAGGAACCGGTAAATAATTTATCGGAAACCTATTTCCATCAGTTCCGGCAAAGGGTTACTACCGCCTCGGCCGCAGCCCGGCCTTCCGCAACGGCGTCGGCTGCCGACGCACCCCGGCAGGGAGACCTCGTCATCCGGCCTATCACTTTTCGCAACCGCGAAGAGCTGTTTAATAAGGACAACCGGCAAGTGCTCGATCAGTTGGCTGGAATGCTGAGCGAACACGCCGATTGGGAATTGGTTATAAAAGTACACGCTGAAACAGGAGCCTCCGTTTCAGAATCGCTTTACGAAGCTATCGAAAAAGCCACTCCGGCAGCGGAATACCTGGTCAGGCAGGGCGCTTCAGCGGACCAACTGACGCTTCGCGGCAAAATGAATCATTTTCAAACCCGGAATGTTAACCCGGAATACGCTGTGGATTTTTCCCTGTCCGGAAAAGACGCCGGTCGGGCCTCCGGTCAGTGGCAGCAACTCGAGGGGCAAACTCCGGACCCACCCTTGGTTTATCGACTGCAGATCGCTACCCTGAACAGCTCCTTTACGGGAAATTACATGAATGACTTTCCCGTCCCGGTGGTGGAAAAAAAATATGGGCAGCCACGCATTCACTACCTCTCGGGAGCTTTCGATACCTATATCGCCGCCAAAAAATGGCAAAGCGATTTAAAACAACGACTTGCACTCAGAGCCGAAATCATCCCCTATATTCACGGTGATCGTGCTTCCCTGAATACCGCTGAGGAATGGCGAAATCAGCTGCCCGACCTGAAGGCTTTTCTGGACGATCAGGCAAAGGCGGGAAAGTTTCCGGGGAATTAATCCTATTTTTGCCAAAAAGCGACTTAGCCGGTTCGTAGATTAATAAGTCTAAATAGCTTCGTTATCGTAAGCTCAAAGGATAGCCGGGCAGAGTTGGTCTTTTTAGACCGTTAATAATGAATTTGCTGCGCCTTGGCAGACCGGGTTGCCGGTTGAATCCGGCTTGTGGCGTAAATTCACATTCTCACATTCCTCTCAACTACAAAAAGAATGAGCACAATTGATTTTTTTAGAGAAGGATTAAGGAACCTCAAAACAGTAGGTACGCTCACCAGGAGCTCCAAGTTTCTTTGCAAAAATATGGTCAGCCATGTCGATTTCTCAGAAGCTGATATGGTTGTCGAACTGGGAGCGGGAGATGGGGTCATCACCAGGCATATCCTGAGTGAGATGAAACCCGACTCTAAGCTGCTGGCCTTTGAGGTGAATCCAAAGTTTTGCGATATTATGCGCAATATTGATGACGATCGATTGATCGTGGTCGAAGACTCTGCCGAAAACCTGGGACTGCATCTGAAAAACGCAGGGGCCGATAAAGCGGATGTCATTCTGTCTGCCATTCCTTTTGTCGCCCTGCCCAAAGAACTTGGATTGAAAATTATCAGGGAGTGTCACCACTACCTGAAGGATAAAGGCTTGTATATCCAGGTCCATTATTCTCTGCTGGCCCGCAACCTGTATGAAACCGTATTCGGTAACGTAGATATCAACTTCGTGCCGCTCAATGTGCCGCCCGCCTTTGTGCTGGTGAGCGAAAAGCGATAAACACCAGGTGCTCGACAGCTGTTGCAAGTCCAAAAGGAATTTATGAAAAAGCTGTTGCTTATCTCGGCGAGCATTTTTTTGCTGCTGGCTTGCGGCAATGTCAATCCGCCGATGCCTCAACTGTTCGGTGGACCGGAAGAATTGCCGCTCGACCGGGTTAGCCTGCCGGAAGGCTTCGAAATCAGCATTTACGCCGATGAAGTAGAAAACGCCCGCTCGCTGGAATGGTCGCCGGAGGGAACGCTCTTTGTCGGTACGCGCGACGAGGGGAAGGTGTACGCATTGAAGGACACCAATGACGATTTTGTGGCGGATACGGTTTACCTCATCGCCGAAGATCTGCAAATGCCGAATGGCGTGGCCTTCCGCGACGGAGATTTGTACATAGCCGAGGTCAGCCGTATACTGCGTTTCGACAATATTGAAGAACAATTGAGCAATCCCCCCAAGCCGGTCGTGGTCTACGATCAATATCCCTCCGAAACTCATCATGGTTGGAAGTTTATCGATTTCGGCCCCGATGGGAAGTTATACGTCCCGGTCGGCGCGCCTTGCAACATTTGCAAATCTGAAAAAGACATTTTCGCTTCTATCACCCGGTTGAACCCGGACGGGACCAACATGGAAATTGTACAGCACGGTATTCGTAATACGGTGGGTTTTAGCTGGCACCCCATCACGGGTGACCTGTGGTTTACGGATAACGGTCGTGACTGGATGGGGGACAACAAACCGGCCTGCGAACTAAATTATGCTCCCCGGGAAGGAATGCATTTTGGTTATCCCTATTGTCACGAAGGGGGACTGCCCGATCCGGAATTCGGTGAGCAGCGCGATTGTTCGGAATTTGCACCTCCAGTGCAGGACCTGGGCCCACACGTAGCTCCTCTCGGTATGGAGTTTTACACGGGGGACCAGTTTCCCGAAAAATATAAAAACCAGATTTTCATCGCAGAACACGGTTCCTGGAACCGCAGTGACAAGATCGGATACCGGGTAACGCTGGTCACACTGGAAGGCAATCAGGCAACGGGGTACCAACCCTTTGCGGAAGGTTGGCTGGAAGAAAAAAGCGGCAAAGTGTGGGGACGCCCCGTCGATCTGGAACTGCTGCCCGACGGTTCTTTCCTGCTCAGCGATGATTATGCCGACGCGATATACCGCATTGCGTATACCGGGAAGTAATCCGGGTTAGACCACTTCAAGATTAATTCAGGCTTCCTGTTCCGCTTCTTTCAAAGTTTTTAGCAAAGCGACCACTTCCTGCTGTACGCTCTTTGTCTTATCCTTCACATACCATTTTTGCAAGGCTTTGACGAGTTGCTGAAAGCGTTCTTTCCTTTCTTGTTCCTCCTCCATTTTCGCCATTTCGGCTTTGCCGTCGAGCACCAGTTGCTGCGCAGCTTCCGGGCGTGGTCCCCAGGAGCCCAGGACTTGGAGCGAATGGGCGTCCAGCATGATGAGCTTGGGGATGGATCGGCCGCCATTGGTGAGAAAAGCGTCCATCAGCCGGGGGTGTTCGTCCCGAAGGAGAAGGTGCAGTTCGATGTGTGGATTCTCATCCGCCATTTTCTGCAGGACGGGGATGACCTGAGCAGCGTCGCCACACCAGGCTTCGGTAAGGGTCAGCCAGATCAAGGGGCGTTGAACCGGCTGAATGGCCCGGATCGTTTCCTCACTCAGTTGTGTGGTTCTGTCGAGTCTTTCCATACGTACGACATTCATGGTGGTGTAATGCAACATACTGTCCTGATGGTTGTCCCCTGTCGTTTTATTTACTGTCAGGAGGCGTTCAATCAGGTTTCGGTATTCCCGGTAGGACATAGCGGCGTCAATCACCGATTGTGCGATATACTTCATAGTGGTTATCCGGTTTCTGTTTTTAATCCGTGCAGATAACAGGTCATGAGGTGTTTTGGACAGAGGTATTATGTTTCAGGCGGGTAATTTGTTCATTTCAGGGACGAAGAAGCTCGACTAACTGTCTTAAACTGGACTGATTCTCAGCTTCCTTAAAAGCGCCCAGAACGGCCTGTTTTTCCCGTTCGGTAATGTGGAAAGAGATGGAGGCGCGGAGTTTATTTCCCTTTTCCGGCCGGAAGAGAAAGCGGATGAAGTGAAATTGTTCCGGCCCCAGCAACTCGTAAATGAATCCCAGGCTGTTGTCCTGTTCGAATTCCTGCAGGCTTAGGAGTTGTCCGGGGATGCCGAAAGGAATGAAAAGTGTCTCGATAATGCCCTTGTGATCACCGGGGCTGATCTCTTTAATTTTCTCCGAACTGCTGATCTGCAGGAGAATCACTCCGCTGGTATTTTTCTGGATCCACTTTCTGAATACCTGGATGAACCGGGTAGCCGAGAGCAGGCCGTAATTGTCACGGAATCCTGCGTCGAGGACTTCAATGCCGGGGCGGCTGGGCAAATATACACTGGGCAGCACATAGGGGTAAGTCGCGTTCATGCGAAGGGCGGAGAGAAAGCGGAGATTGTCCGCTCCCTGATTGGTGAAAAGCCGCCCGAAATCGACGGCATCAATTTCGACGGCCCCAGGGCGTTGTACGCCAACCGGCGCCTGCATCATAAAGGAAACGCCCTGCGGGGAGATGATCAGCCGGCGGGCGTCATTGACGATGGAGGGGGTCAGGTAAAGCATGGGGATGATCGCCTCTCTTTCCGGCTGCTGATAATCGGTGATGGATTTATCCATCAGGAAGTGGGTGTTTTCATTAAGTTGGCGCTCGAACATGTAGCCACGATCCTTTCGATAAGTATACCCTCCGGATTCAAATTTTGCCCAGGGCAAAAACAGGTCATTGGAAACCATGGTGAAGGCCACCGAGTTGAGCAGGTCTTTGGAGATCGCATCAAGGTGCCTGTGATGATAGAGGTCAACTGAATCACCGAGCTGATGCCGCAGGTATTGCTCCCGCAGGTAAGCCATACCCAACATTCCACCGGAGGCGCCGGTGATCAGTACCGTGTGATCGAGCAAACGCCCCCCTATCAGGCTGTCGGCATGCTGTACTGCTTTCACTGTCCAGGTAGCCGATTTGAGGCCGCCCCCGCTGACGGAAAGGATGACCAGTTTGGGTTTTTCTTCGCCGGTTCGCTCTCGCCAGCGGTTGAGAATGCCGGTAGTTTGCGTTTTATCCTGCGCTACCTGAGCCGGAGCACTAATTGCTTGTAAACGCTGGTAGGAATAGGGCGCTTCGGGCCCCTGATAATTGAGTCCGTAGGCCGGATTGCGGTGGCTGAACAGTTCGAAGCTGGTAAAGAAGTTGATACTGAAGAGAAACAAGATGAGGATGGTTACCTTCCACTCGGCAAACCAGTAGCTCAGGGCGCCGATGACAGCCATGAAAATACTGAGCATGATAAACAGGCTGGCCGCCGCCGGGATGCGGAATAGCGGGTAGTCAATCAGAGAGCCCAATACAATCAGTATAACCATACCCACCAGTTGAATGATGAGAGCGTTTAAATGATGCTGTTTGAAAATGCGCCTGAGCAGGCTGGAGTCGTAATGCGCTACACTGCGCACTAGCCGCGGTTGCAGAGATTCAGTCAGATACGTATCTACACGACAGCGGTTGCTGTCCTGCTTGATGAAGTCCAGGTCGAGCTGGTATTTGCCGGGTGCTATACTTTTTTTAATATTCGAAACCTTCCTGACCAGGTCAGCGTAGTGGGAAATATCGCGATTGGTCAGGCGGAAATACAGGAGATAGAGCCATAACAGGACAAGTGCACCGCTCAGGAAACCCAGGCATTTGATGAAGGTCCCCTGCAAGCCGGTGTCTTGATGGTAAACCTGGAAATAAATAATTAAGCCCAGGTAAGAGACGAAAAAAACCAGGGGAAGGATGAGGTTGTTTATACAGAACTTAATAAAAGGACGCGAAAGCGTAGCCAAGAAGGGAAAGCGACGCGCACTGATCAGGTAGGTAGTCAAATTCCAGGTCATGTAAAACCCTCCGAAGGCGGCGCCCAGCAAGAAAAAACTATAGAAGTTGACGTCTCCCAAATATTCCGGGTTGAGGAACAGGTATTGGGAACCAAGCTTGCGCCCCAGCTTGCCGGAAAGTAAAGCAAGTAGGAGCAACCACATGCCCAGCAGCAAGAGGTTGCTTCTCAGGTGCAGTGTGAACAACCGCACGGGAAAGGAGTAGAATATACTTTTAATAATGTTGTGCATTAAAATATTAAAGTGTTCCCAAAGGAATTAGTTCCCCTTTTTATATTGTTAACAGATTGTTAACGATGGGCTCGTTTTTTCCTGCTGATGGTAATGTGTTCGGATTACTGGAAGCGTAAATTCCTGACGGCTGAATCTGCTTAAATTATTCTGGCACAAGATTTTGCCGGCTTTCTCAATTAGAAATTACTAATTTGACAAATATTTTTTTGAACTTTGCAACTCTGTACCAAAGAGTAAGTAAAAGACACCACCGGTCATCGAAGGCCGGGGAAGTACAGTAAATTGATGACTCAAAAAAACTGAAAAATCATGAACATCGCTGTTGTCGGCACCGGCTACGTCGGTCTGGTTACCGGAACTTGTTTTGCAGAAACCGGGAATAAAGTCATTTGCGTTGATATTGACGAGGATAAGGTCAGACGTATGCAAAACGGGCAGGTGCCCATCTATGAGCCCGGGCTGGATGTGCTCTTCGAGCGCAATACCAAACAGGGACGGCTGAGCTTTACCACCAACCTGAAAGAAGCAGTCGACCATTCGCAAATCATTTTTCTGGCCCTGCCCACCCCGCCGGGTGAAGACGGCTCGGCCGATCTGTCTTATGTGCTTAGCGTAACCAAAGATTTGTCGACCCTGATTGAAGAATATACCGTCGTGGTGGATAAGAGTACAGTGCCGGTGGGAACGGCAGAAAAAGTACACAATATTCTGGCCAAGCGCCTGGACGAGTCCTTGTTCGACGTGGTCTCCAATCCCGAGTTTCTGCGCGAAGGAGTGGCGGTAGAGGATTTTTTACGCCCCGATCGCGTTGTCGTTGGGGTCGCCTCCGAACGAGCCGGTGATTTGATGCATCAACTCTACGAACCCTTCGTTCGGCAGGGAAATCCCATCATAATGATGGACGTGCGTTCAGCGGAAATGACCAAGTACGCTGCCAACTCCTATCTGGCAACCCGGATCTCCTTCATGAATGAAATCGCTAACCTATGCGAAAAGCTCGGCGCCAACGTCGACATGGTGCGGATGGGGATGGGAAGTGATACGCGCATCGGTAAACGCTTCCTCTTCCCAGGCGTAGGGTACGGCGGCAGTTGCTTCCCCAAGGATGTAAAAGCACTGGCCAAAACAGCAGAAGAGAACGACTACAAATTTCAGATTCTCCATTCCGTCATGCAGGTCAACGACCGGCAGCGTACCGTTCTGGCTGAGAAGATCATCGATTACTTCCAGGGCGACCTGAGCGGAAAAACCATAGCGATATGGGGACTGGCCTTTAAGCCGAATACTGACGATATCCGCGAGGCGCCTGCCTTGTACACCATAGACCGTCTGCTGGATGCCGGCGCCCAGGTGAAAGCGTATGACCCCGAGGCGATGGAGAATATTCAGGCTATTTACGGCGACCGGGTGCAGCTGATGGATGATCAATACGAAGCTCTAATTGGCGCCGAGGCATTGGCTATCATCACCGAGTGGAGCGTTTTCCGCACCCCCAGCTTCAAAGTAATGAAAGAGCTTCTGAAGGAACCGGTCGTTTTTGACGGTCGTAATCTCTACGACCTCGAACGTATGCGGGAGTACGGTTTTCAGTACAACAGCATCGGCCGCAATGAGGTGGGAAAAGTCGGCGTGTCGTCAAATCAGGGCTAATCACCTCCGGCATATAATGAATCCTGCCAATTTGCGTTAATAGGAAGATTACCGTATCCTATTTCAGCCTATGAGCAGATTGATTTTCTTGCTACTATCCCTCTATTGGTTGCTTGCCTGCACCGGAAGTTCCGCTACCAAAACAGAGGATACTTCCGGTGCAGCACTGGAAGAGATAGAACGCCTCGATGATTACGGGCATACCGAACGCTTTCAGCGCCGCATCACCGATAGCGCGCGGGAAGGACGCTACCAGCGCTTTAACGCAGATGGGGTGCTGATGGAAGAGGCCTTCTACCAGAATGACACCCTGCACGGCGATCGCGTGCTCTTCTATGAAACCGGCGACACCCTCTCCGTTGAACAGTATGGCATGGGCAGCTTCGAAGGGGAATTCCGGCAGTATTACAAAAATGGCAAGCTGCAACTGAGCGGCCCCTACGTCAACAATGAGATGAGTGGCCAATGGCGGCAGTATTATGAAACCGGTGAACTCATGGAAATCGTCACCTTCGCCAACAACCTGGAAAACGGACCCTTCGTCGAATACTACCGCAACGGTGAACTCAAAGCGAAAGGCGCTTACCTCAACGGAGATTACGAACACGGCCTCCTCCAACTTTACAACGAAGCAGGAGAACTGGTGCGCAAAATGAACTGTGAGGAAGGGGTGTGCCGGACCATCTGGCGGGCCGAAGGAGAAGATAGCTAAGTTGAAATCCGAAATAGCCTCCTGATGTTTGCGGTCAGGATCGGCAGTAGAAAAGTTCTCGATGTCCGGATATCCACTCATGCAAAAGTACAGGGCATCGAGAACCGTAATCCGCTCGGGCGTATCCCGGGCGGGAAGAATTGAGCACGGTGCATTATGAAAAGAAGCCTACTCTACCCCCTGTTATTGAGTTTCTTCCTTTTCTCCGTCGAGGCGGAAGGGCAGATCAACGGCGGCGACAACGTCTTTGAAATGCTCAACCTGTCTACCTCCGCGCGTATTACCGCGCTGGGAGGGAATCTGATCACGGTGATGGACGACGATGTCAACCTGGCCTATGCCAATCCCGCCCTCCTCAATCCCGAGATGCACCAGTCCATTACTTTCAATCACAACTTCCATCTCAGCAGCGTCAATAACGGCTACGCAGCCTACGCTCATCATTTTTCCTCCCTGCAAACCACCTTCCACGCCGGTGTGCAGTACGTAGGCTACGGCGAGTTTCAGCAAACCGATGAACTGGGTCAGGTACTGGGCACCTTTAAGGCCAATGACTATGCTGTCGTGCTGGGTGCCGGCCGGCAGGTGGACGAGCGGCTGCACCTCGGCGCCAACCTCAAATTCCTGACTTCTCAGCTGGAAAGCTATAATTCGCTCGGTATCGCCGCCGATGTGGCGGCCGCCTACCGCGATACCGCCGGCCTGTTCCTGGCCACACTGGTATTTCGAAATATCGGAACCCAGCTGACTACTTTCTCAGAGGACAACCGCGAACCTTTGCCCTTTGAAATCCAATTGGGGATTTCCAAACGCCTGCGCTACCTGCCCTTCCGCTTCTCCGTCATCTACCGCTACCTCGACCGCTGGAATGTCACCTACGATGATCCCAACACCCGGGAGGTGGAATTCCTGTTCGGTGAAGCCTCCGCCGAACAGAGCGACGGGGAGGTCTTTATCGACAACTTCTTCCGGCACTTCGTTTTTAACGGCGAATTTCTCTTCGGCAAACAGGACAATTTCCGGCTCCGCCTGGGCTATAACCACCTCTTGCGCAAAGAGCTGAGCGTCGGTAATTTTAGCAGCCTCGCCGGCTTCTCCTTCGGCGCCGGCATCAAAGTTAAACAGTTTCGTATCGCCTATGGGCATCAGGTGCACCATATCGCCGGCGGATTGAATCACTTGAGTATTTCGACGAATCTGCGGGAGTTTCGACGGTGATTAAACCCTAGTGCCGGAGGCACTAGCAGTATCCAACTATACCTGACGTAAATTGGTTTGAAAAACTTCTCAACCCATTTCGACGTCAGTATACATGCAAAACAACCCGAATCTTCACCGGAAAAGCATTCTCCGACCCAACCTCTTGACCATCCTGACCCGTCTAAATACTTAAATGACGATGTATTGAGAGGAAATGCCCCGGCTTTTCACCACGGAGTATATTCCTGCCGTATTAATGCCTATTATCTCTATCGAAATACAGGATGATCAGTTGCGACAAAAACAAAAAAACGATGAAAAGAATAAATCTGATAAGTTTGCTCGGCCTGACACTGGCGCTCTTATTCTTCCAATGCAGCAAAGAAAACATCGGCCCCGAAGATCGAGAGGGAGAGGCGACATTGAACGCCGCCGGGCAGCCGGAACTTCGCCTGCTCAGTGATGCCAACAATGATTTTGGACTCGACCTGTTTCGAAGGCTGAATGATGGGGCGCCGGAAGAGAATGTTTTTATCTCCCCTACAAGCATCGCCACCGCCCTTTCCATGACGATGAACGGCGCCGCCGGCCAGACGCTGGTCGACATGCGGCAAGCTCTCAAGCAGAGCGGTCTGAACCTCGACGAACTCAATGCCGCCAACAAAGTTTTACTGGCAGCCCTTCCCAATATGGACATCAGCGTACAGGCCACGATGGCCAACTCGATCTGGTACCGGGATGACTTCCCCGTGAAGGAAAATTTCACTGCCACTAATGAGACATACTACGACAGCGAAGTGCGTCCGCTGGACTTCACCGCTCCCGGCGCCAAGGACATCATCAACGAATGGGTCGAAGACAAAACCGCCGGGCGCATAAAGGACATGGTTAACCAAATTAAGCGTGAAGACATCATGTTTCTTATTAACGCAATCTATTTCAAAGGTGACTGGAAGGCGAGCTTTGATGAGGAAAAGACCGCTCCTGCTCCTTTCACGCTCGTGGATAACAGCTCGGTACAGGTGGACATGATGCGTCTCGGCACCTTCGCACTGCCCTATTTTTCTACCGATGCCCTCCATATTATCGACCTGGCCTACGGCGACGGGGATGCCTTCGCCATGACCATCCTGCTGCCCCGCGGCAAGACCTCGCCGGATGATCTGTTGAATACCATGACCATCGCCGACTGGAACAACTGGACGGACGGTCTGACAAAGCGAGAAATCGACTTCGCCATGCCGAAGTTCAGGATGGAATACAACAAAAAACTTAATGATGAACTAAAGGAGATGGGCATGCAGCGCGCTTTCGATGAGCAGGCCGCCGACTTCTCCAATATTTCCGAATCCGCTCAGTTGTTTATCAGCGCCGTGCAGCACAAGTCCTTTATCGAAGTGAATGAATCGGGCGCCGAAGCGGCGGCGGCCACTTCCGTTACCGTCGGAACGACCTCGGCAGGTCCAGGTCAGCCGCTGACCATCCGGGTCGATCGGCCCTTCCTCTTCGCAATCAGGGAAAAACAGGCGAATAATATCTTGTTTCTCGGAAAGATGATGAATCCGACGAACAAATAATGAATGGATTCATGATAAGCGGAAATAAAATAGTGCCCGAAGCATAGGTAGAAAAACCAGGAGAGCCTGGAATAGTGAACAGCCAGAAGCGAACAGCGAAATCACGCCACCACCGCCTCCACCTGCTCCTTCATGATCAACAGCAGTTCTTTGGCATCCTTCAGGTTCTTCACCCCGTCTTTCACCATGATAAAGTAACGGTTCGATTTCTTGAAAGATAGTCCGTGCTTCTGACCTTCCGTCGCCATCCACTGCATGATGCTTTGGAAAAGGGCGCTTTCATAGAAAGGCGACTGCGGGTTGTCGACGAAGTAGCAGCGCAGCTTGTTGCTTTTTAGGATGAGGCGTTCGAAGCCTAGCTCTTTGCAGACCCAGCGCAGGCGCAGCCCTTCGAAGAGATCGAGTACCTCGCGGGGTACCGGTCCGAAGCGGTCGTCCATCTGTTTGCGGAACTGCTGGATTTCATCTTCGCGCTCCAGCTTGTCGAGGTCGGTGTAGAGGCGGAGGCGCTCGTCGACACTGGCGACATAGTCGCTGGGGATGTGCATCTCCACGTCGGTGTCAACCTGTACATCGCGGACGTAGGAACGGTTTTTCTCCATTTCTTCCTTAAACAGCTCCTTAAATTCACCTTCCTTGAGTTCCTGGATGGCCTCTTCGAGGATCTTCTGGTAGGTTTCGTAGCCGATGTCGGCGATGAAGCCCGACTGTTCGGCGCCCAGCAGGTTGCCGGCGCCGCGAATGTCGAGATCGCGCATGGCGATGTTAAAGCCGCTGCCCAGGTCGGAGAACTCCTCCAGGGTGCGCAGGCGTTTGCGCGCATCGGAAGTGAGCGTCGACATGGGAGGGCTAAACAGGTAACAGAAGGCCTTCTTATTGGAGCGCCCCACCCGGCCCCGGAGCTGGTGCAGGTCGCTCATGCCGAACTGATGGGCGTTGTTGATAATAATAGTGTTGGCATTGGGAATATCGAGGCCGGTTTCGATGATGTTGGTGCATACCAGCACGTCGAATTTCTTGTCGATGAAATCAATGAGCGTTTTTTCCAGCATCTTGGCATCCATCTGTCCGTGGGCTTTGGCGACGCGAACATCGGGACAGAGCCGCTGCACCATGGCGGCGATATCGGGGAGGTTCTTTACGCGGTTGTGAACAAAGAAGACTTGCCCACCGCGGTTGGCCTCGTAGTAAACGGCGTCCTTGACAATCTCTTCATTAAAGATGCGCACTTCGGTGTGGATGGGCTGCCGGTTGGGCGGCGGCGTGCGGATGATCGACAGGTCACGGGCGGCCATCAGGCTGAACTGCAAGGTGCGGGGAATGGGGGTAGCGGTCAGGGTCAGCGTATCGACGTTGATCTTGATTTGCCGCAGGCGCTCTTTACTGGAGACGCCGAATTTCTGTTCCTCGTCAATGACCAGTAGACCAAGATCCTTGAATCCTGCCTTTTTATTCAGCAGGGCATGGGTGCCGATGACCAGATCCAGCTTACCCTCCTTGAGTTTCGTGAAAATTTCGGTTTTCTCCTTGCTGGACCGGAAGCGATTGACGTAATCTACTGACACACCAAATTCTTCCAGTCGCTCTTTAAAAGTCTTGTAATGCTGCAGCGCCAGAATAGTGGTGGGTACCAGTACGGCCACCTGTTTGCCACCGACTATAGCTTTGAAGGCGCCGCGTACGGCCACCTCGGTTTTTCCAAAACCCACATCACCGCAAATAAGGCGATCCATCGGGTGCGACTGCATCATGTCTTCCTTGACATCGTTGGTGGCCTTGAGTTGGTCAGGCGTATCTTCATAGATAAAGGAGGCCTCCAGCTCGTTCTGCAGGTAGCCATCGGGTGGGAAGGCGAAGCCCTCGGATGCCCGGCGCTTGGCGTACAGCTTGATGAGCTCCCCGGCAATATCTTTGAGTTTCTTTTTAGTGCGGCGTTTGAGATTTTTCCAGGCGTCGCTGCCGAGCTTATCCACCTTGACCTTGGCGCCCTCCTTACCGACGTACTTCGATATCTTGTGCAGCGAGTTGATACTGACGTAGAGGATGTCATTGTTTTTGTAAATCAGTCGCACCGATTCCTGAATGTGGCCGCTGATGTTGATCTTCTCCAGTCCGGAGTAGCGCCCAACACCATGATCGATATGGGTGACATAGTCGCCGGGCTGCAGCTCGCGCAGCATGCGCAGATTAATCGCCTGGTCCTTGGTGAAGCCCTGCCGCAACTTGTAGCGGTGGAAGCGCTCGAAGATCTGGTGATCGGTGTAGCAGGCCACCTTCAGGTCCAGGTCGATAAAACCCTGATGGATGGACTTGGGAATGGGGTGGAATTCGACGTGGGCCTCCAGGTCTTCAAAAATAGAGTAGAAGCGCTCGATTTGCTTGACGTTATCCGTAAAGAGGTGGTTTTCGATACCCTCTTTGGTATTCTCCTTCAGGTTTTCGATCAGCAGATTGAAGTTCTTGTTGAAGCTGGGCTGCGGGCGGGCGGCGTAAGTGATTTTGGTCTTGAAATCAATCGGTTGCGCCCCGCTGCTGAGGCAGATGATGGGGTAGGCCTCGATATCCTCAATGATTTCGTTAGGCCGGATGAAGGCCCGGTCGCGGAACAGTTCGGCCAGGTCACTTTGATCCAGGGCGGAGATAGTATTTCCGAACTCTTCGGCTTTTTCAAAGCATTGTGTCAGCTTGTCGAGCAGCATCTGGAAGTCCTTCACCCAAATGGCAGTGTTTTCCTGCAGCACCCGGAAGACGGACACCTTGTCTTCTTGCCGGAACTTAGTATTGATATTCGGCACGATACTCACCTCGGCGATATTTCGCACGGAGAGCTGAGTCGTTGGATTGAAGGTGCGGATGCTTTCCACTTCCTCGTCGAACAGCTCGATGCGATAGGGGTATTCGCTACCGTAGGAAAAGATATCGACGATGCCGCCGCGCACTGAGAACTGGCCCGGCTCGTAAACGAAGTCTTCCCGTGCAAAGCCGAACTCCACCATCAGGTCGATGAGAAAATCGATATCCGTCGATTCGCCCACTTTGATATTGATGCGGTTTTCGTCGAGGACTTTCGGCGCCACTACCTTTTCGAAGAGGGCTTCGGGGTAGGTGACAATCATTTCCCTGCTGCTGCCTTCCCGGCTGATGCGGTTGATGGTCTCGGTGCGTTCCAGGACATTGGTATTGTTGAGCTCCTCGAATAACATCGGTCGTTTGAAGGAGTCGGGGAAAAAGCGCACCGGCTTTTCGCCAAAAAGGTTGCTCAGCGTATTCTGCAGATAAGCAGCCTCTTCTTTGTCATTGGTGATGAATAAATGATGACGGGAATCCGACTGAAATGCGCCGTACAGGACAAAGGCTTCCTGTGCACCTGTAATCCCGGTAAGTTGCACCCGGGCAGGTGTGGCGGAACGGTAACTATTGATGATCTGCTGTGTCCGTTCGTCGTTGCGGTACAGCATTAACAAGCGATTCAAATTCTCCACAAGTGCAAAGATATAGTAGTTTTTGGCGGAAGCCTAGGTGTTTGGAAAGGTAATCCGCTTGCTGTGATGATCGTACTGAGATCGCAGTAAGCAGTTGCCAGTCAACAGCCGGGCTTAGGATAACCGGAGCATTTTCAGCCACGGGGGATAACCATAAAAAAATCACCGGAATGTTGAAGATAGCATGCCCAGTCACCTAAAGGCTTTCTATACAGAAAACAAAACGTGCAGACGGCCCGATAGTTTAGCGGCCTGACCAAATGTTTTTTGAGAGGGATTGAGCATTTTTCTCTCAGGTGCGCCATGGCTTGTTTCGATTTTTTTGCGTAAATTAATTACTGTTTAAACATATTTTCTCACACCCTGACAATCATGCGAAAATGAAAACAATTACCATCCCCTCCGCTCCCGGGCACTGGCTGGCGGGTAACGTCGGAGAGGCCCTTTCCGATATTCCCGGTTTCCTGCGGAATAACGTCGACCGCTATCCCGATATTTTTAACTTTCGCTTGCTGCACCTTCGGGTCATTTGCCTGACAAGTCCGGCTTACATCCAGCACGTACTTCAAACCAACTACAAAAACTACGAAAAGGGACTCGGCTACGATGAGTTGAGGCTGGCTCTCGGAAATGGAATCTTTACGGTACACGGAGAAGCCTGGTTGGTAAATCGCCGTTTAATGCAGCCGGCATTTCATCGGTGGACCGTCAAAAATATGGCGAAGCGAATAGTGGATTGCACAGAGGATTTGGCAGCTAAATGGCGAGAGAACAAAGATGGAGAAGTAATCGATGTACATCACGCCATGCTCGCACTTGCACTGGATGTCATTTGTCAGACGACGATAGGCATTTACCTAAAGGAGGATATTGCGAAAGTGGATGCCTCTATGGAATACCTGATGAAAGCGCTTTGGGACAGGGCGGCGGGCGCCGTCAAATTTCCTATGTGGATGCCTACGCCCCAAAACCGGGGCATCAAGAAGTATTCCGGTCAGCTGGATGAAATTGTCAGAAGAATAATCCGGGAGAGGCGGAACCGGGAGGAACAACCCGACGACCTGATGAAAATCTTGCTGGAATCCCAGGATGCGGAAACCGGCAAGCGCCTCAGTGATGCGGAACTGCGTGATGAAATGATCATCATTTTGCTCGCCGGGCATGAGACATCAGCGAACGCACTATGTTTTGCCTGGTATATGCTGGCAACGCATCCGGAAGTAGAGCGAAAATTTCACGCTGAACTGGATAAAGTACTCGGCGGTAGAAACCCAGGTTTCGAAGACCTTGAAAATTTGCCCTATACCACGCAGATCATCAGAGAAACCCTCCGGATGTTTCCTCCGGTGTAGGCGCTAGGGCGCAAATCCATAGAAGAAGATGAAATTGAGGGACATTACATTCCCAAAGAGGTATTTGTTCACGTTCCCACTTACGGGATGCACTATTGCCGAAGATACTGGGAAAACCCCGATCAATTTGATCCGGAGCGGTTTACGGAAGAGAAAATGAAGGAGCGCGACAAGTTTGTATACCTGCCCTTTGGAGCGGGACCACGAACCTGCATCGGAAATCATCTTGCGATGATGGAGATGCAGCTGGCCCTGGCGACACTGGGACAGCAGTTCCGGCTCAGGGCCAGGGATCAGTATCCGCTTCGACTCGATCCGGTGATGTCGCTGCGGCCCAAAGGAGGCCTGTGGATGGAACTGCGGCGCCGGTAAATATGTTGGAAAAAAAATAGATAAAGCGTAGCCAAAATTCGGCTTATAGGTAAAACGCACCTCGCCGGGAGGGCGGGGAATGGTGGTCTGTGAGATGCATCACGCTTCACGCCTGTAAATTGCTGTATTTTTGCACCCAAAAAGAACTGACTATGTTTTCAAGAAACCTGATTATAGTATTCGGACTATTTCTATTCGCCGCGCTATCGGTAACGGTTGCCTGTCAAACGAGTAATCGGAGTGGTCACGATGCAGCACCTTACGAAGTGCTGTCAAAAAAACCCTTTAAAAAGCAGCTGGAAAAAGGAGAGGACTACATTCTGGTAGATGTGCGCACCCCCAAAGAATACCGGGAGGGGCACATCGAAGGCGCCCGCAATATCGATTTTCTCAACCCAACGGAATTTGAAGCCGGATTCAGCGAATTGGATACCACGAAAGCCATAATGATCTACTGCCGTTCCGGGAACCGCAGCCGGAAGTCTGCCACGAAGCTTCAGGAATTGGGCTTCAGGAAAATTTACAACCTGGAAGGTGGATATACGGCCTGGGCTGATAAATGATTCCTGGTAGTTTTGCCTGATCTTAATCCCGGAATTGAAAGAAAATCTTAAACAAAAGCGTCAAATTGGCGTTGATCTTCCGAAATTCTTTAAATCAAATCAACGGCATTGGCGAAGCGAGTTATTGTTATAGGTTCCGGATTCGCCGGCTTGTCCGCTGCTACACATTTAGCGGACGCCGGCTTTGAGGTGACCATTCTGGAGAAGAACAGTGTTCCCGGCGGGCGCGCCCGCAAGTTCGAAGCAGAAGGATTTACCTTTGATATGGGGCCCAGCTGGTACTGGATGCCAGATGTTTTTGAGCAGTACTTTGCACAGTTCGGTAAGAGCCCCGCGGACTATTACGAGCTCGTCCGGCTCGATCCTTCCTATCAGGTTTATTTCGGCAAAGACGAGCTCATGTCGGTTCCGGCAAGCATGGAAGCCTTGGAAATGATGTTCGAGCAATACGAGCCGGGAAGCAGCGCTAACCTGCGAAAGTTCCTCACCGAGGCTAAGTACAAGTACGAAGTGGGCATGAATGAATTTGTGCGCAAGCCCAGTCACTCACTCTGGGAGTTCGCCGACATTCGCATCCTGCTCAGTCTCTTCCGGCTACAGATGTTCCAGTCACTCTCCTCCCATGTACGCCGCCTTTTCAAGAATGAAAAACTGATCGAGCTTCTGGAGTTCCCGGTGCTCTTTCTGGGAGCTACTCCGGAAAAGACGCCCGCGCTCTACAGCATGATGAACTATGCCGATATGGCGCTGGGCACCTGGTACCCCATGGGTGGGATGCATGAAATCGTGCGGGGAATGCTTAGCCTGGCTGGAGAAAAAGGCGTGGATATAAAACTCAATCAGGAGGCGAAAGAAATATACGTTCCCAACGGTCATGCGACCAAAGTCATCACCCAGGATGCGGAATACGAGGCGGACATTATCGTCGGAGGGGCTGATTACCATCACGTGGAGCAACACCTGCTCGCTCCGGAATACCGGCGGTACACAGAAAATTACTGGGACAAGCGAACAATGGCGCCCTCCTCACTGCTTTTTTATTTAGGAGTAAATAAGAAATTAAAGAACCTGCAGCATCACAACCTGTTTTTTGACGAGGATTTCAGCCGCCACGCTCACGAAATTTACGAAGATCCCAAATGGCCGAGCAAACCTTTGTTTTACGTTTGCGCCCCCTCGGTTACAGACCCCAGTGTGGCGCCCGAAGGATGTGAGAATTTGTTTGTTTTGGTTCCCTTGGCGCCTGACCTGCGAGATGACGAATCGACGCGTGAGCGCTATTTTGATATCGTGATGAACCGGCTGGAAAGCCTGAGCGGGCAGGAAATTCGCGAGCATATTGTATATAAGCGCTCCTATGCCCATCGGGATTTCAAGGAAGATTACCATGCCTACAAAGGCAATGCATACGGATTGGCCAATACCCTTTTACAGACAGCTTTCCTCAAGCCGAAGCTGAAAAGCAAAAAGGTGAGCAATCTATATTACACGGGGCAGCTCACGACACCAGGGCCGGGGGTGCCGCCCTCTCTGATTTCCGGACAAGTAGTGGCCACAGAAATAAAAAACACCCTTGTTTAGGTAAACCCAACCTTTCATGATTGACCATGTAGAACTGTACAATAAAACCTGCAGCGAGTGTAGCCGGCTGATCACCCAGCGCTACAGCACCTCTTTTTCGATGGGCATCCGGGTCTTCGACCGGCGGTTCAGGGGACCGATCTACTCCCTGTACGGCTTCGTGCGTTTTGCCGATGAAATCGTGGATACTTTTCACGACAAGCCCAAGGAACAGTTGCTCGACCGGTTTCGCGAGGATACTTACCGGGCCATTGAAGAGGGAATCAGCCTTAACCCGGTTCTGCACGCTTTCCAGGAAACGGTATGCTGCTATGGCATAGAAAGGGAGTTGATTGATGCTTTTCTGAAAAGCATGGAAATGGATTTGCACAATGATCGCTATGAACCCGGTCTCTACGAAGAATATATTTACGGATCGGCTGAAGTGGTAGGACTCATGTGCCTTCGTGTTTTCTGTGAGGGTTCAGAAGAAATGTACCGACAATTGAAGGGCCCCGCACGTAGCCTGGGGGCCGCTTTCCAGAAGATTAATTTTCTCCGGGATATGCAAAGCGACTTTGATGAACGGGGGCGGGTCTATTTTCCGGGAGTTGATTTTCTGTGTTTCACCGAGAAGGATAAAACTGCTATTGAAACGGATATTGAAAAGGATTTTGACCATGCTTACCAGGGAATCGTTCAATTGCCGAAAGGAGCGCGATTCGGGGTTTACCTGGCCTATGTGTATTACATTCAGCTATTCCAGAAAATAAGAAACGCACCGGCTACCCGGGTTACCCAGGAAAGGATCCGGGTTCCGGATGGAAAAAAACTTTACCTGCTTTTTAGTACGGCCCTGCGGGACCGGCTCAACATGCTTTGAATGAGGAAAAGTTTCACCGCCAGGCTGAGATCGAAAAAAAAATGGCAGTGGTTGTTTTGGGTGCTCCCGGTCTTGCTGCTGGCTGTTCAATGGTCCACCGACGTCGTGGAGGATAATCAGCTGTTGAGGACCGTGCCGGAGTTGAGCAAACTGCCCTGGCTAGAGACTTCCTTCGCTTACCTTTATTTGCATCTGTTCACTTTTATTCCAGTTTTCCTGCTCAGTTTTGATAAAAATGTGCATTACTACCGCAAGTGGCGTTATCTGTTACCCGCCATACTTCCAGTGGCCATCGTGTTCATCCTTTGGGATGTCTACTTTACCGTAAAAGGCGTATGGGGATTTAATGAGTCCTATTTGCTGGGGTTGCGCATCTTACAGCTGCCGCTGGAAGAATGGCTGTTTTTCTTTACGGTGCCCTTCGCCTGCGTTTTTATTTATGAATGCCTCAATTACTATATTCGTCGCGACTGGCTGGCCCCGTTGGAACCCGTACTGACCCCCCTGTTGATTGTTGTCTTTTTACTGACGGGGGCGTTTCATTGGTCGCAAATGTATACTGCTACCACCTTTCTACTAGCCGGCTTTTTTCTCCTACACCATTATATATATGTACCAGGCGGCTATCGCAGTCGGTTTTACCTGGCCTACTTAGTGAGCTGGATTCCATTCCTGCTGGTAAACGGTATCCTCACCGGAAGTTACACGCAGGAACCCATTGTGCTGTACAATCCGGAGGAGTATCTGGGAATCCGGGTGACTTCCATTCCACTCGATGATTCGGTGTATTCATTCCTGCTTCTGTTCGGAACGGTAACCCTGTATGAGTTTTTTCAAAAAAAGTAATGCCCCGGCAAACTTTTAGCGTACGCGAAGGGTTATTTCAATTTCTTCAGGCAGATAAAGACTACCTGAATCCTTCAAATTAACCTGTTCCAATCTTTCCCGAATTTTTTTAGAAAACGGGGAACTCTTACCGGAATAAAAAGGTTATTTACTTTGCGACTTGAGAAATTAGATCATTCTTTTTAGGTTCAAATTTCTTTTTGAAAAAATTTCTGATGGTTTTACAGGATTTCCTGTAATAATCCCATCCAGTCTGCTCTCGCCTCCGAATGATCGGCCGCCTCAAATGCGACCGGCCAAATCGAGGGACGTGGGTAAGTACCGGTGCTGCCGATTTTTATAAAAAGGACTTGCACAGGAAAAAAAGTCGCTTTATATTTGCAGCCGCTTTTGAATGCAAAGGCATTGAATTGAAAAAAAAGCAAGAAAAAAAGCGAAAAATATTTTCCGATTTTCTTGCACGAATGAAAAAGGATGCGTAATTTTGCATCCGATTCGCTAAAAGAGCGAGGCAGTTTACTTGAAAATGGTTTTACACCAAGATATTTCCGGGCTTTTTACCGGGTAGCTCATATGGGTTGAGCGAACCGAGAATCAGCCTGGCCAAAGAGTTCATTGACACTGAGGAGACAACAAGGTAAGAATAAACGCGAAGAG
>CAZWDL010000031.1:0-63010 GCA_964632995.1 uncultured Saprospiraceae bacterium
CCCCCTGTCAGCGCGGCCGTCCAATCAGCTTTGCGTCCTCCGCGTCCTTTGCGTGCCACCCCCTGTCAGCGCGGCCGTCCAATCAGCTTTGCGTCCTCCGCGTCCTTTGCGTGGCACCCCCTGTCAGCGCGGCCGTCCAATCAGCTTTGCGCCCTCCGCGTCCTCTGCGTGCCACCCCCTGCCGGCGCGGCTGTCTAATTAGCTTTGCGCCCTCCGCGTCCTTTGCGTGCCACCCCCTGTCAGCGCGGCCGTCCAATTAGCTTTGCGTCCTCCGCGTCCTTTGCGTGGCACCTATCTGTCAGCGCGGCCGCCCTATTCGCTCTGCGCTCTTTGCGTTTCGAACATAGTGCACCGGAAATACGATTACATTAAAGTAAGTCGCTTCTAGCAACCAAAAACCAGTGCCTATGTTACGCAGATCCATTCTTCTCGTTGTATTCCTGCTGCAAACCCTCTTTTTACTCGCCCAGCAGGGACTCACGCCGATGGACATTTCCAAAATCCAGAGCGTGGGTGATGCATTGATTACCGACGACGGCCAGTGGGTCGCCTACACCCTCAGCATGCAGGCCGACCCCTTGAAAGAAAACAAGCCGGCCCGCTACGAGCTGCACCTGCTCAATACCGAGACGATGGTCGATATCCCCTTCATCATACGCGGTAGTGTGCGTCAGGTCGCCTTCCGGCCGGAGCACAACACCCTGACCTATCTGGAAAAAAAAGAAGGCGACGAGACGACCGACCTCTACGAAATCCCCATGAGCGGAGGCGAATCCCGGAAGATCTTTTCCTACGAGACCTCGATCAGTTCCTATACCTGGGGCCCCGACGGCGTGAAGCTGGCCTTTATTGCCAAGGAGCCGGCCGTAGAAGACAAAAGCAACCTACCCTATCAGCCCGAAGTCTACGAGGAAAACCTCACCTACAGCCGGGCTTACGTAGTCTCCTCATTGGAGGCCGAAGTACAAAACGTAGAGCTGGAAAGCAACGCTTATCACATAGCCTGGAGCCCCGGCGGCGCCCGCATGGCGATATCAGCCGCTCCCACCCCGATGGTCGATGACTATTACATGAATCAAACCATTCACATCATAGACCCCGTAACCTTGAAACCGGTGGGTAAGGTCGAGCACGAGGGCAAACTGGGCCACTTCACCTTCAGCCCCGGCGGCGACAAGCTGGCTATGATCGCCGGCGCCGATATCCACGACCCCATTGCCGGCCGCCTCTTCGTGGTGGATGCCGCAGGGGGCGCGCCCATGAACCTGCAACCTGAGTTCCCTGGCATGTTTGATTATTTCAAATGGGAAAACGACGACGAAATCCACTTCCTCGCCAGCGAGGGCGTCTGGTCGACTTTCGGCTCCATCCGCGCCGACGGTAGCAATATGGTGCGGATTCTGGAAAAAGAAGGTCCGGTCATAAACGACTTCGACCGCTCCGAAAACGGCCACTTCGCCTTCGTCGCCGAAACGCCCCGCCATCCGCCGGAGGTGTATTTGATGAAATCCGCCGCCGATAAACCCGAACGGGCGACCGTACACAACGAATGGCTGAAAGACAGAGCCCTGGCGCCGCAGGAGGTCATCACCTACGAGGCCCGCGACGGACAGGACATTCAGGCCATTCTCATCCATCCGCTCGACCGCAAGGAAAATCAGCGCTATCCGCTGATTACTATCGTACACGGCGGCCCGGAAGCGCATTACGACAACGGTTGGCTGACCTATTACTCCGCGCCCGGACAGGCGGCCGCTGCTGAAGGCTATGCGGTTATTTATCCTAATTATCGCGGCAGCACCGGCAGGGGAGTGGCTTTCGCCAAATCCAGCCAAGGCGATCTGGCCGGCAAGGAATTTGACGACGTCGTCGACGGAGTAGACTTCCTCATCGACATGGGGCTGGTCGATTCCGAAAAGGTGGGCGTCACCGGCGGCTCCTACGGCGGCTACGCCACCGGCTGGCTATCGACCAAATACACCGATCGCTTCGCTGCCGGCGTGATGTTCGTAGGCATCAGCAACAATATCTCGAAGTGGGGCACCGGCGACATCCCGGAGGAGCTCTTCCTCGTTCACGCCCGCAAGCGCATCTGGGACGACTACGACTTCTTTCTCAAACGCAGCCCGATTTACTTCGCCGGCCAAACCAAAACGCCGCTGCTCATCCTGGCCGGTAAGGAAGATACCCGCGTCCATCCCAGCCAGTCGATCGAGCTGTACCGCCACATCAAAACGCGTACCGATACGCCGGTACGCCTGGTCCTCTACCCCGGCGAAGGCCACGGTAACCGCAACGCCACTGCCCGCCTGGACTACAACCTGCGCCTGATGCGCTGGTTCGGCAAGTACCTTAAAAATGAGGAAAAAGACCTGCAGCCGGCTGTAGAAGTGGAAACCATGCGTTGAGCCCTTGAGAAGAGGCGCCTTCCAGGGCGCGAGAGGAGGCGCCTTCCAGGGCGCCTCCTCTCTTCATGCCCCGCGCCAGGGTGCGCTTTCCCCGCACGCCCTGACTTTACAACTCCCTCCTTCACCAAGTCATTTTCAAAAAAATTAGATTAGACTAAAAAACATCCTGTTAATCCTGTCTAAAAATTCATAAAATAATTTTACAAGAAGCACCCCTACTGTCAGGAAGGTCCCGTCCGGGACACCAAAGGCGCCTTTCTTCTCAGCATACTCCGTACCTCTGCACGCCATTTCTCGTCAGCGCGGCTGTCTAATACGCTCTGCGTTCTTACCCAAACATAAAGCGAGGAGGCGCCCGGAAAGGTGCCGCCTGATCTTTTCGGGAAAGATCAGGACGGTTCTCCGAACTGAATCCTTATATTTAGCGTCGAACTTCAACACCAAAATCACTATTCATGAAGCGTTTGTACCTGTCTGCACTACTCATCCTGCTGCTGGGCTTCTGCCTTCAGCTCTCCGCTCAACAGATTTCCCCCACTCCCGAAGAGATCATCGCGCTGACCCCTCACTGGGAGGGCGAGCGCTTCGACGACGGCCGGCCCAAAGTGCCGGATGATCTCATGGAGCGCCTCAAGAACATCGGTCTGGAAGCTGCCTGGGGCGTGCTGCGCAGCAAGGGCTACCACAACCAGTACGAAGGCGACTGGATGGTGCTGCATCCCGATCAGGTGATGGTCGGTCGCGCGGTAACCGCCCAGTATATGCCCTCGCGGCCCGACATGATGGACCTGATTAAGGAAAAGGGAGAAGAGCAAGGACGCATCGGCGCCTCCAACTCCTGGCCGATCGACGTGCTGACCACCGGCGATATCTACGTGGCCGACAGTTACCACAAGATCATCGACGGCACCCTCATCGGCGATAACCTTGGCAACGCCATCTATGCCAACTCCCAAAACGGGGTCGTCTTCTACGGCTCGGTGCGCGATATCGAGGGGTTGGAGGAAATCGAAGGCTTTAACGCCTTCATCAAAGGCTACGACCCCTCCTTCATTAAGGACATGATGCTCACCGGCATCAATAAGCCCATCCGCATCGGACGCGCCACCGTGCTGCCCGGCGATATCATTCTGGCTAAATACGCCGGGGTGCTCTTCATCCCGGCCCACCTGATGCAGGACGTAGTCATCAATTCGGAATTCACCGTCCTGCGCGACGAGTTCGGCCACCAGCGCCTGCGTGAAGGGAAGTATACCCCCGGCCAGATCGATACGCGCTGGACCGAAGAGATCAAATCCGACTTCCTCAGCTGGCTGGACGAAAACCCCGAAAAGATGCCAATGACAAAGGAGGAACTGGAGGAGTTTCTTAAGGACCGCAACTGGTGAATGGAGGGACAGCGCGGATATCGTCCATCCCGATCTGGCCGGCGCGGGCGGCATCCCGGAGACCAAGAAAATCGATGACTATACCGAAGAAAACGGCATTGCCATGTCGATGCACTTCGCCGGAACGCCCGTCTCCCTTATGACCAAGGTGCACTACGCCGCCGCTACCCAGAACTTCATCGCCCTGGATTATGGGGAAGAAATAAGAAATAGGAAATAAGAAACAGGAAAGACCGAACACCCATGTCAGACACCAACGACAAACGCCTGTACTGGCTGAGCTTTGCCGGCGCCGCCCTGGCGCTGATTGTATTTACCGTTCTTACGGTTCAAGACCTGCACGATTGGGCGGGGGCTTTTCTGACCGCCTTTTTCCTGCTGCTGGCGCTGGGCTTTCGGGGCTTTGAGTTCCTGCGGGGTTTTTCCTACACCGTGGTGATTTTCGCGGCGGTGACCGCTTCGATGTATTATCCGAAGCCCTTCGTTTCGCTCTGGGGCTTCCAGATGTCCAACCTGATCGTGCCGCTGCTGCAGATTATCATGTTCGGGATGGGGGCCGCGCTGAGCCTGCAGGATTTCGTGGGCGTCGTGAAAATGCCCCGGGGTGTGCTGGTCGGCGTGCTGTGCCAGTATTCCATCATGCCGCTGATCGGCTTCGGCCTGGCCAGCACCTTCGGGTTGCCTCCTGAGATCGCGGCAGGAATCATTCTGGTGGGCTGCTCGCCCAGCGGGCTGGCTTCCAACGTGATGTCCTTTCTGGCGCGCGCCAACCTCGCCCTGTCGGTGACCCTCACTGCCGTCGCCACTCTTCTGGCGCCGCTCATGACGCCCTTCCTGATGAAGACGCTGGCCGGCCAGTTTGTGCCCATCGACTTCTGGGCCATGATGTGGAGCATCATCAAGATCGTCATCCTGCCGATCATCGGCGGCCTACTGTTCAACCACTTCTTCCACGGCAAGTCCAAGTGGATCGACAAGGCGCTGCCTATTGTGTCCATGGTCGGCATCGCCCTCATCATCACCGTGATTACCGCCGCTGGGCGCGACAGTCTGCTCACCATCGGCCTGGCGCTGATCGCGGCCGCTTTTATCCACAATATGCTGGGCTACACACTCGGCTATTGGCTCTGCCGCCTCGTCCGCATGCCGGAGCGCGACTGCCGCACCATCGCCCTCGAAGTAGGCATGCAAAACGGCGGGCTGGCTTCGGGCATTGCCCTGGAAATGGGCAAGGTGGCTACTATCGGCCTGGCCCCGGCCGTATTCGGTCCCCTCATGAATATCACCGGCTCCTCCCTGGCCACCTGGTGGCGCGGCCGGCCCCTGCCGGAAGACGTACCGGAGGAAGCGCCGGAGGTAGTGTCGACATAAGAAGTAAGACCTACTGAATCTTCCAGGCATATGCTGCGGACTATCGAGCATCGACCGTTTTCCTTACAGGCGGAATATGATTTTTTATAACAGCCCCTACGTTTCTTGACAACACCTTGTTTTACATATCTTTCCCACGATGAAGCGCTATTCAAAAAGGAGTCCTCTTATTTCTTTCGTCAATACAAGGAAGAACTTCTCCGGGCGAGAATCGATGCTTTTGTAAAAAAGTAAGCAACATAAGTCCCGAAAAGGTCGATCTGGTCCGGATTGAGGCAATGTGTACGACTCTGATTACCCAAATCATTGCCCCAGCAGCCGCATCACCGGCTCCATAGGCACAATCAAGGCCACGCCGCAGTACTGCGCAATCCGGATGTTCAGCTCTCCGTTTTGCTGGATGCAATACCCGTCGCGCACCATGCCGACGACGCGCCCTTGCCGGTCGAACACCGGCGAGCCGCTGCTGCCGTTTACGGCATCCATCGTGTTAACGAAGTCCTCCGGCGCCAGGCTGCTGACCGACAGGGTATCGGAGGGGGCCGTGATGCCTGCCGTGATACGCAGCTCATTATCAGCATTGGGATAACCCTTCTCCTCCGCGCTTTGCCGGATGCTCCGGAAGGGGAAGCCCGCCGCCCAGAGCGTATCCCCCGGCGTGGGGATCTCCGCACGCAGATCAGCACTTGTCACGTATGAGGCGAACTTGTCGGGAATACTGACCAGGGCCCAGTCGAGCCCTCGCCGCCACTCCTGCTCCGAGGCGTTGGCCAGCAGTTGCACCTCATCCGTATAGACGTATCCTCCTTCTTGCAGCACTCCGTTCGTATCTATTCCGATGCTGATATCGGGCGCCGGTTCCGGAATCATCATGTAGATACCTCCGCTGCGCTTGTGCCGCTCGATGGACTCCCGGGCGACGTGGTACGGGGTAGCGATGAGCACTCCGTATTCGGGATGCCGGCCGACAACAACGCCGGTGCCGGATCCGGACAGCATTTTGGTAACCAGCGGGCAGGGGAAGTCGACGCAGCTCTCCCGCCAGTTCAGTTCGGTAATTTCCTTAAAGCCCGGTTGCACCTGCGCGATGGGATGTTCCGACAGTACATTCATAGTGGCGGTATCGAGCGGGGTATTCCAGATAACACCATCCTCGGGAAGAAACTGCTTACGGGGCGCTTCGCCCTCCCGGTGCGTCTCAACACCCTCCCGGTCGGTGTACAGAATCACCCGAAAGTATATTTTGGGCTTGACCCGGACGACGGACTGCAAACCTTGCTCTACTCCGGAAGGGAGCGCAATAGCATCAGGGAGATAAAAGCCTTCGCCGGTGGGAGACTGATTGAAAGCCAAAACTGGAAAAGCCAAAAACAGGAGGCGATATAGCTTGGATAGGTTCATGTATTTTCCTTGAGTTTAACTTTCAAAAGTAGAAAGATAGGAAAATTGTTCACGGTGCGTAATGACTTGATAAAGCGCAACTGCAGCATTAAGTGAAACAGCCTCTCAGCAGTCTGCCGGTTTTTCAATCTACGAATTCATTGTTGATGGATGCAATGACAATCATCAACGGTGGGGCTGGTACCTGTTGCTTTGTCAAACCGGAGTGATCATTGGCATGAAGAGTGCGTTGTAAAAGAGGGTGAATAATCACCCGGGGTATTTATTTTCTAAAAAAGAAACCATGATCAAGAAAGACACCAATGTTCTGGTCAAAGCTATGATCGACGGAAAATGGAAGGGCGATTGGGTCCCTCTTCACGCCAACCTGGAATGGATGCGCGATGACGGCCGTATCGGCCTTTTTTCCCTCACTGAAGTCGACACCGGCGAAGACGCCGAATTGGAGTACGCCCAGGTGGGCTCCCTGGTGCTGGGCGTCCTGGAGGATGACGTCTACAAGGTAAGAGCTGGTGTGCCGGCGCAGGAGATATAAGGCGAAGAATAAGAAAGAGATAATTCGGAAGCTGGAAAGCTTGCCCAACCATTCGGAGAAACCAGTGGTGAGAACTGTCGGTCGAGCGCCCGCCCAGGTCTGGTCGGGTAAATCTGTGACGGCATCCGGAAGTTCGTAGCCAAATTCTGGAAGCGGTCACAGACCGCGGGATATTTGGTCGAGGTTAGAGACGCTCGACCAACAGTAGACTTTACCATTTTTCTTTTTTTAAAAGAAAGTCTAAAAACTTCCGGCGGCGTCCACTACCGCCATTCCCTCAAATACGCCGCTACGTCCGCCAGTTCCTGCTCCCCCAAGCCCAGCGTCAGCGGATCGGGCATGAGGCTGGTATTCATCACCGATTTTTTCAGGATATCCTCCGTGCGGATGGTGTGGCGCTTGCCGGCCAGGTCTTTAATCACCAGAGCTTCTCCTTCCGACAGCAGAAAACCGGAATACACCCGATCTCCTTTGGCGGTAATCAGTACCGGTTCATAGCCGAAGGTCACGGCGCCGTTGGGGTTGACGATGGCGTCGATCAGGGCGGTTTTGTCAAATTTCCGGCGGATGTTTTCCAGGTTGGGGCCTATTTCTTTACCCATGTCTCCCATCCGGTGGCAGCTGCTGCAGTGGGTTTCAAAAAGAGAGCGGCCACGCTCGGCCTGGCCTTCGAGTTGGGCGATGCGTTGGACGGATAAGGTCTTGCCGCCGGGCCGGGTGAAATACTCACCGGCCAGTACCCGCACTTCCTGCGCCGGGTTATTGAACATCTGCTCCGCTATATCCGCATCGGCGAAAATGTCTTTGGGCAGTTGGCCGGCTTCCGCCAACTGGATTAGCCGTTTTCCACCTTCGGAGTGGGCGGCCAGCGTCCGGGCCGCCTGTAGTTTTTCTTCAGAGGAACCATCCGTTTGCTGAAGCACTTTTTCGGCTTGCCGGACGGAGTCGGGCCATTGTTTTTCTTCATCCAGTTCCTTCCAGTCGAGCGTGTTCAGCCACAGGTTGGAGCGGCGATGCTCCACCCACCAATCCGCCATTTTTTGTACGCGGGGATCCGCAGCGGCTTCGGTGATATCCAGCATCGTCCGGGCCGCTTTCGGGGAGGCTGTGAAAGCGATGGCGCTGAGAGCTTCCAGACGATGTTCAGCGGTCAGCTGATCTGACAGGGCTCTTGTCCGGAAGTCCTCGAGCGCCGCTTCCGGGTGCAGCCGCCAGGCCAGGGCGGCGAAGGTCTTACTCCATTCCAGCGGATTATCCGACTCCGTTTTTCTTATACTTTCGTAAAAAGCGGCTTCCTTTCCTTCGAGGCCGATGCCGAGTGCTTCCAGGTACCAGCGATCCTGCCCGTCAAAACCACGATAGAGCCGCAGCAGAATCTCCCGGGATTCCGACAGCGGCGTGTCCCGCAGCGAAACAGCGACGGCCCGGCGCACGGCAGGGGAGGGGTCGCCGGCGGAAAGGCGGGCGTAACGCAGCAGTTGCTCCGGCACCGGCTGGGTAAGTGCGCGATAGGCGGCGACGCGCAGGCGTGGATCGGGCTCGGTTTCGAGCAGGTCCTCCACCAGGTCTACCCCCTGGTCGCCCATTTGCGTCAGCAACCACAGCGCTCGTGCGCGGTGGAAGGGGTTTTCAGCGTCTAGCAGTGTTGCCACCTCCGGAATAACGGCTTCCCCCGCCTCCCGCAGTTTTACAAAACCCAGGTTGCGCACGTTGACGGCCGGGCTACGCAGCGCGGCGATCTGTCCGGCGGTCGTAGAGAGGTCGATGGCCGGTATTTTGAGCGTTTCACCTTCCGGTGCTATACGGTAGATGCGACCGTAGGCGCTGGTGTCGTGCATCTGATGGCCGCCTACGACGGGGTCGTACCAGTCGGCGATGTACAGGGCGCCGTCAGTCCCGGTGACGATATCGCTGGGGCGGAACCACTTGCGCAGGTCCTCCGGCTTTTCGTGCCAGATGTATCCTTCGGTCGATTCGGCCAGAGAGGCGATGAGGTCCTTTCGTTCAAGCGCGTAGCCGGCGCCCTGCATCCGGGGCTGGTAGACGAAGATGACATTGCGGCCGGCGTCGGCGCTGAGGAACATGCCGCGATACTGCTCGCCGAAGGCGTCTCCTTCGTAAACCAGCACGCCGGTCGGCGACCCCGCGCCCGTATTGTCGCCCGCCGGAATGACACCCGGATCATCCTGGTGCCAGTGCGCGTCGAAGATAGACTGTCCGGGCTGCCGGTCGGCCTGCCAGTATCGGGCGCCGTCGGCGCTAAAGTAGCCCGCGTTGCCGCCGTACATCAGCCAGGTGGAGCGGCAGGTTTCTACCTGGTCGTCGTTGTCGTTCTGCCACAGGTCGCCGTAGGAATCGACGGCCAGCTCGTAGGCGTTGCGGAAGTTGTGGGCCAGTACTTCCAGTCCCGTGCCGTCGGGATTGATGCGCAGGGCCAGTCCGCCCACCCAGACGCGGCCATCGTCGCTTTGCCGGCCGCCATTGTTCTCCGTATTGTAGGGAGATCCGCCGGTGTAGAGGCTGCCGGAGCGCAGCGTCCAGCCCGAACGGTCGGCGACGGTATGCGGACCGGCATTGCCCGTGTTGAAATACCACTTCCCGTCGGGGCCGGCGATAAAGGCATGCAGACTGTGGTCGTGATCGTAGCCGCCGAAACCGGTGAGCAACACTTCCTTTTTATCCGGCCGGTCGTCGCCGTCCTCATCGGTGTAGACGATCAGATTGGGCGAACACGAAACCACTACCTGATTGCCGATGACGGCGATGCCCAGCGGAGAAACCAGATCTTCATCCTGCACGAAGACCTTGGAGCTGTCCGCCCGCCCGTCGCCATCGCTATCCTCCAGGATCACGATCCGGTCGCCCGCCTCAAAGTGCGGAAATTTGCCCGGTTTGTTGTTGTAATCCCGGTAATTCACCGCCTCGGTAATCCAGATGCGTCCACGGGCATCCACCTCCATATTGGTGGGGTTGTAAAACTGCGGCGACTCGGCCCACAGGGTGGAGGTCCAGCCTTCGGGAAGGTGGAGGCGGCCGTCGTAGTGGAGCTCGAAGTCGAGTTCGGGGGCGGAAGATTGGGGCTGGCGGGGGTCTTTACAGGAGCTTACCACTAGGAGTAAAAGAAAGAGGCAGCCCGCAATCCGCTGTCGGGTGAGGTCGTATCCGTCGCGCATGCGCAGGTGTTTCTTGTGAAGTTAAGGAATTGGCGCGGCTCCCTATCAAAATATTTAGAAAAGATAGAGTAGGGAGTCCAGGCTTAAAACCGGGAGGCGCCGCCCGGCGCGAGAGGCGGCGCCTCCTCTCTTCTTGCCACGGCACCCCGCCCGCTTGCGCTTCCCAGCGCGACCCGGCTTCCCCCTGACAAATATCATCGGTTTTCAACCCAAAAGAACTTATATAGCAAGAAAAATTCGTGAGATGAGTACCTCTCGCCTCAAGCAGATCAAGCTGCTCCACACCGTCATCTGGGCCTTTTTCGCCTCTCTCATTTTTTACATCCTCTACGCGGGGCTGTACAACGATATAGATTCTTTCACCTGGATTGCCATTGGTTTGGTTACCGGAGAAGCGATCACCTTACTACTGTTTAAATGGCGCTGTCCGTTGACCCTGATCGCCCGGGGATACTCCGATTCCACAAAAGAGAATTTTGACATCTACCTGCCGGAATGGCTGGCTAAACACAAAAAGCTCATTTTTACTACGCTGTTTGTCGCGGGGGTAGTGCTGGTACTGGTGAGGTGGTTTCAGTAATAATTTGCGAGCAGGATCAAATATTTTAGTTTAACTTATCGTTACTTATAGTATGCCTAGTCAGGATTCACAAATTTTGGGTTGGCAGACTATATAACATCACTTAAACCCGAATCTACACCTCAACCATCCAAAAAATGGAAACACCTCATGTCCCTCCCGCTCCGGAAGAGATCCGTCCGGAAGACCGACTTCAACTATTAGATCAAACCATTTCCCGGCTTCGCCACCAACTGAAAAAAGAACGCGAGCCTGATGCGCCGACCACCGAAGAACTGAGCGCCCAACTCGAAACCACCCGCCGGCAACAGGAAAGTATTCGCAAGCAAATCAAGGATGCCAAAGCACTCAGCAAGCGCCGCAAGCGGGAAATTGACGAATGGAAGCTGTGGTACAACGGCCTGGAAAAGGCCGACCGCAGCGATGAGATTCGTCAGCTGCAATCCGAAATTCAATGGCGGGCGCAGGATATTGCTCGTCAGGAAGCCCGCATCAGCGAACTGAACCAGCAGTCACTTTCTGTGGAAGGAGCGGCCGAGCAACTCCAGCTCCGCCTTGCTGCCCGGGAAGAAGGGCTGCACAAACTTCCGCCAGAGGAAGACCCTCGCCTAAAGGCGGCTATTGAGGCTAAGGAAAATTTACAGCAACAGCTTCACTCCTGAGCCTAACCACCATTCATTTATTATTAAAATCAATGGTCAATCTGGGATTGCTAACGAGACCGGCTTGCCCTTTCCTTAATAACGGGTGAATAATAAGTTCGCGTTTTTGACGAGTGTACTTTGGCTGCTACCGAGGCGCGGTGAAGGAGCATAGCCGGGGTTCTGTGACTGAGCCGCAACGAAGGCAGCGGGCAAAAGACGCCGTCAAAATGATGAAGTTATTATTCGACTGTTACTTATTTACCTGAAAAAATCCGAATGAAATGAGTGTCAAAGAAATTGGCAAGGAAATCAAAAATGCCGTCGATAATAAAGAACTTTCCCTCTCCAGCATCGCCCGGCATGCACCCGCCTTTCAAACGCTACTCGATAATTTTACCGAACTGAGCGGCCTGCGCATTAATGAAGTCACGGTGCGTCAGGAAAACGGCGGCGACCGCCTGCGCATTACCGGGCAAGCAAACTGGAAGGACCGCCTTCCGGCGAAAGTGCGCATCCTCATCGAAGAAAACGGGGAAGCCGGTCTTCGCGTCCAGGCTTCGGCTGAAATCGCCGACGATCAGGCACTGCCCGTCCCGGGCCTCACCTGGTTTCAACTGCTCGGCGGCAACCTGGAGGTCGTCTCCGATCCTGCCGAAGCCGACACCCCTGTCAGCGGGCAATTTGCCTGTTCTATGCTTGCCGGCGAAACGCGTATTCCCCTGTCGGCGCAGCTGCCAGGTACGGAGGGCATCGCCCTGCAGGCCAAATTGTCAGACCTGGTCTTTCCAGGCCTGGCCGATCTCGCTAACCTCGCCGGCGGCCGCGCCCTCTTCGACCTGCCGGAACAAATTGACCAGCTGGGGGAAGTGTCGCTCCATGAGTTGAACATGCTTTTTCAAAAAGGAGAAAATAACGGCGACTATTCACTGGCCGACCTGGAGTTTCATTTCGGCCCGGCCAACAGCTGGGACCTCATCCCCGGACTGTTGTCCATGAACAACATCAGGGTGGCTACCGGCTTTTCTGACCCGCTGAAACAGAATCGCGCTTTCCGGGGGGTGATCCGCGGAGAGGCCCGGATCGGTGAGCTGCCGATAGAACTGATGGCGGGTAAGGACCAACCGGATGACCCCTGGCTGTTCGCTTCCCTGATCACCCGTATCGGACTGGGAGAGCTTACCCGGGGGCTGTTGGAAGGGCTCAAGCTGCCTCCCGATATGCTGGACCTGCACTTCGAAAATGTAGCGCTGAATATTACGCCCGAAAACGGCGCTTTCACCCTGAAAACGAGCCAGGCCGGTGATCAGCCCTGGAATTTCCCGCTGGGCCGGCAGACGCTCACCGTCGATGGGCTCGAATTTGAGATCAACCGTAGTGAGGGGCAAATGGGAGGGCTGCTGCGGGGCAATACCCGGCTTTTCGGCATTGCCGCCGGCCTGAATGCAGTCGTGGATCAGGATATCGAATTCACCGCCACTATACCGAGTATCAGTATGCTGGCTCTGATCGATCAGGTGCTGGATGATTTTACACCGCCGGATGGACTGCCCGACTTCCAGCTGGAAAACGTGGCCTTTGCCGCTAATCCCTCGGAAGGGACCTTCTCTTTCCAGTCCACTTCTACCCAGGGCTGGGAGATTCCCATCGGCCCGACGGGATTAAAGACTTCCGGCCTGGAGTTTATGCTGCAGCGTGAGCGAAGCAACGCTCAGCTCCGCACCTCCGGGAATATCGGGGGAATGCTCAGCCTGGGGGGCGTGCAGTTCGACTTGCGATACTGGTTCCCCGGTGATTTTGTCCTGAAAGCCGATATCCCGGAGGTCAACCTTTCTCCGCTGCTGCAGGATCTGGCCGGCACGGAAGGCCTGCTCGGACTTCCCGCGCCCCCGGCTGTCCTCAACGTGGCATTGAGCGATATACAGCTGATGGTGGCGCCGCAACAGAAAAGCTGTTCTTTGTCGGGCGCTTCTCCTTTGGGCAAAACCGAAATCCTGATAAATAAAAACCAGCAGGGCAAGTGGGTCTTTGTCGCCGGTTTTGTGCCGCCGTCAGAGTGGAAGTTTTCCACCATTGACGGCAGCCTGCGGGCGCTCGATGATCTTCGTTTCGATGATGCATTACTGCTGCTTTCCTCCGATACGGATAACGACATTCAGCTGAGCATTGTCGATTTGCCCGCCGGAGTCTCCGGGGCTAAAGGCTTGAATATATACCTTAATCTCGATATGAGTGGCCTGGGCATTGACGACCTGATGGATATCGACCGGATTCAGGTTTCCGCCGCCATTGGTCCCAACCCGGCCGCCCTGATGCTGATCGCCCGGCTCGATGGGAGCTTTGCCGTAACGGAAAATGTAGCCCTCGGCGACATGCAGTTCCGCCTGCGTCCGGCGCCGACCAACTTCTCCCTGGGCGTGGCCGGCGCCA
The DNA here is from genome assembly GCA_964632995.1 of uncultured Saprospiraceae bacterium. GTDB lineage: Bacteria > Bacteroidota > Bacteroidia > Chitinophagales > Saprospiraceae > CAZWDL01. Next base: position 13,928 of record CAZWDL010000031.1, read on the forward strand.
TGATGGTAACGCTCGACGAGAGCCCGCTGAAATTCCTGGGCATGATGGAGGTCCGCCCCCTCGAGCGCAGCGCTGCTTTCTCAGCAACCATGCTCGGCGCCTGGAACGAGCCTTTCGATGTGCGTGGCCTGGCCGTGAGCGACCTGGCACTGGAACTGGGAATGGGTATCGTGCCGCCGCCGGCCACCGTAGCGCCCATCATCGGCCTGGCCGGTAGTATACGCATCGGCAGCTTCAACGGCAGCGCCGCCGTCAAATTCGATTCGGTGATGCCTACCAAAAGCATGATCGCCGCCAGCTTTGACCGCCTGGTTCTGCAGGAGGTCATTCAGCAATTCTGCCGGCCGGAAGTATTCCAGCAAATTCCCGCCGATATTCGTAATACGGTACTGACGGCGGGCATGGAGGAAGTGGAAGTATACGTGGTCCCTCAACCCACGACCATCGGCGCGCTCGCCTACGAACAAGGCTTCCGCTTTCAGGGCAAAATCCAGATTGCCGACTTTGATGCGGAATTCGCCTTCCTGCTCGAGTTCACTTCGGGCTTTGCACTCAAGGCTACTATGGATCCGCTCGATATCGGCGGCGTTTTTCAGCTCCGCGGCGCCGGTGGCCAGCCCCAACCCATCATCGATGTGGATCTGAGGCTTGGCAAGGAACCCAAGGTCCTCGTAGCCGGCGCTGTACAACTGCTCGGCCTGCAGGCGGAAACCTTTATCCAGCTCAATGACGGCGGTTTCGCCTTCCTGGTTAGCGGACGCATTTTCGACCTCTTCGAAGCTAGTGTGCAAGCCAGTGGGTCCAACCTGAAATCCGGTGGTGATTTTTTCATCCGCGCCCAAATGAAAAACGACCTGTTGGCTTACCTCCGGGAAAACACCGTATCTGCTATTCAGCAGGCCACACAGGATGCCATGCAGGAGCTTGAACAAGCCCAGCGGGACCTGACAACTGCCCAGAACCGGGTGCAGCAATTGCAGGGACAGATCGAGGCCACCCGCCGCGTCGTTCAGGCCGAGCGGGCGCGTCATCAGCAAGCTGTTCGCAAGGCTGAGGCCGATGTGGCGGCTGCCCAGAACAAAGTCAATCAGCTGCAGGGTCAAATTGACCAGATGCGGCGCAATATTCAGGCCGAGCGGGCACGCCATCAGCAGGCTGTTCGCAACGCCGAATCGGGTGTGGCTGCAGCACAACGCAAGGTCAATCAATTGCAGAATCAAATCAATAGCATGCGGCGCACGATACAGACCGAGCGCGACCGCGATGCCCGCCGTCTGGCCGACGCCCGGCGGGAGGTGCAAAACGCCCAGAATAAGGTCAACTCCATTCAGGGTGAAATCAACCGGTCGAAGGCGCGCATCGATCAGTTAAAGCGCGACATCGCAGCCAAGAAACGCTGGTACGAGAATTCGGGATGGAGAAAATCCTACCGCTGGGCGGAATACAGCGCTTATGTTACCGCCAAAGGCACTGAAATCACAGGGCTGTACGGCAAAATCGGTACGCTGGAGGGAGCGAAAGCAACCGCCTGGGGAGTATTGGAAGCCGCCCGGCAGGTGGTGCGTGGAATGGAAAGAGCCGCCAAGACCTTCCCCATCGAGGCCGATCCGCGTATGGCAGGCCTGATCACCGCCAGAGAGTCGGCCAACCTAGCCCTTCAGGCAGCTATGGGCGTGCTGCGTACAGCCAGGAAGGCAATCGTCACCTTCCCCATCGAAGCCGATCTGCGCATGGCAGGGCTGATCACAGCTAAAGAATCGGCCAGCCTGGGCCTGGAAGCGGCCAAAGGCCTGCTGCGAGCGGCCCGGGCAGCGATCGTCACCTTCCCCATCGAGGCCGATCCGCGCATGGCAGGCCTGATCACGGCCAAAGAATCAGCCAATATAGCGCTGCAGGGCGCCAAGGGCTTCCTCGAAGGCGTCAAAGTGGGTCTGGGTGGCTTTGAAAAGGTCAGCACCTTTATCGTCGAAGCCGGCCTGGGTGGGTTGGTCGACGTGCGGGAAGCACAGTTCGAGGGACAGCTCAACGTGGTGAAAGGCGGACTGGTCAACCTCTTCTTGAAGATGGATTTTATGAAGCAACCGCATGCGCTGCAGGTGGCCTTCAATTTCCATAGCCCCCTGAATGCTGTCAAGGTATTGGCAGATAGATTACTGGATTCGGTAAAGTAACGAAAGCAAGCTTTTTTACGGATCGAATTCCTTGAAAAGAGGCGCTTTTCTGCCCCGGAAGAGAGAAATGGCGCCTCTTGTCACTCCTGGCAGGCCTATGGTCAAATAAGACGCCGGAAGAGGTTAGGATTGCCTATCTTGCTGAGCTAAAACACCTTAGTATTATGAATAGATACCTGAAATGGACGCTCATCAGCATTACCGGTCTGGCCGTGTTGCTCTTCGTTGCTTTTAAAGTGATGCAGTCACAAACCAAAAAGCACAGCCCGGAAGAAAGGGTAACCTTTGCGCAAGGAGATACGGAAATCTCCGTTTTCTACAACCGGCCTTATAAAAAAGAACGGGTCATCTTTGGCGAACTGATTCCCTACGGCGAAGTATGGCGCACCGGCGCTAACGAAGCCACCACTTTTAGCAGCAACAAGAACCTGCGCTTCGGCGATCAAACCCTGCCGGCCGGGGAATACACGCTTTGGACGGTTCCCGGTCCGGAGGAATGGACCCTCATCTTTAACAACAAACAGTATGGCTGGGGTGTCGGCTTCGACGGTAAAGCCAGCCGCGACCCCGAAGCGGACGCACTACAAGTTAAGGTTCCGGTTACACGGCTGAACCAGCCGGTGGAACAGTTTACCATCTCTTTCGAGGAAGGGATGGAAAAAGTACTGGTGCTCGCCTGGGATCAGGTCCGGGTTGCGGCGCTTTTTGAGTGAGGGGGGGATGGATGTTCGTTGCTGGATGCTCGCTTTCGCAGCTTGGCCGGTCTTTGAGAATCAGCGGGCATCGCTTTGCAGAGCCCGGCTAAGTCCTCTTCCGATTTCCGACTTCTCGGAGCGAAGCGAAGAGCCGTATGGCCGATTTCCGATTTCCGACTTTGAGCTGGGTACTGGATGCTGGATGGGTGTAGTTTAGCCGCTCTTTTCTTTGATCATCGATGAGCTTTGCACAACCAGGTTATGGCCCCCTTCCGACTTCCGACTTCCAATTTCCGACTTTGAGCTGGGTGCTGCCCCGGTATCCAGAATTTCCCTAACTTTAATCTCATGACGGAAAAGGAACTCACAGCATTAAAAGAACGTTTGCGGCAGCTCGTCGTAGAGGATGTCGGAGCGGCGATACGGACGATAAAGGAAGCCTTGCCGGGGGGTTCGCCTGTGAAAAACACTTTACTCAGTATGGAGGGGCGGCTCAATGACGTCAACCGTCAACGCTTGCGGGGAATAATCAGCAATGACGATCTGCAGCGTAGCTACAATCAACTCAGGGCTGACCTGCTGGACTTAATTTCAAGCCTGGAACTGACCGATTTCAAGGTGCCCGCTGAGGGGCCGGTAATGCCCAAGGGAAAAACCGGGAGCATTCTTTATCAGATTCCCGGGCAGATGCAACTGCGGCAGGAAACGAAGTGCATCGTCCGGCTGGCTTACGAGGAAGCAAGCCTTATCCGGAATATCGAGCTGACGGAAGACACAAAACTCCAATCCCTGCGCATCTCCCAGGTGATGAACGTGACCCTGGTAGATCCCAACGCTGAAGAAACCTTCCGGATTCGCAAGCTTTCAGCTGAGGAACAGTTTGTCGAGCAAGGAGATTACACTGAATGGATTTTCTACGTCACGCCCCTTGCGGAAGGTACTTTTTCCCTGGTGTTGCGGGTTTCCGTCATCGAGCTCGTCCTGGGTAAAGAGCGGAAAAAGGATATAGTCTTGGAGGAATCGATTCAGATAAGCACGCAAAAAACCGAGGCAGGAACGGCTGAGTTTAAATCGGCCGCCTACGCATTGTCAATAGCCGGAGGACAGCCGGTTTCCGGAGCGGAAATTCCCGGTGCGGAGGTTTATTCTCCTGCTCCGGAAGCAGGCACAACGTCACAGCCTCCCCGGCAACCGGCGGGAGCAGGGGAAAGCACTGTTTCCAGATCCCGGCGCTCCTACCTTGGTCCGCTGACGGCTGCCGCCAGTTTTCTGCTGCTGGCTACCGTGGCCTTGACCTTCCTGTTACCCGGGCTGGGAAAGAACGAACCGAGCACTGTCACGGAAAGTGAGGAACCTGATCTGAGTGGGACTCAACCGGAAGAATCTGTAGGGGAGGAGCTGGCTACGCCCCCGCATTACGATGTTCGGCTGCTTTTACCCGCGGCATACCGGCAGGCAGATATCCGGGTAGATGGCCGGCAAGTAAAGCCCCTGGAGCAGCAGGGAGAAATATTATTGTTACGACTGGAGCGAAAATCAGCGCCCTACCGCTTCGAACTGCGCTCCGCAGGGAACACTGTTTGTCAGCAGGAAGTGACCATCGATAGCGATGGGCAGCTCATTGAGCTGAGTTGCCCTTCTTCAGAATGATAAAAGTTGAAAACCGGCTCCTTTTTTCCGAACTTGTACAAGTAATACTTACCAAAACTCCAACTATGGCTTCCATTCAAGAAGAGGCGCGAGACATCATCCGGGAAAATGTCATTTTTTCCATGGGCGCCGGATTGATACCGATTTTTGTCATTGACATTGTTGCAATTACTACCATACAGATGGAGATGATCCGTCAGCTATGCCGGTACTACGGGGTGGACTATCAGGAAAAACGGGGGAAAGGGCTGGTTACGGCTCTTTCCGGAACCACCCTGAGCCGGCTGGCCGGCTATGGTATCGGCTCGGCGCTGAAAGCGATACCCGGATTGGGAACCATCCTGGGCGGCGTAACCCTCTCCGCTACCGCCGGCGCCACCACCTATGCCGTCGGCCAGGTTTTCGCCCACCATTTTGAGTACGGCGGTTCGCTCTACGATCTGGACCCGGAACAATTTAAGCAGTTCTACAAAGAACAGGTGGAGCGGGGTAAAGAGATCGTCAAACTGTGGAAAAAGGAAGAGGAGAAAAAAGAGGAACCTTCCAAAACAGCACGGGATAAATCTATACTGGAAGAACTTCAGGCTGCGGAAAAGCTCAAGAACTCCGGTGCGATCACGGAAGAAGAATTTGAGGTGATTAAAGAGAGTTTGCTTCAGAAATTTGTGCGCAAGAACAAGGATTAATAATTTATCCGGAATGGAATAACTATTCGAACAGAGAACGGTTGGCCGCGTTGTACCAGTGAATGCAAAAGTAACCGACATGCCGACCAAAACCATATTGATCACCGGCGCTACCGACGGAATAGGCAAAGCCGCTGCCAAACTGCTGGCTGAAGATGGCCACCACCTATTACTTCACGGCCGTGACGATACCAAGCTCGATCTCGTCAAAGAGGAAATCGCCCGCAAAACCGGCAACCAGCAGCTGGATACTTACCTGGCCGATTTTAGCTCCCTGCAACAAATAGCCGATATGGGACGCAAAATCAGTAGCGAACAGGAGGAACTGCATGTATTGATCAATAATGCCGGATTAGTGAGTAAGGGCTATGAAGAAACCATAGACGGCGTGGAGCTCACTTTTCAGGTCAACTATCTGTCACAATTTCTGCTTACCCACCTTTTGCTCCCACTTCTGCGCGACAGCGCACCGGCGCGGATCGTTAACGTCAGCTCTATCGGACAATCAACGGTACAGTTCGACCGCGAAGCCTATCGCGATAACTATAACCTGATGGAAGCCTATAACCAGAGTAAGCTGGCAGTAGTATTGTTTACCTTAGAACTGGATAAGCGCCTCGAGAACTCCAAGATAACGGTCAACGCCGTTCATCCCGGCACCTTGCTCGATACCAACCTGGTAGATGATGCCGGGCTCAATGTATGGGATAAGCCCGAATCGGGTGGGGAGGTATTGCGCTTTTTTGCTACTTCGGATGAAGTCGAAGGCCTCAGCGGAGAGTTTTTCAATGAAAAATCAAAGGCGCAGGCCAAACCACAGGCTTACGACGAACAGGCGCGGGAACTGCTCTGGAAAATGAGCAAGGCGATGACAAAGTCTTATCTGCCGGAGGAAGTAGAGTAGTCCGGACAAAATAACTTTGCTCGTCGGTCACAGAACCCCGGCTATGCTCTGATTCAAGAGTAGGGCCCCTGCACCCCACTCTTGAATGGGCGCCTTGCCTTTCGCCAAAACCCCCATCCCAAAACCGAAAAGAACTTAATTGACAGTGTACTTAGTATCCACCCAAAAAGTTTACTCCTTTTTCTTCTTTTCCTTTTCCTGATGTTCCTCGATTTTCTCTGCAATGGTAAGCGCCCAAACCATCTGTTTGTAAGAAGGATAGTTATTGTACAGCGCCTTTTTACGGGCAGTCATCAGACAGCCCCGCTCGTCATAGGAAAGCAATTTTTTATTTTCCGGCTGCAGGGAGTAATCAATCATCTCCTGCCAGTCATCAGCGGAATAGGCCTCGAAGTCGGATCTCAGCAAATCGAGATCGGTAGGGTCGGAAAGGTCGTATTCTCTCGCCATGGATCAGTATTTAGTGGAGCGCGACGCGTTGTCAGGCAATGCGTCGCTCCCCAAAAGGTACATAGTCGAAGTTACTAATTGCGAAGAGCTTCTTTAAGTGAAGTTCTCTGTCCGTCAATAAAAGGTACTACCCAGGCGCTGGAAAAACCCTCGCCTTTGAGTTGGCTCAGCCGGATTTTAGCGCCTTCGTAGTTGCGGTACTGTCCCAGCATCACTTTTTTCAACCCTCCGGCGTCCTCAACATACATATCCGGGTACTGGTTGAATCTTGCCGGCACCTCTTTAAAGGCGCCTACCTGGATGCGGTATACGGTGCCGACCATATAGTCTTCTCCGCCCTGATCTACGGGGTAGGGCTGAGGCATAGGTTGCTGCTGCTCCTGAAGCTGTTGCATCAGGTTGCGGTTCGTTTGTTGCTCGGCCATCAGTTGATTGTTGAGCGAGGCGATCTGTTGGCGAAGCGCATCGACTTCTCCCTGAGCCTGATTCGTTTCAGTTTGCATACTGTTCATGCGTTGCTGCAATTCCTGGGCTTCTTCGCGATACTGATCGCGTTCCTCGGTCAGCCGCTTCAGGGCGGCGGGATTCTTCTTGTAATCTTTGGCTTTTCTTTTCCATTCCTTTTTCTCGTCTTTGGACAGCAGTTGGGCCTGTGTGGGCACAGCAATAGCCAGCGAGAGCAGGAAAGTAACTAAAATTAACATTTGTGTTCTCATGAAGCGTGATTTTGAAATGGTTTAAAAGAGGCTTTCGCCGAAATATAAGAACATTTAGAACGACACCAAAATCGCTTTTAGTTTTCGCTTCCGGAACTCATTCTGGCAGGAAGGGGATGGAAGGAGCGGGTTGTTTCCCGATCTTTCCATCCTCCAACGCTTTCGCTTGCTATTTCTCCGCGTACACATTGATACTGTAAATACTGCTTCCGCTTTCGCGAAATGCTTTCAGTTCTGCGGTATCGATGTGTTCTAGCAGGAGTTCGTCCGGCAGTTCGATCCGCCGTTCCTTATCAATTTTGATATGTTGAAAACCGGCATCGGCAATGGCGCCCAGGTACGCTTCTTTCTGCAGCGCGCCGGAAACACAGCCGGTATAGAGCGCTGCCGCATCCCTCACTTCGGGCGTCAGCTCCCCGACCGTTACGATATCGGAAATGCTGAAATGGCCACCGGGACGCAGGACGCGGTAGACCTCTGCGTAGGCGCGTTGCTTGTCGGGCACCAGGTTCATCACACAATTGCTGATGGCCACGTCGACGCTGCCGTCCGGCAGGGGCAGGTCTTCGATCTCCCCTAGCAGAAATTCTACATTTTTAAAGCCCAGCTTCTGCCGGTTTCGCTCCGCCCGGGCGATCATGGCTTCGGTCATATCCACCCCGATGACGCGTCCGCTTTCTCCCGCCAGACTGCGGGCCACAAATACATCATTGCCGGCGCCGGCGCCGAGGTCGAGTACAGTGTCTCCCGGTTGTATCCGGGCGTATTCCGTCGGCAGACCGCATCCCAGATTCAGATCGGCGTCGGGGTTGTAGCCTTCCAGATGATCATACCCTTCGCTGAATACCGTCTCTACCGAGGGTTCGCAACAGGAAGAGGGTTCGCAACAGCCGGAAGATTGCTGGCTTTCGACAATTCTCGTATACTTGTCCTTGACGATTTTTTTGATGTCTTTTTCCATCGGGAACAGTTATTGTGTGAGGTGAAAAAATTTAAAATAAGTTACTTATCGTTATCACAGCTTCTGGGAGAATAATCGATGATATTCCCATACCGGTCGGCTGCCACATCGCAGCACTCCAGGATAAGCTCTTTGAGCTTTTCCCGCCCGCGTTGTACACGCGACTTGGCGCCGGAGTAGGAGAGGCCCAGCCGTTCGGCGAGTTCTTTCTGCGATAGTCCCTCAATTTCGGTAAGGTATACAGCCTGCCGGTATTTTTCCGGCAGAAGATCGATGGCTTCCGGCAGCCAGGAGGCCAACCGTCGGGTGAGTTGATCTCGTTCCTGTTCCGCTGTGACCGCCTTTTCATGTTCTATTCCTTCCACCCGTTGCTGTCGCTGAAGCTGCCGGTAATGATCTTTTACGGCGTTGCCCGCAATCCGGAACAGCCAGCCTTCAACTTTGCTGTCGTCGCGCAATTGGGTTAGGTGACGGCGCATTTTGAGGAACACCTCCTGCAGAATATCCTTGGCGTCGTTAGGGTCTTTCACCCGTTGCAGAATGTATCCGTAAAGGGTGTTTTCAATATCGGACCAGACGTGCTCGATCTGCATATGCTTTTCTATTTAGACGAACGACTTCGAAAAAAGACGCAAAAAATTTGAACTCCGTCTACTTGAACAAACCAAAATGGGCCTGCGTTGCGGGAAATACAAGGAATGAGGCGAAGGTAGGAATTTTGTGTCTTTGGAAACTAATAGGCACTATAATACTGCCGACACCTATTTGTCCTATCAAACGAAGAACATTAGCCATTTTGCAAGAGCAAACACTGCATACGGATTTGTATTGGCCGCTTTTGATCTACGCCGGATTAGTCATCCTTTTGGTGGCCGGCGTTCTTTTTTTATCCTACCTGCTTGGGCAGCGCCATCGCGAGCGTTCTACCGGCGAAGTTTTCGAATCCGGAATTGTTCCTACCGGTAATGCGCGTATTCAGTTCTCCAGTGATTTCTACCTGATCGCCATGTTCTTTGTCATTTTCGACCTGGAAGCTGTTTTTCTGGTAGCCTGGGCTATTGGATTCGAAGAAGCCGGATGGCCGGGCTTTGCCGGAGCAGCGGTCTTCATCAGCCTCCTCCTGGTCGTCCTCCTGTACGAATGGCGTACCGGCGCCCTGGATTACGGACCGCAGGGACGAAAAATTATTGAAGCATTACGGAAAAGAAGAGAAAAACAAAAACTATGAAGTGGTGGCTATCTAAACCGCAGCAACCGGAGCGCGCCGTTCAAGGCAACAGCTCTTTCGAAGAGACCGTTCGCCAGAGCATCTTGTTTACGCGCATGCAGGACATGGTGGCCTGGGGGCGTAAGAACTCCATCTGGCCCTTCAACTTCGGACTGAGTTGCTGCTATGTGGAAATGGCTACCAGCATTACCAGCAAGTACGACATTGCCCGCTTCGGCGCCGAGGTGATCCGCGGCACCCCACGGGAAGCTGACATGATGGTCATCGCGGGCACCGTCTTCGTCAAAATGGCGCCCATCATCAAGCGCCTGCACGAGCAGATGATGGAACCCCGCTGGGTGGTCTCCATGGGCTCCTGCGCCAATTCAGGAGGGATGTACGACATCTACTCCGTGGTGCAGGGCGTCGATAAGTTTCTGCCTGTCGATCTCTACGTACCGGGTTGCCCGCCTAATCCCACCGCCTTTATGGAAGGACTGACCCTGCTTAGTGAAGCGGTAGGTAAAGAAAAACGTCCTCTCAGTTGGGCCGTCGGGCCGCAGGGACTCTACAAACCGGAGCCTCCCTCACTGCGCGATCAAAAACGCGCCGAAAGGAAAAGGATGGGGCAAATCACACCGCCGGAGAAGGGGACTCAGGAAAAGTCATGAGGAAAAGAAGATAGATTTGATCATTAACGACTATTCAATCCTTGTATTTACCATGAAGCTATGAACGCTGTCAAAAACGCCATACAATCCTATCTCGGTGAGGAGGCGCTGAAAGAGCAGTCTACCCGCGATGAGGCGCCAACCTTCTGGTTGCCGGAGAAGAAAGTGGAATCCGTATTGCGTTTTCTGAAGGAAGAGGTGGAGCAGCCCTACGCCATGCTGTACGACCTTTTCGCTATAGATGAACGGACGCGAAAGCATCGCCCGGAGGCCGGAGGGGATTTTACGGTAGTTTATCACCTGCTGTCCTTTGATCGGAACGAAGATGTCCGTCTTAAGATCGCGGTGGACGACGGTACGGAAATTACCAGCATCAGCGGCTTGTGGCCCAACGCCGACTGGTACGAGCGGGAGGTATATGACATGTTCGGTCTACGCTTTTCAGACCATCCTAACCTGCGCCGCCTGCTGATGCCGTCCACCTGGGAGGGGCATCCCCTGCGCAAGGAGCATCCGGCGCGCGCCACTGAGATGGGGCATTTTTCCCTGCCGGAAGATAAGGAGCAAAGAGAGGAACAAGCCTTGCAATTCCGTCCCGAAGAGTGGGGGATGCAACGGGAAACCGCTGATTCGGAATTCATGTTTCTCAATCTGGGGCCACAGCATCCGGGCACACACGGCGTATTGCGCCTGGTGCTTCAACTGGATGGAGAAGACATCGTCGACGTCGTTCCGGATATAGGCTTTCACCACCGCGGCGCTGAAAAGATGGGCGAGCGGCAATCCTGGCATACGTATATCCCTTACACCGACCGGGTCGACTACCTGGGCGGCGTAGTCAACAACCTGGCCTATCTGTTGCCGCTGGAACGGCTGGCCGGGATTGAAGTGCCGCCGAGGGCCCAGGTTATCCGCGTCATGCTCTGCGAGCTGTTCCGCATCGCCAGCCATCTGGTCTGGTACGGCACCTTCGCGCAGGACGTAGGGCAGTTTTCCCCGGTATTTTACATGTTCACCGACCGCGAGAAGGTATTCGATATTATTCAGTCCATCTGCGGGGCGCGTATGCATCCCAACTGGTTTCGTATTGGTGGCGTGGCACAGGACCTGCCGGACGGCTGGGAACAGCTCGTCCGTGACTTTATCAAATATTTTCCAAAACGATTAAAAGAGTACGATGGCCTGGTGATGAAAAACCGGATCTTCCGGGATCGCACCGTAGGTATCGGTATCTACGACACCGACGAGGCGATCGAGTGGGGCGTCACCGGCCCGGGATTGCGCGCTACCGGTTACGAATGGGACTTCCGTAAAAAGCGACCCTATTCCGGCTATGACCAGTTCGAGTTCGATATCCCCACTGGCGTCAACGGCGATTGTTACGACCGGGCTGTGGTGCGTATCGAAGAGATGCGCCAGAGCCTGCGTATCATTGAGCAATGCATTGATAAAATGCCGGACGGCGACTACAAGTCGCGCCACCCACTCACCACTCCGCCGGTAAAGAATCATACGATGCACGATATTGAAACGCTGATCAATCACTTCCTGAACGTCAGCTGGGGCCCCGTTATTCCAGCCGGCGAAGCCACGCAGATCATTGAAGCGACTAAAGGCGCTAACAGCTATCACCTGATCAGTGACGGCAATACCTCCGCTTACCGGACCCGTATCCGGACCCCCTCGTTTCCGCATATTCAAATGACGCCCTTTATCAGCCGCGGCTATACCGTGGCCGACCTGCTGGCGATCCTGGGCAGTATCGATTACGTGCTGGCGGATGTAGACAGATAAAGGATCAAGTGGAGGAACGCCCGGCAGCACTACTAACACTCCAATAAAGAGTTAACACCTCGAGCACCGAATTAATTAATCGCTAAAAACACATGCTTACCGACGAAGAAAAACGCCTGATCGAATCCCACGCCGCTGATTATCCGCGACGGCGGGCGGCCTGCATCGAGGGGCTGAAGGTGATACAGGAAAAGCGGGGCTGGGTGTCGGATGAGGCCATCGACGAATTGGCCGCCTTCCTGGACATGTCGCCTCATGAGCTGGATTCCGTCGCCACCTTTTACAACCTGATCTTCCGCCGTCCGGTCGGGCGCCACGTCATCTTGCTGTGCGACAGCATCAGCTGCTGGGTGATGGGCTACGAAAGGCTCGTGGATCACCTGCAGAAAAGGCTGGGCATCGGCTTCGGGGAGACGAGCGACGACGATCGCTTTACCCTGCTGCCCATCTGCTGCCTGGGCGCCTGCGACCACGCCCCCGTGCTGATGATCGACGAAGATCTTCACCGGGATCTGACGATAGAAAAACTGGACGAGATTCTGGAAAAGTATACTTGAAAATGGAAAAACCGCTGACGCAATATATCGACCTGGATCGCGGACCGCTTTCTTTAAAAGATTACGAGAAGACGGGGGGCTACGAGGCGCTGCGAGAAGTGTTGGGAAAAACGGATCCGGAAAAGGTCACGGAGATCGTTCAGGAATCCAACCTGCGGGGACGGGGCGGCGCCGGCTTTAACACGGGCATGAAGTGGAGCTTCGTCCCGATGGGGGAGAATGCGCCGAAGGAAAAGTACCTCATCGCCAATGCCGATGAAATGGAGCCCGGCACCTTCAAAGACCGTCTGCTGATGGAGGGCAATCCGCATCAGTTGATCGAAGGAATGATCCTGGCGGCCTACGCTATTCAGGCGCCGACGGCTTATATCTTTTTACGCTGGGCTTACAAAAAATCGGCGCAGGCGCTCCGCAAAGCCATGGCGGAAGCCCGGGAGGCCGGCTATCTGGGAGAGAATATTCTCAATTCGGGTTTCCATATGGAAATGCGGCTCCACATCAGTGTAGGACGCTACATGGCCGGGGAGGAAACAGGACTGCTCAACGCGCTGGAAGGCCGCCGGGCCACTCCCCGCTCGAAGCCTCCCTTCCCGCAGGCCAGCGGCCTCTTCGGAAAACCGACCATCGTCAATAATGTGGAGACCCTGGTCAACGTGCCTCATATCCTGAAAAACGGCGCTGACTGGTTCAAAAAACTGAGCCGTACCGATGACGGCGGCACCAAAATCTACGGCGCCAGCGGCCGCGTCAATACGCCCGGCGCCTGGGAGCTGCCCATGGGCGCCACCCTAAGAGAAATACTGGAAGAACAGGCCGGCGGCATGTACGAAGGCTACCAATTCCGCGGCGCACTGCCCGGCGGCGCCTCCACCGACTTTCTGACCGAAGAGCACCTCGATGTGCCGATGGATTACGATCAGATGATGGAGGCCGGCAGCCGGCTCGGTACAGGCTGTATTATCGTTCTGGACGATAATACCTGTCCGGTGGCTTTCGTCCACAACCTGCAGCGCTTCTTTTCCCACGAATCCTGCGGCTGGTGCACGCCCTGCCGGGAGGGGCTGCCGCGCGTAGCCCGCATCCTGCAGGCTATTGAGCGGGGACAGGGAAAACCGGAAGACCTCGATATCCTGGATTTTCATACGGATTTCCTGGGTATGGGAAACACTTATTGCGCCCTGGCGCCCGGCGCGATGGAACCGCTGCAAAGCGCCCTGAAGTACTTCCGCGAGGACTTTGAGGCGCATATTGAGCAGCAAAGCTGTCCCTATCAAGGGTGAAGAAGGACGTCTGAAATCTGGCATCTAAAATCTGACATCTATCAATTATGGCAAAACTGCACATCGACGGAAAAGAACACGAGACTAGCGAAGGGAAGAACATCCTGGAAGCCTGCCTCTCCCTAGGCTATGACCTGCCCTATTTCTGCTGGCATCCCGCTATGGGCTCGGTGGGGTCCTGCCGGCAGTGTGCTGTTTTGAAATATGAGGATGCGGACGACGAGCAGGGGCAGCTCATCATGTCATGTATGGAGCCTGTCAAAGAAGAAACCTTTATATCGATAGAAAAGGACCGGGCAAAGGATTTTCGCCGCCAAATCGTGGAGAGCCTGATGCTCAACCATCCCCACGATTGCCCCACTTGCGACGAAGGTGGCGAGTGCCACCTGCAGGATATGACGGTGATGGCCGGACACAATTATCGAAGAAACCGCTTTAATAAGCGCACCTACCGCAATCAGTACCTCGGCCCCTTTATCAACCACGAGATGAATCGTTGTATTCAGTGCTACCGCTGCGTGCGCTTTTACAAGGATTACGCCGGCGGCGATGATCTCGAAGTGCTCGGCCCACACTCCCACCTCTATTTCGGTCGCCGCGAGGAGGGAACACTGCAGAGTGAATTCAGCGGCAACCTGGCCGAGGTTTGCCCGACAGGCGTTTTTACCGATAAAACGCTCAAGCAGCACTATACCCGCAAATGGGACCTGACCACGGCTCCCTCCGTTTGCCACCAGTGCAGTCTCGGCTGCAACATTATTGCCGGCGAGCGCTACGGGACACTGCGCCGGATACGCTCCCGCTATAACGGTGACGTGAACGGCTACTTCATCTGCGACCGGGGCCGCTTCGGCTACCAGTTTGTCAACAGTGAAAACCGGCCCCGGCAATGCCAGGTGCAGGAGGAGGGAAACTGGGAAAGCCTCGCTCCGGAAGAGGGGGTGGAAAAAGCCGCAAGCTGGATCCGGGATAGCAAGGTAGTGATTGGCATCGGATCGCCGCGCGCGCCGCTCGAGTCCAACTTTGCCCTGCAGCAACTGGTGGGTACGGAAAACTTTTACTCCGGCATGAGCCGCAAGGACCACGAACTGACCCAACTGGCGCTCGAAAAACTGCAGAAGCTGCCGGTTCGCTCCCCTTCCCTGAAAGAGATCGAAAAATGTGACGCCGTACTGGTGCTGGGAGAAGACCTGACCAACACGGCGCCGATGATGGCGCTGGCCCTGCGGCAGGCGCTGCGCCGGAAGCATTTCGATATTGCAAAAAAGATCGGGATCAACGAATGGGACGACTTTGCCGTGCGCGAAGCGGCGCAGGATAACCGCAGCCCACTGTTCCTGGCGATGCCCTATGCAACGAAACTCGATGAGATAGCCGAGGCCGTTTTTCGAAACGCTCCCCGGGAAATTGCCCGCCTGGGCTACGCTGTAGCGGCCCGGCTGGACGAGGAGGCGCCGCCGGTGGAAGGACTATCCCAAGCGGCCGATGAGCTGGCCTCGCAGATTGCGGAAGTCCTGTCAGAAGCCGAGCGCCCGCTCATTATTGCCGGTACCAGCCTGCAGGACCGGCACTTGATTGCAGCTGCCGGCAATGTGGCTTTTGCTTTAAGTAAAAAGAAAGAAAAACCCCGCCTGGCCTACGTGCTCCCGGAAGCCAATGCAGCCGGACAGATACTGCTGAATGCCCGTCCGCCGGAGCGTATTCCGGAGGGCGCAACCTTCGTCTTGCTGGAAAACGATTTGTTCCGGCGCATGCCCGCACCGGAGGCCATCCGCCTGCTGGAAAATGCCGGCCGGGTGATCGCCCTGGATCACACGCGCCACGCTTCCCTGGAGCAGGCCGGGCTGGTCTTTCCCGCCGGCGCCTTCGCTGAATCCGACGGGACCCTGGTCAACAATGAAGGGCGGGCGCAGCGCTTCTACCAGGTGTACGTTCCCGGGTTCGATATCCGGGAAAGCTGGCGCTGGCTGAAGCTTATCGGCGCGGCACTGGGTCAGGAGCCTTTTCAAGAGTGGAATTCTCTTGCCGGTATTACAGCCTCCCTGGCGGCGGAGAAGGCAGTCTTTCAGGGCATCGATACCCTGACGCCCGGGCCTGACTTCCGCATAGCAGGGCAAAAAATACCGCGGCAGCCGCATCGCTACAGCGGGCGCACCGCTATGCACGCCGACCGGACGATGGACGAGCCCACCCCGCCGGCCGACCCCGATTCCCCGCTCAGTTTTTCGATGGAGGGGTACTTCGGTGAACCGCCCTCCTCGGTCATTCCCTTCTTCTGGTCGCCGGGATGGAATTCCGAGCAGGCGATCAATAAATATCAAATCGAAGTAGGCGGCGCCCTCCACAACGGCGATCCGGGGCGGCGCCTGATAGCGCCCGCTTCTCCTGAGGGCAACTATGAACAGGATGTTCCGCCGGTCTGGTCGCCCAAAGAAAAACACACGGCATTGCCCATCCACCATATTTTTGGATCGGAAGAGACCAGCGCCCGCGGTGACGCCGTTCAGGAGCGAAGCGCCGAGCTGTATGTCGCCCTGGGTAAAAAGGATGCTGAAGAGCTGAGGCTGGAGCAGGGGCGGGAAGTCCAACTGGAAAGTACACAGTGGCGCCGGAAATTGCCTCTGAAAATTTTGCCGGAACTGCCGGAAGGACTGGTCGGATTGCCGTACGGCCTGCCGGGAATGGAATATTTTGAAGCGGAGGATCCGGTTGTCATCAAAAAAACAACATCATGAGCAACGGAGCAATGGTCGGAATTATCGTCGGCGTACTGGTGGTGATGCTCTCTACTGCAGCGGGGCTGATCTGGCTGGAGCGCCGCCTGCTGGGACTGTGGCAGGACCGGCTGGGGCCGAATCGCGTCGGGCCCCTGGGTTTATTACAACCACTGGCCGATGTGATCAAGCTCATGTTCAAAGAAGACTGGATACCGCCTTTCGCCGATAAGCCTATTTATGTTTTGGCGCCGGCCATCGTGACTATTACCGCCCTGTTGGGTTTTGCTATCATTCCCTTCGCGCCGGGTATAGTTGTAGCCGAC
This sequence comes from uncultured Saprospiraceae bacterium, assembly GCA_964632995.1. GTDB lineage: Bacteria > Bacteroidota > Bacteroidia > Chitinophagales > Saprospiraceae > CAZWDL01. The sequence continues at coordinate 30,710 of CAZWDL010000031.1, forward strand.
CTGAACATAGGGGTGCTGTTCTTTCTGGCCATGTCGGCCCTGGGAGTATACAGCATTGTGCTGGGTGGCTGGGCTTCCAACAACAAATATGCTCTGCTGGGGGCTATGCGCGGCGCGGCGCAGGTGATTACTTACGAAGTGTTTATGGGGATTTCCTTGCTGGGTGTGGTCATGATAAGCGGCAGTTTCAACCTGCAGGAGATTGTGGTGGCGCAACGCGGCATGTGGAACGTCGTGCCCCAGTTCATCGGCTTCGTTATCTTCTTTATCGCCGGGGTAGCCGAAACCCACCGCCTTCCCTTTGATATACCGGAAGCGGAGAGCGAGCTGGTTGCCGGTTATCACTCGGAGTATTCGGGGATGAAGTTCGGCCTCTTTTTCGTAGGGGAATACCTGGGTATCACCCTGATTTCGGCCTTCACCGTGGCGCTTTTTCTGGGCGGCTGGCTGGGACCGGCCTGGTTGCCGGGTATCGTCTGGTTTTTGCTCAAGATGTTTCTCATCATTCTGGTCTTTATCCTTCTGCGGGCCTCATTGCCGCGCCCCCGCTACGATCAGCTGATGGGGTACGGATGGAAGATATTGCTACCACTGGCTTTACTAAATCTGTTAGTGACGGGGTGGATTTTATTAAGTTGAAAATCGCAGGGTTGCGTCAACCGAGAATCGAAAACAGAGCACCATGCTAAGTATACTACGATCAATGTGGATAGCTTTCAGTCATCTTTTCAAAAAGAAGGTGACGGTGGAGTACCCCGACGAGCAGGTAGAGTTGCCGCCGCGCTACCGGGGCAGAATCATCCTGTCACGAGACCCCGACGGGGGTGAGCGTTGCGTCGGTTGCTATCTCTGTGCGGTTGCTTGTCCGGTAGACTGCATCTCTCTGCAGGCGACGGAGGACGAGCACGGCCGCCGTTACCCGGAATTTTTCCGGATCAACTTTTCGCGCTGCATTTACTGTGGATACTGCGAAGAAGCTTGCCCGACCTACGCCATACAACTGATCCCCGACGTGGAGATGAGCGAATACCGTCGCGAAAATTTGGTCTATGAAAAAGAGGACCTGCTGATCGACGGCGAAGGCAAATACCACGGCTACAACTACTGGAAGGTGTCGGGTATGGCCATCGAAGATAAAGACAAGGGCGAGTCCGAAAGAGAGGATCCGCCGATTGATTTCAAAAGCCTGATGCCCTGATATGGTCGCCACCTTCTACATATCCGCCGCTATTGCCTTATTGACCACCGCGCTGGCCATCACGCGCCTGCATGCGGTGTATGCCTTGCTCAACCTCATCGTTTCGCTGCTGGCGATTGCGGTAGTGTTTTTCGTTATCGGCGCACCGCTGGTGGCGGCCCTGGAAGTCATTATCTACGCCGGCGCCATCATGGTGCTGTTCATTTTCGTCATTATGATGCTCAACCTGGGAGAGGAAACGGCGCAGTGGGAAAGACAATTGCTGCAGCCTCGTATCTGGGTGCTGCCCTCCCTGCTCACATTGGTGCTCTTTGTGGAAATGGTCTATCTGCTGGCGATAGATACCGGCGAGGCGCTGACCACGGTTAGGGAAGTTGCCCCCTCAACCGTCGGAGCAAGTCTTTTCGGACCCTACCTGCTCGCCGTGGAAATGGCGGCCTTTTTGCTGATGGCGGGCATCGTGGGTGCTTATCATATCGGGCGGCGGGAGAAGCAGGTGCAGCACCGTTATTTACAGAAGGAAAAAGAAGGATGATGGAAATCCCCCTGGAACACGGTCTGATACTCGCAATCGCTCTCTTTCTACTGGGGCTGACGGGCCTGCTGATACGGCGGAACATCGTCTTTATGCTGCTGTCCATTGAAATAATGCTCAATGCCGCCGGTTTGGCCTTTGTACTCGGGGGCGCCCGCTGGGCCTTGCCCGACGGGCAGGTCATGTTTCTTTTCATTCTGGCGATGACGGCCGCCGAAGTATCGGTAGGACTGGCGCTCATCCTCAAGATATTTCAGAAGTACCGGACGCTGGATACGGATGAGATGGACAAGATGAGGGAATAGGAAATAAGAAATAGGAAATGCTCAAACGATCAGAACCATGTTAAACTACCTATGGCTTTTACCGGTGATACCGCTTTTGGGCTTCGTCATTCTGGCGGCAGCCGGAAAGGGAACATCTAAGTCCTTGGCGGCCTGGGTGGGAGCGGGTAGTGTGGGCGTTTCGGCCCTCATCGCCATAGGGATAGCGATCACCTTTTCTGCTGCACCGCCGGAAGGGATGGCCTTTCGGCAAACGCTGTGGACCTGGATGAAGGCAGGGGATTTTGAGGTCGATATGGCTTTGTATCTCGATGCTCTTTCCCTTGCCTTTGTACTGGTCATTACCTTTGTCGGTTTCCTGATTCATTTATATTCGGTGGAGTTTATGCGCGAAGAAGAAGGTTACCACCGCTTTTTTGCCTATATGAATTTGTTTATTGGAACCATGCTCCTGCTGGTACTGGCCGACAACCTCGTATTGTTGTACCTGGGTTGGGAAGGGGTAGGGTTGTGCAGTTATCTGCTGATCGGAATTTGGTACCGCAAACCGGAAAACGGCTACGCGGCGCAGAAGGCTTTCATTATGACCAGGGTGGGGGATACGGCGCTGGCCATCGCCTTATTTCTTCTTTTTACCCATTTCGGTACGCTGACAATAACGGAGTTGTCGGCGGCGGCGGGGCAGGAGGAGGAAGCCCCTTTTTTCTGGATTGCCGCTTTGCTCCTGCTTGGGGCGGCGGGGAAATCCGCCCAGTTGCCGCTGCAGACCTGGCTGCCCGATGCGATGGCCGGGCCCAGTCCGGTGAGCGCTTTGATCCACGCGGCGACTATGGTAACGGCCGGGGTGTACCTGCTGGCGCGTATGCACGTATTTATGGAACTCAGCCCGGTAATAATGGCGCTGACGGCCTCCTGCGGCGCCCTGACACTGTTGCTGGCGGCCGCCAGTGCTCTGGTGCAGACCGATATCAAAAAAGTGCTGGCCTATTCCACGATGAGTCAGGTGGGTTATATGTTTCTGGCGCTGGGTGTCGGCGCCTGGTCGGCGGCTATTTTCCACTTCTTTACGCACGCTTTTTTCAAGGCGCTGTTGTTTCTCGGGGCGGGCGTATTGATCCACGCCCTGGATCACGAACGCAATTTATTTAAAATGGGAGGATTGCGCGAGCGGATGCCCCTGACTTTCTGGACCTTCACCGCCGGTGCGGCAGCGCTGGCCGCCCTTCCACTCCTCAGCGCCGGATTTTACAGTAAGGATCAGATTCTGTGGTATGCCTGGTCGAGCACGGCAGGTAGCCCCTGGTTGTGGGGAGCGGGCTGGATCGGTGCTTTCCTGACCGCACTCTACACGACGCGAATGTTGCTGTTGGCCTTTTTCGGCGAAAGCCGTACTAACGCCCAATGGACTCCCGGCTGGCGCGTTACTTTACCATTGCTTATTCTGGCCTTTCTGTCTCTTACGGCCGGTTTCCTGGATATGCCGCACACGCTGGCGGAAGTTGATCTTTTCGCCGATTGGCAGCAGCGTGTTTTGCCGGCAGTAATTACGGCGGCTGAGGCCAGTGTGCCGGAATATGTGCTGCAATTGGTTTCCGGGATTACAGTCCTCCTGGGCATTTACTTCGGCTACCTATTTTTTATGAAACATCCGGCCTGGGCCGAAGCGGTAACCCGGCGCTGGCTGCCGGTTTGCCTGTGGTGGTACCAGGGCTGGGGCTTCGACTGGTTCTACGATCGTTTATTCGTAAAACCCTATGTATGGTTGGCGAAGATAAACAGGGAAGATATAGTCGATGACCTCAACCAAGGCTTTACCGCCACGAGCAGGGCTTTATACAGGATGCTCATCAGCACACAAAGCGGACAATTGCGTTGGTACGCTTTTGGAATAGGGCTGGGCGTCCTCATTATTCTCACTGTAATTCTTCTGGCATGATACTCCTCTGGCTTATCGGCATCTTGATTGGCGGCGGCCTCCTGGCCTGGATAGCCGGCAGGCGCTCTCCGGCGGCGGCCCGGTGGATTTCGCTGGGCGCACTATTGCTCGATTTCCTCCTGGTAGCGGGTTTTGGCATCGTGCAATACGAAACGCTTCCGCTAGAGCCGGGCGCCTGGCTGCTGGAAATATCCTTTTCCTGGATTCCCTCCTTCGGTATATCTTTTCACCTTGCGCTCGACGGGCTGAGTCTGCTGCTCCTGGGCCTGACCATGTTTCTGGGCATCATTGCCGTTTTGGTGTCCTGGACGGAAATCCACCGCCGGGTGGGGTTTTACTATTTCAATCTCTTATGGGTGCTGGCAGGGATTACCGGTGTTTTTCTGGCCATGGATCTCTTCCTGTTTTACTTTTTCTGGGAGCTGATGCTGGTGCCGATGTACTTTCTGATCGGTATCTGGGGGCATGAGCGGCGTCTCTACGCCGCTTACAAGTTTTTTCTGTTCACCCAGGCTTCCGGTCTGCTCCTCTTCTTGGCGATCCTGGGACTATATTACATTCACGGGCAGAACACAGGGCAATATACTTTTGCTTACGCCGAATTGTTGGGCACGAAGATGAACAGTAGCATCAGCACCTGGTTGTTGCTGGGCTTTCTGGCGGCTTTCCTGGTCAAGCTGGCCGCGGCGCCGCTTCACACCTGGCTGCCCGATGCGCACACGGAGGCGCCGACGGCCGGATCGCTTATCCTGGCGGGCTTGCTGCTCAAGACAGGGGCCTACGGCCTGCTGCGCTTTGCCGTACCGCTGTTTCCGGAAGCCAGTACTCAAATGGCGCCCGTGATGATGATACTCGGTGCATTCAGCGTATTGTACGGAGCCATCCTTGCCTTCGCGCAGAGCGACCTCAAACGTTTGGTTGCCTACACCAGTGTCAGCCACATGGGCTTTGTCCTGCTGGGCGTCTTTGCTTTCAATACCCTGGCTTATCAGGGAGTGGTCATTCAGTTGCTCGCGCACGGTCTCAGCACAGGCGCTCTGTTCATCATCGCCGGAATATTACAAAACCGCCTGACTACCCGTGAATTGTCGGAAATGGGCGGTTTTTGGCGGGAAGCTCCCGGGATGGGCGCTTTGGCTTTGTTCTTCGTTATGGCGGCGCTCGGATTGCCGGGGCTGGGAAACTTCGTCGCCGAGTTTCTCATCCTGATCGGCGCCTGGCAGTCCGCACCGGTATGGGCGGGTTTCGCTGCGCTGGGCTTGCTGGGCTCCGCTATCTACGCCCTGCGCATCATGCAGCGTGTGTTCTACGGGCCTCTGCAACTGGAACGGCCGCTTGCCGATCTGAAAATACGCGAGTGGCTCATGCTGCTGCCCATGGTTTTGTTACTACTTTGGCTGGGTTTGTTCCCCCAAGCCTTTATTCGGCAAGCCGATGCCCCCCTGCAGGAAATATTAAACCGCGACGGAGTGGAGGAGCAGGAATCTACCTCCCTGCGGAACGAGAAAATCAATGAGGAAGAAGGTGTTTTTTTACCAGAACCGAAAATGACATATAGCCGATGACATTCCAGGACTTCAGCCATCTGATCCCCCTTTTTACGCCGGCGGCCGGGGCCGTTCTGCTCATGTTGAGTATTGCGCTTTACCGTCGCCATCGCCTGGCCTTCGGGCTGACACTGCTCGTGCTGGGGCTCACGGCACTCTCGGCGGGATGGATGGCGCACGGGGCGGAACATACGCTGGATCCCTTACTGATGATCGATGCCTTCAGCAATTTCTACACGGCTGTTTTAGCCCTGGCCGCCCTGCTGATTGCGCTGATGTCCTACCAATACCTTTCTTCGTTGCCCGAACAGCGGGAGGAGTACTATCTGCTGATCCTGCTGGGGGTGCTGGGTGGCGCTGTTCTGGTCTCGGCGAGGCACTTCGTTTCCTTCTTTCTGGGACTGGAGCTGCTGAGCGTCAGTCTGTACATACTGATCGGCTATATGGTCAAAAGCCGGGACCGGTCGGTAGAAGCCGGGATCAAATACCTGGTGCTGGCGGGCGCTGCTTCCGGTATGCTGCTCTTCGGTATGGCCTTACTGTTCTTTGATAGCGGCCGTATGGGCTTTGATGAAATTGGTCAGGCGCTGAAAGATCGGCCTTCTATGCTCTCCCTTGCCGGAATGGGCTTGATGGTAGCGGGTATCGGTTTCAAGCTGGCGCTGGCGCCGTTTCATATGTGGACGGCAGACGTATACGAGGGGGCGGCGGCTCCCGTCAGCGCCTATGTAGCCACGGTTTCCAAGGGTGCGGTGGTTGGCGGATTACTGCGCTTTTATACAATGAGCGGAGCGGCGGAGATAGCGACGCTTACCCTGCTCTTTGCACTGCTGGCTGCCGCCTCCATGTTGCTGGGGAATGTACTCGCTTTGTGGCAGCAGAATGTAAAAAGGCTACTGGCATACAGCTCTATCTCACATTTTGGCTACCTGCTCGTCGCCCTGCTCGCCGGCGACGCCCTGGGGCTGGAAGCAGCAACGTTTTACCTGCTGGCTTATCTCATTACCATACTGAGTGCCTTCGGCGTGCTGAGTTTTTTGTCGAACGACGGTGCAGAGGAGCCTGAACACCTGGATCAATTGCGGGGCCTTTTCTGGCGGCAGCCGGGACCGGCGGCGGTCATGACGACTGCCATGCTTTCGCTGGCAGGTATTCCGTTCACGGCCGGGTTTATCGGGAAGTTTTATCTCGTAGCGGCGGGCGTACAATCGGAACTTTGGTGGCTGCTCTTTATTCTGGTTATCTCCAGTGTGATCGGATTGTTTTATTACTTGCGCGTAGTCGCAGCCATGTTCTCCAGGGCGGAAGCCTCCGCCTTACCGGTTATACGCCTTTTTTCCTGGGGCGGGCTGCTTCTGCTCCTGCTCTTTCTGCTGACCCTCTGGCTGGGTGTGCTGCCCGAAGGTTGGATGAGTTGGATCGGGAAACTCACTTTAAGATAATTTCACATTCCCGTCGTTAACTATCAAAAAAATACTTTGCCGGCGATTCACTTAAACCGGTTTTCTATCAATAATCCAGCCTAATTACATGCACATTCACTTTCTCGGCACCAAAGCCAATATCGAAACCACCAAGCCGTACCACGCCCGGTATTCAGGTATTTTGATCGACGATCAGCTGTTGTTCGACCTGGGAGAACCATCCTTCCTGAAAAAGACCTTTAATTACCTGTTTTTCACGCATTTTCATCTTGATCATGCGTATTTTGTAGCGGAAAAAGAAGATTTTGATCCATCCGTTCCTTGTTATGGTCCGGAGCCGAACGAACAGGTGGAAGAAGTAAAAGTGATAAAAGATCCGGTGGAGGTAGCCGCCTACCGGGTGATTCCCATTCCGACTATCCACAGCCATAAGGTAAAGTCGCAGGCTTATATTGTAGAAAAAGAAGGGAAGCGATTGATGTATACCGGAGACCTGGCCTGGATACTCAAGGATTATCACCCGATGTTCGGCCAACTGGACCTGGTGATTACCGATGGCAGTTTCGTGCGCAAGGGAGGAATGATCCGTCGCGCCGATGAGCAGATTTACGGACATACCGGGGTGCCGGATCTGATCCGGATATTTAAAGAACATACCGAATACATTATTTTTACTCATTTGGGCAACTGGTTTGTCAAGGATACCCGAAAAGGCCGACAACAACTCAGGGAGCTGCAACCGGAAGGGGTAACCGTAGAGGCAGCCTACGATGGGAAGAAGGTGAAAATTTGAGAGGGTAAAAAAGTGTCTTTTGTCGCCTTTAAGGCGATCTTTCAACCTGCTCGAACCCGGGTTAAAGCAACTGTATGCCAAGGAAAACCTTGTATTGTATGCCCCGTCAAAGTCTACTTTTGTTCTTTGGTTTCATCCTTCAGCTGATGCTGACAGGGGAAGCCCGGGCTCAGCAATTCGCCGACCGCCCTATGCAGCGCGTATGGCTACTGGGTAATACCGCCGACGTCCCCTCCGATGAGGCGTTTTTTGAAAAACTACGGAATTTATTGGAGCAATCGCAAGAGCGGGTACACCTGATTGTCAGTGGTGATCTGATACCCGGCTGTTCCGGTAAAGAGCCTCCTGCCGCTTATGTTCACCGGCTGTTGAACGTCGTCCGGGGGCAGTCACAGACGGAAATGACGATGCTCAGCGGCGATCGCGACTGGGATCAATCCCGGCCGCAGGGCTGGGAATGCGTGCAACAGCTGGAGGCGTTGGTCAGAAAGGAAGGATTGGAAAATGTGTACTGGCCGGTAGAAGACGGTTGCCCAGGCCCCGAAACGGTAACTATCCATCCTTTTGTGCAGCTGCTGCTGCTCAATACGCAATGGTGGAACCATCCGCATCGCAAACCCATTGCCGCCGATGCGACCTGCCCCTATATCAATGAATATGACATTCTGGAAGAGATCAACGACCAAATTGAAGAAAACCAGGATAAGAATATATTACTGGCAGGCCACTTCCCTTTCCACTCTTTCGGAAAGTACGGAGGCTTTTTTCCGGCAAGGGCTCAGCTGCTGCCGCCGGTATTGGGCAGTATGCGGGTGGCCTATCACCGGCATGTCGGCGATCAAAAAGATATTGCCAATGAGCGCTTCGCTGTGCTCCGGGAACGCCTGGAAAGTATCGCTTCGGCTGAAAAAAATATTCTCTTCCTTTCGGGGCACGAACGCAACCAGCAGGTATTGCTGTATGACGATAATTACCTGATCAACAGCGGGGCGCCGGTGAAGGGAGACTTTTCCACACGGGATCCCGACGCCCTGCTGGCCAGCAGCGCTTCCGGCTTTATCGAGATGGCTTTTTTTCCCGACGGGCGGGTAGACTACTGCTTTTACCGCTACACCGGTGAGGGCTTCTCCGTCGAGACCGGTGGTCCCTTGTTCCGCAGTCCCTGCTTTCCGGACCCTAATTCCGTTATTCCGGTAAATAATACACTGGTTCCCTGCGCCAAACCCGAACACGATACGGTTCGCACGCCTATCCGGCAGCCGGATTCGGTGCGGGTGATTGCGGGGCCCTACTACGCCAGTCGTTTCAAACGATTTTTTCTCGGAGATCATTTTCGCGACACCTGGACCACGCCGGTGGAGGTGCCGGTCATGTCGCTGGACACTACTAAAGGCGGTCTGTTTATCCATAAAAGAGGCGGCGGAAGGCAAACCAAGTCGCTTAAATTCAAGACCACGGAAGGGCTTGACTACGTTTTTCGATCTGTCGATAAGGATCCTATTTCCGCGCTGAGTTACGACTTGCGCAGTACCATCATCGCCCGGGTGACCAGGGACCAGACCAGTTCCGAACATCCTTACGGGGCTCTGGCCATCGCTCCGATGCTCGAAGAACTGGATATACTGCATGCGACGCCGGAGCTGTTTGTCATGCCCGATGATCCGCGTCTGGGCTTGTACCAGGCACCTTTTGCCGGTATGCTGGGTATGTTGGAGGAGCGGCCCGATGATGTCGACGAGGGCGAGCCTACTTTCGCCTCCGCGGACCGGATTCTAAAAAGCCACGAATTATTTCAGGAACGTTACAACAAGCAGCGTGTGCAGGTGGATGCGCGGGAGTTTGCCCGCGCCCGTCTTTTCGACATCCTGGTGGGCGACTGGAGTAAACACGAGGATAATTGGAAATGGGCGGGCTTCAGACGAGGAGACTCCATCCGTTATCGTCCTATCCCCCGGGATCGAGATCACGTCTTTTCCAATCTCGACGGCCTGATTCCCTGGATCGCCGATCGCCCCTTCGCCATTCCCACTATTGAGCACTTTAGTCACCGGATTCGCGATATTCGTTCGCTCACCTACCAGGCGCGCCACATGGACCGGCTCCTGGCGGCGGAACTGAGCCGGGAAGACTGGCTGGCGGCCGCGCAGTACGTACAGCAAAGATTGAACGAAGGCGATTTCCGGCGGGCATTAAAAGCTATGCCGCCGGAGGCCTATGCCGTCTCTGCGCAGGAAGTAGCCGATAAGCTGATTGTCCGCCGTAACGACCTGGAGCATTATGCCGGGGAATTCTATAAACTACTGGCCGAAGAGGTAGATGTGGTAGGGACCAATAAAGAAGATCACTTCGAGGTGCATCGCCTGGAAAATGGTAGGACAGAGGTGGCGGTGTACTCCATAACCCCGGACGGCGACCTGGGTCCGGTCTTTTACCGTCGTTCATTTCACCCCGGCGAGACAAAAGAGATCCGATTGTTCGGATTACAGGGAGTCGACCGCTTTCTTATCTGCGGGCAGGCCAAAAAGGCTATCAAGCTGCGAGTTATCGGAGGGGCTGATGAAGATCAGATTACGGATGATTCCCGGGTAAGAGGATGGAAGAAAAAGACCCTGATTTACGAACAGGAGGATGGGACGGTGAACGCCGGGACAGAAGCCCGCGATGTCAATACCTGGAACGAGGACCTTTATCACTACGAGCGCACCCGTTTTGCTTACCCGGGGTACAGCCCTGTTCTGTACGCCGATTTCAGCAGCTTCAACGGTTTTTTGATAGGCGGCGGAATTACTTTTACGCGGCAGCGTTACGACAAACCGGATTTCAGCAGCAAACATCGATTTACAGCTGATATCAGTACCTTAGGCAATTTCTCGGTCGAGTACCAGGGGCGTTCCCGGCATGTTGTCCGGCGATGGGATCTGCTGTACGGCGCTCGTTACGCCCGTCCGGAGAATTACAACTTCTTTTTCGGCATCGGTAATAATTCAATAAATGATCAAGAGCTGTTTAATGATGATTTTTACCAGATCCGCTATAATACACTGCAACTAAACCTGGGGCTACACCGGGATTTCTGGAAAAAGAGCTTTGCCGCTTTTCAACTGGGCTACGAGAATAACGTAACGGTCGATATGGAAGACAATATCCTCTCGGCTGGGGATTTTTTTGGTGCCGGAAGTTTAAACCTGTACAACCTGCGGGCGGAAGTAGAGGTTGACTTGCGCGACCACGAGGTGTTACCTTCGCGCGGTTTTCGCTTTTTCGCAGAACAGGAGCTGGGCGTAGTGCGCAGCCAGTCCTACGGTATCAGCGATCTCTTCTTCGAGTTTTTCGCTAGCCCGCGCCGTCGCTCCGTCACCGCAGCCATCCGCGCGGGCTATTCAAATTCTTTCAATCAGGTCCCTTTCTATAAACTGCCTACCCTGGGGCAGGACTCGGGACTACGTGGTTTTCAGCGCAAGCGCTTCACCGGAAAGGGAAGATTGTATTTCAATTCCGAGTTGCGCGTGTTCCTCACCGAGTTCAAAACGTTCCTCATTCCTTTGGAAATAGGTCTGAGAGGTTTTTTCGATACCGGCAAAATCGTACAATCCGGTGAAGACACCGGCGAATGGCACAGCTCTTACGGCGGCGGACTCTACCTGGTGCCGCTGAGCCGTTCGTACACCCTCAGCCTCCTGCTCGGGTTCTCCCGTGAGGAATCGGCGATTTTTACTTTTCAGGTCGGGACGAATTTTTAGTACCTGGCGAGAACAGAATAGGGCGAACAGGCCCGGAGCTCCGGCACAGGTGTTTCTTTTTCGGTTAAAAAGCTTAGCTTTATTGGGAACAAATTCTTCCTCGACCGGATATTTTACTAACCGTAACATCTAACCCAACCACGCTATGGCAAAAATAAAAACCTACCAGGGCTATCAGGAAAATTTTTTTGACAACGAATATCAAATTGCACTTCCCAGGCTGAGCCCGAAACATCATGAAAAAGTGGCTCCGGTAGCAGGTACAGCAGACAATGTACTGCGCTACCAGAACTGCAGTATCCTGCAAAATAAGGAGAGGCGATTCCCTTTTTACACTGCCGCCAATATCGACGGCCACCTCTTTAGAAAGCTGAGCCGTAAAGATCTCTTTTCCAGCGGTCGGGACCGCTGGCGCTGCGATCCACGTATTGACAGAGCGCATCAGTGGGGATATGAACTGTATCGTGCGCCTAAAAGTGATTTCGACCGGGAGCATATGACCAAACGGGAGGATGTTCAATGGGGAAGAACCAAGCTGCTCGCCAAAGACGGCGCTAAATCGACGTTCTTCTACACGAATTGCCTGCCACAGCATAAAGATCTCAACCGGGCCCTGTGGCGGGAACTGGAAGACTACATCCTCCACGATGAAACGGTAGCTCATAGTCTGAAGATTAACTTGTTTACAGGCCCTGCCTTTCTGGAAACTGATCCGATCTTCGTTTCGCGCGTCAAAAAACAGGAAGTGCAGATTCCCTCATTTTTTTGGAAGGTGATTTATTATCCTTCGGGGAACGGAACACTTTGCCGGGTTGGATTTATGATCAGCCAGGAACAGGTGCTGCTGAAAAACAAAATTGTGGAGCCCGCTCCTGTCGATCGCGGCGTAGAATCGGCCATACCACCGGAATTGCTGTTCCTGGATTTTGAAAAGGCCGATACTTACCAGGTGAATGTTCCCTTGATAGAAGAAATGACCGGCCTGCATTTTCATCCTGCCAGAGAACCCTTCCTCGATAAACGTCCTTCCAAACTTATCATGGAAGAGGTCGCGATCCGGGGGCTCGGCGCTCCGAAAATTAAAGGATTGGTTCTCTAAAAGATTTTTCATTGAATTAAGGGAGCGTAGAGGGCTAAGACGTCAATAGGGCAGGAGCTTTTGCGGGTACTTACATGAGTAGGGATAAAAAATTTAGTGAACTATGGATGATAATCTCTCCCGTCGATCTTTCCTGACCTCCGTCGGCATGCTGGCCGCCGGTTCTATGATGCCGCTTTCCGCCTTTAACTTCGGAAAAGACGGCGCCAAGCTCAAAGTAGCGCTGGTGGGAACCGGTGTGCGCGGTATTTCCTTCTGGGGGCGCCGCCTGGTGGAGCAGTACAGCGATATTCTGGAATTCGTCGGCCTTTCCGATATCAATCCCGGCCGTCTGCAATTCGGCAAGGAATTTATCGGCGCCGATTGTCCGACCTTCGTCAACTTTGACGAAATGCTGGACAAATCCAATCCCGATCTGCTGATCGTTACGACGGTCGATTCCACGCACCATCAGTTTATTATTAAGGGTTTGGATAAGGGCATTGACGTCCTGACGGAAAAGCCGATGACGACCGATGAAGACAAATGCCAGGCCATCCTCGACGCCGAGCGGCGCTCGGGCCGCAACGTCATCGTCGGCTTCAATTACCGCTGGAGCCCCTACATGACCAAAATCAAGGAGTTGCTGGCGGAAGAAGCTGTGGGCAAGATTACTTCGGTGGACTTCCACTGGTATCTCAATACCTACCACGGCGCCTCTTACTTCCGGCGCTGGCACGGCCTGCGGCAGTATGGCGGCACCCTGTGGGTACACAAGGCCACCCACCACTTCGATCTGCTCAACTGGTGGCTCGATTCGGACCCGGCGGAAGTGTTCGCTTACGGCGACCTGGAGCACTACGGCAGCAACAACCCCTTCCGGGGGGATAAGTGCCGTACCTGTCCGCATAAAGACGATTGCAAGTTTTTCTGGGACATCACGAAGAACGAGCACTACATGAACCTGTATGTCGCCAATGAGCATTACGACGGCTATATTCGCGACAATTGCCTGTGGCGGGACGAGATCAATATTTACGACAAGATGTCGGCCCAGATCAAATATGCCAATAACATACTTGTCAATTACTCGCTGACCACCTATTCGCCCTTCGAAGGCTGGCGCATCGCCTTCAACGGTATGAACGGCCGCATCGAAGCCTGGCTGGACATCCCCTGGATGCAGAGCGAGAATATGGACCAGGCCGCGCTGCACAGCGCCGAGATGGATCAGTCGGGTGAGGCCGGGCAGCAGTTCGAACCCATCATCGTACACCGCAACTGGCAGGATTATGAAATCGAAAAGGTAGCCTTCGGCCGCGGCGGCCACGGCGGTGGCGACCAGCGCCTGCAGGATAAGATCTTCCGCAACCCGGAAGCGCCGGATCCCTATAAGCACGCCGCCGGTACCCGCGACGGCGCCATGTCTATCCTCATCGGTATCGCCGCTCGCAAAAGCATCGAATCGGGAGAACCGGTGCGCATCGCTGAGCTGACGGATCTGCAGCCGCGGGCGAAAAGACTGTGAGGAAGTCGGAAAGCGGAAATCGGAAGTCGGAAAGCGGAAGTCGGAAAGCGGAATCCTTTCAGCGCGGCACTTCCGACTTCCGGCTTCGCACTTCCGACTTCGCTTTTTGTCGTCCCGGCTACATTATTTCCTTCATTCATATTTGAATAGTGAAAGCTTTTTTATTTACTTCACATCAGAAAAGCTGGTTCTTCAATGGAAGATTTTCCGAGCAGTTTTGTAGAAAGTCTAAGCTTGTTGGTCTACTCAAAAAGACGATTAATTTTTTTTTATTACCTTAGCGCCGTCAGAGAAGTTTAGCTCTTTTAAGACATTCTGATCACCATCTATATCATCTCAATTCGCCCCTGACCAATTTCCCACCACTCTATCATCAAACTGCGTAAACCGGAGGTTTACGAACTTTACAGTACACCGTAATGTGCTGTTTTGAATACATGTTAAGTCCGTTCATTTTAGCGGACATTTTGTTGAGAGCGATACGAAATAAGTATCATCACTTCATTGCATTTCCCTCGAACATAGTGCCACACCTGCGTGGAATGCCTCTGGTATGCCATCACTTATATGGAATTTCAGAATTGAAAGATATTTTATTTGTTTATCAAAATCTACAGCTATTATGAAGGCCAAACTTAGACTATTTTTGGTGCTTTCCATGGCGATTGCCTGCGTGCAGTTTTCGTACGCGCAGTTTACCGCCACGGGGAAAATCACTGATGAAACTGGAGAGCCGTTAATCGGGGCAACGGTCCTGGTTAAAGGCACCAGCAAAGGTACCGTTACGGACTTTGACGGGACCTATTCTATTGAAATATCCGGCACGGAAGCGACCCTGGTGTTCTCCTATACAGGCTACACCACGGTGGAATTTCCGGTATCGGCCGCCCAGCCGACTTTGAGCGTCGAGATGGAATCTTCGGCGGAGACCTTGTCGGAGGTGATTGTCGTCGGTTACGGAGAAGTCCGAAAGGAGGCGCTGACCGGTGCTGTTTCTTCTCTCGAATCAGAGAAGATCGAACAGGTGCCGATGGCTTCGGTCGAGCAGAACCTGCAGGGCAATATTGCTGGTCTGCAATCTAATATGGGGAACGGTCAGCCCGGTTCCTCTGTGCAGATCCGTATTCGTGGACAAGGCTCCATCTCCGCCTCGAGCGAACCACTTTTCGTAGTAGACGGTGTTCCGATCTACAACCCCGGCGATGCCCTGGGTAACTTTTCGGAAACGGCGAACGTCATGGCGACGATGAACCCGAACGACATCGAGTCGGTGACCGTTCTAAAGGATGCTGCCGCGACCAGTATTTACGGTGCGCGCGCCGCTAACGGGGTTATCCTCATTACCACTAAATCGGGCAGGACCGGAAAACCGAGTGTCAAGCTCAGCACACAGGTTGGCTGGAACGACTGGGCTGTATCCGAGGATAAGCGCCTGCGCGGTCTGACTTCTCAGGAATACACGGAACTGTTTATGGACGGCGAGTTGAATCGCGGCACCTCAGTAGAGGACGCCATCGAGCGTTTCAACGGTTTCTATCCGGATCCTTTCTCCGGTCAGCCTGCCGTTGATATCACGCCGGATGGCCAAGGCGGCTACAACATCGGAGAGATCCGCGTGGATAACCGCTGGCTGGACGAAATTTCCCGTACGGGGTTCAACCAGAGCTACAACCTTAGCGTGAGCGGCGGTAATGAAAGTGTGACTTATTTCGCCTCTGCGGGCTATTTCGACCAGGAGGCGCCGATTATCGGTGTTGACTTCGACCGTCTTTCTGCTCGTGTGAACGTAGCGGCGCAGGTAACCGACTGGTTGAAAATTTCCAATAACCTGAACGTTACCCGCTCCTCTCAGAACGGACCGGATGACGCCACGGCTTGGAGTAACCCGATGTACAATGGTTTGCTGCTGCCTCCGGTAATTCCCGCCAAGGATCCGCAGGGACGGTTTTATGCCGATCACCAGAACTTCATGATCGGTGGAAACAATCCCATCGGTAGTCTGAGTGGTGACGACGAGATCAGCTGGCAGATGGATCGCATCGTCGATAACCTCAGTGCTGAAATTACTATCCTGGAAGGACTGAAGTTTAAGTCTAACTGGGCTGTCGATCTGCTCAATTACGGCGAAATCTACTTCCGCAACGCTCGCTACGGCGATGGTCGTAACTCTAACGGCTTTGCTTCGGAGACGACTCGTAGAATCACCAACTGGGTAGGCACCCAGACGTTGAATTACGATTTCTCACTTAACGAAGCGCATAATTTCAACTTGCTGGCCGGTTATGAAGCCAACAAGACGGAGCGTCGGAACGTCATTGCCCAAGCCGAGCAGTTTCCGCCGAACAACAGCCTGAGAACGATGAATAACGCCGCTGCCGGCGACCCGGGCAGCTCTTGGTATACGGGCTTTTCTTTCGAGTCGCTGTTCGGACGGCTGAGCTATAACTACAAGTACAAGTACTACCTGCAAGGTTCTGTCCGCCGCGACGGTTCCTCCCGCTTCGGTAGTGAGAATCGCTACGGTACCTTCTGGTCTATCGGCGCCAGCTGGCGCATCGATCAGGAGCCCTTCCTGCAGGGCAGCGGCGTAGTCAACTCGCTGAAACTGCGCTCCAGCTACGGTACCACGGGTAACGCCGAGATCGGCGACTTCGACTGGCAGCCGCTCATCGGCTTTGGCTTTGACTACATCGGCCAGCCGGGTGGTGCCCCCACCTCCGTTGGTAATACCTTCCTGACCTGGGAGGAAAATACTTCCTTCAATATCGGTCTGGACTTTGGACTGTGGAACCGCCTCAGTGGTACGATCGAATATTTCGATCGCGAATCGGACAACCTCCTGCTGGACGTGCCCATTTCAAGAACCACCGGCTTTACCAGCATCACCGACAACTTCGGCGCCATGAGAAACAGTGGTGTCGAGCTGACGCTAAATGCAATACTGGTCAATACCGGCGACTTCAACTGGAGCATCGGTGGTAACATCTCCTTCATTCAGAATGAAATCACCAGGCTGGAAAGTCCGATTGTGGCCGGTACCCACGATCGCTTCAGAAGAGAAGTCGGACGGGAGTTCAATGAGTACTGGATGTTTGACTGGGCAGGCGTCGATCCGGATAACGGTCGCCCGCTGTTTTACACAGACGAGACTCGTTCGCAGACCACCAGCAGCATCGGTGAAGCCGAGCGATTCTACATCGGCAAACGCGGAACGCCTGACTTCTTCGGTGGATTCAATACCAGCCTGGGTTGGGGAGGTCTGACCCTGGATGCTCAGTTTACTTTCACCTACGACAACTGGCTCTACGACGCTACCGCCTGGGTAATCCGCGGCGACGGTCGTTTTACACCGCGCAGTCAGTCTCAACTGGTGCTGGACCGCTGGCGCCAGCCGGGTGATCAAACGGATGTACCGCAGTTCATCTGGGGCGGCAACCCGGGTAGTAACACCCAGGGCTCTACGCGTTACCTGCTCGATGGCACCCACGTGCGGCTGAGAAACCTGACGCTGGCCTATCAACTTCCGGCCTCGTTGGTCTCTAGAGCTAAGCTTTCCAGCGCCCGGGTTTATGTTCGCGGGATCAACCTGCTGACCTGGACGCGTGATCCGGACCTGTATGCCGATCCGGAAGCTGCCATTAATGGTTTCCTTGAGTCGACAGTTCCGAATATCAAGACCATTTCCGTCGGTCTCGATGTTGGATTCTAAAAAACTGATTTTTACTCGCCGGACGCCGGTCTTTACCGGTATCCGGTAAGTACAAACCGGTTTTATCAAAAAAAAACTAAACACATGAAGTTGAATAAAAATATAATCGCATTATTGTTGCTCTTTGGCTTGTCTTCCTGTGGGGATGACTTCCTGGACATCGATCCTACCAACGCGCTGTCTCCCGACAACTTGCAAACGGTAGATGATCTGGAAACCCTCTTACTGGGTACGTACAGCCAGTTGCAGGATGACGACTGGTACGGTCGCTACTTTGTGTTAGTTCCGGATATCATGTCCGATGATGTCAAGCAGAACTCCCAGGCCAACCGTGGTAAAGACTGGGCCGAATACGTCGGTACGGTCAATGACATTCACAACATCCCGGTGGATATCTGGACGGAGCTATACGAAGGCATCATCCGCATGAATACGATCATCAACGCTGACATCGAAGTTCCGCCGGCCGTACAGGACGATGCCGATCAGATCGTCGGGGAAGCTTATGCGCTGCGTGCGCTCACCCACTTCGACCTGGTGCGGATCTTCGCTCAGCACTACGGTTTTACAAACGATAACAGCCATCCCGGTATTCCCATCGTCACTGAATTTGATCAGGATGCATTGCCGTCACGCAATACAGTGGCGCAGGTGTATGATCAGATCATTGCTGACCTCAATCAGGCCGTCAGCCTGCTGAACCAGGACGAGGGACGCGGCCGCTTCTCTCAACCCGCCGCTCAGGCACTGCTGGCGCGTGTGTTGCTCTATCAGGGCGACTGGGCCAAGGCCGAGGAAGAGGCTACCAAGGTGATCAATTCCAGTATCACTTCCCTTACACCGACTGATGCCTACGTCGCGCAGTGGTATGATATCGGATTCAGCCCTGATGCCATCCTGGACGTCGTACAAACACAACAGGATAACATCGGCTCCGATGCACTCGGCGGCATGTACAACGTGACCGGCTACGGCGATTACCTGCCCTCGCAGGATGTGGTTTCGTTAATCAACGAAAACGACATTCGCTTGGAGCTTTTCGAAGAAGACCCGGCGTTGCCCGATCCCTTCGGTCCGCTCCGTATGGCCAAGTACCGGAGTGATCAGGGCTTCGACAATACGCCCGTACTTCGTCTGGCTGAGCAGTACATGATCCGCGCCGAAGCCCGCGCCATGCAGGACGATGAGGCCGGCGCCATCGAAGACCTGATGACTATCCGCCGCCGCGCCTGGCCCGATGCGCCCGACGTAACGGCTACTGGTCAGGAACTGCTGGATGAAATCGAAAAGGAGAAGCGCATCGAACTCATGTTCGAAGGCCATCGCCTCTGGGAACTGATGCGCAAGGAGCGTGGCGTTTTCCGCGAGGACTGTACAGCTCCCGCCGATGCGAATGCCTGTGAAATCCCGTACCCGGATAACCGATTCATCCTGCCGATCCCGATCCAGGAGCTGAACGTTAATCCGAACATCGCGCAGAACCCGGGATACTAGTAGCACAGACTTTAGTCTGTCCGCATGATAATCCGGTTTAAGATCGTGATACTTGTTTAGTCTGTATAGCTGACTAAAAATGACTTAAAACCGCAAAGCCGCTTCGACGTGTTCGAAGCGGCTTCTTTTTTACGGGGCTGAGCTATTGACGGGGTGACTCCAAAGTCGTATATGTTTAGCGTCATTGACAGGTGAGATCGGGTGGAAAGTTTAGAAGTTTAGTCGCCGCCCCTGCTGGGGCGGCTGGTTTAGGAGTTTAGCAGGTCAGAAAACGAGATTTCCGGTTTCAGATCGGCTAAATTTCTAAACTTCAGGTTTAGACTTTGATTTGTGCTAAATACGTATCCAAAGTTACCCCGTCAATTCCCCTGGATATCTCAAATCTCTTCATCCATTCCTGCTCTTTTGTTCCACCCGCGACAGGCGGATATCCGCTTAATCGATAACTTGGATAGCGAAACAGCTATTTTGTCATCAACCTGATCAGTATATGCTTCGCTATATCTCCTTCATCATTTTTCTCCTGACGCTGCCCATCCTCTGGAGCTGCCAAAATGAGGATGACATTCCCCAACCGGCGCCGCCCGGCATTGGTAATCCTGCTCCTCCCGTCGGCAGTAACTTCCGCATCATCGAAACCGAATTCCAGGGTACCCCTGTCGTGCTGGTCGGCGATGTCAATCAGGGCCTGGGGCAGGACCTGCCCGACGGATCGGATCTGCAGGGGCAATGGCGTTTTGCTGTGGCCTTTCAACGCGAACTCGACGGCGTGCTGCTTGATTTTCAATCAGCAGATGCGGAAATTCCGGTCATTCTGGAAGACCAGGAAGGCAACCGGTGGGACCTTTTCGGCGAAGCAGTGTCCGGGCCGCGTGAAGGGCAGCGCTTGGAGCCCGTCAATGCCGGAATGGGGTACTACTTCGTCTTCGGCGCCATGTACCCCGGCGTCGAGATCGTCGGCGGCGCCTCCATCAACCTCTCCCTGGACCTGGAACCGGCCCCCGGCTGGCTAATCCCCACCACTTTCGTCTTCGACGGCGCCGGGCGCGACGGCATCCCCTCGATCAACGATCCGCAATTCGACGAGTACTCGGCCCCAGGTCAGGACCCCACTACCGCTTTTATGACCGACGAGGATCGGGTGGTCGGCCTGCGCATCAACGGCGAGGTGAAAGCTTATCCCCATCCCATACTCGACTACCACGAAGTCGTCAATGACGAGGTGGGCGGCGTACCCATAGCACTGACGTACTGCCCCTTGACGGGGACGGCTAAAGTGTGGAAGCGCAGGGAGACTGGCGGCGACCGCTTCGGCGTCTCCGGCCTGCTATACAATAGCAACCTGGTGCCCTTCGACCGCAACACCAATTCCGACTGGCATCAGCTGGAAGGACTCTGCATCCGCGGCGAGCGCATAGGCGAACGGCTGGAGGTAATCCCGCATGTGGAAATGACCTGGCGCGACTGGAAGGAGGTCTTTCCGGAAGCACAGGTACTCAATACGAATACGGGCACCGACCGTCCGTACGACGACTATCCCTACGGAGATTACCGCACCAATAATGACTTCCTGCTGGTGCCTATCACGTATGACGACGAGCGGCTGCCCAGGAAGGAACGGGTGTTTTCGATACAGGCGGAGGGGGAAGCAAGGGTGTACAGGCGGCAGTCGTTTTTTTAGCGGATTGACAGGATGCTTTTTTGCCCCTGTCAGGCGGCGCCTTCCCGGCCTAATGATACCCCACATCTTTTTTCACCTGAAAACAAAATCGAAAATCATCAAATCCCGGCCCCCGCCCAGACGGGCCGTATGGCTGGCGGGGATTTAGGGGGTGGAGAGCCTTAGTCCTGAAAACCAGTTGGGTTAAAATCATAAATTTTAAATTTCAAACCTCAAAAAGATGTGGAGTATCGTTAGGCCTTCCTGACGTCTCCCGACTTCAGGCCCGGTATCTCGATCCGGTTTCCTGGATGCGATGCTTTTAAATTTCCCGGATTTTCAGTATTTTTAAAATTGACTTTTCATACTTTCTCACTGGCTATTTTTTTTGAAAAAACTTCTGCTGCCAGGCAGTTGGAAATCAGTGCTGAATTTTTCACCTAAAACCCAACTTACCATGAAAAACATCAAACTCTTCTTCGCATTCTTCCTCGGTTTTTCCGCCGCCGTTTTCCTCAGTATGAAATCCGATTCCGCTGCCGACCTGCACCTGCCAGAGGTGATGGGAATTCATATGATTAAGGTCAAAGACGGAGTTTCGGAGCAAAAGGCTATTGATTTCATACTAAACAAAGAGCTGCCCAGCGTCAAGGAGCTCAAAGGAATGAACGTATCCCTCTGCAAAGCCGACCGCGGAAATCACGCCGGGGATCTATTTGTAGTGTACACGATGAGTAAAGCGCAACGAAAAAAGTACTTTCCTACGGAAACGGAATATTCCCAGGAAATTATCGACTACCAGAGCAAGCACGCCGCTATCGGTGAGGAAGGCGCCAAATTATACGAACAGGGCGAGTTCGTGGGCGATCTCATCTTGTTGGGAAGCGGCCGGTGATCAGTCTTTAAGCGTTAGGCGAAAGCGTAAGGTCCGAGTAGGCTGTCTTATACTTTGACTCGTAAAGGATCAGTCAGAATTATTGCACGCAGGGCTCGCGGAGGACGCAAAGCGTCCATATTCTTTGCGTCCTCAGCGCCTCCGCGTGGAATTAAATTTGGTGCATTTTCTTTGTGCGCATCTTATGAGACAGCCTCTCTTACCTACCATTCTACAGGAAATTTCTCAATCCAGGAGCTGGAATCCTGTACCTGCATTTCCTGGAATTGTCCTTGTTCCCACTGCTGAAGCATTACGCGCTCCTCATAGATGTCTTCCACTTCTTCTTCCAGCATTCGCAAGGTGTGTTCGGATTGCCGGGTCAGTATTTTCGCCGTCTGCCCGTTTTTCCAGTCCAACAGCCAGCTCTCCGTCCGGATCTGTCCGCCCTCCCCGCCGTAGAAATGGGCAACAGGAAGCAAGGAGGTGAATTGCTGCTCCGCTTTGGAATACACGAGTAAATATTTGAAGATGAACCAGTGCTGCCGCATCTCCAGCAGATAAGCTTCGAACTGATCATCGACCGGGGCTTTCCAATGACTGTAAAGCTCCGTATCCGAGGTGTCGGGCTGATAGATCATCTTCCCGGTCAGCGAGGAATCGAGGCTTGAGAAAAAGTCGGACAGAGGAACGGGCTGAGTTTCTTCCTCCTCGGTCCGCTCTGAATCGATGTGAAGGGTATCGGAAAGTTCGATGGTGGTGAAGTGCTTTATGAGAAGGGGCGCTTCTTCCGGCCGGCAGCTCTGCAGGTAGAACCCGATGATGATAAGCCCGGTAGCTAAAATACTGAAGGGCATGCAATTTCTTCGATTGGTTGCGGCAGGCATGGATTGTTTCATTTGATATTTTCTGAAATATAGTTAATTTCCATCGATTCCTTCAATACACCCCTCCGGCCATTTCCCGTACACTAGTGGACAAACAATCAAGTTTTGACGAATAGGATTCAAGGCAAGTCGCTTATTTAAAGGATCTCTTTCCGTCAGAATTAATTTGGTTGTACTTAGTCGGTATACCTGGATAATTTCCGGCGCCAGTCGGGTCATGGTGGTTTCCTCATCGCCGAAAAGGTGAAGCAGAAGTCGAATGGCTTCGGTTTGACCGGCTTGGGAGCGTTAGGTATTCATGATGAAAATTGATTTGGAGTAATTGGATAACAAAAAGCCGGCTGAAATTAATTCCCCTGAGTTCAACCTGTTGTAAGAACTGCATTAAATGTGTATTTTATACCGAGAAATACGATCGCGGAGAAAAGTTGCTCAAATATCAGACGCTTTCTTCTTTCAAAGAATACGTCCTTATCAGTCAAACGCATTATTTCGTGACAACCTGGTATGTCGAAGCCCAAGATTTGTGGCGATTCGGGAATTACCACACACCGGAAGATAAACTTCAACTGCGTCCACTTGATCTTGAAATTCCGGTTGAGGAATTATATGAAGGGTTGAAACTTTGAATTGAAACGCTCAGAATGGCTAGGGATAAATATCACGATTTAATCATACAATTGTTGGAGGAGGATGGGTGGATGATCACACACGATCCTCTCGTTGTTAAAACAGCGTTGGGTAATGTTGAAATAGATTTAGGAGCTGAGAAATTGATTGGAGCAGAAAAACAGGGTCGAAAAATTGCAGTCGAGGTAAA
Source organism: uncultured Saprospiraceae bacterium (assembly GCA_964632995.1). Classification (GTDB taxonomy): domain Bacteria; phylum Bacteroidota; class Bacteroidia; order Chitinophagales; family Saprospiraceae; genus CAZWDL01. The sequence goes on from CAZWDL010000031.1 coordinate 54,217, forward strand.
AAGTTTTATCGGCCATTCAAAGTTGCACGATTTGTACAAGGCATTAGGTCAGTATGTATTTTATCAGCCTGCTTTGAGAAGACAAGAATTTGATAGAAAACTCTACTTGGCAATTCCACAAACGGCGTATGAATTCTTTTTCCGTGATCCATTAGCGATAGAAATTTCGGACGCCCATGATCTAAAGTTCCTTGTATACAATAAGAAAAGTCAAAAAATTATCTTATGGCAAGACTAAATAAATTTGCTGAGATTTGTAAAACAATCATAACCGAAATCTACGAACGCTACACGAAGTCTTCCGATGATATTGAATATCTATTGGTTATAGATGAAAAAAGTAGAAACTACTTGCTCATTTCTAACAGCTGGATCGATGATAGTCGCTTTTATGGGATTTTAATCCATATGCAGGTAAGAGAAGACGGTCGGGTCTGGTTACACGAAGACAATACAGATTTAATCGTCGTAGATTGGTTACTGGAAAGAGGAATACCCAAAAAAGAAATTGTATTGGGATGGCATGCACCCAGCATGCGTCCGGATACAGAATTTGCCGTCAATTGAACTTTTAAACCTAAGCACTAAGGAACAACCTCAACTTCCAGTTCAATCACCGGATGTTCCTTCGGAGCCGTCACGGCATTCAGTACCCGAAAGCTCAGGTTAATACTGTCTTTTTCTTCCAGCGTCTAAAGGTCTGTAAGTGAACAGGGAGTCTTTATCCATCCTTCTATTTTTCAGCACTGCTAAACTTCTAAACCAGCCGCCCCGGCGGGGCGGTGTATAAACTTCTAAACTATATCTCCTGAAAGCCCGGATGCCTTTTCCAAATCGCCTCCGTCAGTTGCTCCGCCGTCTGTTCCAGGTCGATATCCAGCGTTTCCCTACTCGTTTTCAAAACCAGTTCCTTCAGGTCCGGAGGTAAAGCGGAAGCCCCGTGGAAAGCTCCCAGAATAGCTCCGGCAACTGCCCCTGTCGTATCGTTATCCCGTCCGTAGTTGATGATGAACTCCATGGCCGGCAGGAACTCCCAGTCGTGCATCATTATGCCGGTCAGGGTGATCAGCCAGATCTCTCCGGCGTGGAAGGGTGCGTCCTGGAGCTTGGTATCGAGTAGATCGAAGGCTTTTTCCCGCTGGGCGAAGAGTATCCGGGAAGCTTTCCAGCGCCGGGGCAGGAGGAGCGAATCCAGTTTTGAGCTGCCGGGCTCGTAATTTTTGGCCTCATAGGCGATATTGCGCGCCTCGCGATAGATGCGGTAGGCGCTGCGTCCCAGCAGGCGGGAGCGGAAAAACTCATGGGGATCGATCTGTCGAATGACATCAAAATTTTCTTCCGGTGAAGAATTGTAGCCGGCCGCGGCCGCGGTCAGGGCGGCAGTCAGTCCCGTTATATCGCGGGCGTAGCCGTGATCGAAAATACCCAGCCGGTAGCCTTCGGCGTAGGCCTTCTCCGGGTGGCCGGGATAGTACAGTCCGACCATGGGCGCATAGAGCATGCCCGCGCAGGCCAGGTCGCCGCCGTAGAAGCGGTTGAGGGCAGTCATATAGTTTTCGTAATCGCCCTCTACATAGGGCTTGGCCACCAGCGCCCATTCCTGCAGCCAGGTCATGCGGCGCAGGGCTCGCTCGAAAGGCTCCGGCTCGAAGCTGTCGGTGGTTTTCAGGGTTTTGATATAATCGAGATAGATGTCGATGATGTGCTGGCCGAAAGCGCGGGAGTCGAGGCTGTCGGCGCCGGCTGCTTGAGCGATCAGATAATCCGCCACCAGTGCTTTCCAGCGCGTATCGTCGGTGGTGCCGCCGGCCGGCAGGTTGTAGTCCCAGGGACCCTCTGGTGAGGCTTCGCGCACGTGTACGTCCAGCGTATCGATGTGCCCGTACTCGATGCGGATGCTCATGCGGTCCCACATCTCGGTGGGCGCGCCCATCGCGTCGCCGATGGCGGAGCCGACGAGCAGTCCGAGGACCTTATCGGCGAGCTGGTCACGGGTGAGCAGGGAATCGACATGGGAAGAGGGCATAGTTTCCGGTTTTTGAGAGCTTGTCTGCTGGCAGGCGCTTGCGCTCAAAAAAAGAACAAGCACCCAAAAAGTGAACAGGGGATTCCAGTGTATACTTATTCCAGAATTTGGTTTGACGAGATCGGTCACAGTTGTCATTTTAATAGTTCGAGTTGGTTTAAAACCCAAGGCCGCTGATCGCCGTTCGCAGCTAATCGTACGAAGTGCCAGGAAAAGCAATCCTTTTCACTACGCGCTTTAGGCCGGTAAACGCTTTGCTAAACGGTGTTTATCGTTCGATGAAGCTATGCAAACCTAGCGAACAGCGAAGAGCATTCAATTAACCACCATCTCTCTAGCCTCCTTCAGCAGCGCCGCCTTTTCCTTCAATCGAAGATCCAGCGGTAGCTGTGCCAGTCCGATCAGGCGCCGGATGAGTTCCATACCGGTAAACTTCCGCCGCAGTTTCTCATCGAAACCGGCGGGCTCCTGATATTTTTCCCTGGCTTCCGAGACCATCTCCGGATGCGTCCGGGCCATATTCAGGTGGGCCAGCATGACGCCGAGATCGTACTCCGGCGGTCCGAAGAAGCAGAATTCCGGATCGATTATTTTGACCTCGGTGCCGATCTTCAGCCAGCTGCCCGGAAAGTAGTCGCCATGCAGCAGACAGGGGCCGGCGCTCAGGTAGCGTTCGCCCAGTTCCTGCATGTTTTCTTTGAGCTTCTTATCCCGCTTATAGGGCAGTGCAATGTCCTGCAGTCCGGGCTGTACCTGGTCGAGGTCAAAGCCGGTATCTTCGGCCAGCGGAAAGACGAAGAGGTGCTGGTGGTTGAGCCGGCGCATACCCAGGTTGTCGGGAAAGTCTTCCACTGTTTCCCGGTCAAATTTCAGGTGGTGGAAATGCGACAGGATACCCATGAGCTGCTCCAGATGAGTAGCATCGATCGTATGTTCCAGCTGGTAGATAAACGTAAAATCGGCTCCTTTGCCTAAGTCCTCCAGGAGGAGTACATAGTTGTCCGGATCGCGCCCAAATACCTGCGGCGCGAACTGCCGGAAAAAAGCATCGCGGTTGATCAGCTCGTAAAAACGCGCTTCGATCAACACCCGCCCGACCGGCGCTTCGATTTGCGGGAACTTTTGCACCCAGGGGCGCGATTGCTTGAGGATGACGCTGCGCTGATTGGTCACTACCCGTACCACCTGGTTCATATTGCCTTCTCCCGGGTGTTCCAGCCGGAGGACGGTTTCCTGCTGATCCAGCCATTCCTGCCGGCGAAGATAGTGTTCTGTCTCTTTCCTGTCGCCTATCTGCAAAAAGAAAGAAGCACCGGTGGCTTTCTCAAATTCAGCTCGTGGATCCATTGACTTTTTGAGGCTAAGTTAGCAAGAATGAACCGGAAATTCCGTATGCCCCCCGACGATGCTTCCAATCCTTTCTTTCCCTCTCCCGAAGCAACCAAAAGCAGCGGGATTTGTATTCATTGAAGAGAAAACTTACCCGGCTGATGCAATTCAATCCCATACCTGTCCGCCCCTGGCTCAAGCGATTGCTGAAATACCTGCTAGCGCTTGCGAGTTTGTTGGCCTTTTTGTTAGCCGTGGGTTTTATCTTATTTCACTTCAACAAAGATCAGATAAAAGAGGCGCTGCTGCGTTATGTGCAGGAGCATCAGCAGGGTGAAATCCACATTGAGGCAGTTCAGTTTTCCCCCCTGTCGGCCCTGCCGCATATCGCCGTTCGCCTGGATGAAGTGTTGTACTACGAACGTACTTCGGGTGACCGCTCCGTAACCGAACGGCCTATCCTTGAGGTCGAGCAGGCTTACCTGGGCTTCAATTTGCTTCCGCTGCTGAGGGGAAGCTACGACATCCGCGAAATCAGTCTGCGCAACGGCGAGGTCAACCTCATTTTTTATCCGGATAATTCGGTCAACTTGCTCAATGCTTTGGGGATCGGGCAGGTACGCAGCGAACCGATGAATATCCGAGAGTCAGCGGGGCCGGATGTAGACCTGCTGCTCGATAAGTTGCGGTTAAAAAACCTGAAAGCCTCTGTAGTACATCAGCGCCTTCATATGAAAACGGAAGTTGATGTGAAGAATCTCTCGGCCGGGCTGCGCTACCGGAAGGGAGTGGATGACGTACAACTGGATGCCGGACTGGAATTCCGCTTTCTGGAATACAACGAAAAGACTTACCTGCGGGAAAAAGCGATACAACTGGATCTGGATTTCACCGTTGACGAGCAGACGATGGTCAGCCACATCCGCAAGGGCCGGCTGATTTTTGAAGGCCTGGCATTTGACATGAACGGCACCTATGCTTTTCGCGAAAGCGGACGGGCCGATCTCACCCTGGATGCTTCGGATGAGGATATGACGCTATTATCCTATCTGATTGAGGATGACATTCTGGACCGCAATCTCGACATCCTCCACGAAGGCAACGCCTACCTGCGAGGAACCGTCAGCGGAAAAACCATTAACCACATTCCCGATATTACCTTCCGCTTCGGCGCCGAAAATATTAACCTGGATATTCCCGGGCAGCGCGAAGCTATCGAGCAACTTGGATTTTCCGGTTACTTCAGCACAGGGGAGGCCGACAACTTCTCGGAAACGGTGTTGCGAATCGATGAGCTCCAAGGATGCCTGCCCGGGGGGCAAATTTCCGGCGGGCTGGAAATCGTTAACTTCAGTGATCCGTTGCTCACGGCTTCCTGTCGCCTCAACGCGAATATCGATGGATGGGACCGTGTATTTAAACTGGGGCCCATACAGCAACTTGCGGGGCGTATCGCCCTGCACGCCGACGTTAAAAACAGGAAGCTTTTTCGCCCGGAAAAACTGCTGGACCGGGTGGAGACCTTCCGCTTGGAAATAGCAGAGGCCGGATTTCAGTGGCCGGATCTTCCGCAGCGCTTCGATTCGATTGACGCCAGGATTGAGCATCGCGGCAATCGCCTGGCCCTCGAGCAGTTATCCATGCGTTACGGTACTTCGGTGCTCGCCGCTTCCGGAACTGTCGGTAATGTACTCTCCTGGTTATTTCGCCCTTCCTCTGGAGTGTTTGCCGATTTGGAACTGCAGGCCCGGCGGTTAAAGCCGGCAGAACTGCCCGGGCTGGAAGTACTGGCCCGGAGCTTGCCCGGCGGCCGGATTTCCAGCTTGCAGTTTGATTTGGCGCTGAATACAGCCGCCAATTTAAGTTCCTCCATCGCCCCGCTGCAGGTCAAGAACCTGATTGCCTATTACCGGGGAGGGCGTATCCTTGGAGACCTGGAGATATTCCAGCTTAAGGATCCGGTATGCTCGGCCGATGTGCAACTGGAAAACTTTCCGGTGCAGGGATGGGAGAAACTATTTCACCCCGTCGTGATGGACAGCCTTGCCGGCATGGCTTCGCTGTCCTTCGGCCTGGATAAATGGAAAACTTCGGAGGGTTTTCAGCTGGAAAAAGTGACGAATTACCGGCTGCAACTGAAAGATATTGATTTTCACCTGCCCGTCTTCCCGCACCGGTTCCGGGAAGTCAACGGAATATTAAGCGGGAAGGGAAACGAGATACTAACCAATGCGCTTTGGGGGCATTACGCCGGTGGTCAGCTCAGCCTTAGTGGCAAACTGGATAACTTTTTTTCCCGGCTGGCCGGCCGGGACACGCTTTGGCAAGGCCGCCTGCTGCTGAAAGCGGACAGGATCCGCTTCGCCGACTGGCCCTACTTTGATACCTCCTCCCTTCGCATTGCGCAGGAGCGGGTCAGAGGGCTGTATCTCGATCTGGCGGTAGAGGGCCGGGGCCACTGGCTTCGGCAATTCCCCTGGGCACAGAAGAAACTAATCACGGTACGAGAACTGCGCGGCGACTTTGATGTCATTCCGGATATCGACTTGCTTCAGGGAGTTGTGACCTTGATGCCTAAAGGCAAAAAAGGAGTGAGAATCGATATCAATGAGATAAGAGCAATTCTGCCTTTCGGCAAAATAAAACTGCAGGGCGGCCGGGTGTCGGTGGAAAAAGGACTCGTAGAGGCAGATACCCGGCTCGCCCTGGGTGGCTTTCGGCCGGCGCCTCTTGTACAAATGACGACGGGAAAACCGGGGCGGCCTTTTGCTTATGCCCCTTTCGACGCCGGTTTTTTGCTCCGGGGAAATTATCACGTGCCCGCTCGCGCTATTCGCGGCCTGATGCTTACGGAAGGGAAAGTGCAATACGTTCATCAGGATACGGTAAAAATGGATATAGATGGAATCGATCTCAGTATAGAAGAGGCCGTTTTTTCCGGGCGTCGTGAGGTCAGACCCTGGCTTTCCAAGCTGTCGGCCGCATTGACTGTCGACGGTTTTCATACGAACCGGATGGAAAATATGAGTATCCGAATGGAAGGCGCCGGCAGGTCTGATTATTACGCATTTCAGGGATCACTATATCAGTTTTCGGAGGTACTGGAAGAAGGCGCAATCGAAGTGGACCTTTCCGGCGAGGTGCCGGTGATTCATCTGGCCTATGCCCTGGAAAACATGCCGGTTGAATCGATTATCGGAAAGTTTCATCGCAAAAAGCTGCTCAGTGGACCGGTAGATATTGCGCTCGACCTTTCCACGCAGGGTAACAAAGCGCAGGATTGGCTGTACAATTCGGAAGGCTCCCTGAGCATCAGGGGAGAAACCTTGCTGCTGCATGGGATAGACCTGGATGCGCAGTTGCCGGGCTTACGCCAAAAGAAGCCCTTTGGCCCTGTCGTGCTGGGTGCTTACTTTTTAGCGGGGCCCTTCGGGGCGGCAGTTACTGGAGGCAGAGATGTGCTGGAAGTTTTCGATTTCGAGCCCCATATGGGAAGAAAGACCCGTCTTGCCCGCTTCGTCTCCGACTGGACCTTCCACAACGGCCGCGTTGAAACCCGCGATGCCGGCCTGGTGACATCAAATGACCGGTTTGCGCTAAATGCCTGTATTGATCTGCGCTCCGACAGCATTGAGCAATTCGCCGTCTCCCTCCTCGACTCCCGGGGATGCAGCTTGCTCGAACAGTCGATATCCGGTTCCTTAGCCCGCCCTGCAGTGGGAGGCGTACAAACACTGGATCGTTTCCCGGCCGGCTCCGTAAACCTCATCGACCAGCTGCTTGTATCGCCCTGTGAAGGGGCATACTGGGGACTACTGAAGCATCCTGATAAAGAAAAGTAACCCATAAATTGTTAATTTTACCTGCCTTGATAAATACAGACTAAATTCGTTTATGAGTAAAAACAGCCTGCTATTTTCCTTCGCTGCCGTGACCTTGCTGGGCAGCATTTTTATTTTCAGCAACCGACAGAACCGCGATTTCCGGGATGCCGAAGCCAATTATCAGGAATATTGCGCCAGTTGCCACGGCGACAACCTGAAATCCTTCATCGACCGGAAATGGATTTACGGCAATTCCTGGAATGAGGTGTTCCGCGGGATCAAGTACGGCTATCCGGACGATGGGATGTCGGCTTACGACACCACCTTCACCGAGGAGGAGATCGCCGATCTGACAGACTACATTCTCACAGGACTTGAAAACTTCACTTCTGAATCCTTCGAGGAGCGCCCAGATTTTTCCGGCATCATCGAATCGGAGGAGATGAACTTCCGCCTGGAACCGGTCGTGGAAGGAATGGGCATTCCCTGGGGACTGGCTTTCCTACCCGGCGGCGATATGCTTATCACCGAGCGTTCGGGCAAGTTATTCCTTTACCGGGAGGGAGAAAAACTCCGGGAGATCAGCGGTGTTCCCGAAGTACGCGACCGCGGCCAGGGGGGCTTGCTGGATGTGGAAGTGCATCCCGCCTTCGAGGATAATGGTTTTATTTACTTTTCTTTTTCAAAGCGGGAAAACGACCGGCAAACAACTGCCGTCATGCGCGCCACTCTGCAGGGTAACCAGCTCAAGGACCAGCAACTCATTCTGGAAGCAGCTCCCTATCTGAGCACCCGGCATCACTTCGGCTCCCGCCTCGAATTCGACGAGGACGGTTACCTGTTTCTCTCCGTCGGCGACCGGGGAAAGCGGGATCAGAATCCGCAAAGCCTGGACAATCACTGCGGCAAGATCCATCGCATACACGATGACGGCAGCATTCCCGAGGATAATCCCTTCGTCGATACGCCCGGTGCAGTCAAATCTATCTACTCCTACGGCCATCGCAATCCTCAAGGCGTCGCTATGCATCCGGAAACGGGCCTGATCTGGGCCAATGAACACGGCCCCCGCGGCGGCGATGAGGTCAACATCATCCGGAAAGGAAGGAACTACGGCTGGCCGGTCATTTCCTACGGCATCAACTACAACGGTACGCGATTCACCGAACTAACTGAAAAAGAGGGCATGGAACAGCCGGAATTATACTGGGTGCCCTCTATCGGCGTCTGCGGAATGACCTTCGTCAGCGGCGACCGCTACCCGGCCTGGAAAAATGACCTGCTCTGCGGCTCCCTGAGCTTCAAATACCTGGCCCGCCTGAAGATGGACGGCGAGGAAATCGTAGGCGAGGAAAAACTGCTCAAAAATATCGGCCGCCTGCGCGATGTGAAGATGGGACGGGATGGATACATCTACATCGCTGTTGAGGATCCGGGACGGATATATAGAGTGGTGCCGGAATGAACTGGGTGCTGGGTACTGGATGCTGGATGACTGGCGCTAGCCTGGGATATTCCCTGGATAAGCCCCGCTAAGCTCCTTCCGACTTCCGCTTTCCCACTGTCGTTTCGCTTAAAAAATAAGCACCTTTTTGACAAGTCCCAAGTTCTTTGG
>CAZWDL010000032.1:0-19540 GCA_964632995.1 uncultured Saprospiraceae bacterium
CTCCTCGACCGCCGAGAGCGGCGGCCGGTGAAAGCCGCCCATGGCGAGGTAAACATGTTTGTCCCGCAGCACTTTCGCGGTTTGAACGATGTGAGCGATACCTGGATGGGGGCAGCCGGTGATCACGACCAGCCCCTCGTCCGTATCGATGACCAGGGAATGCTCCTTGATATCGCCGCCCAGCATACCGGTGGAATAGACACCGTTGGTAAGAGCGACAGGATGCTCTATCTCTTCCAGTTCGGCGCCGGCAGCCCGGACCTCCTCTTTAAAAGAATCGGGAAAAGCCGCAGGGAGATAGACCTTCACATCGGCGTTTTTCTCCAGAAAGCCCATCAGCCCGCCGTAGTGATCGGCGTGGGCGTGGGAGAGGACGATGCGATCGATATCTTCCGGAGCGATGCCCGCCGTCTGCAGGTTGGCCAGCAGGGTAGGGGCATCGCCGCCGGTATCGAACAGAATGGTATGATTCTCGAGCAGCACGACGCAGGCGAAGCCGAAGCCGGTCTTGAAACCGGCATTCCCTTCTACATTATCGTAGACGTCGATAATCTTGACCTGGGATAGGGTTTGAGCGTCTTTCATGACAGGTAATTTTTGATTGGCAAGTGCTTGATCCGATGCAGTGCTTTCTGCGGGATTGCAGCTACGTAACAGTAGAAAAAGGACGCTTGTTAGAAAGAGGACCGGGCTATAGTGCTTATTTTTCATTCCGCCTTAACCAGTTCCACCTGCACCGTTCCGCTTTTCAATGCCGGTAGCGTGATAGCGCCACGCTCCGCATCATACGCTTTCCAGGGCTTCCCATCAATCATCACCTTGTTTATTTGGACCGCAGGATCTTCCACCATACTAGAGTAAAACGTTTCTTCTTCCTCCGACTGCCGGATTTTAAAATAGAGCGTAGCCGGCTGCTCCTGCACCCAGAGCTTCAGGTACAGGTAATTCAACAAGCCGTGTTCCATGGAGTGGTAGGAGGTTTTGGAACGTACCGCTTTATTGCCATTGTGCAGACTGCCGTCGATTCCCGCACTGAGAAAAGCGCCGCCGTATTCCCGGTCGATGAAGTGCTCGTTCCAGAATGCCGCGCCCTTTTGAAAGCGGTCCAGGTGCTTTTGATCGCCGGTAATGCGGTACAGGTACATTTCCAGCATATTGCCGTAGACCTGAATCCACCAGGGCGTGGTAGCGGGTTTCTCCTCCGGATTGCTTCGATTGAATTTGTGATACCAGGCACCCGTTTCTAAGTTGAAGGCTACCTCAAAAAGCCGGGGATATAAGTCGAGTGCCTTCGTTTTATATTCCTGCTTTCCCGTCAGCAGATGCAGGCGCAAAAGCATCCAGACGATTTCAATATTGTGGCCGACATCTACGCGGCTGCTGGGTTCTTTGTTAATTCGCCAGCTTTCGCTAAAACTCTCCAGCAACCAGTCGTTTTGAGAATCCATCATGCGCTCCAGGATTACATTTACCCCTCTCTCCATATTGCTGAGGTAGTTTTCATTTCTGGTGGCAGGATACAAATAGGCCAGGTAACCGGACAGCGGGGCCAGTTGGGGAGTGGCTTTTTTGGTGCTGTCAGCTACCGACAGATCCCGGTTCAGCACATTGTAATACCCGCCGTTTTGGTTATCCCAGGCGTGTTGATTCAGCAGGTCGATAGATCGTTGGACATAGTCCAGCGTTCCCGCATCCCGGGTAACCACGTAATGCATAGCCAGTCCGGTGACGGCGTATAGTTGCATAAACAGATCCTTGTCTTTATCCACCGGCTTGCCCGATCCGTCCAGTTCGTTAAACCACAGGCCCGCTTCTGCATCCCAGCCATGCTGGATGAGGAACCGGACGAGGTGATCTGCAAGATTCAGGTAACGATCTTCACCACTGAGCAGGTAAGCCGTGGAATAGCTGAAAACGTGCCGGGCCAGCATGCCGGGGAAGATATGGTCCTCTCGCGAAGGTTGCCACTGCCGGTCCATAAAGGCAGGGAAAAGGCTGTCTGCGGCATTCATTCCCTCCCGGGTCCAGGGAATAATGATATTGTCGATGGCCTGATACTTCCAGAAGTCGCCTTCCAGGGAAGAATCCGGAGCGGGGGCAGTTTCATTTTGTTGTTCGCTGCAGGCAAAGGAGAATATCGTTATGATGAGGAAAATCAAACTAGTGAATGGGTTGTGCATTATATTAGGCTTTCCATATTTGAGTGCCCGGGTGCTTATGAAGGCGAATTTTCAATTTACCTGATTCAGGGACGGATGAATTGCCGGGTTACCCCTTCAATTAGCATGAAGGTATCCGGGGAAAACCGGGCTGGGTCGAAAACGACCGGAGGAATCAGAGGCGTGGTGACCGGGAGAACGGCAAAATGGGACTGTTCAAGGTTCAAAAGTTCTCCCTCCGCTGAAAATGAGCGTTTTATACCGAAGCGGACACAGTAGATTGACGATTATCTAAATTAAAAGGGGCTCTTGGAACCTGCGGAAGCGCGCGGTTGTTTTACAACAAATATATACCCAAATTGGCCTGCGAGCGTTCAAAACCGCTCTATTATGAATGGCGCTATTGCAAGGGTGATCATTTTATTCCGTCTTTCCGCTTTATGTCGATGAAGGACAAATTATGGCTGAGTTCGCGATCGATGAACTGCAAGCCAAAAAGGTGGGGGTGATTTACGTGAATGATGACTTTGGCAAAAGCGGGCTGGCCGGTGTAAAATATAAGTTGCAGCAAAATGATATGGATTTTGTAGCTGCCCTGCCCGTGGAGCCTACCGATACGGATTTGAGTTCCCACGTGGCACGGCTGAAAGAATCCGGCGCGGAAGTGGTTTTTCTGTGGGTGACGCCCCGCCATGCCGCTATCGTGTTGGGGACTTCCGCGGTTGTGGATTTTAAACCGCACTGGATGGCCAGCATGGTGCTGTCGGATATGGCCCTGATGCACGACATTACCAAGGGCGCCTGGGAAGGCGTGTATTTTACCTACGTCGGGCAGGTGCTGCCTACGGATGAAAGCAGTGCCCAATTCATGAAATACAAGGCAGCTTTCAACAAATATTATCCCGAGGACCGCTGGGGCGCCTTCGCCGCCTTGGGCTTTTCCTTTTTAGAACCGATGGTGGAAGGCCTGAAGCGGGCCGGCGAAGACCTGTCCAGGGAATCCTTCCTTGAAGCGATGGCCGGCATCCAGGACCTCGAACTCACCGGAGGTATACCCGTTTCCTTCTCAGAGGACAAACACCTGGGCACCCGTTCGGTCTCCATCATGCACTGCAAGTCCGCCACAGAAGCCGAAAGGATAACGGATATGATTCCCAGCAGCGGGGATGTGCAGGAGATAATTACCGTATTGAACGAAATGTAAAGGCGGCTAAATGAACTCCTAGTGCCCGAAGCACTAGTATTCTATTGAAAAGAAGCTGATAGCATGGTCACCTGAAGAACTTTTCACTTCTGGACAGAAGAGGGAAAAAAAGTTCGTAAGTTTCGGCAATGAGGCGGTCACCCGACATTTTTCTGCTTCTCTGATCGCATATGTTTGTTAGCCACATTGACTAACCATAAAACAGCAACCATGAAAAAAATACCCAGGAGAACATTTTTACACTACGGTGGGATGGCCCTCTCCGCCGCTGCCATGGGAAAGATTTACGGATCACCGATGAGTAAGTTCGGCCCGAACGACACCATATCGCTGGGCATCATCGGTACGGGGAGTCGCGGCTCAGGCATTGCCGCCGAGCTCCGGGAGGTACCGGGAATTCAGGTAAGCGCCTGCTGCGACATCCTGCCCGACCGCCTGGAAAACGGCCTGCAATACGCGGATAAGGGCGCCAAAGGCTACGAAGACTACCGCCGCCTGCTCGACGACAAAAGGCTGGATGCATTAGTTATCGCCACACCCCTTTATCTGCACCACGAGATGGTGCTGGACGCGATAGCATCTGGCAAGCACATCTACTGTGAAAAGACCATGGCCTACAATTACGAGCAGGCTTTCGATACGGCAAAAAAGGCAAAGGAATACGGCGGCGTCTTCCAGGTCGGCCATCAGTACCGCAATACGCCCATGTATCACAAAATCAAGGAAATAATTTCCAACGGCGTCATCGGGCGGGTCCGGAAGTTCACCTGCCAGTACCACCGCAACAACGACTGGCGACGACCGGTTTCTGATCCCGAACTGGAGCGCCTCATCAACTGGCGGATGTACCGGGAATACTCCGGCGGCCTGGCGGCTGAGCTGAGCTCCCACCAAATGGACGTCGTCAACTGGATGATGGACGGCCACCCCGTTAAGGTGACGGGCTTCGGCGGCACCGACTACTGGAAAGACGGCCGCGAAATCTACGACAACATCAACCTGGTGTACGAATACCCCGACGGGGTGAAAGCGAACTTTACCTCCATCCTGAGCAATGCTTACGACGGCTACAAAATCATGATCCTGGGCGATAAGGGCAGCATCGAGATCGGCCGCAGCCGCGCCTGGATGTACGCCGAGGCGGCCCACATGGAGGAGGCGGCCGAAGTAGAGCAAGGCTTGGTCGACGGCGTTAGCGGCGCCACGATCCAGAACTGGACGCAGGGCAAGGCCGTCGAAATTCACTACGATGACGAAGGACTCAGTCCGACTGCCTATGCTTTTGCGGACTTTGCCGACTGTATCCGCCACAACCGACGGCCTTTTTCCAATGAAGAGACAGGGTTGCACGCCGCCCTCACCGTCCATATGGGCAACGAGGCGATGGATAAGGAGGAGGTGATTTATTGGAAGAATGTTATGGGGTAATGCTCTTTGTCTGCGGGGGAGGGGATTGCCGGCACTACACGCGGCTGTTTGTGGGAATGGCTCACTACAGCTAATCCATCCCCTCAGCGAGGCGATAGCCGGGCCCCCACACCCCTGAAGCAGCTGCTTCAGGGTCCTCACAAGCAGCCGGGCCGAAGGCCTCGGCAATCCCCACATGAAACAAATATCGACCAACACTTCATATGAAAACCGATGCATTTGCGGAACCTCATCAATAAAATCGGTCCCGGCGTGATCACGGCTGCCCTGGTCTTCGGGCCTGGGAGCCTGACCGTCAATTCGAAGCTGGGGGCGGAATTCGGATACGAGCTGCTGTGGGTAATTCCCGTAGCTGTTTTTTTTATGATGCTGTTCACGGAGATGTCCTCGCGGGTCGGGTTGCAATTGGAAGATTCGGCCCTGGACGCAATCGGCGCCACCTGGGGCCGTCCGCTGGCAATCCTCAATGGGCTTGGTATTTTTTTGGTGGCCTCCTCTTTTCAAGCGGGGAACGCGATCGGTGCGGGGGTATCCTTTGCCGAGCTGTCCGGTTTGTCTACTACACTTTGGGTCCTGGTTTTTACCGGGCTGGCGCTTGCCCTGCTTCGCTTCAAATCCTTTTACAACATCCTCGAAAAAGTCATGCTGGTGCTGGTGGCGGTGATGCTGGTATCTTTCCTCATTACGGCTATTGCTGTTCAGCCTCAGCTGTTCAGCCTGTTGCAGGGACTGACGCCCAACATTCCGGAAGGATCTCAGTTGCTGACCTTCGCGTTGATTGCCTCGAGCTTTTCCATTGTGGGGGCCTTTCACCAGTCCTACGTCATTCAGGAGAAGTCTAAAATGAGTGGGGTCTTTTCTTCGACGGAGACCTACACAGGCATTCTGATCCTCGGCGGTATCTCCTGCCTGGTAATGATCTGTGCCTCGGGTGTCCTGTTTGCTTCCGGCAGCGGCATCAACTCGCCGGCCGACCTAGGGCTGATACTGGAGCCCTTGCTGGGCACCTGGGCGAAAGACCTCTTCATGATAGGGCTCTTCAGCGCCTCCTTTTCCTCCCTGATCGGGAATGCCTCCCTCGGTGGCACCCTGCTGGCGGATACCTTCCACCTGGGGTCGAAGCTGTCGGAGTATAAGGTGCGGCTCATGGTCGGCCTGGTCATTCTCACTGGGGCGGGGATAGCGCTGATTTTCGGGAAGCTGCCCATCGAGCTGATCATTTTTGCGCAAGCAATCACCTTATTCATCGCACCGCTAATCGGCATCTCCCTGTTCGCGCTGGCCAACAATCGCCGGCTGATGCAGGAGAAACGGAATAACCGGATTCAAAATGCACTTGGGGCATTTGGCATCGGCATATTATTGCTGCTTTCTGTACAAAGTTTTAAAGTGATTTTTCTATGACTTCATCCGATATTGAAAAGACACTAATCACCCCTTCCGCGGCTCTGATCGAAGATATCCGAAAGGTAGAAGGCGACTTTATGGTCCTGGGCGCCGGCGGCAAGATGGGGCCCGATCTGTGCCGCATGCTGAAGAACGCCGTAGATGCAGCAGGGCATTCGGGGAAAGTCATTGCGGTTTCGAGGTTCTCCAATCCGGATCACCGGGAAACCTTAGCCGGTTTTGGCATTGAGACCATCGCCTGTGATCTGATGGAGGGAAAAGACCTACAACGATTGCCCAAGGTTGAGAATATCATCTATATGGTCGGGCATAAGTTCGGCACACAGGGCAACCAGGCGACGACCTGGGCGCTCAATGCGTACCTGCCGGGCAGGGTGGCGGAAACCTTCCGGGAGGCCCGCATCGTCGCTTTTTCCACCGGCAATGTCTATCCCTTTTATCCGGTGGATTCCAAAGGGCCGGCGGAGCAGGACCCCACCGGTCCGGTAGGGGAATACGCGCAGAGCGCCCTCGGCCGGGAAAGGGTGCTGGAATATTTTTCCAGAAAATACGACATTCCAACGGTGATCCTCCGTCTGAATTACGCGGTGGAAGTCAAATATGGTGTTTTGCTCGATATTGCGCGGGCGGTATACGAGGAGCGTCCCATCGATCTGCGTATGGGCTATGTGAACGTTATCTGGCAAGGTAACGCGATCGACATGTCGCTGCGGGCCTTGCGACATGCGACCTCACCGCCCCGGGTGCTCAACGTGACGGGCCCCGGTGTGCTGTCGGTCCGCTCCCTGGCTGAGGCCTTTGGCGGGCGCTTTGGCAAGGAGGTTGCTTTTCAAAATACGGAGGAAAACACCGCACTGCTGAGCGATGCGAGTTATGCCTGCCGCTTATTCGGTGTGCCCGCCACCGGGCTGGATACTATGCTCGATTACGTCGCGCAGTGGGTGAACAGCGGTGGGAGGGTGTTGGAAAAACCCACGCATTTCCAGGAACGGAAGGGCGCTTTTTGAGAAGCCGTTTGGACGATTTGTAGATCATAATATTCATGATTAATCATAACTGATCAGTGTACTTTTAAACTATCCGTTTTGGAAGGGAACATCAAGCCATTACTCACAGCGGGTACCGTCATTCCTGCGCACCCTCTGGCCTTGACGCCGGAGCTAGCCATTGATGAGCCGTATCAGCGGAAGCTTACCCGGTACTATCTGGAAGCCGGCGCGGGCGGTGTGGCGGTAGGTGTGCATACCACACAGTTCGAAATCCGGGAGCATCAGCTGCTGGAACCTGCTCTGCGGATGGCCGCTGAAGAAATAGAGCATTCAGACACAGGCCGCCCCATCATCAAGGTGGCGGGTATCTCCGGACCGGTGGAGCAGGCGCTGCGGGAAGCCGATCTGGCTCTGAAATACGGTTATCACCTCGGATTGGTAAGCAACGGGGGGCTGGATCAGCTTTCCGAATTAGAATTGCTGAAGCGCAGTGAAAAAATCGGCGAGCGGATCCCCGTCTTCGGCTTCTATCTGCAGCCGGCGGTGGGCGGCCGGCTGCTGTCTTATGACTTTTGGAAAGACTTTGCCGAGATTCCGAACGTGCACGCCATCAAAGTCGCGCCTTTCGATCGCTACCTGACCCTGGATGTCGTCCGGGCCGTATGCCATAGTTCGCGCCGGGACGACATCGCGTTGTACACCGGCAACGACGACCATATCATACTGGACCTGCTGACAAGCTACCGCTTCGACGTGGATGGAGAAATCGTGGAGAAGGACTTTGCCGGCGGTCTGCTTGGCCACTGGGCCTTTTGGACCGAGCGGGCGGTAAGCTATTTTGAGCAAACCAAAAAGATCAAACGCGAGGAAGGCCCCATTCCCGTGGAAATGCTGCAGCTGAGCAATGAAGTCACCGATCTCAACGCCGCCATTTTCGATCCGAACCATCAGTTCCGGGGATGCCTGAGCGGTATCCACGAGATGCTACGCCGGCAGGGGTTGATGCGGTATAATGTTTGTCTGAGCCCGGAGGAAAAATTGTCGCCGGGGCAGTTGGAGGAGATTGAGCGGGTGT
The DNA here is from genome assembly GCA_964632995.1 of uncultured Saprospiraceae bacterium. Classification (GTDB taxonomy): domain Bacteria; phylum Bacteroidota; class Bacteroidia; order Chitinophagales; family Saprospiraceae; genus CAZWDL01. The sequence continues at coordinate 8,263 of CAZWDL010000032.1, forward strand.
GGAAGGCTTATAGAAAAAGGAAATATTAAAGGTATAGGAGATGCGCAGAGGAGACGCAGAGCGCCACAGAGGGAAGATCTACGAAGATGAATTCGTCGAACACCTGTTTAACCGTATGTCCCGAACCTATGGGATCACCAATTACATTTCCTCTTTTGGATTCGCAGAAAAGTGGCGGCGTCAATGTATTCGTCAAATTGACTGGAATAATGGCCTAAAGGAGGGCTACGACCTGATGTCGGGTATGGGAGAGTGTTGGAGTTTAATAATGGATGCCAGCGAGGGAAAGGTTAAAATTACGGGCGTCGATATTTCTTCAGCGATGAATAACAAAGCTGGAGAGTATCTGTTTCGGCATCCCAACTGGCAGATAGCCATAAGGGAAGAAAATATGCTTCGGAACAGGATAGAATCCGCATCGGCCGATTTCATCACGTCTACCTTTGGCCTGAAGACCTTTTCGGAAGAACAGCATGCGGTACTGGCAAGGGAAATAAGTAGAATCCTGAAAAAGGGCGGGCAGGTGTCTATGATCGAAGTATCAAAGTCAAAGGCCTGGCCATTGCGGATTCTTTTTATGTTCTATCTAAAACGCGTCATTCCCCTGATCGGAAAACTCTTCATGGGTAACTCCCGTGATTACCGGATGCTGGGCATCTACTGTGAAGCTTTCGGCGATTGTCGCAGCTTCAGGGATAAACTGGAAAAAGCAGGGATACAAACTGGATACAAGGAATACTTCTTCGGATGCGCAACGGGGGTAGTCGGAGTTAAACTTTAAAAGCTCGTTGGATGATAAATATTTAACCCGGATTATTCAGAAAACCACTAATTAAAAACAACGACATGACCATTCCTCCCCTCCACACTGTTCTCGGCGCATCTGGCGCGACAGGCAGAGCAGTCATCCAAGCATTACAAGATAGAAATCTAGACATCAGAGCTGTCGGCAGAAGCATAGCCCGGGAAGATACCGAAAATGTCAGGGCAGATTTATTAGGGGCAGACGAAGCCCAAAGAGCCATTGAAGGTTCTTCCCACGTTTACCTGTGTGTAGGCCTGCCCTACCGCGCCAAGGTCTGGCTGCGCGACTGGCCGCGGCTGATGCAAAATGTCATTGATGCCTGTGCGGCGGCGGAGGCCCGGCTGATATTTTTCGATAATGTGTATATGTACGGTCCGCCTCCGCTAGCCGTTCCTTTTGACGAAAGTCATCCACAGCAACCCGTGACCAAAAAAGGAAAGGCCCGCAAGCAGACCGCCGATCTTTTCCTGAAAGCGGTCGACGAAGGGAAGGTCAAGGGCCTCATCGGGCGCTCCGCCGATTTCTACGGCCCTTATGCCGTGTACAGCCCCTTTTACATTTCTTTTCTGGAGCGGATGCTGGAAGGTAAAGCTCCGCAGGCGCTCGCCCGGCCGGGTGTAAAACACACGTATGCATACACACTCGATAACGGAAGAGCCCTGGTCGCCCTGGCCCTGGATGAGTCGACCTACGGCGAGGTGTGGCATCTACCTGTGGGCCGGCCCATCACGATAGAAGAAGTGGTGGAAATATTCAACGAGCACCTCGGAACGAACTACGAGGTGAGTTTCCTGCCTCCCTTTTTGCAAAAGCTGTTATCTCTTTTCATGACGGATTTACGGGAAGCCGGGAAGATGAACTATCAGTTTGAAACGGAATACATCATGTCTTACGACAAGTTTAAAAATCATTTTCCGGAGTTTCGCGCGACACCTTATGAGGAGGGAATTGAGAAGATGATCGCCTCTTTTAAAGAGAACGGAGGAATAAGGTGAAAAAGCAGAATAGCCTGAGGAAGCCCCTCCTGGCGCTGCTGCGCCAGGGGCTGGCTTGCTCGAATGAAATTTCTTGATTTTAGTGTTCCCCTTGCTCCGAGAAGTGATGAGTAACGTGAAACACAAAGCCCAAAAGAATCGCACTTATCAAGATGTCGGGTTCACCATTCCCATCCCACGCCCCACTGCACCACGTAGTCCGTTCCTCCGCCTCCCTCGACGGGCTGGTTATCAAAATTGAGGTTAAAGCCCAGCCGGATGTAGAAGTCCCAGGGAAGGTCGTATTTAGTATTAATGGCTACTTCCGCGCGCCAGCGGCCGGCCTCTGTGAGGCTGGGGTAGGCGACGGCGCGGGAGAACAGGTTAAAATCGCCCACGTCGTACATATTGAGCTCCGTACCAAAATAGCCTTCCAGGCTGCGGCGGTCGGGGGCATCGCTGGAAAACGTTTCATTGTTGAAGTTGAAGCCGGCGCCGAGTCCCCAATAGACCTGATTGGTGTGGATGAGATATTTGCCTAGCCCCAGGCTGGTCATTGTCCGCAGGTTCACTTTTTGTTCGGTACTTGAGAATGTACTGACAGAAGCCAGGGCATACCAGTCGCGAGGCAGGAAATACCGAAAACTCAGTCCTCCTTCGGCTCTCCGGATCGGATCAGTCTCTTCCTGATTCGAAGTGACCAGGCTATAGGAGAGGCTGGTCGACCAGCGCCGGGCCAGGTATCCCAGCTTCGCGTTCAGATTGCTTTGACGCAGGTTTCGGGCTGTCGTCAAGCTGAAGCCCACATCCACCGAGGCGTACAGGCGGCTCGCGAAGGTTTCATCCACTGATTTCAGGTAGACGATTTCCTCTAAATTCACTTCTTCTCTGCCCCCCTCATCGATTAGGATAGCCGTTTTACCATCGCCGATACTTTCCAGGCGGCCATTGAAGCGCCGTCCGTTGGAGAGGGTAATCAGAAAGCTCGTCTGGGTGTGAATTTCTTTGATTCCCTCCCATTCTATCTTGAAATCGCTGTCGCTGTAATCGGTTTTCATGACCAGCACGCCGCGGTCCATATCCTTGACTTCGCCGACGATGTAGTTGCCGTTCATAAGAATGAGGGAGTCAGTTTGGGCAGACAACTCTAATAAAGCAAAAAGGAATACTATAATGAAAAAGAAAGAGGAAGTAATCTTCATCACGGATTAGATTTGGAAAATAAAACAAAGAAAGCTCAACCTGATTTTTGGGATATAAAGGCCACAAAAAATGAGCATCTCTACTACTTTTTTGGGGAAAAAGGTGGCTTATTTCATAAGATGAAACAAGAAGCAATCTTTTTCCTTAGGCCGCAGGCTCTGCGCCTTCGTAAAGCTGAAACCGACAGCTGCCGAAGCGTACAGACGGCTGACGAAGCTGTCGTCTATCTCTTTCAGGTTGACAATTTCCCAATGGTTGACCTCCAGCCTTCCGCCTTCGTTGGTCAGTATGGCCACCCTTTTGTTTCCGGCACTTTCCAGTCGACCATTGAAGCGCCGGCCGTCGGAAAGGGTGATCAGAAAGCTCGTCTGAGCGTAAATTTCCTTGATTCCCTCCCATTCGATTTTGCAGTCATTGCCGCTGTAATCCGTTTCTATAGTCAGCACGCCGCGATCCATGGCTTTAGCCCGGATTATTCATGGCAATTTCATGAATAATGACGACAAATGATCGAAAATATTTGATTTTCAAATATTTGGTCAGGGTTAACCCTGACAATCGTAAAATTTTGGAAAACAGTTTAGTCAGACTGGCCGCGGTAAATCCGTCAGCTGGTCAGGCAGGCCAACCCAGCGGACGATGCCGTCATTATCGATCAGTACGGTCATCGGCAGGCTGGCCAGTCCCTCTTCGCCGTCGCCGAAGGCATTATGGGTCTGCCTGGTCTGGTCACTCACTACGGCCGACTGAAAGTCCACCCGTTTCAGGGTCCGGTTTACCTTTTCGGCATTTTCATCCGTAATAGAGAGGAAGATGAGATCCGCGCTGTCGAATTTTTTCTGCAATTCATTCATATGCGGCACGGCCTTGATACAAGGGCCGCACCAGGTGGCCCAGAATTCGAGGACGACGAACTTATCAGAGAGGTCTTTGTCGGCGGGAGTATTGGCCATCCAATCCGTGATGTGGATAGCCGGCGCTTTTTCACCGACGGTGATATTAGACTGTGAAAAGGCATTCAAGCCAAGCAAGACCAATAAGGGGATTAAAATCTTAGTCATTTTTCGAGTTTTAGTGCTTTTGAATAGATGCATTGACGCACTTTTTAAGAATAATAGAAAGAATAGCTCTACTCATAGTTTAAATGAAGTAGAATGCACAATGTTTGGAGAGCGCCGAAGCATCAAAAATAAAAACGCCAAACCGGAAAAATCACTCCCTTTATTCCATCTTATAAACCGCTTGTCCTTCCTTAATCGTCTCCAATACTAGCAGACGGTGCCAGTCGCCCCAGTAATAGGTGTGCATGGAAAAGAAAGAAGGAATCATGCCCAGCGCTTTCATGGAATCCAGTTGATCCTCCCGGGTGGTTTGGGCGTGTATCACGACAGTGCGCCGGTCCTCGTTTCCTTGCGTTTCGGCGGCTGCCCGCACCACCTGGACGTACTGATCGATCGACGCGTCGCCGTTGCAGTGGGTAAGAATCTGCCAGTCGTTGGCGAAAGCCGTTTCTACATAGCCTTTCACCGCTTCAAAGTCTTCAATTGCCGGATATCCTTTGTAGGAGGCCGGCTGGCCGGGAGGCGCCGGCAAAGGCAATTTTGCCGTCTTTGACCACAACGGCCTCCACATATTGAGGCTCGTCGCCTTCCATGGTCAGGATATCGCCGTTGTAGTAAACGGCGGCGGAATTGGTGGAATTTTCAGCGTTTTGATCGGGGGCTCCGCAGGCTGCCAGCAAGAGCAGCACAAAGAGCAGCAGGAAAGTTTTCATTGTTGGTAAATTTGATAGAAGTATGGTTTGGAATAAAAATCAAAATAACTCAATCTTCATGAGATATTTTTTTTCAAAATGCCCTTCACCGCGGGTAAGCTGACCGTCACCCGTAATCCTCCTTCTGCCTCATTTTCCAAACAAACTTTCCCCTGCAGCAGGCGCAGCAGGTCCTTGATGATTATATATCCCAGCCCCGAGTCCATCGAGTCGGGCGCGGCCGGAGAATGATTAAAATTGAGATCCTGCAGTTCGCTGATTTTGCCCGGTGAGAGGCCCTGTCCGGTATCGGAAACGGTGAAAGTCAGGGACGCTTCATCCTGGGAAGCCGTTACGTGAATATGCCCGGCATCCGTACATTTCAGACTGTTGATCAGCAGGTTGTACAATATAATCTGTACCGGTTCCCGGCTGTGGTACACTTCGAAAGGACAAGACAGGTCATTGATCAGGTTCAGTTGTTTTTCGCCGGCTGCACCTTCAATGATTTTGAATATACGTTCGACGGAGGCATGCAGGTCGAACTTTTCGTATTCCAGGCGTATGCCGTCGCGCTGGTAGTTGATCCAGTTCAACAGGTTGCTGGACAGGTAAAACAACTCGCCGGAGGTCTGCGCCATTTCCCGGATGATTTCCTGTTGGCGTTCCGGGGGAAGGCGGTCCTGGTGCAGGGCCAGATTGCGCCCCGTGTGCTGCAGAAAACGAAGAGGCGCCAGCAAATCATGGTTGATGATGGACAGCAGTTTAAGGCGCAGCTGGTTGCTTTGCTCCAGTTGCTGTTTCTGACGGTTGAGGGTCTGCACCTGGGCTTCCAGGAGCGTTCTTTTTTCTTCGATTTCGCCGGTTTTCAGGGCGACCTCCGTTTGCAGGCGGCTTTGCTGAATTCGCAGCTGCATGACGCGCCAGTAACTAATACCCCAGACGATCAGGGTCAGCAGGGTTAGCCAACCGGGCAAGGCATACCATTTGAAGTACCAGGGATAGGGAACATAAAGAGATAGCTGCTCCTCCTGGTAATTGCCGGTTCCGAAACCCAAAAGTTTTAGAATATGAAGGGTATGGCTTCCCGGACCGAGATCGCTCAATCCAATTTCCATATCGCCCTCCTGGCTTAGGGTTCGCCAGGTACTTTCCTCATCCAGCCGGTAGTAAATCTGGGCATTTTCGGGCCCGTCGAAGCGACTTGATGCCAGCTGAATGTCTACCGAGCTGCTTTTTTCGGGTAGCCGAAAAATGCCGGATGAATCGGAAGTGGATATTTGCTGGCCCCGAGACAGCAGTAGATCGACCTGAAAAGGGGCTGCTCGCGGTGTATGCCAGGCCTGTAACTCAGGCGGCACCCAGAGCAGACCATCCATGGTAGGGAAGGAAAAGACGCCGTCCGGCAGGCGCTGAAAGCAGGGAATACAGCGACCGTTCATCTCCGTGGTGATCATGCCCTGCTGCTTGCCGAAGTACTGGAAAAAGATCATCGGCAGTTGTTCGGTGAATGCATCTTTGAGGTCCTGCAGTGCTACCCGGAACAGCCCCCGGTTAGTGCTGATCCAGAGGTTTCCGTAAGGGTCTTCCGCAAAACAGTGAGCGTATTGCAGGTAGCCGGAGGGGTCAAGGGGCAGGGAGCGAAATTCGCCGTCCTGCCAGGCGTGGATACCCTGGCCGTAGGTGCCGAACAGGTAAAATCCGTCTTTCTCCCAGATCGTCCGCACACAAGCATTTTGGAAATAAGGAACAGTATCAATTTGTCGGGTAGCCGTATCCAGCAGGTAGAACCCGTCGCAGCTGGCCAGCGCCAGCTTTCCACCGGGCCATTCCACCAGGGCGTTAAGGGATTCGTTGCCGGGATCGCCTTTCTGCAGCGGTGGAAAATCAAACCACTTGGTATAGCGGTTTTCCCGGATCAAACCAAGCCCGGTAGCGTCCGCCACAACCATTCCCCTCTCCTGAGGCAGAAAAAGATGGAAACCATGTTGTTTATTGGCCTCAAAAGCAAGCAGTTCACGAGAGGGGAAGTGATAACGGTGAACAAAGTGCCTTTTACTAAACCACAGGTATTGATCCTTTTGGAAAAAGAATCTTCCCAGGGGGGCCAGTGCACTGATTTTTTCGTGTGTCCCAGCGGGCGCCTCTCCAAACTCCACTCCCCGTTCTGTCATTATATTACCGTTGGGAAGCAGAATTTGCCCGTAAGTGGATTCTACCGCATCCGTTTTGCCGGCTGCGTCCACCACCAAATGATTCAGCGGCTGGGATACCGCGCGGATCAATCCCCTGGACCGGGTTCCCAGCAGTAAGGTGCGATACGCGGGCAAATAAAGTGCTACGTTAATTTGATCTTCTATGGGGAGCCCGTCCGCAATTAGCGATCCCCGGACGGTGTCCTGTTGTAAGCGCAACACCCAGGCCCGGCTGCCGGATATCAGGACGGGGGCGGGCATATTGATGTGTCCAAAAAGTTGTGTCTTGTTGGAAAGCAAGCGTACCGTTTCATCACCGGCGTCCTGGAAAACTAACGGATACGGAGTCCCCAGTTGGCCCCGGTCCATATAGGGGCGAAAGCCCATGGCCGGATCGAACAGCAACAAGCGGCCGTTTAAAACACAGGGAGATGCTGCTGAAGGGAGAGAAGGGGCTGACTTTTTATAGATGGAATCGGAGGTAAAAACCATGAAATGAGGGAAGCGGGCATCCCATATCAGCGCACTATCCTGTTCGGCTGCAACCGGGGTGATTCCGGAATCCAGCCAACGTCCATCGGGTATGTCATACGCCTGTACCGAATGAAATAAATCCCGTGAGCCGTACAAAGCAAATTTTTTCCCGGCAAAACGCATATAATCCCCTTCGGGCGAAGCCAGTTTCCGGAATCCCTCAGCTGTTTTCTGCCATAAAGCGCCTTCCCCATTTGAAAAGAAAAGGCGTTGATCGCGTCCAATACCTAATTCATTAATCCGGCTGGACTCCAGTTCCGGAATATTGCTTTGGTCAAAATGCGCAAACTGTTGTCCGTCGAATCGAACCAGACCGGCCTCCGTAGCGATCCACACCAGGCCGAGGCTATCCTGCACCAGGCCGTTGACAGCATTGGAACGCAATCCGTTTTCCGTGTTGTAGCGGGTCAGGCTGAAACGGGCGGGCTGAGCACATACCGGTAGCGCACTCAGTAGTAGCAGGGATAGGAATAGAGACATTCGACTTTTCATATCTTATCGTCGACTGTAAATGGAACCCAGATTCACCCCTCAATTTAACAATAAAATCCCACTGCCGCCTGCTCTTTCCTGTCACTCTTTTATCAAACCGGCTGTTTATATAAAAGATATTGAGTACTGTGAGTCAGGGGGAATGGCTTCGGGCCAATCCATTTTACCCCTTATAGTTAAAAACAGCCGCCAGGTCCCAAAGCTGTTTGAGGTTTTCGGTATCGGTTTTTTCAAAGATTCGCTTTTTCAGGGTGGACACGGTATTCATTTTCAGATTCAGGTTAGCGGCAATCTCGCTGGTTTTGGTCCCCTGAAGTAAATAGTGAAGTACTTCCAGCTCGCGGGGTGTCAATTCTTCGAAGGGAGGCGCCGTATCGGTAACGGGGGCGGGCGGATCGCCTTCCAGAAATTTTTTGACGGCGGCCAGCGTCGCTTCTTCCGAAGCGGTTTTGGATAGAAAGTGCCGAATCCCGTAGCGCTCCAGCGCACTCTGGTATACGGTTTTCGGCTGCATGGAAAAGATCATGATGGGCAGGCCGGGATACAACGCGACGATATTGGGCAGGATTTCCAGCACGCTGCCGTCGGACAGGGCGATGTCGAGGATCAAATGCGTATGGTCTTTTTCCTTAAGCCCTTGCATGAGTTTATTGCAGGAGTCCGCCTCATCGATTTCAGCAACATTCAGATTCAACTCCAACAACAGGCGCAGCCCCTTGCGAATCAGGCTGTGATCGTCGACCAGCAGTAGTTTGACTTTTTTCATGATCACTCTCTTTTGGTAATTTCCGTTTTTTGCCCCCTCTTTTCACTTACGCTCCCGTTCACTCCATCTGCTTCCGGTACACTGTTTCTCCCTCTTTGATCGTCTCGAGGATAGCTATATCCTTTAGCGTCATGGGGTCCACTTTCAGGGGGATTTGGTCCAGAATGACGAAATCGGCCAGCTTGCCTTCCGCGATGGTCCCCTTGGTCTCTTCCTCATAGTGCTGGTAGGCGCCCCAGCTGGTAATGGTTTTGAGGGCTTCATAAGGCGCCAGGCGGTGCGGCCCTGCGGCGATCCGTCGAGTGTCATCTTGTGAAGCCGCCGATGCGATACCGGTTCGTGTAATCGGGACCATACCATTTACTATTCATGTATTGGGGAAAACTGTAGTCGATATAAGACACTACATCAATTTTGAGGTTTCCCTGTTCCGCAAAAGCAGCCAGCTATTCATGGTTGGTCATGGCGAGGCCTTCCTAGGCGGTGGTGTAACCGAAGCGCAGCGCCATTTCCTGAGCTTTATCGAGATAATAGTCAGCTAGCTCGGGGCTCGAAGGGGTCATGACCGGGAAGAAGACCGGAATGGCGGCCAACTCCTCCAGCACCCCGTTGGCCTCACCGGTGGCCCCGGCAAAGGCGATCCTGCCGTCCCGCACTACGATGGCCTCAACGTACTGCGGCTCGTCACCTTCCATGGTAAAGAAATCGCCGTTGTAATAAACGGAGGCGGGCGATGCCGTCTCACCGGTCTCCTGAATATTCCCGCCACAGCCGGCGAGCGCCCGGGCAAATAGAAGAAGAAAAAACCGATTCATTTTTTTGATTTTGGTTGTCGGCCGGTCAATGCAAGCACTGAACTGCCGAATGTTCAAATTGGAGCAACAGCAAGTTATCAAGGTAATGGGAGCGATGCAATTTACTTTGGAAACAAAAGGGTAGCCGCCGTGCGTACGCCCCAGTTGGCGCGGGCCCCTTCGGGTGCCGCCAGATTAAAGCGAGGACCGATGGCCAACTGCACTTTTTGTTTGCCAAAGCTGGTGACGCCGTTGATGAAGGGATTAAACCACAGCGTCGTCTGGCTCGCGGTCCAGTTTTGCGTGAACTCAAAATTGACGCCTGCCCCTGCTCCGCTTGACCAGTTGTAGATGGCGAATGGCTGGACAAACAACTGATTCACATCCGGGCGCTCGTCGTTGCCGGCCACGCTCCAGAGCTGATTGATAAGCCCGCCGTAGGTCCAGCCGCCCGATTGTTTGAGGGCTACGGTGGTAGGGCCGACGGCGAACTGTTTGGTCGTGAGCATTTCCGGGGCGCCGATGGGAAGCAGCAGCGCCGGCCCGGCGCCCCAGGTAAAGCCGTTTTTCGAATCCTTAGGACTGAAAAAGCCGCTGTACAAGGCATCGGCCATCCCGGTCTGGCGTTCGCCCGGACCGGTGATGCTGTACTGAGCGACCACCGGTACGATGATGCGATTGATCAGGTTTAACTTCTCGCTGATGGATATGGGCACCACCGGCTGAAAGTTCATCGTATTGCGCGTGCCTTCCCATTGGCCGATCCCGAAGTCGGCGTTGTTCTGAAAGGGCACGCTGATGAGCGAGGCGACCGGATTGGCCAGCTGCTTGGCCAGGTCGGCGGCGTCCTGCTGGCTGAAAAGGGGGAAGGCGATTGCCCATACTGCCGGCAATAGAAAAACACGAATGCTGTTGGTTTTCATTTTTTTATTTTTTTATTTATTTATTGTCTCCTTTGGTCATCTCCTCAATTTGCTTCTGCACTTTACCGGAGGGCGGTGATATTCCCGCCGTCGGTCACATAGATGAATCCCTTTCTCGGAGACTCTTCGACCTGGCCGGTGAGATAATCCAGCTGGTTAATACCGTCTTTGTAGTTTTTGTAGGTTCTGCCATTGAGGGGCACCCCGTTTTTAAGTTGGCCGGTGATATTTTCATTTCTGGCGATAGCAGGAAAGGTGGGTAACCAGTCTGCGTGCGCCACGATCCCATTTAGGGTCACGCCGGCCGGCATTTTTCCGGACCACTTGATAAAAGCCGGCACGCGGAAGGCGCCTTCCCAGCTGCTGTTTTTCTCTCCGTGAAAGGGAGTGGCGCCTGCATCCGGCCAGGTGTTGAAATGGGGGCCGTTGTCGGTGGAATAGAGTATTACGGTATTGTCGGCAACCCCGAGTTCATTGAGCAGGTCCAGCAGTTCCCCAACATGCATATCGTGTTCGATCATACCGCAGGTGTACTCGTCGGCATGGGGATACTTTTCTCTGATCCTGGCCATTTTCTCTTCGCTCACGTGCGTGCGAAAGTGCATGCGCGTGCCGTTCCACCAGGTGAAGAAGGGCTTGCCGGCCTCTACCTGCTCCCGTATGAATCGCTTGGCTTCGGCCAGGGTTTCATCATCGACGCTTTCCATGCGTTTTTTGGTCAAGGGGCCGGTGTCCTCGATACGCTGTCCGCCCTTGCCGTCGGCCCAGCTGTGGATGACGCCGCGGGGACCGAACCGCTCGCGGAAGGTTTGGCCGTTCGCCAGGACCATATCGGCGGG
>CAZWDL010000032.1:19550-62561 GCA_964632995.1 uncultured Saprospiraceae bacterium
AGTCCTCATTTTCGGGCTCTTCTTCGGCATTTAAATGGTAGAGGTTGCCGAAAAATTCGTCAAACCCATGCATCGTCGGCAAGTGCTCGTCGCGGTCGCCCCGATGGTTTTTACCGAACTGCCCGGTGGCATATCCCTGGGCTTTCAAAACCGTAGCAATAGCAACATCGCTTTTCTGCCAGCCCTCCAGGGCTTTCGGCATGCCGACCTTGGTCATGCCGGTGCGAACGGGAACGTTGCCGCCCAGGAAGGCCGCGCGGCCCGCGGTGCAGGACTGCTGCCCGTAGTAGTCGGTGAAGGCCACACCCTCTCTGGCGATGCGATCGATGTTGGGAGTCTGATATCCCATCATGCCGCGATTCTTGTGGCTGATGTTCCAGTAGCCGATGTCGTCGCCCCAGATCACGAGGATATTGGGGCGCTCTTCATTCTGGCTGAATCCGGAAAGGAGGGTTGCAAGCAGGAAAACAATGGGAAGGTTGATTTTTTTCATCTTTATAGGGTTTTAATCATTTTAGACTTTAGACGCCAAATGCCAGATATCAGACTCTAACCTACTGGCTATAAAGGCATTTGTAAACTTGGTGTCCCCATCAACATCAACTGGAAAAGTATGCCAGCCGTTGGAATTCAGGGCTATCCAGTCTGACGTCTGGCCTCTGATGTCTGACGTCCAAAGTCCAAAATCATTGAATTTCAATACATCGGATCATTGATTACTTCATGCCCAATTCCTCTGTTGTCTTTTTGTACACCGTTTCGCCCTCCTTGATCGTTTCCAGCACCTGGATATCCTTGATAGCGTCGGGCTGTACCTTCAGCGGGTTCCGGTCCAGGATGACCAGATCGGCCAGTTTTCCGGCCCGGATACTACCCTTCCGGTCCTCTTCCCGGTACTGATGCGCCACGTTGATGGTCATGGCTTGCAACCCTTCATAAGGCGCGACGCGCTGGTCCTCCCCGATCACCTCGCCGCTGCGGGAGATGCGGTTGACCGCTGACCACAGCATGAAGGGTTGATCGAGCGGCGCCACCACGAAGTCGGTGTGGTTGGTGGGCCGTAAGCCCGCATCGATGGCGTCGCGCATGGGACTGATATAGGCGGCCTGCTCCGGTCCGCGGTTGGCGATGTGGGCGTCGGCGAAGTAGTAGGTGTGCAGGGTGTAAAAGGAGGGAGTGATCTTGTACTCGACGTATTTGGGAATATGATCCGGACGCGTAAACTGGGCGTGGATGAGGGTGACGTTGCGGTCCCCGTTCAGGTCACCGGCGGCGGCGTATTCGTGCGCCGCGAAGAAGGCGTCGACGGCCGCATCGCCGTTGGCGTGCAGGTTGAGCGGGACGCCCAGGTCGTACACCATTTTCACGTATTTGTTGATCTCCTCCTGCGGGAAGGTGAGTTCACCCTTCCAGTTTTGCTCTCCGCCGGGCCCGCCGGTGAGATAGGGCGTCGTAAAGGCCGCGGTGCGGCCCTGCGGCGACCCGTCGATGGTGATCTTCACCCCGCCGATCTTGAAGTGGTCTTTATAGGTTCCCCAGTTGTTAACCGGAAATGCCTCCAGGATGGCTTCCAGGTCGGTGATGAACGGATAGGTGACGATATCGATGATATTGGCGCCCGCTTCGGCGACCCGCTGCATCACCTGCATATCCTTGATATGGGTAGCGCCTTCGTGGGCGGTGGTGATGCCGTTTTCGGCGTACAGGCGTTGCGCGGCTTTGCTCCACTCGATCTCCTCTTCCGGCGTCGGCAGGGGCAGGGAGCCGAAGATGGACAGGTAGGCCGTCTCCATGATCAGGCCGTAGGGTTCGTTGGTGCCCGGCTTGCGTACGATGACGCCGCCGGGAGGTGTTTCGGTTTCGGCCGTCACCCCGTATTTTTCCAGCGCCGCGGAGTTGAGTACGGCGCCATGCATGGAGACGTGCCCGACCAGGACGGGATTATCGGGCAGGGCCCCATCCAGATCGTCGCGGTTGAGCAGACGCCCCTCCGGCATGACGGTATCGTCGTAGCCATAGGCCTGAATGAGTTCTCCGTCCGGAATGTCGTTTTCCGCTTTAAAGCGTTTGAGTTCCGCTACGATGGCGGCCACATCCTTGCCCGGTCCCGAGGGCGGCGGGTACAGATTGAGCTGATTGGCGACCGACAGGGAACTGATGTAATGGCTATGCGCGTCGATGAAGCCCGGCAGCAGGGTCTTGCCTTGCAGGTCCACCTCAGTAAAGCCCGCTCCCGCCGCCTTTTCGGCTTCGGCTTTGGCGCCGGCGAAGGCGATCTTGCCGTCTTTGACAACGACGGCTTCGGCATACTGCGGCGCGTCACCCTCCATGGTGAGGATATCGCCGTTGTGGTAGAGGGTGGAGGACGCGTCGGCTTCAGTTGCCTGCCGGGCATTTTCGGCGCAGGCGCCGAGCAACAGCAGGCCGAGGAAAAAAAAGGAGAGGATTGATCTCATGATGATGTGTTTTATTCAGGAAAATGAAGTTCGAATCTTAGAAGCTGTTTGATTCGATCAATCGAATTTTGTTTGTAAAAAACACAGGATCGCTTCCCTCGTTTCCCAGGCGTGGTTGATGACCATGAGGTGTCCGCCACTCTCAATGGAAACGAGCTCTACCAGATCGCCCAGCTCTTTTTTCAGCAGCTCACCGTTTTCCGGGGGCGCTACCTAATCGTTGGTGCCCTGGATGACGAGAAAGGGATTTTTCTCCGAGGGTGTGGCCCAGCTGCTCTCCGGTGTTTTGGAGGCCATGCCGACCACGGCGGCGGCGGCCGAAAACCGTGAGGGCTTAACGAGGGCCCAGCTTGGGGCGGCATTCCATCTCATCTTCCGCGTTTTTTGTGATCAAAATTTTCTTAGAAAGGCCTATCACCCATTTTCACGGGCAGCAGCCTCAAAACGGTTTTCTATCCCACTTCGATCCCTGTTAACTTCGCCCTCACTTTTCCCCATGGGTATGCGCCACCTTCAGGGCGTATTCGGCCGCGGTTTTCGCGAAATGGGCGTCTTCCTCCGGAGCTCTCAGGTCGTGAAAGCCTGTAGCGCCGTTCGCGGAGATTCCGCCTACGGGCAGCACCCGCCCTTCCATGACGGTTCCCCACACCTCGATATCCTTGATTGCGTCGGGATCGCAGGTCACGGGATTGTCCTCCAGGATGGTGAAATTGGCCCGTTTGCCCGGTTCGACGCTGCCTACCTCATGCTCCAGGAGTAGGGAATAGGCGGCGTCGAGGGTGACGGCCCGCAGGGCGCCCTCGCGGCTCACCCGCTGGTCGGCGGCGGCTACGCGGCCGGAGGTCGTCTTCCGGTTGACGGCGCACCACATCAAAAAGAGCGGATCGGCTGGCGCCATGGGCATATCGGAATGGAAGGAGTAAGACACGCTGGCCCGCTCCACGTCACCCATGCGCACCATGTTGTCGGCGCGCTCAGGTCCGAGACCCTTTTCGCTGTATTTGTCGGCCAGGGCCGTCACGTAATACGGGTTGGCGCTCACGATGCAGCCGAGGCGCTCCAGGCGCTCCACCTGGTCGGGTGCGCTGACGGCGAAGTGGACCAGCACGGTGCGATGATCGTAGCGGGGGTTCCGGCGCATATTTTTTTCCAGGGTGTTGAGCACCCGGTCCATTCCGGCATCGCCGTTGACGTGCACGTGGATCTGATAGCCGGCGTCCCAGAAGATGCGAAAGGCCCGCTCAAAAACGTCCAGATCGGTCATCCATTCGCCCTGGTGGCTGTCGAGATAGGGGTCGCGCACCTGCATGAGTTGCGAATAGATGGCGCCGTCGGCGAATAATTTGACGCGCCCGGGCATGGACGCCGTCATCCCTTCATACCAGCTATCCAGTTTTTCGGCTTCTGCTAAAACCTGTGTGTCATCGGAATACTTATCCACCAGGGTTTTGCCATCGGCAATGAAATAAAAGCGAAATGGATTGTTGGCGGGCGATAACTCCCGGTTGATGGCGTCCTGCAGGGGTTTCACCAGGATGCCGCCCGGCTCGCAGCCCAAGGTGATGCCTTTGTCGTGCATATACTCCCGCATAATATTCAGCCCCTGCTTCAGCTTCTCGGGGGGCGCCAATATGCCGGCAATCTTGGGCAGAACGGCAAAAACTCCCTGTTCGTAAAAATTGCCTTCCTCCAGGCTGGATTGCTCCTGAGCGGTGGCGCCCCAGCTATCAAAAAGCGACTGGTCGATGCCGTTGTCCTTAAGGGCGGCGCTGTTGAGCGTCACCTGGTGGCAGGAGCGGTGCCAGATGATGATGGGGCGGTCAGGGTTAATCTTATCCAGGTCGGCCCGGGTGAGTTTTCCGTAAAAATAAGGATGATACCCCCAGCTGACCAGCGGCGTTTTGGGATCGGTCATCTTTTTATCGGCCGCCGCCAGGCGCTCGAGAAAATCGTTGCGGTCCTTGACGGCGGGAATTTTGCCGGACGGCAAATTCCAATCTTCGATAGACAACACCTCGGAAGCCATCGTCAGGGCTGCCAGCACGGGGTGGTCGTGCTGGGCGATAAAACCGGGGACGATCACCTGATGGGCAAAGCGCTCATCGATCCGGTAGGGCTGATCGCCGGCGGCCTGTTTCAAGGTTTCCAGGTCGCCGACGGCCAGGATGCGATCGCCCTGCACGGCGACGGCCTGGGCCTGCGGCCGATTTTCATCCAGGGTAATGATCTCTTTGGCTACGTAGATAGTAACCTCTGGTAAGGCCGCATAGGTTGCGCCAATGTCCTGCAAGGAGATGGCCTGAGCCGCTCCATTAAAAGGCCGCAACCATAAGGTCAAAACGAGCACGGCAACAGGATGCAGGCGAACAAGCATTTGAAAAGCAGGTATTCGCATGGTTCGTTGTGGTTTTGACGGTTTGGTTTACCTCGCCGTAGCCGAGAACTTGTTGATGATGGTCGTCAGGTCCCCCACACTGGGCGAGAAGCTGGGCTGTCGCAGCGGGTAGTCCTTGAACGAGTTGACGAACTCGGCCATCTGCATCATGGCCGGACCGAAGAGCCAGGAGCGGTTTTCTGCCCACTCGTCGTAGCCGCGGGCCTCCGTAAAGCGCTCGAAGGGGTCCAGCTTCAGATTGATGATATAGGGAGAGGTCAGTTCGGCATTATCCGCCCGGAACCAGGTTTCCTGATCGCGGAACAGCAGCTTCCAGTTGCCGTAGCGCAGGCCGTGGAAGGTGGTTTCGGTGAAATAGTAGAAGTCCAGGCGTTTGCTCTTGCCCTGGCGCAGCACCACGTCACTCTGGTCGTAGCCGTCGAGGTGGATGCGATAGTTACTGTTCCCGATTTTCTTGCCGTCCAGCAGTTCCGTCTTCAGGTTGGGTTGCCCAAGCATGGACATGATGGTGGGCAGCCAATCTTCCATGGTCATGAACTCGCCCGTGCTGACGCCGGCGGGGATATGGCCGTCCCACTTGACGAGCACCGGTACGCGGAAGCCGCCTTCCCAGCCGCCGACGCCTTTTTCGCCCCGGAAGGGTTGGTTGCCGCCGTCGGGCCAGGAATTCGAGGCCGCGCCGTTGTCGGTGGCGAACATGACGATGGTGTTTTCATCCACGTCCAGTTCTTCCAGCAGGTCGAGCAGTTCGCCGACGATATCGTCCATTTCCCTCATCCCGTCGGCGTACAGGCCATACCCCGTAGCCCCTTCGTATTCTTCCGAGAGGTTGGTGCGGTAGTGCATGCGGGTGGTATTGTGCCAAACGAAGAAGGGTTTATCATTATCAACAGCCTCGCGGATGAAGCGCTTGGATTGCTTCAGGATGTCCTTTTCCAGGGTGCGCTGGCGCTCGCGGCCGAAGGGACCGAGGTCTTCCACGCGTTGTTTGCCGTCGCCTTCCGCCCAGGAGTGGGTGATGCCGCGCTGTTTGTCGAAGCCGAACTTCTCGACGGCTTCCGGCTCCTGCGGATAGTCGTCCTGCTCGATATATTCGCCGGCATTGAGATGGTAGAGAATGCCGTAAAACTCATCGAAGCCGTGCGCCGTAGGCAGGTGCTCGTCGCGGTCGCCCAGGTGGTTCTTGCCGAATTGTCCGGTAGCATAACCCAGCGGTTTGAGCAGCTCGGCCAGGGTGGGATCTTCCTTTTGTATTCCCTGCGGTGCTCCCGGCAGCCCCACTGTGCTCAGGCCGGTGCGGATAGGATACTGTCCGGTAATGAAAGCCGCGCGGCCGGCCGTACAGGAGGCGTGTGCGTAGTGATCCATGAAGATCATCCCTTTGTCAGCGATCCGGTCAATATTGGGCGTGGCGTCGCCCATCATGCCGCGGTGATAGGCGCTTAGGTTCCACATGCCTACGTCATCACCCCATATAACGAGGATATTGGGACGTTCTTCGTTTTGGGCGTACGAGCCGCACAGCATCCACAGCATCAGCATTGAAGAAAAGAAAAATCGTTTCATTGAATATCGTTTTATTGATTTGAGTATACAATAGGTTCTTTTGCTCAGGTCTTCATCACCTATCTGTTCGACCAGTTCATTTCCAAATGCACTCTATTTCCTGCGCACCGCCCGGCCTTCTTTGACCGTTTACGGCGCCGATTGGTGAATGATGATCAAAAGAGCCCGGACGGCTGGTTTTGAGAAAGTATCCCGTCCGGGCATTATGGTAGATTTACCTGTTTGAGTTCCTTAGACTAGAAATCTTATCAGACCGGATTCGGCATGGATAGCAAGACTCTGGGCATTGACACCTCGGCATTCTCTTTTCTTTCTTCCTGTTTTTTCCGGAATTTGGACGGCGTCATACCGGTCACTTTTTTAAAGGCATTCAGAAAGGTCGTTCTGCTATTGAACCCCGCCTCCTCGGCCACGCCTTCCAGGGTCAAATGGTTCCATTTCGGATCGTCAAAACGGCTAAGTATGTATTTTATACGATACCGGTTGATCAGGGTGTTAAAATTCGTACGATACAGTGTATTAATGGTTATCGAGAGGTGATGGCGGGGAATTCCGGTGGCTTCGACCATGTCGCTCATGCGGAAATCGGTATTCAAATAAGCCTTTTCCGATCGCAGATAGGATTCGATCTGGCGCTGATAAAGACTGCGTTGCTCCCGGGAGAGACTGATTTTTCTTTCCCTGTCTTTTTTCTTGTCTCTTTTAGAACGTATTAACCGCTGTCCTAAGGAAAATATGCCGGTGGCTTCCAATATTATGCCGACCAATAAACCTGAAAAAAAACTTGAAAAGACAACCAATGAGAAGAAGTAAGTCATTGTCGATAGTTTTCACTGTCCGCGAGCCTGACAAGGCTGCAGTTGATCACGGACCAGGGGTAAATAAGAAACAACCCAAGCAGCAGCAATGCATATTTAAGGGGAGCGTTTTGGAGCTCCATAGCTTGCTCATTTGTTTTTTGTTAGAATGCGGCTACACAGAAAGCGGTTTAGTGATTTCTGGGAAAACCTCTAAGTACTGCATGTAAGGTAGGGGTTCGAGTAGAACAATCTTGTAGAATAAATTCGATGAGCTTATAGAAAATGGGAAGCCTTATACAATTTTCTTTCTTCCATGAAAGTCCGGCACAGAAGGCAGATAGCCTTAAGCCGGATTATTCATGGCAAGTCCAGGAATAATGACTGAAAGCCTGCCCCCGTACCCAAAGGGCCGGGGACCAAGGAATTCTGGCGAAAAAAAAGCTAAATTAACCGCGATGAACTTAATTACAGCGCTTACCGCCTACCACTCCCATCCTATACCTGACAGGAAAACGTAATCCGTTCCTCCCGCGCCTTCAGTAGGGCGGTTATCGTAGTTGAGATTGAAGCCCAGGTGGATAAAGAAGTCGAGCGGCAGTTCGTACTTGGTATCAAAAGCCAGCTCGAAGCGCCAGCGGCCGGCTTCTGTGAAGCTGGGATAGACGACAGCGCGGGAAAGCAGGCTGAAATCGCCGACATCGTACATATTGAGCTCCGTACCGAAATACCCTTCCAGGCTGCGCCGGTCGAGCGCATCGCTGGAGAAGTCTTCGTCGTTGTAGTTCAGACCGGCGCCCCCCCCCCAGTAAACCTGGTTAGTATGAATAATGTATTTGCCTATGCCCAGACTGGTTGTGGTCCGCAGATTGATTTTTTGCTCCGTACTAGAGAAGACGTTGAGCGTCGCCATTGCGTACCAGTCGCGGGGTAAGAAATAGCGAAAATTCATCCCTCCCTCGCCTCTCCGGATGGGATCGGTGGCATCCTGGTTGGAAGTCACGACGCTGTAGAAAAGATCGGTCGACCACCGGCGGGCCAGATAACCTATATTGGCGCTAAGATTACTTTGTCGTAAGTTTCGCGCTTTAGTGAAACTAAATCCCACATTAACCGAAGCGTGCAGCCGGCTGGCAAAGGTCTCATCCACCGATTTCAGAAAAACGATGTCTTCATGTTTCACCTCCCGTCTCATGCCTCCATCGGTCAGAATCGCAGTTTCGCCCTCTTCAATACTGCTCAGACGCCCGTTAAAACGGAGCCCGCTGGAGAGGGTGATCAGAAAACTCGTCTGGGTGTAGATTTCTTCAATATCATCCCAATTTATCTTGAAGTCGCTGTCACTGTAATCAGTTTCCATCACCAGTACTCCTCTGTCCATACTTTTCACATCACCAACCATAAAGTTGCCATTAGTGAAAATCAAGGAATCCGTTTGAGCTTGTAGCCCATTCATTAGAAAACAGAAAAACAAGATAAAGCAAAGGTTGAAGCTTAAATCCATGGCTTTTTGTCGCAAAGACAAAAAAAACAGGAATTCCTCTGTATTTGAAGCGAAAAAAGTGATTTAATTCATAAAACCGGTCATGACCGTGAAATTATAGCCGACAACGGGAACCTCTATTCCCCCGGCCGGTCGTAAGGTACATGTCCCTTCCACTCCCAGGGGGTGTAAGTATCGGCCAGGGCGATCTCCAGCAGGTATTTGTAAATGCCTTCTGCGTTGTCGCTGTTGCTCATGATCAGAACACCTTTGCCGGCTTCCGGGAAGAGGATGGAGTAGTGCTGAAAGCCCTAGCTGTGTCCTCCTTTGGAAAGGCCTTTGCCGTAAGGCGATTGCAATACTCCACAGCCCAGTCCGTAGCTGAGCTGAATGTCGTCATTGAGGGTAGAGTCTTTCCGAGCCAGGGGGCCAAACTGCCGTACCGATCTTATCCGGATTTGCGGTTTGAAGATTTCTTCCCAGGAAGCATCACACAACAGTTGCTGTTGCAAAACTGCTTCCAGAAAGCGGCTGTAGTCTGCCGGCGTGGTTTCGAGGGTGCTGGCCGAGCGGGGCTCGTTATCCTTATCCTTTTGATAAAGCGCTCCCGAGGAATTGTGGCTGTAGGCAAGACCCTGTTCAAAACGGGATTGCCACCGGTAACTGGAATTTTTCATCCCCAGCGGCTCGAACACTTTTTCCTGGGCGAGATCTTCCAGACTTCTGCCCGTCAGCTTTTCCAGCACCACCTGTAAATAGACCATCCCTTCCCCGGAGTAACTGTAGCGGCTTCCCGGTTCGAACTTTACCCGCAGCTTTTTATCCGGCTCGAACGATCGCCAATTGGGAAAGCCGCTGGTATGCGCCAGACACATGCGGGCGGTGATCCGGTGGTACAGGGAATCGTGTTTTAAGTTCGAGTAGTCGTCATGCCAGCGTGTTTGCGGCTCGTACTCGTAAATCTTTTTCGGCAGGTAGGATTGCAAAGGCGTATCCAGATCAATCACCTCTTCTTCCACTAGTTGCATCACCAACACGGCGAAAACGGCTTTGCTCAGGGAGGCGCCGTACATGTTGGTGCTGAGTTTGAGAGAGGACCGGGCCTTAAGGTTTTTGTAACCGAAAGTTTCCTGAAAGACAGCCCGGTTATCATTAAATACGGTGACCGCCATGCCCTGCACGCGGGCTTGCTTCATCAGTCGTTCAATTTCGAATTTTAAAGCCTCTGGCGAGATGACCGTGCCGTCCAGGCGTTCGATATTCTGTGCGCTTGCCGTGGAAGCCGGACCCAAACCGAGAGAGGCTGCCAGCAGCAGGATGCCCAAGGCATTGTTCTCTTTCTTTCTGCCACGCTTCAGAAAAGGAATGGAAAGCGGATAATAGCATCGTTGCTTTTGCACGGCCATCGCGATATTGGTCAGCACGGCGATCAGAAAGTACAGGATCACGCCAAGGAAGATGAAAAAGCCCGCGGTTTCCAGGGTGAGTAGCGCCGCCATAGCGATTGGGAAGAATAGCGTTACCGTTATTTGAAAATTGATGACCGCCCTCCCGTGATCATCGTACAACGGATTATCTTCTCTTTTGTGGATCCACAGAAAAAGCGGAATGAGGATATTGGCCAGGGGCAGCACGGCACCCAATACGGGAGTAGCGTGCATAAGAAGCAGCCACTTTTTCTGGATATTTTCCTCCTTCGGGTTGTCGAGTTCGATCAGGTCTTCCACGTCCAGATCGAGAGCCACCGCCAGCAATTTGACGGTCTGCAGGTGCGGTGTTACCTCTCCTTTTTCTATGCGCTGAATAGTGCGGACGGTGACGCTGGCCTTGTCGGCGAGTTCTTCCTGGGTATAGCCATGGCGGCGGC
Organism: uncultured Saprospiraceae bacterium; assembly: GCA_964632995.1. GTDB lineage: Bacteria > Bacteroidota > Bacteroidia > Chitinophagales > Saprospiraceae > CAZWDL01. The sequence goes on from CAZWDL010000032.1 coordinate 30,115, forward strand.
GTTGATAAACTAAGTTTTTTCCAATCGGTGATGTTTCCATGCTCTTATCTTTTTGTTCACCGCCGAAACTAGGGAAAAAGGTTTGCCAGCTTTACGACATACGGGTGTCAGGTGGCTGTCATTTGGGGCTCTTGCTTCGGGAGGGGGGCGCCTTTCCGGTCGCCTTCTCTCTTGTCGTGCCCGTCAAGGCCGCAAGTTCTATTTTCTTTCCCCTTTTGATCTCATACAAGCAAAAAACGCTTCGTTTAGAACCGAAATGCGCTTGAGCAATTATTGCCAAGTTCCCTTTTTTGCGGAAAACTGCTCTAACCCGGATTATTCATGGGAAGTCCATGAATAATGACGACAAATGATCAAAAATCATTGATGTCAGTACTAATCCTAACAATTACAAAATTTTGGATGCCCCAATTTGGGTACTTACCCTGCTGAATATAAAGTGGGTGGAATCTTTATAATTACCTGGCAACCAAAATTTTGCAATTTGTCAGCCCTTCGGGCGGAAAATTCTTTGTGAATTTTCCGGGCTAACGCAAAGTCGGGGGGCGCCCTAGAAGGCGCCGCCCGACGTTACAACTGCGGCCCGATCATATTCTCCGGCGCCAGGATGCGGTCCAGTTCTTCCTTTCCGAGAAGCCCTTTTTCCAGCACCAGTTCATACACACTTTCCCCTTTGGTCAGTGCCTCTTTAGACAGCTCTGAGCAGGTGGCGTAGCCCAGCACGGGTTGGAGCAGGGTGATGATGCTGATGCTGTTGTGCACGTATTTCCGGCACTGTTCCTCGTTGGCGGTGATATCGTCGATGCAGCGCAGGCGCAGGGTATTCATGCCATTGCGCAGCAGTTTGATGGATTCGAAGAGGGAAGCCGCCATGATGGGTTCGAAGGCGTTGAGTTCCAGCTGTCCGGCTTCGACAGCCAGGTTGACGGTGAGGTCGTTGCCCATGACCTGGAAAGCGATCTGGTTAACCACTTCGGGGATGACGGGATTGACCTTGCCGGGCATGATGGAGGACCCCGGCTGCCGGGGCGGCAGGTTGATCTCATTGAATCCGGCGCGGGGGCCGGAGGAGAGCAGGCGCAGGTCGTTGCTGATTTTGGACAGCTTGATGGCCAGGCGCTTGACGGCCGAAGAGAACATGATGAAGGCGCCGGTATCCTGGGTGGCCTCAATGAGGTTTTTGGACTTGACAACCGGCAGACCGGTTACCTCTCGCAGGTATTTTTCTACCAGCTTGGTATACTGTGGCGCCGTGTTGATACCTGTGCCAATGGCCGTACCGCCCATGTTGATCTCCAGGAAGAGGTCGGCATTGTTATTGAGGCGGTCAATTTCCTCTTCCAGGGTGACGGCATAGGCCTCGAAGCTCTGCCCCAGGCTGATGGGCACGGCGTCCTGCAGCTGGGTGCGCCCGATCTTGATGACGTGCTCGAATTCCCTTGCCTTGTGGCGCATACTGCTGATCAAAAACCGCAACTCTTCCAGCAGCGGGTCTTTCATCTTGATGAGCGCGATCTTCAGGGCGGTAGGATAGACGTCGTTGGTCGACTGTGACTGGTTCACATCGTTATTGGGGTGGCAATACTCGTACTCGCCCTTTTGACGCCCCATCAGCTCCAGGGCGCGGTTGGCGATCACCTCGTTGGCGTTCATATTGGTGGAGGTGCCCGCGCCGCCCTGGATCAGATCGACGACAAACTGCTCATGCAGGGCGCCGTCCATAATTTCACGGCAGGCGGCGCCGATGGCTTCCATCTTTTCGTCCGACAGGCTGCCTAGTTCGTGGTTGGCCAGTGCGGCGGCCAGCTTCACTTCGGCCAGGGCGCGGATGAAGGGAGGGAAGAGCTGCAGGTTCACTCCGCTGATGGCAAAGTTTTCCAGCGCGCGTTGGGTCTGGATGCCGTAATAGGCATCGGCGGGCACGGCTTTGTCGCCGAGCAGGTCGTATTCGAGGCGGTTGTTGGTTGGGCTCATGGATGAGTATTTGCCCGCCCTCGTTTTTCGGGCGGGGAAAAGTTCTCGAGTGTTTGAGTTACGGAGAAACCTTCCGTCTCCGCTTTCTTCTTTGAGGTAAAGATACGCTCCCTTCTCCACCAGTTCTATACAGAAAAATCATTGTTGGGGTTGACAAATATCTTTCTGCTCCCGACAAATATCCGGATGTCATCTGTTTTCTTCAGATTGACCTTTGTACCTTCTAACATGGATGCTTGAATTAATCAGGATTAGATAATTGAAATGAATGTTCAATATTGCAACGGTGTGCACCACAGGCGTGTTTAGAGCTTGTTTGAAATTTCTTTCCCGACTGCGGTCAGGCAGGCAGGTCTAATTTATAGCTTCGCTGACCGGCTTTGCCTCGGAGTTCCCACTCGATTGCTCTATCGCAACAACGCTAATCTTTTCGACTATTCGCTGCGGGCTTCTCACTAATTTAGCTCTGTGCAGTGTGACCGGTACCTCCAACTGTGACCGGCTCATGGGAGGCAGCCCCGCTTCGCGCCGATTTCATAGGTCAATCCTGATATAAATAATTGAAAATCAAATATTTAAGATCATTTGTCATCATTGTTTATGGACTTATCATGAATAATCCGGATTAAGGCAGTATGGTCTTTCATTCACTTCCCCACCAATTGTTTCCCGGGTTATAATCCTTCGACAGAAAATCCAGCCGTCGCTGCTCCAGGCGGGGCCACAGTTCATTTTTCACCTTTTCCAGGTGTTGCTTCTCCAGTTCCGCGCGGTATTCCGGATCCTTCTCCGGGTATCGGGCCCCCACTTCGTTCAGGTAGGCAAACAACTTTTTACTGAGTTCTTCCACTATTTCCGGATGTACTGTCGCCACATTGTTGGTTTCCTCCAGGTCCTCTTTCAGGTTGTATAACTCCTCCCGGCCGTCCTCGTAATAGTGGATCAGTTTCCAGTCCCCTTCGCGGATGATGGAGGAAGGTTCTCCGCCCTGGTTGCCGTAATGGGGATAATGCCAGAATAGCGGCCTTTCGGAGAGCGTTCCACCCTCCAGAACGGGAACCAGGCTCCGGCCATCCTGGTGTTCATCGGGTTTGAGTTCCACGCCCACCAGGTCGAGGATCGTCGGATAGAAATCCGTGCCGGTAACCGGAATGCTGGTTTTTGTTCCTCCGGTGGTCAATCCGGGAACCTTGATAAAATAAGGTTCGCGGATGCCGCCTTCAAATTGGTAACCCTTTCCCGCCCGCAGAGGCAAATTGGAAGTGGCGAAGGCGTCACCGGCGGCTACGCCGCCGTTATCGGAAGTAAAGATGATGATGGTATTTTCATCCAGCTCCATTTCTTCCAGGGCATCTAAGACGAGGCCCACGGCGTCATCCATGGCTTCTACCAGGCCTGCATATACCGGATTATCCTGCACCTGCCGGATGGGGAGAAAACGCCCCATTTCAAAGCCCGTTTCCGCAATGCCCATTTCCTCGGCTTTCTGCCGGTACTTGGCCCACTTTTCCTGCGTGGTTTGAATAGGGCCGTGTACGGCATAGAAGGACAGGTAAGCGAAAAAGGAAGTGTCTTTATTTTCCTGCAGGAAAGAGACGGTTTCTTTGGCTAAGCGCATGGAGAGGTTTTCTCTCTCTATTTCATTTTCCAGGGTGGGATTTTCCCAGGGCGAGAAATACCCGCCGATCGGACTACCCTTATCCCATCCTCCTCTGTTGATATCGAAGCCGTGGTCTGTCGGCCAGGAACCTTCGCTGCCCAGGTGCCACTTACCGGTAAAAAAGGTTTTGTAGCCGGCTTCCTTCATCGCCTCGGGTAAGGTGACGTATTCTTGCGGCAGATTGTGGACGTACTCCGGAGGCAGCAGCTTGTTGAAGCGCCCGGCCTTTCTCCATTCTTCCCCGGTGCGGGCGCCTATCCAATCGGTGATGCCGTGCCGCGCCGGTGATTTACCGGACATAATGCTGGCCCGGGAAGGGCTGCACACCTGGCAGCTGGCGTAGCCGTCAGTAAAGATCATCCCCGATTCGGCAATCCGGTCAATATTCGGCGTTTCGTAATACTGGCTGCCCATGCAACTCAGGTCGTGATAGCCCAGGTCATCCGCCAGGATGAAAAGTACATTGGGTTTGGTTGCCGTTTCCGGTTCTTCTGATTCACAGGCAGTCAGGCCGGCCAGCATAAGGGTCACCAACAAAAAAACATAGCGTGCGTGCAGGTTCATATCGTAAAAGTTTGATGTTTCGGGCGAAATGCCCGGTTGTTAACGCTAATCAATTTTAATTAATGGCAGATTATTATAATTCTTCGATCTTTACTCCGGGAAGCGGAATGGACTGCCTGCTTTGCTTATCAAGCGGCATTTGGGCGTTTACAGCTATCAGGTAATCGGATAATTCTTTCGCCAGATCGTTAACCCGGCCCGGTTCACGGGCAGCCAGATCACGCTGTTCTCCAATATCGGCTTCCAGGTCAAACAACTCAAAGCGTTGGTTTTCGTGATAATAAATGAGTTTCCATTTACCGCGGCGGATGGTGCTGGAGGCGCCGATTCCCGGGCCGGTGGGGCCCCAGTTATTGGGAAAATGCCAGAAGAGCGCCCGCTCTTCAGCCTCCGTGGGTTCCCCTTTCAGGAGTGGCGCAAAACTCTGGCCATCGACTTGCTGTATCGTTTCATAAGCAGTCAGGCCCGCCATATCCAGTACAGTAGGGAAAAAATCTTCGATGATCAAATAATCCTCACATACGGAGCCCGGAGCCGTCACCCCCGGCCATTTAACCAGCATGGGTACGCGGATACCGCCTTCGTAAGCAGAGCCTTTTCCACTGGCCAGGGGTTTGTTATGCGTATGTTTCTCTCCTCCCCGGGCGACGGCGCTCAGGCCACCGTTATCCGACATGAACATGATAATCGTATTATCGGCAATGCCTTTTGTGTCCAGGTATCGCATCAGGTCGTTCAGGCTTTTGTCCATGCCCTCGACCATTGCGGCGTAACGGGCTTCTTTTTCATCCAAGCCCTTATCCACGTAAGACTGATAAAAGCGATCGTCAATTTCCAGGGGCGCGTGGACGGCGTAATGAGACATGTAAAGATAAAAAGGCTGATTTCGGGCCAAGGCGGTATCCATCGCGCTAATCGCTTCTCTTGTCAGGGCTTCGGTGAGGAAAATATCTTTTCCGTGGTATTTTTCCAGCCCGGGGATATCCCAAACCTTATCCCCGCCGCGCCATTCCGCGCTGAAGTTTTTTTCCCCCAGGTAACTTCCCGGCCCTCCGGCAGCATGCCCGGCGATATTGACATCGAAGCCCAGGTTAGAGGGATCGGCTCCGGGGGTGCTGATCGCTCCAAAATGCGCCTTTCCGGTGTGGATGGTGAAGTAGCCCCGCTCTCTCAGAAGCTGGGGCAGTGGGGTGATGTGCGTGGATCGCTTGATACTATCAACAGGTTGTATACCGTTCACGTTCCAGACAGGCAGCTCAAGTGTTTCGTGCGTGCGGTCGTTAGACGCATTTCTTCTTAAGGTCCAGTTGGTCACCCGGTGTCTGGCGGCGTTCATGCCGGACATGAGACTCACGCGGGTGGGTGAGCAGACACTGGCGGCATAGGCCTGGGTAAATTTCATTCCCTCCGTGGCCAGCCGCTCCATACCGGGCGTCCGGTAGCGTTTGTTAAAGGCCGTTTTCTCTTTCCAGAAAGGCACCGAAGTATCCTGCCATCCCATGTCATCGACCAAAAACAAGATGATATTGGGAGGTTCGGATGTTTCTTCAGAAGGCTGGCAGGCTGTTAGCAGCAACAAAGAAAATGCAGTCCATAACGTTGTACTGAAAATGTTCTTCATTCCAAATAAGGTGTTACAGTGTACTCATGAGGCGTTTCCCCCGGATCGCTTTTTAATTCAGGATATCTTCGGTATTCAGTCTGACCAGTTGTAGTGGTCCGTTATTTGCTGCAAAAAGCACTCCCAGGTCGCCATTAGCCAAATGGATCAGGGAAGCGGCCTTGACATCTCCGTGTACAAACAGGCCACTTTCACCGGGCTTTTTCAATTGAAACTCACCTTGGCCATCGCCCTGCAGGAAAGCGCCATAGCTGGCATCATTTCGCGATGTTTCCACTTCAGAGCTGTACAGATTTCCTGCCAGCAGAAGATCCAATTGATCATCCCGGTTGAAATCATGAACAATGATAGCGTTGGTAGAAGACAATTGTGCATAGTTTTCAAAAACGCTTGGCTGAAAAGAACCATCGCCCCGGTTTTCGAAATAGGTCGTTGCGAAGCTCCGGGCCTGGTAATGAAAAGCGCTTTCCAGTTTTTCAGGATCATATACTTCCTCCAGACTGGCCTTTCCATAAGCATCGTAGGTGGGAAATTTCTTTTTAATGAAAGGCATTTGATTGGAAGAGCACTCTCTGCCGCGCAGTGGGAATAGGTTTCCCTGATTGTAGTACCCCAAAACGATATCGATGCTTCCATTTTCATCAAAGTCATTCGCATACACTTCAAAAGGTTCCAGGGGGCCAGCCTTGTACTTGTAATTCAAGCCCAGGTTACCCCCTACGAGGTCGAGGTCGCCGTCCCGATCAAAATCGGCGGCGGCAATCGAAAACCACCAGCCGGTTTCTCCGGATAATCCCAATTCCTCACTTATATCCTCATATCTTCCATTCCGGGATTGAATGACAGTTATCGGCATCCACTCTCCGGCGAGGATCAGTTCGGCTGTTTTATCGCCGGTGATATCAGCCCAAACGGCATCCGTAATCATGCCGATTTGCAGTAAAGCCGGCGCCACTTCCGCTGTTACATCTACAAAGGAGAGTTGACCATCACGGGTGGTATTCTGTAATAGCTGGCTACCAGCCGGATAAGGATATTTGCCCGGCCGTTGCCGTCCACCCACAAACAAGTCGAGGTCCCCATCCTTATCGTAATCAAAGGGCTTCACGCAGGAGCCGCTGAAGTGCCGGGCAGGCAGGGCAGCGGCAGCACGAGTCAAGCGGCCGTTTTTATTTTCGTACAAACGGTCTTCGTAATAAGCGGCTCCTTCCGGTTTTTCATTACCGCCGCTGACCACATAAAGATCGAGGTCCCCATCCTGATCTGCGTCAAAAAAGGCGGCATTCATGTCTTCGTGAGTGCGGTCTTCCCGCCACAGGCTTTCCTGCACCTTTTGAAAACCTCCACCTGTTTGTTGCAGGAACAAACTTGCTGCAAATCCGGCAGCCGCTCCGATGTATATATCCTCCAGTCCGTCGTTATTGATATCACCTACCGCCAGGGCCGGGCCGAAGCGCGACATGCGGTGCGGCAGCAAGCTTTCCCGCTCAAAATCGTCGAATTTATTTTCCTGATGCAGAAATTCCAACCCGGCCGCTGTCGCCTGGCTCTGGAAAAGAGTCGGTACAGGAGCGCTCTCTGCTGAAGAAAGCAGGGGTTGGGCTTCCTGGTACCGCAGCACGAGCGTCTGGTTAACCGGCACATTTGTCATTTGCTGGCGGCTGCCGTCGGGCCAGATTACCAAAATCTGATCCGCCTGTTCTACCTGTCCCATACCCACCTGTAAGCCGGGAGCCACTGCGGATTGAAACCCGCGGGTGAGATAGTGCTCCAGTGTCTGTTCTCTTTCCCGGTCCCGGATCGTTACCCGGGCGCCGATACCCAGCCGGTTGGATTCCGGACCTTCGAGATTGATTTTCAAATAATTGCCGCGCTTATGTTCGACGCTATTATTTTTATAAATAAAGGCGAAATCATCCATATTATTAGTGACCATATCCAGGTCGCCGTCCATATCCAGGTCGGCATAAGCCGCTCCGTTGGCGTTGGTTAGCATGCTGTCGACACTCACCTTGGAAAAGGTCAGGTCGTTGTTATTGAGGAAAAAACAATTGACCTTCTTCCGCTCGGGCATGCGCGACATCACTTCGTTGAGGTAGGCTTCCCGGTCGATGCTTTCTTGTTTGGCCAGTTCTGCCCGCAAGGCTTTGTGATAGTTGACAAAATCGTTGTTCCGGAAGTCCCGCTTAATCCCGTTGCCGACAAAGAGATCCTTATCGCCGTCCAAATCCATGTCAAAGAACAAGGGGGCCCAGCTCCAGTCGGTATTCGACACTTCTCCCAGGTGCGCCACTTCGGAGAAATAAGGATCACCGCCGGGCTCTGCCGGACCGTTATTCAGCTGCAGGGTATTGAACATATACTGATGGTGCAGGCCGAGCTCCACATGGCGGAAGAATTTAGCGGGATTCATACCGCTCATACTGGTTTTGATTCCGTAATTATCTTCGGAAACCATGTCTACCGCCATGATATCCAGCCACCCGTCATTATTGAAATCGGCCAGGTCATTCCCCATAGAGAAATTGGAAATATGACGCATCGATTCTTTAACCCTTTCGGAAAAAGTGCCGTTTCCTTTATTGATGTACAAGTGGTCTTCCCCGGAAAAGTCATGACCGACGTAAACGTCCGGCCAGCCGTCATTATTGACATCTCCGATAGCGACGCCCAGGCCGTAACTCAGTCGGTTATCGATGATGCCGGCAGCTTCTGTAACATCGGTAAACCGTCCGTTGTCATTTCTGTACAGCCGTTCTCCGCTTAGAGTAGTGGGAGTGTGCAGGTAGGCTTCCAGTTGCTCATCACCGTAGATATCCACATCGTGGTTGATCAGAAACAAGTCCAGGTCACCGTCCCGGTCGTAGTCAAAGAAGGCGGCTTGGGTGGAGAGCATTTCCAGGTCCAGCCCGTAAGCGGCTCCCTGTTCCTCAAAGCGAAGCTTACCATTGGGATCCAGTCCCTGATTAACGAACAGCTCATTGCGCCGTTTTTCAGGATCTCTGAATTTGCCGGACGCACAAACGTAGATGTCCAGCCACCCGTCGTTATTGATATCCACTGTCGTCACGCCGGTGGGAAAGCCTGCTTTTCCGCTGAGTCCTGCTTCTTTTCCAGCTACTTCAAACTGCAGGTCGCCCCCATTGATATAAAGTTCATTTTCTTTCAGGTTGGATACGAAGTAGATGTCCGGCAACTCATCATTATTGAAGTCCCCGACGGCCAGCCCGGCTCCATTGTAGAGGTATTCGTAAAAAAGGCCATTCATGTACAAGCTCTCCTGCAAATCATTCCTAAAACCAATACCCGTTTCTTCGGGGCCCAATATCGTAAAGAGGGATTGCGGGCCCTGGCTTGTTTTGTTCTGTTCACCCTGACACGAGAAAACAAAACTCAGCAATCCTGAAAGCATATAAACGATCACCTTTTTCATAGAATAGCGTTGTATGAACGAACCTGAAATGAATGCGCGGAGCAATTGACTTAAAGTATGAAATTTTCAGTTATCCGCAGGGCCGGCAGCATAGCAAAGCCGGAAAAGACCGAAAGACCGGGTGTTGCCACCCGGTCCTCCTGGTTTCTTTCAGTCTTGCTGAAAAAAGTTCCCTGTCGTATTCTGCCACAAAACGGACATTTTGTCCGGGGTCACAGCTGTAATTACTAGTGCCGGAGGCACTAGTAGCCCGGGTTTTGAGTAATACTGCCGTTGGAAATATCGATCTCTCTTTGCGGCACGGGCATCAGCACATGAAAATCCTGAATATTGGTTCGGGGTATTTCCATGGCGGGTTCTTTAACGCCCCGGATCGTTTCCACAAAGGTTCCCCAGCGCAGTAGATCGTATTTTCGGTGTCCTTCAAAACTCAGTTCGGTCGCCCGTTCCTTGCGGATGGCTTGTCGCATGCTCTCCTGATCCATATTCTCTAGAGGGGGTAGTCCGGCTCTGTCTCTTACCTCATTGATAAAAGGATAAGCACCGGCAGGGCCGATGAGTTCATTTTCTGTTTCTGCCCTCAGCAACAGCACATCGGCGTACCGGAACAGATAGGTATTCTGACCGCCGTTATTGCCTTTAGGAGGAGCGCCCTGAGGATTGAGGTACTTGCCCGTTATAGGGCCGGCGCCGGGGGTTCGGGGTGATTCCAGGACATTGCCGTTGATCTCGGTCACGTAACTAATGTCTTTTCTCTTATCTCCTTCTTCAAACATCCCCAGAAAATCCTGGGTGGGCAGCATGTTTTCCCAACCACCGCCGATAGCGGTAATACCTCCCACTTCCACATCTCTGGATCCCACCCAGTTTTGTATAAAATCTCCTCTCTCATCCTGTCTCCACTGTATGTCAAAGATATTTTCATTGACTAGATCACCATCCTTACCCGGCAGCAGTTGATGTTCTGCCTGCTCGCCGAATAAGCTGTTGTAATCGGCTGCCAGACCGAATTCACCTGACTCAATGATCTGTTTTAGCAATTCATTGGCCGGTCCGAAATCCTGTTGGGTCATGTGCACTTTAGCCAGCATAGTGGCTGCCGCCCATTTGGTAGCCCTTCCTTTTTGACCGTCCGGGTAACTATTGGGTAGTACGGGCATCGCCTCGGAAAGATCCTGCTCGATAAGAGTATACACTTCTTCCGCTGAATTCCTGGTGACGCCTTTCAACTCATCGGGCCCGCTCAATACTTTATCGATGATGGGAACACCGCCGTACACCCGGATCAATTCGAAGTAGTAGAAGGCCCGGAGAAATTTAGCTTCCGCCACCAGGCGGTTTCGCAGTTCTTCATTCATTTCCACGTCCGGCACCAGGTCGATCACCGTATTGGCCCGGGCAATACCCTGGTAATTTCGTTGCCACATCACAACGGCATCACCGTTCAGCGAGGTCAGATTAGTAAAGTAAGATACAGGACGCGTATTATGCCGCCCCTGAAAGGCCACATCACTCGGAGTGAAGGCATAATAGAAAGATATGATACTGCTGTAAAGCCGGGAATACGCCGCATTGGTAGCGGCGATGGCATCTTTCTCATTCGCAGGAAAGTTGCCTGGTGTGAGAAAGCTTTTCGGTTCTTCTGTCAGAATATCCTGGCAGGAGCCCAGACATAAAACAAGGCTGGGCAGTAAAAAAAGATATTTGAGTACTTTATACATGATAGATTAATTTTGAACCAGTTTGCAAAATGTTCAGCTGATTTAAAGATTAGAATCCAACTTGTAAGCCTATCGTATAAATCTGAGTGGATGGATACTGGGCCTGATCGTAGCCCCGCCGCAGATTGTCAAAGCCGCGGTTGACTTCCGGATCGTAGCCGCTGTAGCTGTCGAAAGTCAGTAAGTTGACCGCATTGGCATAGATGCGGGCAGACTGAATCCAGTTGAGATTCTGTACGGGGAAGTTATACGCCAGGTTGATGTTTCGCAACCTCAGGAAAGTCCCGTCTTCGATGACATCTGTATCAGAAGTGATGAGGGTCCGGGCGGCTCCTTCCACAGAGGGAACATCAGTGTCCGTGTTGGAGGGTGTCCAACGGTTGACAAATCGTTTGAAGGTATTATTGTCCAGTGCTACGCCCACCCGGCTGTCGGTTTCATTAAATATTTCATTGCCCACTGTAAAGGACAGGAAGAAGGAAAGCTCAAGGCCTTTCCAGGAAAAGTTGTTCCCTATACCTCCGAAGAAATCCGGGTTTGCATCGCCGATGATCTGCCGGTCCTCGTCGGCGCTGATCACGCCGTCCCCGTTCAGATCTACGAAGCGTTTGCCGCCGGGGAAGACCGAAAATCCGCTTAGGCCCGAATCTTCGATTTCCTGTTGGGAGTTCCAGATCCCGTCTCTGACCATTCCGTAGAAAGTACCAATGGGTTGTCCTTCCTGCAGAATACCGGAGGTGACTGCTTCCACGCCGCCGATGGGATTGACAAAGATGAAGCCCTCTTCATTGAAAATATCCAGCACTTCGTTGCGGTTAGCGGCGATATTGAAATTGGTTTCCCATCTAAAATTATTCTTGTTGATGTTAATGCTGGTAATCGCCAGTTCGACCCCTTTGTTGGATACCTCTCCGAAGTTTGTCAGGGAAGTGGAGAAGCTCGTCAACCAGGGCACCTGTACGTTGATCAGCAGATCATCGGTTCGCTTGGAATAGTAATCCAGGGTAACCTGCAGCCGGTTGTCAAAAAAACCGGCATCGAGGCCGACATCAAACTGATCGGTCGTCTCCCACCTGAGGTTATCATTACCCAGGGAGTTGGCGGCTATACCGGGCACCACATCCTGGTTAACGCCCAGAATGTAGTTGTTACCGGCATTGGAGAGGCGGGTCAGGGAGGCGCCGAAGCCCAATCCCGGGTTGCCCAGGCGACCATAGCTCGCCCGAAGTTTCAGGTTGTCGAAAATGCCCAGGCTCTGAATGAAATCTTCCTCGATGAGGCGCCAGGCAATGGCGCCGGAGGGAAAGAAGGCTCGTTTATTATTAGCGGCAAAGACGGAGGAAGCGTCAGAGCGCGCCGAAAAAGTCAACAGTATTTTGCTCTTCCAGGAATAATTGGCGCGAAACAGGAATGATTCGAATCCTATGTCCGTGGCATTAGATCCGGCTGCACTTCTTTCCACCCCGGCTCCCAGGTTGTTATAGGAGAAAGCATCTGTGACGTATCCCCGGGTTTGGACGCTACTGCTGTTATCAGTGATTTGTTGGCGGGTGTAGCCGACCAGGGCGCTGATGCTGTGAACGCCAAAGTCCTTATTATAGGAAAGGGTGTTCTCAATCAGCAGGTCTAGGTTTTCCCCGTTGGAAATAGTTGCCGTTCCCTGATCTCCCTGCTGACTGAACAGGGTAGTGGGGGCGTAGCTTTCATTGCGTTGACTGTTCAGGTTGGCCCCCAGGCTGAGGCGGTACTTCAGGCCGGTAATCGGTTCAAATTCTCCGAAAAGATTGCCCAGAATCCGGTTTCTGGTTCGCTGGTTATCAATAAGTACGGCGTTGGCCACGGGATTGTCCGCACTAAATTCACTACTCACGGTCTGGAAAGTAAAATTGCCATCTTCATCTCTCACCGGCAGGGTGGGATCCCAGCCGGCGGTATTGATGATATTGGTGGATCGCGGATTATCGATAGTCCGGCTCAAGGTCAGGGAATTGCCGATGCGGAGCTTTTCATTAACCTCATGATCGGCATTGATCCGCAACTGGTATCTTTTCAGGTTGCTTTCAATAAAGATCCCATCCTGATCAAAAAAGTTACCGGAAAGGAAATAACGCGTTTTTTGATTGCCTCCGGATACGGACAGGGTATGGCTGGTAATCGGCGCATCGTTGCGATACACTTCCTCCTGCCAGTTCGTCCCTTCGCCTAAGGCTTCCGGGTTGGGATAAATGGGCTGTCCTTTCACTTCATTGGTCCAGGAGGCATATTCACTGGCGTTGAGCATATCAAATAAGCGGATAGGCTGCTGTATACCGGTATATACATCGTAGGAAAGACGAGACTGACCGGCCTTGCCCCTTTTGGTCGTGATGAGGATCACCCCGTTGGCGCCCCTGGAACCGTACAGTGCAGTCGCCGAGGCATCTTTAAGTACTTCCACCGATTCGATATCATTGATGTTGATATCATTGAGGTTCCCGCCACCGATGAAGCCGTCAATAACATACAGCGGCTCATTATTGGCGGAGATGGAGTTACTGCCCCGGATACGGATGGTGGAGGCCGCCCCCGGAGCCGAAGAAGTAGGGATGATTTGCAAGCCGGCTACCTTCCCCCGCAGGGCATCGTCCACGCGCACCGAATTCACTTTGGTGATTTCTTCTGATTTGATAGAGGAAACGGCGCCGGTGACATCCGACTTTTTGGCCGTACCGTAGCCGATGACCACGATTTCATCCAGTTCGGAAATATCTTCCCGTAAGGTGACCTGGATTTCCGAGCGGTTTTTAACAGGTACTTCAAGGGTTTCGTGGCCTACATAGGAAAAGACCAACACCTCATCTCCGTTTTCCAGTTCCAGGGAAAAGCGGCCGTCGATATCCGTTATTGTTCCTGTATTGGTGCCTTTAATCATAATGTTGACGCCGGTTAGCGGCTCACCGTCTTCATTATTGACGACACCCTCCACGGTAAATGCGGCAAGCCGGGATATTCCCTGACTGATAGACCGGACGGGGATACCCTGGCCTTGTCGCCGGGAGCTTCTTTGTAAGCTGATGTTGCCTCTGCGCTCGATGTCTTCGATTTGACGGATCTTGCGCTCCAGTTTTCTTTTCGCCCGGTTCCCGCGGCGGTTATCCTTGTAGATCACGCAGTATTTCGAGGCGATCATATCATACTTCAGGCCGGATTGCTCCAGCACGCCGGCTACTGCTTCTTCCAAGGAATGGTATTTGCTCAGGTCGGCGTCTACTTTGACGCCCCTCAACAGGTCAGCATCATAGGCAAAGAAGACCTGGAACTTTTCGCTAAGCTGGTCCAGAACTTCCGTTAGTAAATCCTCCTGAGCGCTCCTGGTCACCTCCTCCGTTTCCGCCTGCGAAGGAAGCCAACTTATGCTGATGATCAGCAGGACCATGGTCATTAGCTTGGGTATACTTTTTTTCATATCGTGAGTTATTAAGTGTTTTTTTACAAAAGGGAAACTCCCGTAAAGAATGAGATCGCCCGGAGGAGTGCGCGAAAAAGCCTCCTCTTTCAAAAGGGCATAAAAAAGGATGGAGCAGCCAGGGTCGCAACTGCTCTGTAGCCAATTCAACCTTATTTTTCAATCACTTCAGTATTTTGGGGAAAGAAGACGCTGTCTCAGCACGCCAGTATAACAGAGCACTAGTGCTCTGTCCCGAAAGAAAGTCTAAAATCTCTGGCGGCGTCCACTAGCGAAGCAGCAAGACTTTTTCCTCCTCTTTCCGGACTCTTTCGATTTCCACGTTCATGGATTTGCTTAGTATCAGCAGGGCCATCTCGAAGTCTTCCGACGGCAGCCCGATAGAGATTTTTTTGGTTTTCAACGATTCATCATAAAAGACGGCCTTCCACCCGTAAATGGCCTGAATTCTTTCCATTATTTCCGTCAGGGGAACATCTTCGAATTCCTGCACCCCATCTTTCCAGGAGGTGAATACTTCCGCTTTGACTTGTCGCTTCTCAATATTTTTGACGGACCGGATCGAAAAAGCAACCAGATCTCCGGGTTCCATGAGCAGTTCGGGTTTAAAATCCCGGTTGAGATTAAGTTTTACCTTTCCCTCTTCCAGGATCACCTCTGTTTCATCTTTCTTTTCGGACACATTGAAGGCGGTACCCAATACCTCTACCGTCAAATCATTCGTCAACACCCGGAAATTCGCTCCCGTTGCCGGTTTTTTCTTTACCCGGAAGAAGGCTTCTCCATCGAGCCAGACCTTTCTGGGATTTTGCCTGCGGTAAGAGAGCACCGAATTCGCATTGAGTCTTACGGTACTGCTATCCGGCAAATCCACCGTAAGTTGCTTGCCGAAGGGGGTGCGGTATTCTACCACAGGGTTAAAAACATACAATTGAAGTGCCAGCCCCAATCCAATTAATACGGCAATTGACGCAGCTATGCGAAGCCCTCCGGTAAGGAGAGGGCTTGCTCCCTTTCTTTCCGGCTGCCCGGCGTTGGTGGTAGAGGCTCTGCTGCTCAACTTTTCCCACTCTGCTTTAATCATATCCGGATCGAGCGTCTTCTCCTGCAATTTAAAGGGAACACCTTTCAGGATGGTAACAGCCTTTTCCGCCATATCCCTTTTGTCTTGATTTTGGGCCAACCAGCTTTCCCAGAAAATAATGTGGTCTCCCGGTCCGCCTGCCGCCCAGCGTCGGAAGGAGGAATCGGCCAGGAGATCTTCTAAGGTTTCATATTGTTGACTTCGCATAAAATGCCCTGCTATTATGGGTGATTCTCTTTTTAAAAGCTTTTTCTTTTTGTTCTAACTCTTCCTCGATCCTATAATGAAGAGACATGCCAGGTGAAATTTTAACCTAATTTTCGAAAAAAAATAATATTTTAGTACAACTAAAGCTCTATTAGCAAAATATTTCTTTGCTTTACGTTTGGATTTTGAAAATCTAATTTTTAAGTTTAAAAAATCATGTTTAGCTCAGGATCAATCCGACAACCCCAAATTAAATCCGCAAATAGCGCTCTTTCAGTATTCGATGGCATTTTGGGATAGAGAAACAGCTCCGGAATGCCTCTTCCACGAAAAGCATTATCCCTTTTATCTATACCAGGTTTGATTTTTGAATTTGAATGAGAATTTGCACAGAATGGCGAAAAAAGAACCAAATACGCTATGGGCTGCATTTAAATCCGGGAAGGAAGAGGCTTTCTCCCAATTGTTTTTTGAGTACTACGAGATGCTGTACCACTATGGATACAGGATAACCTCCAACGAAGCGCTGGTCAAGGATACTCTTCAGGATTTTTTTCTTCATCTGTTCGAATCCCGGTCCAAATTCACTAACTCAGTAGATAATATTGCCGCTTACCTTTTGACTTCCTTTCGCCGGATGCTCATCCGAAAATTACAGCGTCAACAGAAAAAAGAACATGCCATCCATAAAATTTCCCCGGATGATTCCTTCCCGTTTGAACTAGGCATTGAGGATGTGATCATCAAAAAGGAGGCCGGCGAAATTAGCAAACGACTAGTCAATCAGCTGCTGGAAGAACTGCCTCCGCGGCAAAGAGAAATCATTTATCTCAAATACTACCTCGACCTGAGTTTACCTGAAATTGCCAGCACCTTATCTATTTCCTATCAGGTAGCCGCTAACCACCTCTACCGGGCAATCAATAAGCTGCGGGAGAGTACTACAATCAAAAAGTCTTTTCTCGATATCTGGTTTTTTCTCCTGCCGTATTCCCTGCTAGGTTGCTGACAGTTTTAATAATTCAGACTTCTTCCTCACCTTTCCACCAGGAGCAGTCTGTAATCTCAATGTGAGGAGTATCATTATAGACCCTCCAGTCGCCGTATAAGCCGCCCAACGCCTGTACGATGGCGCCGTATAGCCACCACCACATGAAGCCCGATTGTTTCAGGATTTGCTGAAAAATCACATCGGCATCCTGCCGGCTGATGGGGACTTCCTTTTTGTACTGATACAGGCCATCGTGGATCATGGAGGCGTAGTAGGTGATGGGTTTGGCGGTGCGGTAATCGAGCTTGCCGTCCGGCGTGCCGAGCAGCATATCCAGCGCTTCGTACTTGGGCGAACAGCCGTCCCAGGCGTAGCCGCGGTCGTGGTTCCCTTTGACGGTGATTCGCCCCGATGGACTGATGTCGAGCCACTCGCTGGAGAAGGGTCGACCGAAGATGTTGGTTTGGATCCATACGTCTTCGGTGTGGACGTACTTCCATACTTTGCCGGGGATGGTGTTGGATCGTCGCCTTTCTTCGTAGTTCATCTTTAGTAGTTATTTTTATTCGTATCCAAATGCCTTCCCGGTCTCCCCGGAATGGTTAATTCCGGCCGATCAACTCCGGATACTCTATTCCCCCTTCTCATCACTGAAAACGCATACAGCTCCTCTTCCTTTCCCAACTGAAGTTTCTTCTTCCCCCGGTATCTGGATTAGCGTACACTCAGCGGTACTCCAGGTACGCATCCTCCAGTCGCCCGTACTTCAGCGACAGCGAATCCCGCAGATGATTCTGATACACCCGCCAGGGCGCTGTCGAGCCTTGGCGCGGCAGTATGTCCAGCGACCGCTTGATATATCCGGCGTCGAAATCAAGCAGAGGCTTGGATACCTGCCTTTCCGGATCGAAGCGGGGCGTGCAGACGGTGTACCGGTGCTCTTCCAGGTAGTTGAGCAGTCGTGTGACAAAATGGCTGTTGAGGTCGCATTTCAGGGTCCAGGAGGCATTGGTATAGCCGACGGCGACGGCAAAGTTGGGTACATCGCTGAGTAGTACGCCGCGGTAGCAATGGGTTTGGCCGGTGTTAACCTGCTTCCCATTGACGTGTAAAGTCATGCCTCCCATCAACTGTACTTTGAGGCCGGTAGCGGTGATGATCAGGTCGGCTTCCAACTCCTTGCCGGAGTCAAGGCGGATGCCCCTTTCGGTAAACTGCTCAATGGTATCGGTAACGACTTCCGCCTTTCCCTCCCGGATGGCCTCGAACAGGTCGGCGTCGGGCACCAGGCAGAGGCGCTGGTCCCAGGGGTCGTAGCGGGGGATGAAGTGGCGCATGTCGTAGTCTTCACCCAGTTCCTGCTGAACGCTCTTCTGAATGAATCGCCGGATGAGTTTGGGCCGGCGCCGCGAGAGCTGGTAAAAGGCCACGCTGAAGAGGATATTTTTCCAGCGCGCGAGCTGGTGGGCAAGGTGGCTGGGGAGAACCTTCCGCAGGAAGTTGGCTGCCGCATCCTCACTGGGCAGGTTCATGATGTAGGTCGGCGAGCGCTGCAGCATGGTCACCTTCCTCGTCTTTTTTGCCAGTTCGGGCACCAACGTCACCGCCGTAGCGCCGCTGCCAATTACCACAATACGCTTTCCCTCATAATTGATTTCCGAATCCCAGTGCTGCGGGTGGATGATGGGGCCCCGGAAGGCCTGGCTGTTGGGGAACTCCGGCGCATGCCCCTGCGCGTAGTCGTAATAGCCGCTGCACATGAAGAGAAAGCGGCAGCGCATTTGTTCGTGGCGAGCCTCCGGATGTGACGCGATCTGCAGGGTCCACATTGCCTCCTCATCGGACCAGGAGGCGTCAACCACCTTATGGTTATACTGTATTTTTTTGTCAATCCCGAATTTGCGCGCCGTATCTTTAATGTACTGCAGGATGGCCGGTCCGTCGGCGATAGCCTTGGGGTCTTCCCAGGGGTTGAAGGAGAAGCCCAGGGTGTACATATCCGAATCCGAGCGGATGCCGGGGTAGCGGAACAGGTCCCAGGTGCCGCCCATAGCGGCACGGGCTTCCAGGATGGAAAAGGAGTGGCCGGGGCATTTGCGCTGCAGGTGATAAGCCGCGCCGATGCCGGATAAGCCGGCGCCGACGATGATGACGTCGTAGATTGGGATATCTTTAGAAACCATAAGTGCGGGATTATGAGCCTGAGACAAAGATAGGGAATCGTTTAGATTCGCTGTTGGCTATTCGCTTTTCGCCATTCGCAGACTTGCGAGGTTTAGTCGCCGATCACTCCTTTCCAAAATCTCCCGTGACGGTTTTCATTGCTGAGATATCTCTTCCAGGCACCATTGCCCGCTGCACAATGGATATCCGGTATCAAACAGGAACCTATCTGCGCTGTTAATACATTTGCTTTAAAGCATCAAAGTATGTTCAACAGTAAATTCCGCATCCGAGAGCGCTTCAAGTTCTTCCTTGAGCGCCAGTTTGTCAAAGGCGCCCACTACCAGTTGCTGCTCGTCGCTACCTTAATCGGGTTGATCTCTCTCATCGGCGGCGTACTGGTCCTGCCGGCCGGTGAGCCGACGCCTACCTTTTCCGAGGCGCTCTGGTGGGCTTTTCTCCGCCTTACCGATCCCGGCTACCTGGGCGATGATGAGGGGGCCTGGCGGCGTTTGATCTCCACCACTTTGACCGTAGCCGGCTACGTGGTTTTCCTCGGTTCGCTGGTCGCCATCATCACTACCTGGCTGAACCGGAAGATCCGGGATCTGGAGCGGGGTTTCACCCCCGTAGCCGCCAACAACCACGTGATCATCATGGGCTGGACCAACCGGACGATACATATCGTCGCCGAAATTTTCCAATCGGTGGGGCGGCTGCGCCACTTTCTGGAACGACATGGAAAGAGAACGCTGCAGCTCATCATCCTGTCTGAAAACGTCACCCCCGAACGCCACCAGGAACTCAAGGACCATCCCCGGATAGGCCGGCGCGCGCACGAGATCATTCTTAGGTCGGGGGACGCCATCGACCAGGAGGATCTCAGGCGGGTCGACAGTTTAAATGCCGCCGCCATCATCTTTCCCAGCCCTTCCTATACGGCGACAGAATTGATTTCCCCGGATATAGAAACGATCAAGGCCCTGCTGTCCCTCAATGCGGAAGCAGATAAGAGAGGAGACAAGGTGCTTCCCTTCGTCGTGGCGGAGATCATGGACGAAAGCAAAAGAAGTGCGGCGAGGAGAGCCTATTCGGGTCCCCTTCAGATCATTGCCAGCAATACCGTTATCAGCCGGCTGCTGACCCAGAACCTACGCCACCACGGTCTTTCCATGGTGTACAATGAGCTCCTGTCGCGTAGTATCGGCAACAACATTTTTGCCCGCAAGTATCCCGAAACCGGCGGACGGACCGTAGCCCAACTTAAAAGCGCCTTTCCAAAGGCTATTCTCCTGGGGGTGGTGCGGATGCAGGAAGGCGGCTTTACTCCCTTATTGAATCCTCCGGGGAATTTCGTCGTGGAAGAAGAAGACCGGCTGGTGCTGTTGGCCCGGCATTCCGAGGATATTGCAGCCATAGGGCCTGTATCAGAGGAAAACTCCGTTGAAACGGTGGGAAATCTGCCGGCAGAGGAGCATAAGGGAGCCCGAAAAGTACTGATTTTGGGGTGGAACTATCACATTCCGGCCCTGATCAAGGAATTCGGCACCTACAAAAATGAATCTTACCAGCTCACCCTCGCCTCGATGCGGCCGCTGAAGGCACGTGAAAAAGATCTTCAGGGGCTTAGTGACCTCTCCCCGCAGGTGCAGTGGGAACAGATAGAAGCCGATTTTGTCAAAGAACCGGAACTCAGGAATATCGATCCGGCTGCCTTTGATCACATCATCCTGTTGAGCAGCGACCGGCTGACCGATGAGGAAGAAGCTGATGCCCGCACCATTGTAGGCTACGTATTGCTGGAGGGAATCCTGGAAGGCGTCGCTAAGCGTCCTCAGATCTTACTGGAGCTTTCCGATCCCAGCAATGAGGTCCTGATCCGGCGTTTCAGAAGCGAAGTGATCATCAGTCCTATGGTGATGAGCCACCTGCTGGCCGCCATCGCCCTGCGACCCGAACTGTACTGCGTGTTCAATGACCTGTTTACCGTCGGAGAAGCAGAGATCATTTTCCGGAAACCGGAAGAATACGGCCTGCCGACGACAGGCAGCACCCGCTTTCGGGAGATCGAAGAGCACGCGGCCCGGTACCGGGAAACGGTACTCGGGGTTTACACCGAAATTACTGAGGCGAGCAAGGGCCCGACCCTCACACTAAATCCGGGCCGTAACCGCAAGCTGGAACTGAGGGAGGGGGTGCGACTGGTGGTGCTGACAACAGCACCCTGAGAGGCGGCGCCTTCCTGGGCGCGAGAGGCGGCGCCTTGAAGGGCGCCTCCGCTCTTCTTGCCCCTTTTAGCCGAAAGGATGGGTTGGTTTATACTGATGTCGAAATGAGGGCGTCTCGTAAGGTGGTTCGCAAAGTATCCCTCAGAATTATTGCACATAGGACTCGCGTGGGACGCAAAACGTCCATATTCTTTGCGTCCTCTGCGCCTCCGCGTGCAATTATGCCGACGATAAATGTCGGCATATACCGAATTAATTGGTTTGAGAAGTTTCTCAAACCAATTTACGTCGAGTTTTAATACTGATTTTCCTACCGTGTGCTCATCCGCAAGCATAGCATGGCGCAAAGTCGGGGGGCGCCCTGGAAGGCGCCGCCCGACATGCCTGACGGCTCACTTCGGCTTCGGAATCGTATTCGTCCGCTCTGCCCAGCGGTACCACATCGCCGACAGTTCGCTGACCAGCTCCGGGTAATCCGGGGCGAGGTCATTCAGCTCGGTCCGGTCCTCTTCCATGTTGTACAGGCGCCACGCTTCGGCCGGGATGGTATCCACCTTCCGGAAATGACCGGCATGGTCGTAGGCCTTGGAAACCAGTTTCCACTGCCCTCTCCGCAGACCGCGGTTGCCTTCGTGTTCGAAATAAATAGCCTCCCGCTCGATAGTGTCATTATTGATCAAGACGCCTCGCAGGCTTTTTCCTTCCATGGGCGTGATCGCATTCCCTTCGTACTCCGAGGGATATTCGGCGTCCGATATATCCACCGCCGTGGCCATGATATCGATGAGGTGGGCGGGCTGACGGCGAATCTGGTTCGTGTCCCTGATCATTGCCGGCCAGTGGGCGATCAGGGGCGTGGCAACGCCGCCTTCCTGTATCCAGTGCTTGAATTTCCGGAAGGGCGTATTGCTCACATTAGCCCAGGTGGGGCCGTAGGCGTGGTACGTATGATCGCTGCCGGCCATTACCTCTTTGCTCATGATCATGACCGGGAAGCCCTCGCGGTTTTGTTCGGGGAACATCTGGGTCTGCAGCTCTTCGGGGGGCATGGGTTCGTAGGCGCGCAGGTCGGCGAGTTCGGCATCAACATTATCGTACCTGAACCAACTCAGATCCTCAGCGCAGGCGCCATTGTCCTGCAGGAAGAGGATCAAGGTGTTGTCGAGCATGCCTTTTTCTTCCAGCCTGTTCACAATTTTGCCGATGCCCTTATCCATGCGGCTGATCATCGCGGCGTACACCTCCATGTTGCGGGCGTGCCAGTCCTTATCCGGCATGGTATCCCAGTCGGCGACGGGATCGGACATTTCCCAGTTTTCATCGATCAGGCCCAGTTCTTTTAGGCGCTCATACCGGTACGCCCGGGTAGCGGCGAAGCCTTCGTCGTACCGGCCCTTGTGCAGGGCGATTTCCTCCTCGGGCGCGTGCAGGGGCCAGTGGGCGGCGGTGTAGGCGACGTACATAAAAAAGGGATCATCCACCGCCTCCCGGCTGTGCTCCTCGATATACATCGCTGCGTTATCGCTGATGGCGTCGGTGTAGTACCACTTTTCCTCCGGCTGGTAGAGAGAGTCATTAAAGGGCGAAATGTAGGTATTGCCGCGGGTGAGCGTCCAGGGATCCCATAGGCTGCCGGCGCCGATGATGGCGCCGTAGAAGCGGTCGAAGCCGCGCTGCCGGGGCCAGTTGTACTTGAGCGAATCGATGTCCTCCAGCTGCCGGGTCACGTGCCATTTGCCGGACATGTAGGTGCGGTAGCCCGCCGTCTTCAATACCTCCGCGATGGTGACGCACTGGCTGTTGAGGTCGCCCCGGTAGCCCGGCAGCTCCTCGTCGCCGGTCATGAAGCCCACGCCGGTCTGCGCCGGGTAGAGGCCGGTGAGCAGAGAGGCCCGGGTGGGGCAGCAGCGGGCGGTGTTGTAAAACTGGGAAAAGCGAAGACCGCCGGCGGCCAGACGGTCAAGAACGGGCGTGGCAATTTCGCTGCCGTAGCAGCCGATGTCGGAGTAGCCCATGTCGTCGGACATGATCAGGAGGATGTTGGGGCGGTCGTTTTCCCGCGGCGTTTCCTCGGGGGAGTCGGTGCTGCAGGTGGTTAGGAAGAGTAGGGCTGCTAAATTCAGCAACAGGTGTTTTAGTGACATTTCAGGTGGTTTTTTGAAATGCAATTTAATCCATTGTGTTTCTTTTCCGAAATCGATGGGCGGTGGCGCACAGTCGGGAGTCGCCCTGGAAGGCGCCGCCCGACATGAGAGGCGGCGCCTTCCAGGGCGCCTCCTCTCTGCACGCCAGGACGGACCGGCCGGCTATTCTTGTCACGTTCAGTTTTCATTGCTTCACCAGCCTGGTTGAATATTTTCTCCTCTCCCTGTCCATCAGGATCAGGTAAAAAAGTCCTCTCGGCAGCCCTTCCAGTTCTATTCTTAAAAACGAGTTATTGATCCCCCCACCCTGCATATACTGCCCTAAATTATTGTAAATGAGATACTGCTCCATCCCTTTTTCTTCATCCTCGATGATCAGATAACTGGAAAATGGATTGGGAAACACGTTCACGGAAGTGAGCTCCTCCAGATTTCCCACCCCCGTGATGAAGCAACTCGGCGGGTTTTCCGGATAAAGTATTTCCCCGTTTTGGTAAAAGCATAACAAGCCATTAGAATAATCAGTATAGCAATACCCAAAATGAGAGAGCATGCCGAACTCGCTGCCGATGCCATTGATCCAGTACTGCTCCCCCCAGTGGGGATCATCCGCTTTCGTCAGCTTTAATCTTTTTCGCAATTCGCCATTATTTAACTCGATGCTGTCCACCTCCAACACCCGCAGCGTACAGTATTCATCGAGTTGAATAGTGTCGTTCACTTGCAAGCTGAAGTCGTACAATAAAAACTCATCGGCGTCTCTCCGCTTGTGATACACTCTTTTGGATGAATCCTGCCGGAGCAGATCATTGCGAAAAGTCCAGCTGGAATTTAAAGAATCACTCGAATAGTACACTTTGTAATACAACTGGTTATTCACCAAGGTATCTTCTCCAATCCTAAGGGAATAGGACGAGGTATTCGGCGAAAAGGTAGGATATATGGCGATATTCCATTGGTTGCCCTCTCTAACCAATAACTGAGCGCTGACAAAATTTGGAAGCAGCAGGATTAGCAATATGCAACAGAGGGTAAGATCTATTCTTGCCATATTTTATGATTGATTAACTCCAAATAATTTTACCTAAGCTAGGCAATTTCATCCGAGACCTCAACAAACCGATACCCATTCCGTCAGCTTCATTCCCAAAAATGATCTTCGGATAAGCGAAAGATTGTAAATTCATACAAGCAAACCCTTGCACCATGAAAATACACTACGGCAACCCTACCGGTCCGGCCGACCTCCGCCAAATCCTGGAGCTGCAGCGCCTCAATCTGCCGGCCAACATCTCCGCTACCGAGCTTCAGGAGCAGGGCTTCGTCACCGTGCAGCACACGGAGGAACTGCTGGCCGACATGAACGCCGCCGAGCCGCAGGTCATCGCCAAAGACGGAGATGCGGTGGTAGGCTACGCCCTGGTCATGCTGCGGGAGTTCTCCATCCGGATTCCTATCCTGATTCCCATGTTCGAGATGCTGCAGGCTTTGTCTTACCGGGAGCGTCTCTTAAGCGAATGGAAGTACTACGTCGTGGGGCAGCTCTGCGTGGCCAAGAGCCACCGCGGGCAGGGGCTGGTAGAAGGTATGTACGAACAACACCGACGGCAACTGTCGGACCGCTACGACTTCGTCGTTACGAAAATCTCGGATCGCAATCCGCGCTCCCTGCGGGCGCACTGGCGCGCGGGCTTCGAGACGATCCACCGGTACACGGAGGCGGATGGACAGACGTGGGATATTGTGCTGTGGGATTGGCAGTAATAGTACACTGATGTATTATGATCGATTAGGGTTTTTATGATTAAGAGCCTCTAATACCCAATTCATCAAAAATGTCATAAGCGTACCTGAAAAATGTCCCCGCCTCGATCATCCGGGCGAGTTCGGAAGGAGATTTGAAGGCCACGGCATCTACTTCCGGTGAGGAACGGAAATCATGGGCAAAGCCGGCGTGAACGTCTGCCAAGTATAAATCGACGAAATAATCCCTCCGCCACAGGCGATTGATTAGTTGCAAATCTTCGGGAACGAGATTCAACTCCAGCTCTTCCGTCGTTTCCCGGATGACCGCTTCCACACTCGACTCACCCACGGTAGCCGAACCGCCGGTAGTCGCCCATACGCCCGGATGCGCGTCCAGTGTCCGCGCTCTTTGCTGGATGAGGAATCGTCCTTCTTCATCGCGAAACCATATGTGAACGACCATATGATAATAGCCGGGAGGAATCGGTTCACCACGCACGTGAATCTTTTCGGTTTGTTCTCCCTGGCGATTGTACAAATTCCATTGCTCCATAAATGTAGAAATATTCGGAAACCAGGAGGCGCTGGAAAAGCGCCTCCTGGTGAGACGACCTTACTCCATAATCTCCCGCACCGGCGCCTTCACTCCCGTCAGCTCCCAGTGTCCCAGGGCGATAGGGATATTACCGATAGCGTTCAGGCCGTCGAAGAAGTTCTGCATGCGGAAGGGTTCGTCCTGTAGTTCCTTGATTCGCGCAAAATCCATCATCGCGCTTTCGACGAGGTACTTGCCGGTGATGTAGCTGGTACCGTAGCCCGGCTGCCGCAGGTAGAGGTGCTGCTCAAAGATGAGCAGTTCCTTCTCTGTTTTCATCCAGCCGCGGGGCGTGTATTCGGAGTGGATGCCGCCGGCTTCTTCCATGGTCATCTCGTTGGCGTGAGCGTAGAGGGAACCCAGGCCGCGGGCGGCGCGCTGCGCGATCATGATGTATACGATCTCGCGAACGCGGGGGTTGTCGTCGTACAGGCCGGCCTGCATGAACATCTCCTCGACGGCGGTGGCCATGCCTTCGTTGCGGGAGTCGAAGATATTGTACAGCAAAGGCTTTTGCCGGATGGGGCTCTCGTTGGGCTCCGTATCCATGCGCGCCAGTTCGAACCAGTGGTAGAAGTGAGAGTAGAGCGGCCGCGGATCGTGGTGTGCGGTGATCCAGAAGAAGTTGCGGGTTTCTTTGGGTACGAAGGCGCCCAGGTGTTCGCGCAGGGCCGGGTCGAAGTACTTCTTGACGTTTACCATATCTTCCTCCTCCAGGAAGCGCATCAGGCTCTGGGCGGATTTTTCGGCCAGCTCGTCGTAGGCTTCCGGGGAGTCGACGGGCTGTATCTGCGGCAGGTCCCGGTTGCGGTGTTCTTCCAGTTTGAGCGATGACCAGGCGCGGGCCAGCTCGCGTTTGAGCAGCATCACCTCATCTTCCCAGGTCAACGGCGCCAGGTGTACGTTTTGCAGGTACCAGGTGTAGTTGTCTTTGCCGATGCCGGAGGGGCCGGTCTTCGAGCCCGCTTCGGCTTCCAGCCACGAGGCCAATTCGTCAGTGGAAGTGACGGCCGCCTCGATTGCGGCGACCAGCTCGGGGCTGTCCGTTACGCCCGGAAGTTCCAGGATGGCTTTCAGGTCTTCGCTTTGCGTGCGGATATCGCGGATGCCGGCGACCCAGAGATCGCGGGCGTTGCCGGTGAGGTTGACCTTGGCTTGTTCGTTCAGCGGCGGGATCACGCGCAGGTCGCTCAGCAGGCGTTCTTCTCCGGATTCGCTGAGGGGGAACTCGTAGGTCCAGATTTCCGTCGTCCGGTGGTGGGTAGGCCCTTCGTGGGCGGGCACGTCGCTGCGGGCGGTCCAGAGCGACTTGTAGAAGGCCGGATCGCGCACCCAGGGTTGCAGGATGCGCTGGTTGAAGTCGTAGCCGTTCATTTCGGCCCAGACGATGTGCCAGTCGACTTGTTGCGGAATAGTCCAGTCCGTGGTATCCATGGCCAGCAGGCGGGCTTGCAAGGCCTCGAATTCCGGGCGGCGGGCTTCGAATGTTTCGGTGGTGTAGTCGGGGGCGCCGTCGCGCAGGGGCGGTTCCTCGAAGGTGCGCCATTCCTCGAAGATAGCGACGAGGTCTTCGTAGTCGCCGGAGGGCGGCGCTTCGGCTTGCTGCGCCTGGCCGGACTGGCAGCTGGGCATCAGGAAAATCAGGATAGGTACGAGTGCGTAGAAGTAATAGCGGATCATAAGCGTTTTTCGTTTACCCGAACAAGATAGGGAATTGGAGGAACTATCTTGAACCAACTCGAACAAAATCAAACCACTTCAGCCTGCGGAAAGGGCTTCTAATCTAGCCGCTTGATCTCAATCCCCCGGAACTCCACCCCCTGCCCTTCCGACTGCAGTCCGATGTAGCCTTCCGTCAGCGGCTTTCCGTCAACTTTAATGTCCGGGTCGTAGCGGTTGGCCACACCGCCGCCGATCTGCGGTTTGGTGTACTGCAGGACGGTATCGCCGTTCACCAGGTGGATGACGAGCGAGTCGCGGTAGACGATCAGCTCGCCGCTTACCCACTGGTCCCAGGTGTAGGTGTCGGAGGAAGAAGGGATGCAGTGGCGGGGATCCATCTCTCCCTGGTAGTAAACCTCCGTCCCCGGTGAGCACATATTACCGGTAGGCCGGGGTATGCCCGGTTCTTCTTCGGCCAGCATCTGGTACTCGACAGAGATGGGCCAGTCCTGCTCTTTCAGGATAGTGGCGGGATCCTGAGAATGGAACATGATGCCGCTGTTGCGGTAGGTATAGGAGGGGGCGTCTTCCAGCCACTGATCCCGGAATCGGTATTCGAATTTCAAGTGATAGGAAGAGAAGGGTTCGCGATAGAAGAGGTGGCCGTAGCGCTCGTCGAAGGCCTCGTAGTCGTCGTAGTTCACCCGAATATTGCCGTCCACGACCCGGAAGGTGTTGGCGTAGTTGTCGCCCAGTTCGTGGTGGTGGATTTTGGGTACCCAGCCGTCCAGGTTTTCCCCGTTGAAGAGGGGCTGCCAGTCGTCCTCATCGATGGTTGTCATGCTTTCTGGTGGGGTTTCGGAAGTGCAGGAAACAGTGATTAGAAGAATGCTCAGGAATAAGAGGACTTTGAATTGGTACATTGAGATGCCGGCTTAATTTTACGTTTAAAAGTTTTAAAGTTATCGCTAAAACAGACGTATTTGCAATTTCTTTTCCATTACTGCGGTAAATGAATGGATCCGGGGAAGTAGAAGATAATTCATAGATGGTATCAGATTTAGATTGCAATGGGATCTGCAATAGCGGGCATAGACCACCGGATAGAGGGTCGAGGTTGGAGACACTCGACCAACAGCTTTCTCATTGGTGTGACTTTTTTGCAGAAATCGAGTTATTGCCTGAACTTATAGTCTACCAACTTACCATTGATTTCTCTGCCTTCTTACCTAAACATTCAAATCAACTGATCAGTTATTTCGTCAAACCACTGAATACTTTTTTGATGAAATTTTTTCCCCTGCTGGTCATTTTATGCTTGCTCCCCCTCTCCATTCCCGCACAGTTCCACATAGGCCTGGAGTCCGGCAGGTATTACACAACCCCTGAATGCGGGCGGTGGTATTGGGCACATCGTCTGTAAAGAAGATGTCTTTTTCGACCTTAAGCGAAGGGCAATCAATAACTGTCGGGTTTTCTAGGAGTGCTTTTCCTTTTATCCGGCCCCGACACTGCGTGTGCGGGGTAGACTGTTGAATCCCGCTTTTTGATTCAAAAAGCGGGACTTCCTTAGCGCTGCTAAGGTCGGGAATAGGTGATGCTTCGATCACCATCCTGACAGCCTTCGGCTCGTCAGTGACCTTCGCCTTGGCTAAAAGAAAAAATCACTTGCCTATCCAAATCCGACACTTATTAATCGCCCGTCGCTAAGTACACTGTAAACTAAGTAGCGTCCAGTTTTGGCAGTGCCTTTTGGCGAAATGCTGCGTTGCTCGATCGATCAGGTAGCTACGGCTACCCTCACTCCTCGCGCCTTGCCTTTCACCAAAATGCCCATCCCAAAACACGAAAGAACTTAATTTACCGTGTACTAAGGATTTGCGCTTCGAGGACTCAATCCTCCAATGTATTTTTATAGACCCTGCCCCCTTTCATGATGAGCTTGAAGTTGTTGGCCGGGTCTCCGATGAGTTCGATATTTTCCAGCGGATTGCCGTCGACGATAATCAGATCGGCGTAAGCGCCTTCGGATAGCTCACCTAGTTTGCCGGATGAATACGGACTTCTTTTTCCGCTCATAGCGAGTAGTTCTGCGTTGGTGGAGGTCGCCATCTTCAGTATTTCGTAGGGGGTGTACCAGCGGGTCATCTTCGCGAGCTGCTTGCCCTGATTGGTCGCCAGTTTGGGGTCGAACAGGATATCGGTTCCCCAGGCCGTTTTGATATTGTATTTTTTGGCGAGCGCATAAGCATTGTTGGTCCCCTGGGTCATTTCAAGCTGCTTGGCCCGGTTGGGGGAGCCTTCGGGGTGAGGGTTGGCGAATTCGTCATCGAGGAAGGGTTGCAGGCTCCACCAGATGTCTTTTTCCGCCATTATTTTCACGCTTTCTTCGTCGACTAACTGCCCGTGGTCGATACATCTGACGCCGGCGCGAATGGCGGCCTGAATGGCGCGCGGGGTGTAGGCGTGCACGGTCACGTAGGTGCCCCAGTTTTCCGCGGCCTGCACCGCGGCTCGCATCTCCTCTTCGGTATACTGTGCGACGTCCAGGGGATCGTAGGAAGAGGATACGCCGCCGCCGGCCATTAGTTTGAGCTGGGTAGCCCCCTGCCGGAGCTGTTCCCTGGCGCGCATCAGCACCTGATCGACGCCGTCGGCGATCGCTACGATGCCGTTTCTTTCGGGGTAGGACATTTCCCCGATCTTCCTGGGCACGTCGGTCGGCAGTCCGAAATCACCGTGACCGCCGGTTTGCGAAATGAAAGCCCCGCTGGCGAAAACGCGCGGTCCGTCGACCAGGCCCATGTCGATGGCTTTAGCCAGACTGAGCGCCCCGCCGCCCAGATCCCGGACGGTGGTAAAGCCCCGCAGAAGCTGCCTTTCGGCAGCCTTCGCCGCGATCAGGGTAAGCAGACCGATATCCGAAAACATGGCCTGTGCCTTCGGAACCGACTCGAACATCAGGTGGACATGCGCATCGATCAGGCCCGGAATGACGTACTTGCCTTGCCCGTCAATGACTTGCGCGCCGGCGTCAACCGGGATATCTGTTCCTGAAATAGTTTTAATCAACTGCCCTTCAATCAGAATATTGCCCGGAAAGATCCTGTCTTCTTTGCCGTTGAAAATATTGACATCCGTGATGAGCACTTTCGTATTTGGGCCGGATTGTGAAAAGACGGATGCGCTGAGGAGTACTAAAAGCAGAATAGGGAGGATAAGCTTGGTATCCATGAATATGACTTTTTGGGTGTTTATTGACATATACGCAATTTAATGGTAAAATAATTCTGTTAGTTTGGTTACTGCGCCTCCAGGCGCCAGTTCCAGTTATCGTCGACCTTCCTATCGCCGAAGAAAACAAGCAAATTGCCCAGATCACTGCTGCTCTGTGAATAGCCCAATAACGGAAAGCATGCCAACAGTGAAAGAAATACGTTTCTCACTCATTTCACGTTTGCATTGTGGCTATCCTCTGGAAAGTATCGAAGACACAGCCGAAGACTGGTCTGAAAAGCGTTTACGAAGGGTTAGAAGAGATGGTAATGCATTACCCTGAGTTTACAAGTTAAGAACCTTACGCTATGGCGCCAACAAACTATCACTTATTTTTGGCTACTCATTTACTTTTGATCATGGTTAACACCATTTTAAACCTTTCTACCGCCCGTAAGGCGTGAGGTATGCCGGCAGGCATAGTAATGCTCTCTCCGGCTTCCAGGATATTGGAAACGCCGTCTATGGATATTTCAGCTTTCCCATCGACGATTGAGGCTACCGCGTCATACGGTGTTGTATGCTCGCTTAACCCTTCTCCTTTGTCAAACGCAAACAAACTGATATTTCCCGTTTTCTTCTTGAGTACCTGTTTACTGACCACCGCGTTTTCCGCGTAGGAAATACTATTTGCGTAGGAGAATTTCTTTCCTTTTTCAAATTCGCTATTGGCCATTGTTAATTGCTTTTTGACGACTTACTGCCTAATTGGCTCTAACGGTTGAGCTACCCGACGACCGACGATAGGAGGCCGGCCGGGTAGCTGTTTGTTATGCCTCGTGTTCTATTTCTTCTTCATTGTGTTTTTTCAAAATTGCGTTCAATAAACCCAAAGAGTAGTATCTTTTATTTTTCAAAAACTGCTCGAATAAGGGTTTCAATTCATCAATCATTCCTTTATCTTTCGCAATGGAAAGAATGCCAAGTGTGCCAATGCAGTTTATACCAAAGTTTTCTGCGATATTTCTAGCTTTCTTGTCGTCAATTAGAAGGTAATCAGCGTTGAGTTCCTTGTAGAGAATTACCGATTCCGATTCACCATAATCCATAATGAAGGTCAATTCATTAAATCCAGATATCTCTTTGACTTTGTCCTCAAAGAAATCGATAATTGTGTTGTGATACGCTGTCGTTTTATCTCTTGTTAATTCCTCCCAAACAGCATTGGGAATAAAAATCTCATCAAAAAAGCTGTTCAGGATTTCGAGTTTATCAACAATGGCAAGAGAAAAAATTGGACTAGAATCCGAAATCACCAATCCATTCTTCATGGCTATTTCAGTTTTTCAACGTCCTTTAATACATCTTCCAGCTCAAGGGAGGAAATCGGTATTTTGTTTTCGGAAAGAAGGGTCTCAAACTGAAGCCGCGAAAGCTCGGCTATTTGGGCAGCTTTGCCAATGGTTACTTTTTGCTGGATATAGAGTTGAATGGCAAAAGATAACTTTATTCGCTTCTTTAGTTCTTCCTCAGACTCATTGAGGGTTAAAAGTATGTCTGAGGGCAGCTCGATATTAATGGTTTGTTGGTTCATAGTCAATTTTTACCAAATACAACCCCTTTTGTTAAATATTGGTTTCGTTTTTTATCCTTTCCATGAGGCCTAACATCTTACTAGGCCGGAAAATAGTTCCGGATACACAGCTGAATCTACGCTTTTTCTTCATTCGAAACAACTCGATTAGCCTGACCCAGATCCAGGCGATCCAGTGGTCTCACTGACTTCTTAGCAGCCTCCTGAGTGATGTGGGTGTAAATGCGACGCAGTATGCAGTCTCTCGGAGGTGTAAATGCGCTATTATAGATTAGCCTTATGCTGTCCTCCGTCAACGGCCAGGCACGTTCCGGTAACCCAACTGGCCCGTGGCGAAACCAAAAAAGCCGCTACGTCGCCGATTTCATCCGGCGTTCCCATTCTGCCGGAAGGAATGGT
>CAZWDL010000033.1:0-61327 GCA_964632995.1 uncultured Saprospiraceae bacterium
GACGGAAAAAGAGGCATAAGAAAACTGAAGAATTAAGTGAAACAGCCTCTAAGTATTCAAAGCCCCGCACACGCTAATCGTCTGTCCCGAAACGTAAGTCGACAGATCGGAAGCGAGCCAGACGCAGGCGTCGGCGACTTCTTCCGCTTTGCCGAAGCGTTTCATGGGAATATTGCCAAGGTAAGTGTCGCGGGTTTTTTCATCGAGCTGGTCCGTCATATCCGTCTGGATGAAACCGGGGGCGACGGCGTTGCAGCGGATGCCGCGGGTTCCCATTTCTTTGGCAACGGATTTGGTGAAGCCGATGATACCGGCTTTGGAAGCGGCGTAGTTAGCTTGGCCGGCGTTGCCGGTTACGCCTACGATGGAGCTCATATTGATGATGGAGCCGCCGCGAGCTTTCATCATGGGACGCAGCACGTGCTTAGTTAGATTGAAAACTGATTTCAGGTTGGTCGAAATGACCTGGTCCCACTGTTCTTCGCTCATGCGCAGCATCAGGGTGTCTCGCGTGACGCCTGCATTGTTGATGAGGACATCAATTTTTCCAAATTCCTCGAGAACGGTTTGGATCAGTGCTTCGGACTGCTGAAAATCGCCGGCGTCTGACCGCAAGGCTTTGGCTTTAACTCCCATGCCTTCCAATTCTTCGGCCATAGCCTCGGCCTGTTCGGCACTGGAGCGATAGGTGAAGGCCACCTGAGCGCCCTGTTCAGCAAACCGCCGGACGATGGCGGCCCCGATACCCCGCGAGCCGCCTGTGATCAGCGCTACTTTATCTTCGAGTAGTTTCATGTAGTTAGACGTTTTGTTTGCAGCCGAAAGGTAAGAAAAAATATAGGGGCATGCATCAGTATGGCAGTGATTACTGGGCTAATTCGCCTAAAAGAGAAAAGCGCAGGACTCCCCTGCGCTCTTCCGAAATCATTGTTACAGGGTGATGGGGTTGGTAACCAAATGGGTATCACCCAGAGAATGCTATTAGTTAGACAGGATGAATGCTCAAAAGGGTTGGGGATTTTCGTTACTTATTTAGAATTTTATGGTTTCCCGAAATAACATTGACAAAGTGTGGTCAATTCCCCCTTCACAGCTCTGCATAAAAAGGCCTTAGGTTCTGGGAAATTTCCCATTCAATTTCCCTGCGAGGCCTCTTCCCGTTCTGCTTCCGAAATCCATCCTCCCCCCAGCGCTTTGTACAAGCTGATATAAGCGATTAGCTGATCCGTTAAGGCAGCGGCGGCGTTCAGGGCGGCGTTAAAGCGCTGGCGTTCCGACTCCAGCACTTCGAGGTAGCTGGTTTGGCCGCCGTAGTACCGGGCATTGGAAAGCCGCAGCGCATTGTCGGCCGATCGGAACTGAAACCGGCGTGCGGCGGTTTCGTCGCGGTAAGTACGAATTTCAATCAGCGCGTCTTCCACCTCCTTAAAAGCTACCAGCACCCGCTGCTGGTAATCGGCCTGCACCTGTTCGTAGCGCGCCTGCTCGATATCCACCCGGCGCAGGTTTTTTCCGAAATTGAACAGGGGGCCGAAGAGGCCGGCGCCGGCGCTCCAGGCGATGCCGTCGGCGGTAAAGAGTGTGCTGAGTTCATTACTCGATACGCCAAGCAGGCCGGTCAGGCTGATGGAGGGCAGCCGCAGGGCTTCGGCGATGCCTATTTGTTCGTGCTGGGCTGCCAGCTGATAATAAAATTCCTGCAAATCCGGCCGGCGCAAGAGCAGGTTGGAGGGCAGCCCGGGCGGAATATCAGGGGGTAGGGTTTGCCGGGATAGCGAATCGCGCAGGATGGAGCCCGGCGATTGTCCAAGCAGTATACTAAGCGTGTTCTCGGTAATCCCGATTTGCCGTTCGAAGAACGGAATGGTCGACTGGGCAATGGCTTCCTGGATCTGTGCCTGGTTTAGGTCGATCTCGGCGGCGATGCCCCGATCGAAGCGGGCCTGGATCAGTTCGGTGGAGGCCTGCCGGGTTTCGTAAGTCTGCCGGGCAACTTCCAGCTGCGCATCCAGTCCGATGAGCAGGAAGTAAGCGGAGGCGACCTCTGAGAGTAAATCGATTATAATGGCGCGCTGGGCGTACTGCGTGGCCAGCAGTTCATTCTGCGCGGCCCGGTTGGCGCGGCGGAAGCGTCCCCAGAAGTCGATCTCCCAGTTGAGGCTGGGCGCCAGTCCAATGCTGGTGCTTTCCGGACCGAGTTTGACGGGCCCCTGAGTAGCGTTGCCCCGGTTGAGCAGCGCTGAGGCGTCGATACGGGGATACAGGTCGGCTTTGGTAAAACCGGCAAAGGCCCGCGCCTCCTCGATGCGGGCGGCAGCGGCTCTTACATTGAGGTTGTTGACCAGCGCCGTATCGATCAACTGGTGCAGTAAGGTGTCCTGAAAGAGTTCCCACCAGGCCAGGTTGGCCGTACTGTCGGCCTGCAGCGAGTCGAAGCGGTAAGCAGCCGGGCTTTCAATTACCGGTTCTTCAAAGTTAGGACCCACCATACAGCTGTGCAACACAAGGCTAAGGAAAATGATGGGGATAAAATATTTTCTCATCACTTGTTGAGATTTTTAAAGGGTTGCGCACCCCTTTGATTATTGAAGACCTAACCCGTGGAACAGCATTGAGCCAAACTCAAACACTCCTATTCCTTTTCCGGCTCTTGGTCTTCGGCTTTTCCACTCTGTGAGGTAGCTGCGCCGTCCTCAATGACCGGTTCAAGGTTCCGCCCCTTTTCGTATCGTCCCAATTTGCCGATGAGTACGAAGAAGGCGGGGTAGACAAAAACACCGACGATGGTGGCAATCAGCAGGCCGGCGAATACGGCCATGCCTATTACCTTTCGGGCCTCAGCATTGGCCCCGGTAGCGGTAAGCAGTGGAATGACCCCCAGGACGAAAGAAAAAGCCGTCATCAGGATGGGCCGAAAGCGTAGCCGGGCCGCTTTGATGGCCGCCTCGGTCAGCGACAGTCCTTTGTCAAATTCCATCTTAGCGAACTCTACGATCAGGATAGCGTTTTTGGCCGCCAGGGCAATGAGCAGGATCAGCGCGATTTGGGCAAAGATATTATTAACGTAGCTCTCGCCGATGACGGGAATCTGCCGTGAAACCCACAGCCCCAATACAGCGCCGAAGACTGCGATGGGAGTGCCCAGCAGGATAGCCATGGGCAGTGACCAGCTCTCGTACTGGGCAGCCAGAATGAGAAAGACGAATAACAGCGAGAGCAGAAATACCTGGGCGCCCGCGCCGGAAGCCTCTTTTTCCTGATAGGACATGGCATTCCAGGCATAGCCCATATTGCTGGGCAGTACTTGCTCCGCCACTTCTTCCAGCGCTGCGAGCGCCTGACTTGAACTGTAGCCGGCAGCGGGTTGGCCCGTCACTTCGGCAGCGCGAAACAGGTTAAAGCGGCTGGTATATTCCGGTCCGCTGATGCTTTTAACGTCGACAAGCGTGTTCAGGGGCACCATCTCTCCTTTCTTGTTGCGGACAAAGAAAAATTTCAGCCCATCGGCATTGAGCCGGTATTCGGGTTCGGCTTGCACTAAAGTGCGGTAAAGCCGGCCGAAGCGGTTGAAATCATTGACGTAGGAGCCTCCCAGGAAAGCGCTGGCGGTGCTGTACAGGTCATTTAGTGCAATCCCCTGCTTCAGGGTTTTGTCACGATCTACATCGATGAAGCGCTGGGGGACATTCGCCTGAAAGGTACTGAAAGCACTGGCGATTTCGGGCCGTTGATTGACGGCCTCAATGAAGCGCTGTGTATTTTGAGCCAGGTATTCAGGGGCGTTGCCGCTGCGGTCCTGCAACATGATACTAAAGCCGGAGCCGCTGCCCAATCCCTGAATCGCCGGTGGGCCGAAGGCGAAGGCCTGGGCGCCGGGGATTTGCCGGAACAGATCAAAGTTAATGCGGCGGATCAGGTTAAAGACGTGGCTGTGCCGTTCCGGCCTCTCTTCCCAGTCGGTCAGGGTAATAAAGAAAAAGCCCATGTTGGAACTCAAACTTCCGGTGAGCAGGCTGAAGCCGGATACAGCGGTGTGGTACTCGATCTCCTCGTAGTTATCCAAAATATTCGCTACCTGATCCATCACGGCATCTGTTCGTTGCAGTGAGGCGGCATCGGGCAGTTGTACGTTGACCATCATATAGCCCTGGTCTTCCTCGGGAACAAAGCCGCCCGGTACGGCCCGGAAGAGCAGGACCATAGCGCCGACCACAACGGCGAGAAAGACCATTGACCGGACAAATTTGCGGGTCAGGATGCTGGTGTAGGTCATGTATCCTTCCGTGGCGCGATCAAATACTTTATTGAAGCCCCGGAAGAAAGCGCCGAGCGGGCCACGTACCGGCCGGTTCTCCCGCAGCAGCAGGGAGCAAAGGGCCGGGCTGAGTGTCAGGGCGTTGATGGAAGAGAAGACCACCGATACGGCGATGGTGATAGCAAACTGCTGGTACAGCGCACCAGTGATGCCTTCCATCAGGGCCACCGGAGCGAAAACCGCCACCAGTACGAGGGTGGTGGCGATGACGGGGCCGCTGACATCGGCCATCGCCTTCTTCGTGGCTTCCTTTGGGTCGTATCCCTGTTCGATATATGCCTGCACCGCTTCCACGACAACGATGGCATCGTCGACTACAATGCCGATGGCCAGTACCAGCCCCAGTAGAGAAAGTACGTTAATAGAAAAACCCAGTAGTGGAAATAAGGCAAAAGCGCCGATCAGGGAGACGGGAATAGCGAGCGTCGGTATGAGCGTTGCCCGCCAGTTCTGTAGAAAAATGAAGACCACCAGGATGACCAGCCCCAGCGCCTGAAAGAAGGTGACGACAATTTCATTGATGCCCGCTGTGATGGCCGAGGTCGTATCCATCGAAACGGTGTACGCTATATCCTCGGGGAAGGAGGCTGAGAGCCGCTCCATTTCGGCTTGTATCCTTTCCTTGATTTCTAGTGCGTTGGAACCTGGCGACTGGTAGATAGCCAGCCCGGCGGCGTCCTGTCCGTTAAGACGGGCCTTGGCATTGTAGAGCGAGGAGCCCAACTCTACCCGGGCCAGGTCGCGGATTCGCACCTGGGAGCCGTCGGGGTTGGTGCGCACCACAATATTACCGAATTCTTCTTCCGTCTGCAAACGGTCGGCCAACCGTACCGTATAGGTGAATTCGGTGCCCGGCGGAGCGGGTTCGGCTCCGAACTGACCGCCCGGCACGATGACATTTTGCTGCCGGATAGCGCTGACGATCTCCGGAGTGGTGATGCCGGAACGGGCCAGCAGGTCCGGTTTGATCCAGATGCGCATGGCGTAGTCGGCGGCGCCCAGCAGGGTGGCTTCGCCGACGCCGGGAATGCGGGCGAGGGCGTCCAGCACATTGATCTGGGCATAGTTGCTGAGAAAACTCCGGTCATAGCTGTTGTTGGGGGAAGTGATGGTCAGCAGCATTAGCGGAAAAGAAAAGGCTTTTTTGGTGGTGACTCCTGTTCGTTTAACTTCTTCGGGAAGCTTGGCTGTGGCGGTGGCGACGCGATTTTGGGTAAGTACATTATTGATATCCGGATCGGAGCCCACCTCGAAGGAGATGTTGAGCGTCATACCGCCGTCGTTGCTGTTGGTCGACTTCAGGTAGAGGCTGTTCTCCACGCCGTTGATCTGCTGTTCGAGAGGAGTAGCAACGGATTGTTCTACGTTGAGGGCATTGGCGCCGGTGTAAGAGGCGCTGACCTTGATTACCGGCGGCGCCAGTTCGGGATACTGGGCAACGGGGAGTTCCTGTAGCGAGATGATCCCAAGAATGACAATGATGATGGAAATCACCATGGCCACGATAGGGCGGTTGACAAAAAATGATGCCATGTGGCGGTTGGATTTTGACGGGATTAATCAATAATCTCAAAATTGGCGGGAACAGGGTTGATCTGCTGGCCCGGCCGGATCTGTTGGAGGCCTTCAACGATAACGCGCTCGCCGGCGGCGAGCCCTTCACTGATCACCCACATATTGCCGCTGCGCGGACCGGTTTGAATAGGGCGTATCTCCACTTTGTTGCTGTCGTTGACCACGTAAACCTGAAAGTTACCCTGCAATTCCTTCACCGACCGTTGCGGCACGCGGATAGCCTTGTCGAGTAATCCGGTGACGCCCCGCAACCGGGCAAATTGGCCGGGCCGGACTATGCCCTCCGGGTTGGGAAAAGACGCCTGAATGAGCAGGGTGCCCGTGGTGGGGTCGATCTGACGGTTGGCGAAATCAATCTTTCCGCGATGAGGATGCACCGAACCGTCGGCCAGGATAAGTTCCATTCCGGCCAGTTCGGGATACTTTTTCAGCATTTCTTTCTGCCGGTTTTCCCCCTGATAGCGGCGCATCCGCAGGTATTCGGTTTCGGTGATGGAGAAGCGAACCAGAATGGGATCGATATCGGAAATGGTGTTCAGCACTACAGCGTTAAGGCCCCGGCCGACAAAATCGCCGACGCGGACCTCCGTTTTTCCAATGATGCCCGAGATAGGCGCATGGACCTTGGTGTACCCTAATTCGATTTTCGCCAGTCGCAGCTGAGCTTCGGCGGCTTCTACTGCGGCTTCGGCCGCGCCCTGCGTCGCGATGGCCGCATCCAGGTCACTCTCACTGACAGCCTTGATCTCCTCCAGCGGCCGGATGCGCTCCAGTTCATTTCTGGCTTGAACCAATTGCGTTCGTGCCTGCGCGACACGACTTTGTACTTCGGCAACTTTGGCTTCGAAGGGCTGTGGGTCAATGGTGTAGAGTAGTTTGCCTTTACTTATCCGGCTGCCTTCCTGGAAATGTATGGCTTCCAGAAAACCCTCTACGCGCGCCCGGATGTCAATATCCGAAGCGCCGTAAGTCTGCCCCACGAATTCTTCGATGACAGGATAGTCGACAGCATTAACTTCGTAGCAGGGAATCTCAGGCGGCGGTAGCGGGGGCGGAGCCTGCTGCTCCTGGCAGGACGTAAGAAAGAGGAAAATGGGCAGCATAAGCCGCAATACAGAGTTATTCGACTGAAGCGTTTTCATTTTGGAAAAGCGATTGTTCCTGATTTCAAATAAGTAAGTTAAGGCAAACTTTTCATTTAGAAACTATCTCTCCTGGAAAGGCATCCAAAATTATAATTTCGATCAAAATGGGTTTCTGAGCAGCCGGGATGGGGTAGGTTTTTACGGTAGCGCATGTTTACCTCCGGCCTCAAACCATTTTATCCCCCGTCTCCCTAAGTTTTTCCGCGAGGTATTTCCCGGTATAGGAGCCTTCGACCTTCACGAGTTCCTCCGGCTTACCCTGGAACAGCAGGTAGCCGCCTTCTTTGCCGCCTTCCGGACCCAGGTCGATGACCCAGTCGGCCGACTTGATGACCTCCATATTGTGTTCGACGATGAGCACGGTGTGGCCGTTTTCGACCAGGGCATTCATAGCGTCCAGTAGTTTGCGGATATCGTGAAAGTGCAGCCCGGTGGTGGGCTCATCGAAGATGAAAAGGATGCGTTCGCTGCGGCGTTCCTTACCCAGAAAGCTGGCGAGTTTGACGCGCTGAGCTTCGCCGCCGGAGAGGGTAGAGGAGGACTGGCCAAGCTTGATATACCCCAGGCCGACGTCCTGCAGGGGCCGCAGTTTATTGATCACATCCGATTCGTCGACAAAGAAGTCCATCGCCTCGTCGATACTCAATTGAAGGATATCATGGATGTTATGGTCTTTGTATTCCACATCGAGTACTTCCTGTTTGAAGCGTTTGCCGCCACATTCTTCACATTCCAGGCGCACGTCGGCGAGAAATTGCATTTCGATAACCTGTTCGCCTTCCCCTTTGCAGGTGTCGCAGCGGCCGCCGTCGACGTTGAAGCTGAAGTGCTTAGGCTTGAACCCCCTGATTTTGGAGAGCTGCTGGTCGGCCATCAGGGCGCGGATGGCGTCGTAGGCCTTGACATAGGTGACGGGATTGGAGCGCGAAGACTTGCCGATGGGGTTCTGGTCGACCAGCTCCACCTGCGTGAGGCTGTCGAGGTCGCCCTCCAGTTTCAGGTGCAGGCCCGGTGATTTGCGGTAGCTCTCGCCCAGTTGTTTCTTCAGGGAAGGGTAAAGGATCTGTTTGATCAGGGTGGTCTTACCCGAGCCCGATACGCCGGTGACTACGCTCAGGGCGTTTAGGGGGATTTGCACATCAATATTTTTCAGGTTGTGCTGCTTGGCTCCTTTGATCCAGAGGCTTTCGGTGAATTTGCGGCGCAGCTCCGGCAGGGGAATCTGCATGCGGCCGCTCATGTACTTGGTAGTCAGGCTCTCGGCGGCTTCTTCGTGGATCTTTTCGTAATTGCCGGCGAAGACGACCTCTCCCCCGAATATTCCGGCGTGCGGCCCGATATCGACGAGATAGTCGGCATTTTTGATTACATCTTCTTCGTGCTCCACCACGATGACGGTGTTGCCCAGGTCGCGCAGTGCTTCCAGCACCTGTACCATTCGGTTGGTATCGCGAGGGTGCAGCCCAACGCTGGGTTCGTCGAGCAAGTACATGGAGCTGGTCAGGTTGGAGCCCAGAGTGCGGGTCAGATTGATGCGCTGGGTTTCGCCGCCGCTCAGTGTATTTGACAGCCGGTCGAGGCTGAGGTAGTTCAGTCCGAGATTGAGCATGTACTGCAGACGGGTAGAGATTTCCAGTAGCAGGCGTTTGGCGATGCGTTCGTCGTAATCGCTTAGTTCCAGCTGATCGAAAAAGGCTTTGAGTTCATCGACCGGCAGGATAACCAGTTCGATAATATCGCGACCGGCTACCTTTACGTAGGTAGCTTCCTGGCGCAAGCGCCCTCCTTCGCAGGTGGGGCAGTTCGTTTTACCCCGGTAGCGGGCCAGCATGACGCGGTTTTGGATTTTGTACATCTTCTCCTTCAGCTCCGCAAAGAAGTCGTCGATACCGTTGAAGTATTCGTTACCCTGCCAAAGCAGCCGGCGCTGTTCTTTGTTCAGATCCTGGTAGGGGCGGTGAACTGGAAAGTCGAAGCGGTGAGCTACTTCCAGGAAGCGATCCAGCCAGCGTCCGTGTTTTTCGCCTTTCCAGCAGGCGATGGCGCCCTCGTATACGGATAGCGAGGAATCGGGAACGACCTTGTCTTGGTCAATACCCATCACTTGGCTGAAACCCTCGCAGGTAGGGCAGGCGCCGTAGGGATTATTGAAATTGAAAAGCTGTGGCGTCGGCTCCAGAAAAGTGATACCGTCCAGTTCAAAGCGATTGTTGAAAGATTTGCGCTCCCGGCCCATGATATCGACCGTGCATTCGCCCTCCGACTCGTAAAAGGCAGTCTGTACGGAGTCGGCGATGCGTTTGCTGTTTTCCTCGTCACCGGGTTTAACGACGAAGCGGTCGATGAGAATCAGCGGGTTGCGCGCTTCGACTTCGCCAATGCGTTTTTTCAGTAACGGGTCCTCACTTTCAAGAACATCCTGTATGTCCGTGAGCGTCTCATCGAGCAACAATCGGGTATACCCTTTTTGCAGCAGCAGGTTAAGCTCCTGTTCCAGTTTGCGATCCTTATACTTGTAAGGCAGGGGAATAAAGAGCTGAACCTTCGTTCCCTCCTCGAAGCTGTGGATGTAATCGACTACATCCGAAACTTCGTGTCGTTTGACTTCCTTGCCCGACACCGGGGAGAAGGTTCTGCCTACGCGGGCAAAGAGCAGGCGCAGGTAATCGTAGACCTCCGTCAGGGTTCCTACCGTTGAGCGGGCATTGCGGGTGCTCACCTTTTGTTCGATAGCGATGGCCGGACATATGCCTTTTATATAATCGACCTCTGGTTTTTTCATCCGCATCAGGAACTGCCGGGCGTAGGAAGAAAGACTCTCTACATAGCGGCGCTGCCCTTCGGCAAAAAGAGTGTCCATGGTCAGAGATGATTTTCCCGATCCCGAAACGCCGGTGACGACGATCAGTTTATTCTTTGGTAACCGGAGCGAGATATCTTTCAAGTTATTCGCCCGCGCTCCCTTGATTTGGATGTAATCCCGGGGGGGGTCCGTCTTGGGGAGTTCTTCTATCACCGCATTCGCTCTGTTCGATGGCATCTGTTAGTAGTTACTATTGGGTATAAAGTAGTTGGACTACACTGGAAACAAAAAATCAAACTTACTGTTTTACCCGAATATTTAATAACCCGGTTTTGAGAAGCCGGGCACTGAAAAGATTTGAAATTTTGTTCTGAAAATGGAAACCACACTTCTTTATTGACGTACAACCCTTAATAAAAGCCAAAGAAATTGTTCTTTTTGTTAAAAAAGCTTGCTTTTTATTTTATGTGACAGGTTAATTTTCTGTTAAAGGATGAAAAAAAACGCTAAAATATTTCCTCCTTTCGATCATATGCACTTATCTTTGGTCTGTAAACAGTAAAACACGCTTTTTCACTCTCTTTCTTTTCAAATAAAAAACTGCTGACTATAGGAGTAACTTCTACACTAAATTAGTTTTTAGACGACTGAACAAATCCCATTAACGTAAAACTATTTAGGTATGCAAGTTACGCCCTTGACTGACCAGCAACTAATTGGTCACTATCTGGAAGGAGATGAGCGCGCTTTTGAAGAGCTGCTCAACCGTCATCAGCAGAAGATTTACACTTCTATTTATCTCTTCGTCAAAGACCAGAGTCTCGCTGAGGATATTTTCCAGGAAGTATTTATTAAGATTATTGATACGCTCCGGAAGGGGAAGTACAACCACGAAGGTAAATTCCTGCAGTGGGCCATGCGCATCTCTTACAATATGTGCGTTGACTACTTCCGTCGTTCCAAGCGCCGTCCGAAAGTATCACCTACTGAAACCTTTGATATTTTCGACGTGTTGCAGGTGACCGATGACAATGCCGAGCAGCACATTATCCGCAGCCAGACGCACGACAAGGTGCGCAAGCTGGTGGATATGCTGCCGCCCGAGCAACGCGAAGTCGTCATCCTGCGTCACTACGCGGATATGAGCTTCAAAGAAATCGCCAAGTTGACCCGCGTGAGCATCAATACGGCGCTGGGCCGTATGCGCTATGCGCTAATCAACATCCGCAAGATGGTGGAAGAAAAAGAAATTATTCTTCAGTAGTTACAGTTCAAGGTTCAAAAGTTGGAGTTTTTCATAGCTTTTGAACCTTGAACCTCTGACTTTTAACAGCCAACCCTTCAACCTGTCAACTTCGCGTAATCTTTCGCGAAGTACGTAATAATCACATCCGCTCCGGCCCTTCTGATACTCAGTAATGTTTCAGGCATGGCCTTTTCGTACTCCAGCCAACCGTTGCGGCAGGCTGCGAGCAGCATGGCGCACTCCCCGCTGACGTGGTAAGCGGCAATGGGCAGGTCAAAGCTGTGTTTGAGTAAGTGGATGACATCCAGGTAATTCAGCGCCGGTTTGACCATCAGAAAGTCGGCGCCCTCCATCGTATCCAGTTCGCCTTCTATCAAGGCTTCCTGCTTATTGGCCGGATCCATCTGATAGGTCTTCTTGTCGGCAGGGATATCCCTCGAGGCTTTCGGGGCGCTCTCCAGGGCGTCCCGGAAAGGTCCGTAAAATGCGCTGGCATACTTGGCCGTATACGACATAATGCCCGTATCGGTATAGCCTTCCCGGTCGAGCCCCTCGCGGATGGCCTGCACCCGGCCGTCCATCATATCCGAAGGGCCGAGGATGTCGAAGCCGGCGTGCGCCTGGGCAACGGCCATTTTCGATAGAATAAGCAGGGTTTCATCATTGGCGATTTTTCCGTCAAGAACCAGTCCGTCATGGCCGTCGGAGCTATAGGGATCCATGGCCACGTCGCTGATCAGACAGCATTCCGGAAAACGCTCTTTAATCGCCGTAGCGGCTTTGAGATAGAAATTGTCCGGATTGTAGCT
This sequence comes from uncultured Saprospiraceae bacterium, assembly GCA_964632995.1. Lineage (GTDB taxonomy): Bacteria > Bacteroidota > Bacteroidia > Chitinophagales > Saprospiraceae > CAZWDL01. The sequence continues at coordinate 11,894 of CAZWDL010000033.1, forward strand.
ATAGGTGGCCTCTTTGTCTTTTCGCTCGTCGGGAACTGCCGGAAACAGGATGAAACTGCGCACTCCCAGCTCCAAACACGTTTCTATTTCCCCCAGCGTAGACTCCAGCGAGAGCCGGTAGCTTCCGGGCAGGGAAGGGATGGCGACCTTGGCCTCGTCGCCTTCCATCAGGAAAAGGGGTTGTACGAGGTGCCCGGGCGAGAGGTGAGTTTCCCGGTTCAGGTTGCGAATGGCTTCACTGCGCCGGTTTCTTCTTGGTCTTCTTAACATTTTTTCGCTTTTTCGAATTTGTTGGTACAGGATCGTAGCCGTGACCGCCCCAGGGATGGCATCGCCAGATGCGCTTCAGCCCTAGCCAAACACCGCGCAGGACGCCCCATTCTTCGATGGATTTGACCATATAGTGTGAACAGGTCGGCTGAAAACGGCAGGTGGAGCCCAGGAGGGGGGAAATGGCTACCTGATAAAATCGGATGGGTAAGATCACTATTTTTCTGAAAAGGCGATTCATGCTAAAGTCAAATTTAAAAACTGACCGATTCCCGGCTTTTACCTTTTTGAAAGAGCAGTAGGCCCTTTTGATTGCCCGGTCCGAAAACGCTGACGATGTTTTTCTGATCGTCATATACTTCCGTCAAAATCTTATTGGTGACGGCGAGTTGTTCCATTTGATCAACTTCCGGCACTTCGAGGTAGCACCAGACAGCTGCCAGGTCATCGGAAATCTCTTTGCCAAGGAAGTGATACGCGGCCTGCCGGCCGTTGACTTCCAGGATGAAATTCTGCTCCAGATACCGGCCAAGGTGCTGTCCGGCATCCGCTGCTTCCTTCTCCGTACAGAGGAACAGCTTGTCGGCGCCCTGCTGCCGCAGGGCTTCTTCCAGATCATCGATAAAGAGGTGCAGGCTGATTTGCAATGCGCGTTCCTGTTCATTGTATTCTATCAGGCACTTGCTGACGTGGAAGTCGTGGACTTCCTCGCTGAATGATAGAGTGGTCGCGGTAGTATCTGCTGCCGGCAAAGACGACATGCCGGAGGTCCCGGTAAACGGGTTGATCAGGAGTAAGAGCAGACTGGCTAGTAGCACTTCCATTGATTATGCATTTGCCTCTTTAAAACGATACGAACCATCGAAAAAGTTCAAGGCCTCAGAGTATGTTTAAACATACTCTCCGGGACATCAGTTTATCCGGCCGGCGAATGCTGTAATTCAAAGCCCGCTCCGGTGCAGCGTGTGTTTGCGGCCGATAAAGTAGTACAAGATCAGGCCAATTACCGGGAGCAGGATGATTACCGCCAACCAGATGACTTTCTCCTCTACCGTCGGGAACTCATGTGTCAGCGCATGGATCAGGGCCCAGATCCAGAGCACCGCGAAGGCGATACTGAGCAGTATGGCAAAGAAACCAAGGCCGGCGATGACTTCAAAGATGTTTAGCGTTAGAATTTCAGTGGTAATGGTAAACATGGCCGCAGATTGAAAGCGTGGAAATCTTTCTTATACAAAGGAGCGCGGGGGACTTTATGTTCGAATATTGGCGAACAGTACATGACTGTAATTAATGACAGTCCGGGATTAAAGCTATCGTCTATCCTTGTTTTTCCTTACAGCCGCTCCAGCGCCATGACCAGCGCCAGGCCGGCCGCCGCGCCGGAGATAAACAGGTTCCACTCCCGTTGCTTGACGCGCAGCAGGTTCATCGCGACGAAGGAGGCCGCCAGGATCACTCCGACGATGGCCAGCTGTCCCAGCTCTACTCCGATATTGAAAGCCAGCAGTTGGTATACCAGCTCGTTTTCCTCGCCGGGCAGCAGCAAAGAGCGGAAGAAGTTGGAAAAGCCCATGCCGTGGATGAGTCCGAAGAAAAGCGCAAAGCCGTAGTTCCAGCTGACGCGCCGGTCGAAGGTCCCCTCCGTCAGCGCCGTGGAGTGCCGGTGCACGAGGACGTTGTAGATCGCCGTCAGGAAGATCGTGACGGGGATCAAAAATTCGATAAGGTCCGGGTTCAGCGGGATGATATCCAGTGCTGCCAGGGCCAGCGTGACGGAGTGGCCGATCGTAAAAGCCGTCACCAGAATGGCGACCTTCCTCCATTCGCGCAACTGGTAAATAGCACAGAGGGCAATGATAAACAGAATATGATCGTAGCCCTTGAGGTCGGCAATATGTTCGAAGCCGAGTTGCAGATAGGTAGAGAACGTACTTTGCATATTTCGGGATACTGGTCGAAAAAAATCGACGGAGTTAATAGAAAGTTGGCATTTAAGTATTTCACGACAAAGCTAACAATATGATTCTTTTATCCCAAAAAGGAATGCCGCTCAGCCGGATAAAACCACGCCATTATCTCGCTGCCCGTCGCACTATGCTGAAGCAGCAACAGGCGAACCATCCGCTGTGGAAGAAAAATAAGCCCTCCCGTTTATCAGGCCCCATATTTCAGGAGGTTTCCTCACCGCCCGCTCATATCCTGTTGCTGATCGCCATCGTTTTGGGTAGTTTTCTTCTCGTGCACTTTCTTTTGGGATGAAAGCGAACAGCCTTTGCTCCAAAAGATGGAGCAAAGGCTGTATCTGTTCTTATTCGCAAGAGCGGGTTGAAGATTGTGACTATGAGGATTGAAGTTTTTTTGAGTTGAGAAGAAGGTTGATCTCTCCTCGACTCTAAAGAGTTAATTTTTCTATCCTTCAATCGTCAACTCCCGACAAGCTCTAATACCGGTAGTACTCGGGCTTGTACGGTCCTTTTTTCGGTACGTTAATGTAGTCGGCCTGTTCTTTGCTCAGCTCATCGAGTTCCACGCCGATCTTGGCGAGGTGCAGGCGGGCGACTTCCTCATCGAGATGTTTGGGCAGGGTGTAGACCTTATTCTCGTACTCGCCGTTGTTGTTCCACAGTTCCTTCTGGGCCAGCACCTGATTGGAAAAGGAGTTGGACATGACGAAGGAGGGGTGACCGGTAGCGCAGCCCAGGTTGACCAGGCGGCCTTCGGCCAGCAGGATGATGTCCTTCCCGTCGATCGTGTACTTGTCGACCTGCGGTTTGATGACCACTTTGGAATCGCCGTGTTCTTCGTTGAGGTAGGCGACGTCGATTTCATTATCGAAGTGGCCGATGTTACAGACGATGGTTTTGTCTTTCATCAGGCGGAAGTGCTCCTCGGTGATGATGTTGAGGTTGCCGGTGGCGGTGACCACGATATCGGCGCGCGGCACGGCATTGACCATTTTTTTCACTTCAAAGCCATCCATGGCGGCCTGCAGCGCACAGATAGGATCGATTTCGGTGACGATGATGCGGCAGCCGGCGCCACGCAGGGAAGCGGCGGAGCCTTTGCCTACGTCGCCGTAACCGGCTACGACGGCTACCTTGCCGGCCAGCATAACATCGGTGGCGCGGCGGATAGCGTCGACCAGCGACTCGCGGCAGCCGTACTTGTTGTCAAATTTAGATTTGGTGACCGAGTCGTTGACGTTGAAAGCCGGAACGGGCAGGGTGCCATTCTTCATGCGTTCGTAAAGGCGGTGTACACCGGTAGTCGTTTCTTCTGAGATGCCCTGAATCCCTTCAATCAGCTCGGGGTGCTTGTCGAGTACCGTATTGGTCAGGTCGCCACCGTCGTCGAGGATCATATTCAGCGAGGCTCCCCCTTCGAAAGCGCTGAGGGTCTGTTCGATGGCCCACCAGTACTCCTCTTCGCTCATACCTTTCCAGGCGAATACGGGAACACCGGTGGCCGCGATAGCGGCGGCGGCGTGGTCTTGGGTAGAGAATATATTACAGGAAGACCAGGTGACTTCGGCGCCCAGCTCGATCAGCGTCTCGATCAGCACGGCGGTTTGAATCGTCATGTGCAGGCAGCCGGCGATGCGCGCACCCTTGAGCGGCTTTTCGGCGCCGTACTTTTCGCGGAGCGACATCAGACCCGGCATTTCGGCTTCGGCCAGTTCAATTTCTTTACGCCCCCATTCGGCGAGGTTAATATCTTTGACCTTGTAGTTCAACTTTTGGTCTACAGAATCCATTGAATTTTTTTTTTGAAGTGTATAAAATTTGCGGTGCAAAAGTACGATTTTCCTCGCTCTAAATCAATTCTTAATGGAAGCTTTCCCCCCATCTGCGGGCATGGTAAATTGTAGAACGCAGAAAACAAATTTCACAACGCAATATATCAGGGAAGGTTCAAGGGTTCGAAGTTTCCCGCTTTTTTAAAAACTTTCCTGGCGAAAGTGCCGCAGGTAAAGCATTTATAAACTGTTGCTGTGTGCTTTGCGACCTTTGCGCCTTGGCGTGGAGTTTAAAAGCTACTTGTCTTGGCGCCAGTCTATTAATCGTGCTGACAACGGGCCGCACGCAAAGGCGCAGCGTCCGCAGAGCAAATAGGTTGATAGACTAAAAACGGGATTCAAGGTCCCCTTGTCTTCCTCCCCCTATCGTTCACACTCCTCCTGCTCTGTCCGCTGCAGGCGGTTGATGTCGAAGCCCAGGTTTTCGGCCTTATCCTTCAGCATTTGAAGAGTATCCGGATCCAATTGCGGGCTGCGACTCAGTATCCAAAGGTACTTGCGATTGGGACTGCCCACCATAGCATAGCTATAATCATCAGCCAGGGCGATGACGTAGTAATTCCCCCGGAAGGGCCAGAAAAACTGTACGCGCAGGCGGCTGTTGTTGCTGCCTTTCACCGGAAAGGCCTTGCCTTCGGCGCTGGTCGGTTCGCCGTTTTTAATGCAGCGGTTGAGCACTTCCACGTATCCCTGGCCGGTGGGCGTATATTCGGCAGTGGTGCAGGTGCAACCACGTTGAAAGCGCATGGGAAAGGAGGCGATTTCGTACCACTTGCCGGCATAGCGCTCCAGGTCTACCTGGTCGACGGTGGGTAGTGGCTGCTTTGAGCAGGTGAATAGGCCGAAGATGGAAAAAAGTAATAACCTACCTATCATTCGCTGATTCATGGATGTTTTTTCTTCCACAACAATTAAAGCGGCATAGGGATCACCGAACGTGCTTCAAATCACCACCGCTTTCCATCCGAGCTGCTGATATTGTCTCAGAAAATAGAAGAAAGCCAGTAGTGGCAGGGGGCAGCGCCGGGATCAGCCGGGCCGGTGCTTAGGTTGGGGCGAGATAATGCAGCGCCTCCAGTACGGTAGCGAAGATTAGCATGCCGATACCCGCCGCCGGGTTGCGTCCTTTATGGTCTTCCGGCCCGAAAAAGCGAAGCATGCGGCGGGCGCGGATTTCGATCTGCCGGAGTTCCATGTCGTGGAGTTGCCCGGTCAGGGTAAGCACGTTGTAGAGTTCGGCTTGTTCGGGCACATAGCCGATGCGTCGTTTGACGGACGGGCAAGAACTCTTACAACCTATCCAAATCCAGCCACTTCCCCTTCGTCACCGGCGTTTTGAATTTCGCCATGCGGTCGAGCAGATCTTCGAGATCGTCATCGGAGAGAAGCAGTTCCCGGTGCTGATTGCGCAGGAAGCCCTCGCGCTGCATGTGGTAGAGGTGGGCGATGAGGTGGTCGTAGTATCCCTTGACGTTGAGCACGCCGATGGGGTGGCGGGATTGTCCGAGCTGGACGAGGGTGAGCATCTCGAAGAGTTCGTCGAGGGTGCCGTAGCCGCCGGGCAGCACCAGGACGGCGTCGGAGAGTTTGGCCATGCGCACTTTGCGTTCGTGCATGCTGTCGACGACGTGCAGTTCGGTAAGCCCTTCGTGGCAGACTTCTTTTTCCTGCAGAAAGTAGGGGATGACGCCGGTGACATAGCCGCCTTTTTCCAGGGCGGCGTCGGCCAGTTCGCCCATCAGCCCTACATTGCCGGCGCCGTAGATGATGCGCAGGCCGCGCTCGGCCAGCAAGGCGCCGGTTTGGCGGGCGATATCCGTATATACCGGGTCGGTTCCTTTATTGGCGCCGCAAAAGACGAGTATGGATTGCATGGTAGATGGTATTTCTAAAAATTATCGGGCCGCAAAGGTAGCAAATTCTACTTTGAATATCCCCCAGGCATTGGATACAGCAGAGAAGAGAAAAGGTTTAAAGGAAGGTGCTGACGGGGACGGAAAGCTCCAATGCGTCGAGTGGTAAATGATCACCGGATTTGGCCAGTTCCCGGATTCGGTAATCCTTTCCGGAAGGATCGCGATAGGCTTTGATTTTCCGGGATTTCAGGTTGACAATCCAGTAGTTGGAGATGCCTGCTTCGGCGTATAGCGGCAGTTTGATTTCTTCATCGTACTCCAGAGAGGTTTCCGATACCTCGATGATAAGCCATACGTCTTTAGGCCGGGGGTGCTCATTTGCGTAATAGTCTTCCCGGTATTTAACTACGGCGATATCTGGTTCCGGTTCGGATAGGTCGTCAAGAAGGATCGGATTCTGGGCGCGTACAATAGCTTTACCGGTTAGTTGTAATATGAACCAATCTTTGATTTTATCCACCATGGCGGAATGCCGGCTGCTGATAGGGCTCATTTCCAGTAATTCACCGTTTATCAATTCAATACGATCGTCTTCTCGGAGGATACCCGCTTCTATCATGCGGTGATACTCTCCGGTAGATATTTTCCTGCGGCTTACCTGTACGGCCATGCTCATTATTTTTCAATTGACATTAAAAATAAGTATTAATTTACTTATCCGGAACATATTGACGGGCTAAAGTCTTGATACATTCTTCCTCACCGGCAGCCGGATAACCTCCCCAACCTCCGCCAGGAGCAGCCGGTCCTTCATATCTTCTTCCTCAAAAATCTGTTGGATCATCCGGTAGGGTTCGCTGATGGGCTCGTCGCTCAGATCGTAGGTGCCGTAGTGCATGGGCAGCAGGTAGCGGGCGCCCAGGTCGCGGAAGGCCTGGGTCGCGTCGGCCGGGCTGGTATGAATTTCTTCCATCATGTAGGCCGGCCGGTAGGCGCCGATGCCGAGGATGGCGATATCGATGCCGGGAAAGCGCTCGCCGATTTCACGGAAGTGACCGGCGTAGCCGCTGTCGGCGCCGAAGTAGATCTTTTGTTTTGGGGTGCGGATCAGGAAGCTGCCCCAGAGGCGGCGGTTGAAGTCGAACAGCCCGCGGCGGCACCAGTGACGGGCCGGCAGGAAGGTGACCTCCAGTTCGCCAGGTAAATCGTATACCTGATACCAGGCGGCCTCTTCTACCGGTGTTCCGTTCGTCCAATTCCCGATAACCTCATGCATTTTGAGTGCAGTAAGCACTTTCTTCGGCTGGTGATGACGGAGCAGGGACTCAAATGATTTTTTGTCACAATGATCGCGGTGATCATGCGAGAGCAGGAGGTAGTCCAGCGGCGGCATCTCCTCCACTTCATAGGGAAGCGGAACAAAACGCGGGATAAAGGGCAGGTCGTAGAGCACCGGATCCGTGATCAGGCGGTATTTGCCCAGCTGCAGGTAAAAACCGGCGTGCCCCAGCCAGGTAATGAAATCCTGGTCAGTGAATAAATCTTCCTTGCTTTGCTGCCGGGGCGGCCGCCAGTCGTCCTGTTTTTTTTGCTCCTTGTGCGGATTGCTGCTCAGCTGCCACTTGATCAATTTACGCCAGGAAGGGGAGAAGGGCTTATCCGGATAGCGAAACTGACCGTCGTGATAGGGGTTCCCTTCCCAGTCGGAACGTATAAGGGGAAGACGATCATTTTTTAGATACTTCATAAATCGATCTGTCATGTCGGGATGAAAAAATCCGGTGGCTCAGCTCAGGGCCCACATGCCCAGCACTACCGATAGTATGAAAATATTGTACATCGCCTGAGCTCCCAGGTACACCGCCAGCGTTTTAAGAAGGCCTGCCCGCCAGTTTTGTTCAAAAATTCTAGTGATGGCGTAGACCATGTAGGCCAATGTAAGCGGAACAAGTATCGAAGCCAGCGCCGGCATGGGTCTACGAACAGCTTTTTAATGGTAAATCCCAGCCCGCGTTCCAGGTTGAGCTGTTCCATGATGTAATCGGCACTGTGGCGAAAATTGATGCGTTCTTCGCGGGGATGGTCGGGTGCACGCATGGATTTGGTGATTGCTGAACAATTCTTCAATTTACACATTCTTCCCTTGACAAAAAGTAAAAAGGTGTCGGCAAAAAGGCTATTTATATTGATTTCATTGTTGTCCATCGGCCATTTTCTGTGGTCGCAGGGCTTGGGTGCGACACCTTTCATCCGGGTGGAAGGGCGCGTATGCATGGATTCGACACTGACTTTTCAGGTGGCGGAAGCAGAGGGTGCTACCAGTTGGCGATGGGATTTCGGCGATGGCAATACTTCCGGACAGGAACGCCCCCGGCACGTATTTACCATTCCGGGGGAATATCCCCTGCGCGTTCGTTTTGTCACTGCCGACGCCCGCCCGGATTCCACAGAACTGGAGCTGACGATATACGATTGCCAGGATAAATTCTGCGAACCGGACGCTTACATGGAGATCGGCTTCGACGGCGCCCCCTGTACCGTGGATTCGATCAACTTTTTTCCGGTAACCACTCTCGACCTGCGGTTTTACGAATGGCGCTGGAACGACGAACTGCTCACCTACCGGCGCGAGGGCACGCTGGTGTTCGAGGAAGAAGAAGCTGCCAACCTTACTTTAAAAAGTATCGATACGCTGGGTTGCGCCTACACGTCATTCGTCGATCTCGATATCAGACCCTGTGTCATTCAGTGTAAAGATTCCCTGCGCATCAATTATACCGGTATCCCTTGTGCCGACAATCCCCTTTCTTTTTCCGCAGAGAGCAACGCGGAGCTGACGGAATGGACCTGGGAATTCGGCGACGGAATCCTGAGCGGGGAAGCGAAACCTTCTGTAGAATTTGTACCGGGTACTTACCAGATTCTGCTGACGGCAAAAAGTCCGGATGGTTGCACCTACTCAGCATCAAAAGAAGTGATTATCCGTGAAGATTGTACTCCTTCGGCCTGTGCCCTGGGCCTGCCCGACGCTTTTTCTCCCAACAACGACGGTCTCAACGACCGCTTCGGCCCGCTGAATCAATGCGAACCAGGCGCCTACACCCTTCGCATCTTCGATCGCTGGGGCAACCTGGCTTTTGAAAGTGTAAATCCGGAAATACACTGGGATGGTCAATCGGACGGACAACCCGCTGCTCCCGGCGTGTATGCCTGGATGGTTCGTTATCAGACATCGGTAGGAGAGAAGATGATCGTGGAATCGGGAACGGTGCTGTTGCTCCGCTAGCGAGGCCCCCAGCCCCCAGCTACAACGTCTGCACCAGCCGCGTCGCCGCCGCCGGGTTAGTCGCCAGCGGGATATTGTGCACATCACAGATGCGCATAAGCATATTGACGTCCACCTCATGGGCGTGTTTGCCTAGCGGATCGCGAAAAAAAATGACCATATCCACTTCTCCCTCGACGATGCGGCTGGCGATCTGCGCGTCACCGCCTATCGGGCCGCTCTGCATGCGTTCCACTTCCAGGCCGGCTCTTTCCAGGTGCGAACCGGTGGTGCCCGTGGCGATAAGCTGAATATTCTTGGCTTTGAAGAGATCGAAGTGATCCTTGACGAAAGCGACCATTTCGGGTTTCTTGCCGTCATGGGCGATGATGGCGATCGTGATGTGGTGGGTGCTCATGATATAGTTTCAGTATTTATACTCATTCCATTTTTTTGTCGGATATAATCATCATCCGAAAGTTAAATGTCAATGACTTATGTGTTCCGACTTCCGCTTTCCGACTTGGAATCATTATGCCGCCAAAGATAGTCCATATCTTAAAAAAATGTGAACATTTGCGTTTTCAACCCTATCTATAAGGGAAAGTGTTAATTTTGATTTCTTATTCAAAATTGACGTTAAATCAAATAAGATTCTTATGAAGAAATTAGTATCAAGCTTACTCGCACTTACGATGTTGACATTTTCCGCCACGATGCTGGAAGCACAAATCAGAACGCCGGCGCCCAGTCCTACTGCGGAGCTTTCCATGCAGGTCGGTCTGACTGATGTACACATTATCTATTCTCGTCCCAGCGCGAAGGATCGCGAGATATTCTCCGAAGAGGGTCTGGTGCCTTACGGTGATATGTGGCGCACCGGCGCCAATGCCGCCACCAAGTTTACCTTCAGCGACGCCGTCACCCTGGGCGGGCAGAAGCTGGAAGGCGGTTCTTATGCCGTGCTCACCCAGCCCGGCGAAGATCAGTGGGAAATCAGGCTTTATCCCTACGAGTCGACAAACTGGGGCGCCTATGTCGAATTGAATCCGGCAGCTTCCTTCACCGCCGATCCCCGCGAAATCGATTATCTCGTAGAGACTTTCCTCATCAACATCAACAATGTGCGCCATAATAAGGCCACCATCGACCTGATGTGGGAAAACACACTGGTCAGCCTTCCCCTGGAAGTGGATGTGGATGATAAAGTGATGGGGCAGATTGAACGTACTATGGGCGGACCGACGGCCAACGATTACATGGCCGCCGCCAATTATTACCTGGAAACCGGCAAAGACTTGGAACAGGCCGCTAAGTGGGCCGCCAAAGCCAATGAAATGAATCCGCGCTTCTGGACGCTGCGCACTCAAGCCCAGATTCTGGCCGAAATGGGCAAGTACGATAAAGCTATCGAGGTGGCCAAAAAGTCGAAAGAAATGGCCCAGGAAGCGGGTAACAAGGATTACGTTCGTATGAATGAAGCATCCATTGAGATGTGGATGAAAAAGAAATAATCAGAGTTGGTGAACGGTAAAAAATAAGTTCTCCCCGGGTTTCGGCTTTTAAAAGCCGAAACCCGGGGAGAACTTATTTTTTAAACCCCTCTTTACTTCCGGCGTCTGAAAAAGGAGTATATCACTTCAATCAATCTTCCTATGCGTCGCGAATACTTAACCATTCTCTTCCTGTTTTTTTCCTTTCTACGTATCCTCCATACTCAATCCCTCTATTATCCGCCGTTGACCGGTGATACCTGGGCGACCGTTGATCCGCTGGAGTTGGGCTGGTGTCCGGAACGCATCGATACGCTGGTTCATTTTGCGGAAGCTAATAACAGTAAGTTATTGATTATTCTCAAAGATGGGCGTATTGCGCTGGAACGCTACTTTGGGAATTACACCCGCGAATCGGTTTGGTATTGGGCTTCCGCCGGGAAGAGTCTGGCAGCTTTTCTCGTCGGAGCGGCGCAGGAAGATGAGTACCTGCAGATACAGGATTCTACGGCGGTCTACCTGGGCCGGGGATGGATCAGCTGTACGCCGGAGGAGGAAAACCGCATCAGGGTCATCCACCAGATTACGATGACGACCTGACCGGCTCGCCGAAGGGGATTTTCCTGGTTCAGGTTCGCACGAAAAACGGAGTGGAAACGGGGCGGGGGGTGAAGGAGTGATATTTGGGGCTTACGTTTACGAACCCTCCGAGGTGTATCAATTACTCACATCTTTAATTGGGGCTAACTTCATCGGTTCTTCTGTTTTTCTGTTCCTCTGTTCTGCGGTTCCGATCTGTTTGAAGCAGTTTTTTACCTTTTTGTAGACATTCAGAACCGCAGAACAGTAAAACCGACTAACAGATGAACCGCAGAAGTAGCCCAAACCGACTTATGGGTAATCAGCACACCTCCGAGGTTCCTTAAACGTGACCGAACCTCTTCAGAACGCCATTGGATCCGGATGCCGGAACTGATAACCCAGCTCCACCCTTACCTTTTCATTGGAAATAATTTTGTAATCCGGTTCGCCGTCTTCCTGGAAGGTAGGTGGTTCCAGTCCGTCTTTTTCCGCCTGGCTGATGTAGAATTCTTTTCGGGAGGGATGTTTATCAGCTGAGACATTGAAAACGTCCCCCCATCTGCCTTTTTCAATGACGGTTTGAATGACGCCGATACAGTCTTCCAGGTGCACCATATTGACCGGGGCTCCCGGGTTGGATACATTTTTCTTTCCGGCCAGAAAACGTCCGGCTTTGCGGTTGCTGCCCGCGAGGCCGGCCATTCGCAGGATGGTGACTTCCATAGCAGTTTGCGCGCGCAGGAATTCCTCTATTTTAGCCAGCGCCACGCCGCTGGCGCGCGAGGGATTGGGCAGATCGGCCTCCGTCACTACGCGGTTGAGGTTGCCGTACACGCCGGTGGAGCTGATAAATAACAGGTGGGAAACCCCGGCGGCCACTGCTGCTTCGTAGACTGCGCGGATTTGCTGGAAGTGGTATTCCTCCACATTCGTCTGCCGTCGCCCCGGCGGAATATTGACAATGAGAATGTCGCAGTCAAAAAAGTGCTTTAAATCCGGACCTTTGACCTGTTCGTCAACAGTCACTTCATAGGCCTCCAGGCCGGCTTCCCGGATAGTGTCCAGCTTTTCAGGCCGGGTGGTAGAGCCTTTGGCGGAGTAACCGGCTTTCGCTAAATGGGCGCCTAGCGGCAAGCCCAGCCAGCCGGCGCCGAGAATGGATATCGTTGGTCGTTCGGTGTTCATACGCGCGCTTTTGTGTCTCAACACCCTAAAGCAGGCATTTGTGCAGGGGAACCTTCCGGAAATACAAGAAATGTTGATGCAACGTGACGCCGCCCTGGATTGTTTTATAGCATAGGGTGGTAAGCATCTACCTAACATCTACAGTATCCAGCAACATCATCAATCAAGATAAAACACAATTATGTCTGACGCATCAAAATACAACCCCATCAGCTGCAACTTCTACGACGAACTGGAAGCCCGCGCTACCCTGCGCCGGCTCTGCACCATACAGTACAGGGAAGGCGGCCATGAACATACGCTCACCGGCGCCGTCATCGCCGGCCTGTACGTGCGCGACGGCGTAGAGTACATGGAACTCGAAAGCGGCCAAACCATCCGCCTCGACCGGCTCATTGCGGTGGATGATAAGGAATTGAAGGATTATTGTTGAAGCATCCAGGCGGGACCCTCAAGAAGGAACACTATATGCTATTTTTTTGTTATCTTGATTAAAATTCAAATGAGATGGAGGCAAATGTAAAACAGATTTACCAGTTGCATATCGAGCAGTTAAGGCTTAGCGAAAAATTGGAGCTGTTGGAGTTATTGATGCAATCAACGTTCGAGTTGATTCGAGAAGAAAAAGTGCTAAATAAACTGGATGAAAAAAGAAGCGTACCGGAAAAAACGGAAATCTCCAAAAAATCTTCTGATTCGGATTTAACCGAATTTCAAAAGCATATCATAGACGGACCGGTAATGACAGATGAAGACTATGAACTTTTTAAGGAGAAAAAGGAGCACTTTGCACAATGGAGGTAATTTGTTTAGACTCTTCCGTCTTAATTGAATACTACCGGAAAAAAGATAAAAAGGAAACTTTTCTTTTTGAATTGGCGGGCAAATATACATTCCAAATACCAGCCGTGGTCAAGTACGAAATTTACAAAGGGGATAAAAATAGTGATCCTTTCTGGAATAGTATTTTTGGGGATACCGAAATTCTGCCGTTTGATGATGCGTCTTCTGTAATAGCCGCGGAAGTCTTTCTAGATTTGAAAAATAGAGGTCAGTTAATTCCAACCGATGATATTCTTATCGCAGCCACGGCTATTAGAAATAAGGCAAAGCTGGCTACCCTCAACAAGAAAGATTTTTCGAGAATCCCCAATCTACAGATAATCACTCCTGAAAATTAGAATTCATTATTTCTAACTGACCATCTTATGTCCACTCCATACGCCAACCTCGATCCCGCCGTTTTCCGTCAGCTCATCACGTCCGTCAATGATTTCACCTTTCGGCTGCTGCGCGAAGTCGCGGAGGGGGAGGGAAGCCGCAATTTTTTTCTGTCCCCTTTCAGCGTTTTTTCCGCACTGGCCCTGCTGTACAACGGCGCCGGCGGCGATACGCGCCGCGCTATGGCCAAAACGCTGGAGTGGCCGGGCAAAGCTGACGACTTGAATGAAGCCTTCGCCGCGCTGCGTGAGCGACTGCTGCGCCCGAGCGGCGAGGATGGCGATTATCGGCTGGAACTGGCCAACTCCCTGTGGACAAACCAGGATATCGGCCTTTCATCTGAATTTATTGAAAAGGCTCAGACCTATTTTCACGCTAAAACGAAGCCGGTAGATTTTCGATCGCCCGCCACCGTTGATAAGATCAACCAATGGGTTGCGCTGTTTGTGGGGGGAATATATGAGCCGCAGTAAACAACGAGTGAATCATTCAGTCCTTTCGTAGCATCCCACATCCGGATTATTCTCATCTCTGGTCTTGTCCTCCAGATCGACGGATATTTCCGGAAGCGGTTCCCCCAGCCCGATCGCCACCGACAGAGAATCGAGATGATAATCATCCTCATCGACGCTGACGAAGAGCGGATCTTCGCGATCGGGTTGCAGGCATGGCGTGCAGATGTCTTCAAAGAAGTCGGCGTAGAGCCCGTCCTGCTGTTCGAGCAGCTCATCTACCTTGACGATACAGTTTTCGAATTTCACTCCGAAGAGAAAGGGATCGCTGCCCCCGCTGATGTCTGCCAGCGAGATTTCATCGCGCCGCGAGCCGTAGATGATGGAATTTTTAAAGGTGGCCCGCAGGCGGTTGACGCCACGCACCTGGCAGGAGGTAGGATCGTCGTAGCAGAAGAAGTTGCTCATGCTGAGGGCGGCGGCGTTGACGCCGTAGCTGGCCAGGGTGCAGTAGGTGAAGCGGTAGTCGCCGCCGTGGACCAGCTGCACGGCGGTATTGTAATTGTTGTATAGCAGGCAATTTTCGGCGGTGATACTGCTGTGGAAGCCGAAGAGGCCGCTGCTGGCGGTGTTGTAAAAGCGGCTGTTGCGGGTGAGCAGGCTGGCAGCCGAATCTACATAGATGCCGAAGATGGAATTTTTCACCGTAGCATAATCGATGACATTGCCCTTGCTCTCCCGCCCGATGACGATGCCTGTCCACTGGCCTTCCTCTTCCTGGAAGGGGTCCTCCAGGCGGTCACCCTGGATAATGACGGGGTTGTCGGGGCTGCCGTTGACCTTGATCCGTCCGTTTTTCAGGACATAAATAATACCGTCATTAAAGGTGCCGAACAATTCGTTTTTGGCGATACCTCCGTGTACGTGCAGGCGCGCTCCGGCGGGGATGTTGAGCGCACAGCTGTCGATAAACAGGGCCCCGTAGATGACGTAGGGTTTGGGATCGTCCCAGGTGACCTCCTGGTTGCCGCAGGTGAGCAGCGAGGGCTCGCCGGTGGCTCCCAGGCGGGGAATGTAGTTGGCGTTCTGTCCCCAGGCTTCGAGGTGTATGATCTGCTCGTTATCATTGGTGATAAACTGAATCCGGTCACCCACTACAAAGGGGCTGACCGACACCGGCTGGTCGGGATCCACCGTGACTTCAACGAAGACGTAAACACTGTCGTTGCCGGGAATCTCGATGTTCTCGGCGGTATTCCCCGGCTCCCCGTCGACGTTCATCCGGAAAAAATTATTGGATGAACCTTCCATCGAAACCTGCGCGATCCGGACGGGGCGGTCATTACGATTGTATACCTTAAAATAGCGGGTCGCCGATCCCACAGACGTAAAAACCGTATCGAAGCGAAGGGTGTCGACGGAAAATTCCAACCGCACATCGCCGCCGGTCAGATAGTTTTCTTCCTTGTTGCAAGCAAAAAACAGACTGAGCGCCAATCCGGTTGCGAAAAGTATTCGTAGATTCATTCGTGTTATGCTGTTAATGTTTCTTTTTGATTCCTAAGGAACCTGCCAGAAACGCTGAACCTTCTTTATAACGACGCAAGGCCGCTTTCATTTCCCGGCAAAAGTACGAATTACGACGGAAAGGGAACATTCGGAAGTGGGAAGTCGGAAGTGGGAAGTCGGAAGTCGGAAGTGGGAAGTCGGAAGTGGGAAGTCGGAAGTGGGAAGTCGGAAGCGGCCTGGCCGGGGAGTGCAGAGTGATCCATCTGTTTGTCTAAGTCTTGCCGGTGAAGTTGGTGCTTGGCTATTGGCTGTTGGTTGTCCCGATACGCTTCGCTATCGGGATCTCCGCTTCGCTCCGATTGGCGGCTAAGCGAGGCATAGCGATGCCTGTCGACCAGCCTGCCTGGGCAGCGCCACAGCCTGCCCATTTCGCTACGCGACCTGGTCGGGTTCACCCTGAGGAATTCGCAAAGCGACTATTTCACGGGGTAAACATCCAGCCCCCATTCAGCCTAACTGTTACCACCCGGACAGTGAAATAAACATTATTTCCGCTACCTTTGTACTAAACAGGAAACTCCACATCGACATGCGAAAAGGCAAGGTCGAAAGTAGTCGGAACACTAACCTTATTTTTCCCCGGTAAAAGAAGAAAGAGAATTTGAAAAAAGCAGTCATCGACGTCATCATTCCGGCTTACAACGAAGAGCGGTCGATCAGTCTCGTATTGGCCGATATGCCCTGGGATATGGTCCGGGAAGTGATCGTTTGCAATAATGCGAGTACTGATAATACGGCCTGCGTCGCCCGAAAGGGAGGCGCCACCGTAGTAGATCAGCCACGCAAGGGCTACGGCAGCGCTTGTTTGAAGGGAATGGAGTACATCCGTCAGAAGCCGGCAGAGGAACAGCCTGATATCGTCGCGTTTCTGGATGCCGATTACTCCGACTACCCCGAGGAAATGGAGGATGTTGTCCGGCCCCTCCTGGAAGAAGATCAGGACCTGGTGATCGGATCTCGGGCGCTGGGTAATATGGAAGCGGGGGCGATGATGCCACAGCAGGTTTTCGGCAACTGGCTGGCCACTAACCTCATTCGCCTGTTTTATAAGTACCGCTTTACCGATCTGGGGCCTTTCCGGGCGGTGAAGTGGCAGCAGCTGCTGGAGCTGAATATGGAAGACCCGGACTTCGGCTGGACAGTGGAGATGCAGGTCAAGGCTGCCAAACAAGGCCTTAAATGCACCGAAGTGCCGGTGCGCTACCGTCGCCGGGTGGGGGTCTCTAAAGTGTCGGGAACGATAAGAGGCACTATCCTCGCCGGACACAAGATTTTATGGACGATTTTTAAGCTGTGGTAGCGGTATTATTGGCGGGGTGCTAATTGACGGGGTGACTCTGAGTCACCCCGTCAATTAACCTCAGTTACGGGACGACTTCAGAGTCACCCCGTCAATCAACCTAACAAAGGAAATTTTAGAAAAATATGTCATTCATCGCTTACTTGGTTTTGGCTGTTTATACAATAGCTCTTTTGTATATCACGGTGTACTGTCTGATGCAGTTCACCCTGCTGTACCACTACCAGCGGGCCATTCGAAACCAGCCTGATGAAACAAAGCAGCAATACAAAAGAATTGAAGAGGGGCAGACCACTCAGCGGACAAAGAATAAACTGGTCGGAGCTGCAAACGGAACTACCTTACCGGTAGCAGTGGCTGAAGAGCCGGAAGAGCCGGAAGCCTACCCCTTTGTAACCGTTCAACTACCTATCTACAACGAGAAATACGTTATTGAACGCCTGATCGATACGGTGGCACAGTTCGATTATCCCCAGGATCGTTTCGAAATCCACATCCTCGATGATTCCACGGATGAAACGGTGGATATCACCCGTCGTAAGGTGGAGGAATATCAGGCGAAAGGATATCAAATCGCGCAAATCCGCCGTGAGGTCCGGCAGGGTTTTAAAGCCGGCGCCCTGCGCGACGGTATGCCCCGGGCCCGGGGGGAATTCATAGCCATCTTTGATGCCGATTTTCTACCGCGCCGCGACTTTCTAAGGCAAACCATTCCTTACTTTGAGAACGACAGGGTAGGGGTGGTGCAGACCAGGTGGGAGCATATCAACGAAAACTACTCCCTGATCACCCGGCTGCAGGCGCTGCAGCTCAATGTACACTTTACAGTAGAGCAGCGCGGGCGAATGGCTGGTGATTTGCTGCTGCAGTTCAACGGCACCGCCGGTGTGTGGCGCCGCCGGACCATCGAAGACGCCGGCGGCTGGGAGGCCGATACCCTGACTGAAGATCTGGACCTGAGCATCCGGGCGCAGCTGAAAGGTTGGAAGATACGCTTCCTGGAAGAGGTAGGCTCTCCTGCCGAGTTGCCCGTGGAGATGAACAGTCTGAAGTCGCAACAGTTCCGCTGGATGAAGGGCGGCGCCGAAACCGCCCGCAAGATGCTTCCTACCGTCTGGCGCTCCGATCTGGGTTTAGGGAAAAAGATACAGACAACCTCCCATCTGCTGGCCAGCACGGTATTTGTCTTTGTATTCCTTACCGGTGTATTCAGCGTACCTCTGCTTTACTTCCTGGGCGACCTTGTTGATATGGGTTTCGATAAAGATATATTCGTTTACTTCCTGTCGGGATTGTTTTCTATTATCGGGGTGTATTATTACGGGAATGTAGTAGCGCCGGTGCACCGGGAGCCTCGCGGCAGGGCATTGCTTAAGTTCATCTTTTTGTTTCCCTTGTTCCTTGCCTTGTCCATGGGCTTATCGCTGCACAACAGCGTGGCCGTTATTCAGGGCTGGCTGGGAAAAAAATCAGCTTTCGTGCGGACGCCGAAATTTAACATACAGTCGATTAAAGATAGTTTTCTCAAAAACAATTACGTCAACCGTCAGCTCTCCTGGACGACGATCGGGGAGGGCCTGCTGGCCTTGTATTTTTTCGCGGCGGTAGCAGCAGGAATTTATCTGGAGAATATGACTTTCCTGTTGTTCCACTTGCTGCTGGCCTTCGGTTTCGGGACGATTTTTTATTTTTCTTTGAAGCATCTTACGTTTACGAAACCTCAAAGGTCAAAGGTATCGTAAAGGTAACAACCGATAACCATGCTCGATCCCGGACGATACACGCCCCTCCTCTTCTGGCTCGCCGCTTTTGCTATGGCGGGGCTGACGGCGGGGCTGGGCTATGTCACCGGGCAGTCGGATTTTGGGTATATTCTGGGTTTCTACGCACCCTTGTTTCTCTTGTATCTGCTGCTGTTTAACCTGGCCGGAAAGTCACAGGCGCCGCCGCTTGCTTACTTCATCGGCCTGGCGGTGGGATTGCGCGTCCTACTGCTCTTCGCTGAGCCGGGCCTGTCGGACGACATTTATCGCTTTGTCTGGGACGGTCGCCTGCTCGTGCAGGGAATTAATCCATTTGACCAGCTACCGGTCTACTACATCGAGAATGGGATACGGGTGCCTGGCATTACGGAGGCTTTGTTCCGGGAACTGAATTCGCCGGAATATTTCACCATTTATCCGCCGGTGGCGCAGGCGACCTTCGCCCTCGCCGCCTGGCTGATTCCGGAAAGTGTGAGCGGCAGCGCGCTGGTGATGAAGGGTTTTCTATTGCTTTGCGAGCTGGGTACGCTGTGGCTGCTCATTCGGTTGTTGCAGCATTTCCGGCTTCCGCCAAAAAACATCCTGCTCTACGCCCTTAATCCGCTGATCATTGTGGAGATTATGGGAAATCTGCATTACGAAGGCGCTATGGTTTTCTTTCTGCTGCTGGCTTTCTGGTGGTTGACGCAGGATCGCTGGCGACTCTCTGCGGTGGCGATCGCCCTGTCGGTGGCTTCCAAGCTCCTGCCGCTGATGTTTCTGCCCTTTCTCATTCGCCGGCTGGGCTGGCGGCGCAGTATTGCTTACTTTGCCATTACAGGCGGGGTGCTACTGCTGCTGTTTTTCCCACTGGCCAGCGGCGTCTTTCTGAGCAATTTTGGCGACAGCCTGGACCTCTATTTTCGCAAATTTGAGTTTAACGCCAGCGTGTATTACCTGGTCCGCTGGGTGGATTTTCAGCGTCTTGGCTACAACAATATCGCCCGGATCGGCCCCTGGCTGGCGATCATTACGGCCGCCGGCATCCTGCTCCTGGCGGCCCTGGAACGCGATCACAGCTGGCGCAAGCTACCCGCACGCTGGCTCTTCGCCATTTGTCTCTACCTTTTTCTGACAACTACGGTGCATCCCTGGTACCTCAGCCTGCCTGTCGGCCTTTGCTTGTTTACCCGCTTCCGCTTTCCCATCCTCTGGTCGGGGCTCGTCTTTCTCACCTACCTCAATTACAGCTACGATCCCTACTGGGAAAACCTGTGGGTGGTGGCGCTGGAGTATGCCCTGGTGATCGGGATGCTGGGCTGGGAATTGTTCTTTCAGGAGGAAGGAAAGAGAAAAAAGCAGATAATCGTCAGGAGAGAAGTGAAAGAACGATTGTCTGCTTTCCTTAACCGATAGGTGGTATATCGTTAAGATTCCTGCTTCTTCACAATCTGCCCCAGCTTTCGGCAGCTACCGCCGTTATAGGCCTCCACACCAAGACCCCGCAGGATGCGCGCGGCGATCTCGCTGCGCCGTCCGTTGCGGCAGCAGGTGATCACCAGGCTGGCTAATTGGCGGATGTCTCTTATCTGTTTACCTACCTCCAGCTTGGGAATGTTGACCGAGGAATTGATGTGCCAGCGACGGTATTCAGTGGAAGTGCGTACGTCGAGGATACTCGCCCCCGCGCGCCAGGGTGGCTTCCACATCTATGGTGGGAAGGCCGAGGAGCCTTTTCAGAAAGTTGAACATGGTATACGGAATTTTTTCTTTAAGATCGGATTCCTGAAAGTATCTGTCAGCGAATTGGATCACCAAAGCATCAAAAAACTGTTTCTTTTTTTCTCTTTCTCGTTAGTAGGGGGCTTGCATACCGAATTCCTGGAACTCGTGAAATACTGCATAGAAATGGGATAGGAACCAACAGGAACCGCAGAACAGATGAACCGATGAACAGAAGAACCGCAGAGAATACCGTGGATTACCGGGGGAAACACTCAGAAATCCAAGCACTCAGAAACTTTGAAATCCAAGGATTTCTTACACATACCCTTTCGCCTGCAGATAAAACAACTCGGCATACTTCCCGCCGATGGCCAGCAGTTCTTCGTGGCTACCCAGTTCGAGTAGCCGTCCGTTTTCGAGGAAGAGGATGCGGTCGGCCATGCGGACGGTGGAGAAGCGGTGGGAGATGAGTACTGCTGTTTTTCCTTCGATGAGGTCGCTGAAGCGCTGGAAGACCTCATGTTCGGCGCGGGCGTCGAGGGCGCTGGTGGGCTCGTCGAGGATGAGCAGTTGGGCGTTGCGCATGTAGGCGCGGGCCAGGGCGATTTTCTGCCATTGCCCGCCCGACAGGTCGATGCTGTTTTCGAAGCGCTTGCCGAGCACCTGATCGTAGCGCAGGGGAAGATCCTCGACTACCGTATCGGCCAGGCTCTTGCGGGCGGCGTTTTCGATGACGGGCAGTTCTTCTAGTTCTTCGATATTGCCGATGGCGATATTTTCGGAAGCTTTCATCGAGAAGCGGATATAGTCCTGGAAGATGATGCCGATGTTGCTGCGCAGGTCTTTGAGGTCGAACTCGCGAATGTCGATGCCGTCGATGAGGATGCGGCCGTCTGTAGGTTCGTAGAGCCGGGCCAGCAGTTTGACCAGGGTGGTTTTGCCGGCGCCGTTTTCGCCCACCAGGGCCAGCTTTTCGCCGGCCTGCAGGTGGAAGGACAGGTCTTTTATGGCGTAGTTTTCCCCGTTTGGATACTTGAAGCTGACGTTTTCAAAGGTAAAGCCTTCCTGCAGCGGCCGGGGGAAGGTCCTGCCGCCTTCGGCGCGAATGTTAGGTTCTATTTCGAAGAAGTCGAAGAGGTCTTGCAGGTAGAGGGCGCCCTCTGCGATGCGCGAGAAGCGGTTCATGATATTCTGCAACATACCGCGCATGCGTTCGAAGGAGCCGGCCAGAAAGGTGAGCGTACCGACGGTGATGGCGCCGCTAACAGTTTGGAGGATGATGAATACGTAGGCGCCGTAGTAGGAAAGGGTGCCGACAGCCGAGAGCAGACTGCCCCAGCCGGCTCGTTTGACCGCCAGGTCGCGGTTGGCGCGGTAGTAGCGGTCGGCGACTTTGTCGAAGCGGTCGGCCAGGAAGTCGGACAGGTTGAAAATCTTCACCTCCTTGGCGGTCTGGTCGCTGGCGCCGATATAGCGCAGGTAATCGAGCTCGCGTCGCTCGGGTGTCCAGCTGCGTGAAAGGGAGTAGCTGCGCTGGTTGAAGTGGGTCTCGCCAAGAAAAGAAGGAATGACAGCCAGAATCAGGATGAGCAGCAGCCAGGGATTGAAAGCGACCAGGCCGGCGCCCAGAAAGATGACCGTGATGATATCCTGGGCCTGGTAAAGCACCTGCGACATGAGCGCCGTGCGGCTGGAGGTCTGCCGGCGGGCCAGCTCCAGTTTGTCGTAAAACTCCGGATTTTCGAAGTGATACAGATCGAGACGCGCCGCATGCTGAATAAGGGCTACCGAGGTTTTATTGGCGAAGAGGTCGCCCAGCAGGCTGTCGAGCAGGGTGGTGGCCCGGCTGATGAGTTCGGAGAGGATGGCCAGGGCGAATTCGATGCCGACCATCAGCCACAGATAAGACATGTCACCCCCGTCTTCGCTGATCAGGCGTATGATTTCGTCAATGATCTCTTTACCTACCCACAGCACTGCCAGCGGAATAGCCGATTTGACCAGGCGCAGCAGGATGTTGCCCAGCGTCATCCCTCTGTGGGTTTCCCAGATGAGTTGGAAAAACCGGGGCAGGTTACGCAACGCGGAAAACTGATCGCGCAGGCCCACTTTTTCTTTGCTATTGGATTTGCGTTGCGACATGCAGTCTGTTTAAGGTGTTCGCTTGTACGGACACTTGCCAACAAGCTGTATCAAATTAGTTCCTTAATTACAATTCATGAGCACTTTAAGTTGACTTCCGGCAAGTCGCTCCGTTTGGGATTGTATACACTTTACACGAGAAATGGCTGTAATGATTGTTTATTTATCCGTAATGTCCTAAATTACAACGGCAAGCAAGCAATCTCAATTTCCTTTTTGGTGTCGACTCCTCCCCACTTATTATATCGAAAAACAGCTTAATACGCATGCGGCAAATCAGATTACCTATTCGATGGACATTACTCCTTCCCGGCGTGATATTTTTACTATGGCTGGGGCTGTCAGCTTGCGGAGTGGGCAAGCGCCTGACCGGTGTCGATAACACTATTGAGCTGCGGCAGGCCATGGAGGAGGCCGGTAACGAGCGTATCGCCTGGCGCATGGCCAAAAAGCTGGATGATTTCGACGCCTACCGCAGCTATCTGTTGCTTTTTCCGGAAGGGGCATACGTCGCCGAGGCCCGCGCCCGCCTGCAGGCTTACGAATCCGCTTTGTGGGAGGAAGTACGCTGGGCGGCAGATAATGAAAAACGCATGCGCGATTACCTTTTGGTTAAATACCTGGATCTTTTTCCCGAAGGAGCACGGGCCGCTGAGGCGCGGGAGCAGCTTCAGTCGCTTTGGGAATCTTCCCTATGGTATACGGCCCGTTTTGATTCTTACGATGCGGCTGCTGGGGTGCTCGAACCGCAGGCAAGCGGCCTGGTCCACATAGACCGGTTGCTGGGACTGGTAGCGTACCTGAATAAGTTCCCGCAGGGCGTCCTCAAAGAGCTGGTGGCCGAACGCCTTGCCCGGACCTACATCGGGTACGAGGTGCTTCCGGAATGGGGGCAGTCGGATGCCGGGGAAATATCACTGGATGAAGAAATGGTGGAAGAATGGGCTTTGGCGCTGTCCGCAGGCTCGGGACTCGAGCAGGCAGTAGCCGGCCGCCCCTCGGCCTATCTGCGGGAAATACTACAAGACCGCAGCCGCCTGAATACGTTCGATGCGGATCACAACAGCATTCCCGACGAAATAGAATTGCCGGAGCTGAAGGGGGAAGAACGCCCCCTTATTCACTACATACTACCCGGAGCACCAGGCGGGCGACACGATGAAGAAACGGAAACCACGCCGCCTGATGAAATAATCTCCAGTCCTGAAGAAGAACTGCCCACCGGTACAAGGCCGGAAGAAATTCCCGAAACCATCTCTCCTGAAACGGAACCGGAAGAGGTATGGGAAGAAGCTTCCAGGGAAGATGTTGACATGGCGCTCAGCCTGGAAGCCATGTCGGAGCGAACGGCCGAAAGCATTTCTCAGGGCCAGTTTTTGTATGATTCTATTCCTACGCTGGTGGTGGATGAACCTTTCTTTTTTCAGCTGATGATCATTTCCAGCACCGATCCGGTGGCGGGAGTCGTGCGCCGCGGCAGAGTCAGTCCCCGCCGTATTCCCATCACCAGCGAGATGGCCGTCAATATTCAACCGGCTGATCCCAATACGTTCACGATCAATCCGCTGAGTGACGACCACCAGCCCGTTTTTCCTGGCGATACTACTATTTGGTCCTGGAATGTCATTCCGCGTAAAAGCGGCACCCACCAGGTGGCCATCACCATCGATATTATAACCACCGGCCCGACTTCCGGCGAGCCGCTCAAGAAAAACATCACCGTCTTCAACGAAAAGGTGGAGGTCAAAGCCATCGAAAAACCGGTAGCGCCGGTTGCGGAAAATACCGGCGGGGAAAAGGATACGGGCTTCGGCTTTTATCCCTGGCTATTGCTGTTGTTGCCCATCGCCGCCCTGGGGTTTTTTCTGTTTAGAAGAGGCCGGAAAGAAGATAACGCTCCTGTGGCTTTAGTTCAGCCTTTCGGCAAAGAGACACCGGAACAACGCAACTTCCTGCTATCGAACAGAACCGCTATCCTTGAGTTGTTGAATAAATCAGAGAAAGCCATCGCTAAGGGCGACACCCGCCGGGCTATTGAGGAACTCGAAGTCTTCTTCAACGACCAACACTACGCCATCCATCAGCAGCTGCTCACCCTGGCCGCGCAATTCAACAAATACCAGCGCGAATTCAACCTCGGCCTGAAACCGGACGACAGCATCCCCAACCGGGTGAATATGGCGCTGCTGGAGCTGATTAACCGGATTCACGAGGTGGTGGATGAGAGATGATGATTTTAGTATCTCATTATTGCCTTTTTCTATGAGCTCGACCACACTAAAACATGGGAAGCATGAGATAGTGCAACTTTTTTCCCGCCGCAACGGAGATCCCTAACAATGGGATTGATGAGGATTGCGACGATCTTGATTTTTTGACTTCGGTTTCTCAAATAACAGGATTAAATATTACCGTTTTCCTAAATCCCTTCATTGATCAGGTTGAGGTGGAAGTGGACCGACCGGTAGAATTAAATTGGGAGCTAATGGATGTAAACGGTCGGCGGATTGCTTCTGATCAGGAAATTTACCAGCCTGCCGTACTGAATTTTTCCGGGGCGCCGCCTGGAATTTACTTCCTGGAAATCGTTCATAGTGCTTCGGGAAATCACCTGGTGCAGAGGCTCATCAAAGGCAGGTAAAGAAGGATTTGCCGGCAACTTTGATAGTCCCCGCGATGTTGTCCTGTTTTTAAATCGATTTTCACGAGATGAAAAAAAGTTTGGCCGAACTATCCAAACTGCGCGAGCTATTGCAGCTGGAGAAAGAAGAAGACCTGGAGCAGTATCGCCGGAAGGTGGAGGCCATGCCGCTGCCTCAGCGGCGGGAAGAAGGTTACTGCTGGTATCCATTACAGGTAGTCAGGCAGGGTTACATGATGGGAGAGCGCGCCTACGTGGTCGTGGAGCGCAGTACGGAGCTGAACGAGAAGCATCAGTTTCGTTCGGGTAATACTGTGCGGCTGTTCACGCAGCAGGCCGGCGTGTCGCATCCCGAGCGCACCGGCGTGATACACTGGGTGGATAAAAACAAGATGCAGATCATCCTCAACACTCAGGATCTGCCTGAATGGATCGGACTGGGACAGCTCGGTGTGGATCTGCTTTTTGATGAGACCACTTACCAGGAGATGGAAAAAGCCCTGATGCGGGTGATGGAAGCGAAGGGTGATCGCCTGGCGGAACTGCGCGAGGTGCTGTTAGGCCATCAGCCTGCGGCATTCGACGATCTCCGTCATCCGGTAGAGATCCCCTCTCTCAACGAGTCCCAGAATAAGGCGGTCAATGAAATTCTGGCTACGCGTTCGGTGGCTGTGGTGCATGGCCCGCCCGGCACCGGTAAAACCACGACCCTGGTGCAGGCGGTGCGACTGCTCTGCCAGGAAGAAAGTACGGTGCTGGTTACTGCTCCCAGTAATACGGCAGTGGACCTGCTGACGGAGCGCCTGGCCGCCCAAGGACTTGATGTGGTCCGCATCGGCAACATCTCCCGCGTGGATGAGGACATCATTCGTCACACCCTGGATATGCGCTTGTCGGAACACCCCGAGAGCAAGACGATCAAGAAGGTGAAAGTGCAGGCGGCAGAGGCCCGCCGGCAGGCCAGGCGCTATAAGCGCCGCTTCGGCCGGGCCGAATATAAGCAGCGGCAGCGTCTGTTCGAAGAAGCTCGCGAACTGTCCGGATGGGCCCGGCAGCTGGAAGATCGCCTGGTCGACCAGATCCTCGACGGCGCCCAGGTGATCACCTGTACGCTGGTCGGCGCGGCGCAGCGCGTGTTGGAAAAACGCAAATTCCGAACCGTGGTGATTGACGAGGCGGCTCAGGCGCTGGAGCCGGCGACCTGGATTCCCATCAGTCGCGCTTCGCGGGTAGTACTCACCGGCGACCCCTTCCAGCTGCCGCCTACAGTAAAATCTACAGAGGCGATGCGCCGGGGCTTGGCAACCACCTTAATCGAAAAGAGCCTGCAGCGTATTCCACAGGTGAGCCTGCTCAATGTGCAGTACCGGATGCACCACGTCATCATGGGTTTTTCCAATCAGCAGTTTTACGAAGGGAAGCTTATCGCTGCTCCCGTAGTCCGGAATCATCAGCTTGCCATTCCGCGGCATCCTGCTGTCACTTTTATTGATACTGCCGGTTGCGGCTTTAGCGAAAAGATGCACGAGAGCTACCGCAGCCGTTATAATCCCGAGGAATTTATGATCCTCTGCGAGCACCTCTATCAGTTGACCGCCGCTTTTAACGGACAGCCCGTTCCGCAGGTGGCTCTGATCTCTCCTTACCGGGAACAGGTGCGCCATATGAAGGAACAGGTAGAAGAGGACACCTTATTAAAAGAGGTGCCCTCGATCATTAACACCATCGACGGCTTCCAGGGGCAGGAACGGGATATCGTATACATTTCGCTGGTGCGCTCCAATGAAAAGGGAGAGATCGGCTTCCTGAAAGACTATCGCCGTATGAACGTCGCCCTGACCCGCGCCCGTAAAAAACTCGTCATCGTGGGCGACAGCGCCACCATCGGCAACGATCCTTTCTACACCGCTTTCCTGGAATACTGCGAACGCCACGGCCAGTACCGCAGCGCCTGGGAGTTTCTGAAGTGACCGCCGTAGACGGCGGCAGCCTTTTGGGCGGCGGAAATTTAATCGGAAGAAAAAAGGCAAGGTCGAAGGGGGGGAAAAGGATGAGAATAACGGGTATGATTGAAATTTGGGGAAGGCGGCGTCAGCCCCTTCCCCGAATTTCAGCAGTATCAATAGGACCAGAGGTCGTGTTCGAAGTTGAAGATCTCTTGCTTGATTTTGTCGGCTTCCAGCAGCAGGTCTACACCGGAGAGATAGTCTATCAGACGCCGGTTGAAGACGTTGGATTCTTTATAGATATAGCTGGAGAAGAAGCGCATCTCGAAGATGTCTTCCCAGGATATTGGTGCGGCGTCGTTACCGATCGAGAAGGCCTGTTCGCGGGCCAGTACTTCGCGGGCCTCCGGGTAATAGACCCAGAACATCGGTTGTTCGTAAAGGAAGTTGCCGTTGTCATCTTTGACATCGAGTAGGGGAGCGATACCAAGTATACGCGCCTGCAGGGTAGAGGTTTCCTCATCGAAAAACCACACCTCTTTAAGACGAAAGCGTTTGATATCCTCCGGGTTGAGTTCGTTGGTAACGACTTGTATCTGCTCTTCGTAGGTTTCG
Source organism: uncultured Saprospiraceae bacterium (assembly GCA_964632995.1). Classification (GTDB taxonomy): domain Bacteria; phylum Bacteroidota; class Bacteroidia; order Chitinophagales; family Saprospiraceae; genus CAZWDL01. The sequence goes on from CAZWDL010000033.1 coordinate 39,697, forward strand.
GGATCGAAGGTAATGACTGTATCGACCGAAGCGCCCATCTGCGCTACTTCCTCCGCTCTGAGCGGCGTGGTGAATTTGTCATCAATAGTATTGTAAGTCGTAATTTCTCCGTTTTTAGCGGCCTCCATCAGGATGGTGAAGAAGGGTCGCTCGGGATAAGCGAAAGGCAGGTTCATTTTTTCGCGCACATCGATGACGCGCCAGATGCGTTTTTCCCAGAAAATATCGGCTTCGCGTACATGATCGTAAGCGAGTACGCGCTTTTCGTAAGTGATCCGCTTTTCGGTGATATCGTCCAGCGGTTTTTCCTGCTCGAGCGGCTCACCAGTCTCGGTCATGATGTTGTCCGGCTGCTGGGCCGTCAGTGGCAACAGCATAGCCAGCAACATGGTGGTACCAAGCAATCTAAGAGCGATCTTCATAGCGATTTCGGTTTTAAAAGTGCTGAGGAAGTATAATAGTGCACTCTTTTAACGATGAAAAGGAGTGCACTATTACACGAGAATGACGAAAATTTAATTTATCCGGTTATCCATGGTCGTATGGGTGCTTTGACCACACCATTTGTCAAAGCAAGTTATTTAATCCGGAAGACCATGGAGTTGACTTTACGGCTGGCCGGGTCGCCGGGGCATTTAGCCCGAACATTGTTGAAGTAGTACATATCGCCGGGACGGGCGCGCTGCACCAGCTGCCGGGCCTGTGCGCCGTAGCTGGCGCCGGCGTTGGTTACCGGTACGGGGTCCTGACGTTTGGGCACGTATACCAGTTCGAATCCGACGATATCGCACTTGGCTTCGAAGTCAAAGTTATCGAGCCAGGCAATCACACCGCCCTGTGCTTTAAAGGTGCCGTTGGGCACCGGACCGTCTTCAAGGCGGCCGAGGCGGGCTACCGGATCGGGAATACGCTTAACGCGGAACATCTTGTTGTCGCGCATTCCGCCGCCGGTAACGTTGATGCGGCACTCTTCGGGGCGTGTCACGGTGACATTAAAAGTGTTGGAACCGGTTTTTCTCACCGAACCACCGGCGCCGGAGATCGTGACGTTGAGGTCGTTGGAAGAAATACCAGCCGCGGAAACGGCGATCGGGTTATCGACGCCGATGTAGAAAACGTTCATTTTTTCCGCCGACACAGCCACGGAGCGTTCGCCGACTTCGTATTCGAACTCCTTGGTATAGGAATCCGTTTTGCCCGTCAGCGGGTTGGTCACATCGATGCGCACATCGTAGGACTTGGTGCCGATGCTGTTGGTCTGCACCTCGTAGGTCGCTTTACCCTCTTCCATGGGCAAGTTGTTGCCGTTGACGTAGATTTTGGTGCTCTCGCCGGCCGAAGTAGAGTAGGCGCTCAGGAATACTTGAGCAGAATACTTTTCTCCCCGGATGACGTAGCCTTTTCTGGCCGAGATTACCGGTTCGAAAGCATCGAGTTTAATCAGGTCGGCGCCGCTGGCCTTAGACAGATAGTAATTCAGGACCATATTGGAAGAAGACTTGGCGTCGTTCTGGATTTTGGTCAGAATCGGGAAAACAGCGGCGACGGGCATCTGCTGAAAGTTGTAGAGTACCCAATCTTCTTTATCAGATTTGGCGACAGCCGCCGAATCGATTTTGAGCGGCAGCACGTTAGCGAGGTTGGAGCTATCGCCCGCAATGGCGAGGAGTTTTTGCCGCGTCTCCGTAATTTTATCCATCAGCTCGTAGCCTTTACCACGATCGCTTTGCGGACCTTCGACGCCCACCAGCAGGCGGGTGGTGACATCTTTGTCTTTAATGCGCTTCGGCCTTTCCGGATCTTTCTCGGAGGGGCCGCCTGCGGCATCAAAGAGCTGAGTGCTCAGGTCCTCGACGTATTGAACAAAGTCATCGGCTACCTGCTTGGCCTCTTCCGCTGCACTCAGGTATTTCTGGTTTGCTTCGGAGTCGTAAGCTTCTGCTTGTTTCTGGATATTGGACAGGATCGCCGAGTTGGTACTCTCGACGATGTCATTACTATTATTGATCCCCTTATCGATGGTGAAAAAGGCATTCATGACCTCGGCAGACACGTTCAGGGCCAGTAGCGCTGTCAGCACCAGATACATTAGGTTGATCATGAGCTGCCGGGGTTCCTTAGGTATGGACATATCTCACGCTTTTTTTCAGTTTAAAAAATTTGATGAATGGAAAAAGCCCGTATCCGGTGTAATAAGGTGACTACTCGGTCAGACGTTTCCCTTGGCGGCTCCTGGATTAACCGTCGCGGCGAACGTTGGACATGGCGCCGATGACGTTACCATACACTGAATTCAGTGCGCTGTAGGTTTGGTTCAGCGAGCCGATGTTCTTGTTCAGCGAATGCAGATTGTCCTTGTACTGCTTGGTTTCTTCCACCGAGTCAGCCAGATCGGCCATCGCTTCGTTGAGTTTGCTGTAGAAGTTGCTCATCGAGCGGATCTGATCTTTGGTGCCCGAGAAGTCGACTTCCTGAAGAGCTTTGAGCGAGGACATGCTTTTGGACATATTCTGTAATTCGGAAAGCATGCCGCCTAATTGCTGCTCGACGACTTCGCCGTTGAGGGCGGGCAAGTTTTCCTGCTGTGGCGTTCCGATCGGGTTGGCAGTCAGCGGAGTGATATTGGAGCTATATTGATCCAGTCCGGGATACAGTTTTTCCCAGTAGTAATCCTTCTCCGGGCCAATGAGTCCCAGGAACAGGAAGATAAATGCCTCGACAGATAAACCGATAATCAACATCGTACTTGCGCCTTCCCAGCTCTCGAGTTTAAAAAGGGCGCCCATAAGCACCACGGCTGCACCAACACCGATAATCAGGTTTTTGAGGTACTTGAAGGTCTTGGACTTTACGAAACTCATCGTTTATACGCTTTAATTAAGTTAGTGAATTGTGTTCTAATTGAAATCGTTGGATCAAAGATCCCGTAGTCATAATGCAGCGCTGCTAAAAAGTAACAGGCTGCGGAGATTTTTTTTAAAAAAAAGGAAAAATCTTTTTTCATAGCGGCTTTTGGGGCCGAAGGATGAAATTTTAAACATGCTCTTGGCCTATTAATGCAACTATGGATATTGCGGCTTTCCACAATATCCATAGTTGCTCGGGGGCGCTTTCTGTTCGATTATGTTTAGAAGTCATTGATGGAACGTCCGAGGAAAGTCAGGGCACAACGAAAACCGATGTAGGATTTCGTCGTGTCCTGGTATTCCCAGTGGCGCGTTCCGGTCTGAAGGAAATGCATAATATCTTTCCAGGAACCACCGCGGATTACTTTTCGCTTGTAAGCTTCCGGGTCATCATCCTGAGCATCGTAGCGGATATCAGGGTTGAGATCATGGTAGAAGGAATAGGCGTTTTCCTGGTAGGCCGTCAGTGTCCACTCAGCGACATTGCCCGACATGTTGTACAGGCCGTAATCGTTGGGGAAGTAGGCGTCGGCTTTAACGGTGTACAGGCCTCCGTCTTCCGGGTAGTTGCCGCGGCCGGGTTTGAAGTTCGCCAGCAGACAGCCTTTGGAGTTACGAATGTAGTAACCGCCCCAGGGATAGGGCGCCAGGTCGTGACCGCCACGAGCGGCGTACTCCCATTCGTGTTCGGAAGGCAGGCGGAAGTTCTCCGTATTTACGCCGTCTTTCTGATTAGTTTGATAGGAGTTCCAGATTTTAGTGCGCCAGTAACAGAAGGCGTTGGCCATGTGCCAGTCGACCCCTACCACGGGGTAGTCGTCAAAGGCCGGGTGCCAGAAGTAGTTACGGGTCATCGGCTCGTTGTAGGAGTACGCGAAATCGCGAATCCATACAAGCGTATCGGGGTAGATGTTAACTGTTTTACGATTGATGAAGGAGCTACGCGGAGAACGCCCGGCATCCTGAGCGGCCTTTTTCCAGTCGTACCACTCGTACTCGAATTCAAAGCGAGCCACATCCATTTCCCGTTTACCAAGGAAGCGGTCATCCCCCTGGTAGTAGAGATCTTCCAGGGTTTCGTCCGACCAGTCGATATCGTATTCCCAGTCGATTAGCTCTTCTCCGGTGGTGGGGTCTTCGTAGAAGTGATCGAGATAGGCATGCGCCAATGAATCGCGCACCCAGTAGACGAACTGGCGATACTCATTGTTAGTGATCTCCGTATCGTCCATAAAAAAGCCCTGGATGGAAATGGCTTTAGGTCTTTGTACGAACGTATTGCTGACATCCTGATCGCTCGGACCGGCGTGGTAAGTTCCGGAAGGAACATAGACCATACCATAGGGGTTGATCCCTTTCCAGTCCGGCCGGTCGAGAACGCCGATCAAATCGCCCGTTTGCTTGCTGCCACAGGACGCGGCTAACACCACTAGTAATGCTAGTGAAAGTTGAATTGCATTTTTCATGTTAACACCCAAGTTTTCCTTCAGATTAAAGTATACTTCCTTACAAAGCGAATGTAAATATAGACTGTTTACAAATTTTTTTAAAAAAACTCCTTGTTTTTCCGGGGTTTAACATATTTACCCGGATTTCCTGCTTACGCCATTGATGGTTTTGGGAGGAAATGAGTCATTTGACGAATCCTTATTTTTGGGATGGACTATGCCCTTTGGCTAAAGTCTGCATTGCAAGAACGTTACGATGCGCTTTTGTATTATACTCTCCCCTTTGGAAATTTGTTAAATAAAGGAGAAAATTTAAAATACGAGTGCTGCTTAGTTCTCCCGGGTCCGATATTTCCAGCGTTCCGGTAACGCTTTTTAATTCTGGCGGCCCGCGGTATTATTATAAGGAGCGCGGATTGTAGATTACATTCGGTGGCCTTCCTGCTCCGATCGGCTTGTTGAGATTGTAGTTGAGCATAATCTCATGTGAACCGTTGCTTACGACATTGAGATCGGATAGCGTGAGGTCATAGGCATAAGCCAGCGTGATTTTTTCGCTCAGATTCAAACCGAACAGGATCGCAGCGGCATCGATGCTAGTAGAATTATATCCTCTTAACGATGCACCGCCGAACATATTGTCATTGTACTGCAACCTAAAACCGACATCGGTCTGGGTTTGTGTAAAATCGGAGCGAACGAAGAGGGAGGGATGCAGTTTAAAAGCACGGCTGAGTTCCAGGTGTACATCAACTACGGCAAAGTAATTGCGGACGAGCTGCAGGGACACCGTGCTGAAATCCGCACTGGATTCGAGCAGGTTTTTTGACGACAGGCCTATTTCCAGCCATTCGCTTTTATAAAACAAGCCGGCGTCGAAAGTGGGCAACAAGACGGTTTCTTCCACCGGCGGGAGCAAATCATCGTTGTGTTCGATAATTCCCGGCTCGCTATAATTCCCATCCGGGGTGCGGAGCTTGCTGCCGTCGAGGGCCCGCTGAACGATACCTCCGGCCAGGCCGATGGAGAGCACGCCGGAGCCCAGCGGCAACTGATAATTGTAGGCCAGCGTAGCCGAGGTCAGTCGTTCGGCGCCGAAAACATCATTTTCCACATTGATCCCTATACCGCCCCGGGCAATGTAAAGGGGCATATGCATATTGAGATTCTGAGAGGTAGGGCTTCCCTCCAGGCCGACCCATTGGGAGCGGAAAGCACCGGTAATGCTCAGGGAATTATCCAGTCCTGCATAGGCGGCATTCCAGTGCATTTTATTCATAAAAAACAGGCTGTAGTGACCGGGTTGCTGTCCGGTCAGCGGCAGAGCCAAGAGTATTAGAAGAGCCGCTGTCAGTAAAGTAGCGCAGTGCCTCATCTTCCGGCAGGATTGTTGTGTTTGTTGATATAAGTGTTATTTGCGGCGAAGCAGTTTTCTCATTCTACTCCTTCCTCTGGATCATGTCGCAACCGAAAACAGGTGAACGCAATTGTCAGAGATACCTTCTGGGTCACGATTTCTCACCGTTACGCTAATAAATATACGGCATGACGGCCACACTTACCAGTGGGCCTCCCGAAAAATACGGGTTATGTCTACGGACTTACTATTTTAAGCGCTTCCTCCACCTCGGATACCGGTCGTTGGCAGGCATACTGCTGGCAAATATAAATTTGTACAGAGTCGCCGCCCGGCCTTCCGGCAAGTAGCGGATAGCGGTCATCGCTCTCCGTGGCGGCCATCATCACGTGATTAGGTATAAAGTGGACTTTCAGGTCGTTTGCGGTTGCTATTGCCCGGGGGCCAATTACGGCAATTTCCCAGCTGGGTGCTGCCAGGGTCAGGCCGGCGCGCGCCCAGGTAGCAAAGGTGGTTGGGTATTTTTGAACGGCTTCCTTGAGTTGTCCGAGCATAGTGAGGGCTTCCCGGTGCATTTCTCCATCGTCGAACAGGGTGCTTAGCCGCAGCAGGTTGTGCGCCATCGTGGAATTGCCGGAGGGTACGGCGGAGTCGTAGAGTTCCTTCTTGCGCAGGAGCACATCCGACTGCTCCGTGCCGGTGTAGTAAAAAAGCCCGCTTTCTTTTTCCATGAAATGCGTTCTTACATACTGGGCAAAACGGTGAGCTTCCTGTAAATAGCGTTCTTCAAAGCAGCTTTCATAGACGTCGATCAGGGCTGCGATCAAATAGGCATAATCATCAAGAAAAGCATCGTATTGGGCATTTCCACCTTTATAGGTATGATAAAGCGCCGGCCCTTCCCCTTTCCGGAAGCGTTCGAGTAGCAGGTCCAGATTACGCCGGGCTGTGACCAGGTAGGCCGGCTCGCGCAGTGCCTGGTAGGCATTGGCGTAAGCGGCGGCCATCAACGCGTTCCAGCCAAGGAGTATCTTGTCATCGAGGCCGGGGCGGACGCGCAGGGAGCGGCGTTCGAGCAACTGTTCGCGGTTGTGCTTGAGTTGCTCGCGCAGTGCTGCTTCCTCCATCCCTTTTTTTACGGCGAAAGCCGGGATCGACTGCTCGCGCCACAGGATATTTTTCCCTTCCCAGTTTCCGGCTTCCGTGACGCCGTAAAATTCGCAAAACAGAGGAGCTTCCTCGCCCAGCACCTCTTCAATTTCCGGTTTTTCCCAAACGTAAAATTTACCTTCTTCCCCTTCGGAATCGGCATCCAGGGCAGAGTAGAAGCCGCCTTCCGGACTGGTCATTTCTCTTTCGATAAAGCGGAGCGTTTCTTCGATGGTTTGGCGATACAGGGGCCGTTGGGTGACCTTGTAGGCGTCGGCGATCAGGCTGACGAGGAGGCCGTTGTCGTAGAGCATTTTTTCAAAATGGGGAATCAGCCAGGCCCGGTCGGTGGCGTAGCGGGAGAAGCCGCCGCCAAGTTGATCGTAGATGCCGCCGCGGATCATTTTGTCCAGCGAGCGACCTACCTGATGCAGGGCTTCCTGCTCCTGATAGTGATGGGCGTATTCCAGGAGGTACTCCAGCGGCATCGTATTGGGAAATTTCGGCGCGCCGCCAAAGCCGCCGTGGGTCTGATCGAAGTGCTGCTTCATATTACCGAATATCCGCTGCTGTTCTTCTTCGCTGAAGCTGGTTTGAGCAGCCATTTCCAGGCTGAAGTCTTCTTCGAGAAAGACCTCATCGGTGCGCTGAATCCGCTCGGTGAGCTGATCGGCCTGTTTTTCTACCTTCTCCCGCTCTTCCCGGTAGGCGCGGGCCAGGTATTCGAGCAATTGCTGCCAGGAGGGCCGGCTGTGGGCTGTTTGGGGTGGAAAGTAAGTGCCGGCGTAGAAGGGGCGCCCGTCCGGCATGAGGAAGCAATTCAGGGGCCAGCCCCCCTGACCGGTAAATACCTGGCAGGCATCCATATAGATCTGGTCCACGTCGGGCCGTTCTTCGCGGTCCACCTTGATATTGATGAAATGCTCGTTCATCAGCGCGGCGATTTCTACATCTTCGAAGGATTCGCGCTCCATGACGTGACACCAGTGGCAGGTGGAATAGCCAATACTAACCAGGATAGGTTTGTCTTCTTCGGCAGCCCGTTCAAAGGCTTCGGGCTTCCAGGCGTACCAATCGACGGGGTTGCCGGCGTGCTGTTGCAGATAGGGGCTGCTCTCGTGCTGAAGTCGGTTCATGTATTTCTTTGGTCTAATTTCTTTAATAGAAAGGAATGGGCTGCGATTTTGTTCGGGAAAGCGGAGAAGAACCGCCTGGGACCCCCGCCAGAAAGAGGCAGGAGGGGCGCTCAGCACCTTTCACCCTATTGCGTGATCCGTCAGCCGGCATTTGACCTTCAGAAGCTGGCGGATCTCGTCGAGCTCCAATTCGTAGGGTTGGTAGACGTTGCTGTTATCGGAGATCAGCCGGAGCCGGGCCACCTGGTCTCCTTCCCGGATTTGTTGAATGCGCTTGGCGACCACGACCTCGGTGACAACGACGTAGACGTGATTGTCGCGCATCGGTTCGCCGCGTTCTAGCGCCTGGCAGATGACCAGATCGCCGTCGGTGATGGTCGGAAGCATGGAATCCCCGCTGATTTCAAAGGCGATCAGGTTGCTGCTTTCCATACCGGGAATGGTAAACTTTTGCAAATTTTCCAGAAACTCCGGATCCTGATGTTCGACGGCGTAACCGGCCAGCGCTCGTTCCGGCACCAGGGTGATGTTTCGTCGTTTGCCCCGTTCCCGTTCGCTGAGCGGGCGCGTAGGAATACCGGCGGGCAGGTCCGCACCGGGTTGAAACATGTCGGGGCTGTTGCCAAAAAGGTAGTTGGCGTTGATCCCGTAGTGGTCAAAAAGGCGGTTGAGCTGGTCTACGGTAATATTGCGCTGCCCCTTAAGAATGCTGTTAATGACGTGATTATAAGTACCCAGCTTTTTGGCGATGTCCGACTTCCCCTTAATGATATTGTGCTTCTCCAGCTCTTTGTAGACCTTCCTAAACTGCTTATTTACAATGTGGTCTGAGAAATTCCCCATTTTTAAAATAAAATTGTTTGCAAAATTTGCATTTAAAAAACTTTTTGTTTTATATTTGTCCTATGCCAGATGGCGATCAAATATTTTTGTTTTATAAGTGATGCATAAAGTTACAAAAAAATAACTTAAAATCAGAGTGGTATGAGGGCTGATCAATCCAAAGAGTTTAAGATAGGAGAAAAATACGAATGGCGGGAGCAGATGTTTGAGTCTGAAAGAAGAATGCGTCGCGGCAGTGCTGCCAACCCGTCCGTGACATTTTCACCCGCCGTTCTGTTGCGCCGGCTCCTACGGGGACTGGGCAGGTTACTGATAGCGCTGCGTTATTCTGTGGGCAAGTTTGCAACTTTCCCCAGGTTCGAAATGGGAAGTATGCCCTTCTTTCAACGAATCCCCTGGTGGAAAATCGGGCTTGCCGCGCTGGCGGTTTTCATTGTCATGAAAAAGGATATTCAGTTGTCAATCGACATGAAAGCCCCCATGGGAGCTGCGCCGCGGGATGACGAAAGTGTGGGTGGCAGTGAGGGACTGGAAGAACTCGGCCTGGCTCAATCAGTCGCCATGCATAGTGAGAAGGAGCTAGCCCCCGCTTCTGCCGGCGAGCTGGACAATGAGCAGGTGCGGGCCTACGTTGAACGTTTCGGCCCCATAGCCGTGGCGGAAATGAAAAAATTTGGCATCCCGGCAAGTATCAAAATGGCACAGGCGCTGGTGGAAAGCCACGCCGGCCTGCACCCGGATACCCGGAAAATGAATAATCATTTCGGCCGGCCCTTCGCAGGGCATCGTTTTGAGAATGCCTGGGACAGCTGGCGGGAACACAGCCTGATGCTTTACCATGAATATCCAAAGCTGTTTGATCTCGATCAGGATTACAAAACCTGGGCCAAAGCCCTCGACCGGCTGCCCTATTCCGAGGACCGTCGCTATGATCGCAAACTAATTCAAGTAGTGGAAAAATACCAGCTATACCTGCTGGATGAAGCATAAAACTCACCTTTCTTAAGTGGTTTTCTCATGTGTGTTCCGGAGATCGTCTTTTCTCAGAAGACGGTCTTTCTCTTTTTCTGCCCTGCCATCTATCAAAACCCGGGATAAAATTCCTCATGGGCGCTCTTTGGACTATCCGGGTTAGCTGACTCAAACCTGGTTCCATAGATACAAACCGATGCGGTGGTCAACCCCGGCAACAGCGGCGGCGCCCTGGTAAATAGCAAGGGCGAACTTATTGGTATCAATACGGCTCGAGCTCTATCGAAGAGGCAGGCTGTTGCGTCTTGATGAGATCGAACTACAGGGGTAGTCAAGAAAGAATTATTCCAGGCGCTGACCGGAGAAGGATAAGTCCGGCAACCGGTCAGAATGAAATCGCGACCGCTTTCTTCCGGTTACCTAAACACTTTCCCGCCCCGCGGAGGGAGGACCGGCAGAAACTCAGCTAAGGCACACTAGCCCCATACAAAACGGCCTTATTGGAGCTGCTTATCTGGTAGGCAGTGTTTGCTGCTACAAAAAAACTGTCGCCCTTTTGAAAGGAGGGGCCTCCCTCTATTTCCACCTCGCCCTGAAGTACGATATACAGATGTGGAGAGGCCTGCGCGGCTTGTTCGTGCGCCATGCCCGGCGCAACGGCGATGCGGTTGAGTTGAAAATCGGGAGCGGGGGTAGGGTAGAGGCGCTCCGTTGCCGAGCGCTGTTGCCCGGCGATAATTTCCGGTTGTACCGGTTCGAGGAGCAGGTGGCTCATCAGGGTGTGAACATCGATATGCTTCGGGGTGAGTCCTCCCCGGAATACATTATCGGAATTGGCCATCAGCTCTACATTGACACCCTCCAGATAAGCGTGAGGAACACCAGCTTCCTGAAAGATGCCTTCACCCGCCTTCAGATGGACGAGGTTGAATAAATAGATAGAAAAAATCCCCCGGTCGTAATTCCCTTCCGGGCTGGTATAGTCTTCAAAAGCCTTCCGGGCCCAGTATTCGGGCTGGTCTTTGGAAAAACGCGCCTTTTGCAAACGTTCCTGCATGGGCGCCAAAAGCTGATTGACCCGGCGCTGGTCCATCTCCACGATTTCGCGGTATAAAGCGGCGATGTTCCCCCCGGCAAAAGCAGGTTGCAGTTCGCTGAATTCGGGAATTTCCACCAATAATTGATGGATTGCTTTTACCGGCCGGAAGCCGTGTAACAGCCAGAAGTCGGTAAGGGCAACCATGATCTCCGGCTTGTGATTGTCATCCCGGAAAACCCGGTGCGGAGCATCGATGGGAATTCCGCGGGCGTTTTCAGCGGCGAACCCCCGTTCTGCCTGTTCTTTATTGGGATGTGCCTGAATAGAAAGCATCTTGCGCACATCGAGGATTTTAAACAGAAAGGGAAGCTGGTTTTCAAAAGCATCCGCCACCCGCCGGCCCAGATAGATTTGCGGATGCCTGGCAATTAGTTCGTCAAGGGGGCGCTCCTGGCCATTGCTCACGACGCGGGAGGTTCCGCGCGGATGGGTTCCCATCCAGAGTTCGGCGTATGGTTCGGAAACGTCTTCATTGAGCTGTAGCAAATCCGGAATAAAGTGGAAACCGCCCCAGGCGTAATGTTGTACAACTCCGCGAAGCGGTAAAATAGGCTGGTTTATTTCGCTTTTCACCTCTGGTTGTTTTTGGAAGTAAGTTCTGCAAAATTGGAGAACGGACAAAATAGGAAGAGATAATAAATCAGTTCCTGTACCAACGCAGCGAGGCTTTCAAAAATCTCTATCCCAAACAGGCGGAGCATAAAAAAAGGGCGCCATTTTGAATAGCGCCCTCTCTGGATAAAGATCTAAACTTATTTTCTCATAGTAAGTTTCTCATATTTTATTTTTTGACGTTCATTTTCGTGATAGTCACATTTAAAGGTGCATTTTTTTACATTTTGTATGAATAGTCGTCGATAGCCTTCTTTGAATAATCCGGGTTACTTTCTGTTTCGTACAGCTCTCCCCGAAAAATTTTAATTTTGCAAGGTGGCAAGAATAATGGCTATAGATTACGGTACTAAACGCACTGGTATCGCGGTTACGGATCCTTTGCAGATCATTCCCGGCGGATTGGATACGCTGCCTACGGCAGAGTTGTTTGAATTCCTCGAACGCTATTTGTCGGAAGAGGAAGTGGAGACGATCGTTGTGGGAGAACCACTCTATCCCGACGGCAAGCCTGCCCAGATCCATCATCTGGTCGTCGGTTTCGTTAGGAAACTAAAAAAACTTTTTCCGGGTATAGAGGTTGTTATGCAGGATGAGCGATATACTTCGGAAGACGCCAAACGCATTATCCGTCAAAGCGGAGCCAAAAAGAAAAAGCGCCGGGAAAAAGCATTAGTTGATCAGGTGAGCGCAACGCTTATTTTGCGGGATTATCTGGAATCGAGAGGAGACTGGACAGCGTCCTGAATACGTAGGGAACTATCCGGCATACCCCTCGTGTTTCCGGAGTAATTATTCAACACCGCCGGCTGCGCGGCGATAGCTGTGGCTTTTTTGAAAAATTTACCAGGCGTAGCCAGGTGGGGAACAGGAATTTCCGGAAAAGAAAAAAAATATAACGTCAGTAATATGATCTTACCGATATATGCTTATGGGCAAACGGTACTGAAAAAAGAGGCAGAACCTATCGATCCGGATTTCCCGGAGCTGGAGGAACTGATAGATAACATGTGGGAAACCATGTATCAGGCGCAAGGCGTAGGCCTGGCTGCTCCTCAGATAGGCCGTTCTATCCGTCTGTTTGTAGTGGATACTATCCAGCTCATGGAAGAAGGAAAAGAAGAGGAAGGTATCAAGCAGGTGTTTATCAATGCCGAAAAAATAGAAGAAGCAGGTGAGCCCTGGAGTTACGAGGAAGGCTGTCTGAGCATTCCCGAGGTTCGGGGGGATGTAGACCGGCCGCCGCAATTGCGTCTGCGCTATCAGGATGAAAACTTCGACACCCACGAACGGGTGTTTACCGGCATGAATGCACGGGTCATACAGCACGAATACGACCATATCGACGGCATCCTGTTTGTTGAACACCTCAAACCGATCAAACGGCGCCTTGTCAAGCGAAGACTGGATAATATCCGAAAGGGAAAAGTAAAGGTGGAGTACAGGATGAAATTTCCCCGCCGGTAGACTAGTGCCGGAGGCACTAGGAGCCTCGCAGGCCGTGGCTGCAGTTCCGAAGCCGGGAGCTCAGCCCGGATTATTCATGGATTGTAACTATTCAGTCTCACCGCTGCACGGCGATATTTTTTTGTTGTGCCACGGATCACACGGATTTTCACAGATGATCATTTTGCAAAACCCGTGTGATCTGTGGCTTTTCAAACACTTCCCGGCGAAGCCAGGATGGCGAAAAGTAACTATAGACGTTGGTGACGATGAAGCCATCCAAGCTCACTTTCTTCCGAAATCCGCCGGAATCTCGCCCCAGTTTTTGGTATCCCATTTCAGGATTTTGTTGGGGTAGGAATGGGTCTTCAGCCATGTTTCGGCGCGGTCCACCAGCTCGAAGAGCCGGGCTGTGCGTCGGTTGCGGCTGAGCTTGGTGCGGCACTGTTTCTTTTTTACCCATCCGATAGCTATTCTGGAATCTGAATAGATTGGGGTGTCCTTTCCCTGGCGGTGTAAAAGGGCAAGTGCATGTACCAGCGCCAGGAATTCACCGATGTTATTGGTACCCAATTCGAAAGCCTGGTGAAAAATCTGATCACCGCTGCGCGTATCGACGCCCTGGTATTCCATTCGTCCGGGATTGCCGCTGCAGGCGGCATCCACGCTGATGCTGTCCCACACGATCTCCGGATGAGTTTCCGGGCTGGCGTCACTGCTTTTAGAGGGCGCTTTCTTTTTGGAGATAGATACGTGGTCATCGTAGGAATCGTAAAAGGCTCCCTCTGCCGCTTCCCGGCTGCTGAATGCCTTGTACTTAGCATTGGGATACCCTTGTATCTGCAGTTTCGCTTCGGTCCAGCTTTCGTAGATACCCGGTTGGTTACCCTGCCAAACGACGTAGTATTTCTTTTTCTTTGCCATTGGGGCAAAGATACAAGATCTGCCACACACCAAAACTTTCTGGATTATAATCTATACTTTTGTGGAAAGGTCAACACCAAGTTATGTTTGTAGATTCACATACTCATTTATATTCAAAGAAATTCGACGGGGATCGCGAAGAAGTTATGCAACGGGCTATCGACGCCGGTGTGGAAGCTTTTTACCTTCCAAATATTGACAGCTCATCCATTGACGCCATGCTGAAGGTAGAAGAAAAATGGCCTGATCGCTGCTTCGCTATGATGGGGCTGCACCCCTGCTCCGTTAAAGAAAATTATCAGGATGAATTAGCTGTAGTGGAGGAATGGCTGAACAAACGCGACTTTTGCGCCGTAGGTGAAATAGGGATTGACCTCTACTGGGACAAGACTTTCCTGGCGCAGCAGCGGGAGGCTTTTCTCACCCAGATTCAATGGGCGAAAGACCGGCGACTACCTATCGTGATTCATTCCCGGGAAGCTACGGATTTGATTATAGAGTTGCTGCAGGGAGTAAAAGATGATCGACTGAAAGGTATTTTTCACTGTTTTACGGGCAATTCCGCTCAGGCAAAAAAAATTACGGACCTGGGATTTTACCTGGGCATAGGCGGCGTACTGACGTTCAAAAACGCAGGTCTGGATAAAACCATGGAAACGGTGGACCCGGATCATCTCGTGCTGGAAACCGATTCCCCCTACCTGGCCCCGGCGCCGCATCGCGGGAAACGTAATGAAAGCGCTTATCTGGTCAGGGTTGCCGAACGGCTGGCGGAAATAAAAAATGCCCCTGTTGAAAATATAGGGCGCATTACGAGCCGTAATTCCTATGCCGTTTTTGGAAAATCCGGTATCTTTGTACCTCAGGCGACGGATTGAGCCCCAATACTTTATAGGGGTTTCACCATCCGTGCCCTATCATTGGGGAAGTATAAGTGAAAAGAAAAAAATTTTGAATTGTAATTTCTTTTTACAAATTTTGTGACCATCGTTATTGTTAAAAGAATCTTAATAGTTACTTTTGTTTGCGCGAACATTCCTTCTGGATAAAAGCGTTGCGGAAGATTCGACAGGGCGATTAACCCCCACGGTACACCAGTGAAGAAAACCATGAAGCAAAAGATTTAAGAGGAGTTCTATATAGGAGAGGTGGCCGAGCGGTCGAAGGCGCACGCCTGGAAAGCGTGTATACCCTAACCGGGTATCGCGGGTTCGAATCCCGCTCTCTCCGCTAGTGTAAATTTTCAGCTGTTCTGTTTTCAATTAAAAAAACAATCGTAAAAACCTTATTGACTATGCGTAAATTAATGGCATTACTGCTAATTCTTGGTTTGGCAGTATTTTCTGGAAATGTCGTATATGCTCAAGGTGACCAGGGTGCACAGACGGAGTCTGTTCAGGAAGCGGCTCCTACCGGCGATATGACGGGGTATCAAGTCCTTAAAAAGTACTTCATCGACGGTGACTGGCGCTTTATGAGTTTCGTACTCATCTGTTTGATTCTGGGCTTGGCCTTCTGTATCGAGCGGATCATTACCTTGAACATCGCGACGACCAACACGGATAAACTTTTATCCAAAATTGATGAACACCTAAAGTCCGGCGATATTAACGGCGCTATGGAAGTGTGTAAGTCTACGCCCGGCCCCACCGCCAGCGTACTTTACGAAGGCTTAAAGAACGCCGAGGATGGCCCCGAGGCTGTTGAGAAAGCTATCGTTTCCTATGGTAGTGTTCAGATGGGTTTGCTGGAACGCGGCCTGGTTTGGATCTCGCTTTTCATCGCTATTGCACCGATGCTTGGTTTCATGGGTACGGTAATTGGTATGATCACAGCTTTCGACCGCATTGAAGCAGTTGGTGACCTTTCCCCCTCGGTAGTAGCCGGTGGTATTAAGGTGGCCCTGTTGACGACGGTTTTCGGTCTGATCACCGCCATTATTCTGCAGATTTTCTACAATTATATCGTCAACAAAATCGACGGTATCGTCAACAAGATGGAAGATGCTTCTATCGCACTGGTAGATATCATGGCAGATAATAACGTATTCAACAAATAAGCAGAAACAAAGCTCTTATGTATAACTTTTTAGTTAAAAACGGACAACAGGTCGCTTTTGGCCTTGGTCTGCTCATCACCATCGTCTTTCTCGTGAGTATTTTCTCGGGAATGGAGGAGTATACCATGTTGCCGGAAGAGGAACGGGTTACCACAGACATCTTCAACTTCGGCCTTAGGGGCGCTTTGGTGCTTACGGCGGTCGCTGCCCTGGGGATGATCCTGTTCGGCCTATACCACATTTTGACCAATTTCCGGAGTTCTGTCAAAGGTATCCTCGGAGTAGTTGTGCTGGTAGCGATCTTTATCATCGGCTACAGCATGGCTCCCGCTGAACCGGAAACGACAGCCATAGCCGAAGCCGCCCAGAAAACGGGTGGGATTTCCGATAATCAAATGAAATTTATCGGAGGCGCTATCACCACTTCGCTGGTGCTGGTAGGGTTGGGTGTCGCCGCCTTTGTCCTCTCCGAAATTCGTAACTTTTTCAAATAATTTATCGCTATGGCTAAAACTAGTTCCAGAGATCGGATGAATAATGAGATCAATGCAGGCTCTATGGCCGACATTGCCTTCTTGTTGCTTATCTTCTTTCTCGTGACGACGACAATCGTGGAGGACAAGGGGATTATGGTTAAGTTGCCGCCATGGTCTGAAGAAGAACCGGATATCACCAAACTGAAAGAACGCAACGTTTTTTCAGTGCTGGTGAATGCGCAAAACCAACTGCTGGTACGCGGCGAACCTTCGAATATCGACAATCTTAAAGATCGTGCCAAAGAGTTTATCCGCAACCCGCAGAACCGTCCGGATCTGGCGGAAAGACCTACCAAAGCGATTATCTCACTTAAAAACGATCGTGGTACGGAATACAAAACTTATCTCGAAGTGTACAATGAGCTTAAAGCTGCGTACAATGAACTCTGGGATGAGCTGAGCCGGCAAAAGTTCGGCATTCCTTACAGCGAGGACATGGCCTTCGCCTATAAAAAGGCAATCCGGGAAGAAATTCCCTTCGTACTGTCCGAAGCTGAACCCACGGCTTTCGGTGAAGAATAAGCGCTCGTACCAAGTTACGTTGTTGAAAAACCGCCTTATTCTTTCATCAGCTGCCGGCTAACGGCAGTGCAAAATTTTGACGATTATGGCAAAGTTTAGCAAAAAAAGAGGTAAAGCCAAACCAGAGGTTTCTACCGCTTCGCTGCCCGATATCATCTTTATGCTCCTCTTCTTCTTCATGGTGGTAACCGTTCTGCGGGACGCCGAACTGAAAGTGCAGGTGAACACACCACGTGCTACCGAGCTGACGAAGCTGGAAGAAAAGTCAATGGTCAATTACCTGTATATCGGAAGACCGCAACCCCGGTACCAGGAGTTGTATGGCACCAAACCACGCATGCAACTCGGCGACAAGTTCGCCAACCTGAACGAAATTCCCATCTTCCTGGAAAAACATAAAGTGAAACTCCCGGAAGCCAAGCGTCCGCGAATTATCTCTTCGCTACGCGTTGACGGGGAAGTGACCATGGGTATTGTGACCGATGTCAAAACTGAACTGAGAAAAGCAGGTCAGCTTAAAGTCAATTACTCTGCCAAACCCAAGGCGGAAAAGTTTACCAGAAACTAATTGCCAACTTGAGCCCTGTGAAAATAAAAGGCCTTCCATGCTGTGGAAGGCCTTTTTTAATGGTTTTGAAACTTTTTACCGAAGGCGATCCATGGACTCAACCAGCTTCTCATCCTTATTGATGAAGCGGTAGGCGAGTAGCGTGAGAATTAACGCAACCACCGGCAAATACATCCCCAGGCGATCATTGACCGTTACATCATTTAGCCCTCCTGTATTCTGCAAGTAGTAGATCAGCCCGAAAGCAATTCCCACGATCAGCGCAACTACCGTGAATATAGACAGCCGCATCTGCAAACGGCGATTGCGAAACAGAAAAATGGCCACCAGGGCCAGCACGCCGCTGAGGGTGAAAAAAACGATTAATCCCAGGTGGTCCTGTAAGTTGAATACCTGGTCGGCAAAAATCTCATTGTCCATCGTCTCCCTGGGAGTCGAAGCAAAAGGTACGCCGTATAGCGCAAAACTCGCCGCCGCGGCAAGCAACAGAAAAATGCTTTGAATTCTTTGAATCATTGCGTAGGTGTGTTGTTTTGATGAGCCTTAAAGATAATCCATTTTTTCTAACGGCTTTTCCGGTGCAGAGTTCGGTAAGGCAGCCGGCAGAACCACCTCAAAGAATCTCAAACCACCTCAAACCATGCACCTCCAACCCAATTATTCCCTCAGCTATTGGGAGCAAGACGTTTTCTTCCGCGATCTCGATGCGGTCGTCATCGGTAGCGGTATCGTCGGGCTATCGGCGGCCTTACGCCTGCAGGAACTGCAGCCCGGCCGGCGAATCGCCCTCTTTGAACGCGGGCCCCTCCCCATCGGGGCAAGTACGCGAAACGCCGGTTTCGCCTGCTTCGGCAGCATGACCGAACTGCTTGACGACTTGCAGGTGATGGACGAAAGAACCGTATGGGGGCTTGTAGAAAAACGCTGGCTAGGCCTGCAACGCCTGCGCCGGCGCCTCGGCGACCGGCAGCTCGACTTCCATGCCCATGGCGGCTATGAGCTCTTCCGGCCCCAAGACGGCGAACAGTTCGAGACCTGTACCGCGCAACTGCAGCAGTTTAACCGGATACTGAAAGAGATTACCGGCCGGCCACAGGTATTCACCGTTGCGGATGCAGAACTACCGGGGTCCGGCTTCCGGGGGGTACAGCATCTCATTGTGAATAAAGCCGAAGGCCAGCTCCACGCAGGGCGTATGGTAGAAGGCCTCTTGCAGCTGGTAAGGGATGCGGGCATCAAGGTATTTACCGGTTTGCCGGTGCATACCCTGCAGGACGACGGCAACAAGGTGCAGCTACAGGCCGGTCCCGGCTGGACCATCAGCGCCGGCAGCGTGCTGGTAGCCACTAACGGCTTCGCCCGGCAGCTGCTGCCTGAATTGTCGGTTCAGCCCGCCCGCAATCAGGTGCTGATCACTCAAGTGGTTGATGGCTTGCCTTTCAAGGGAACATTTCATTACGACCGCGGATATTACTATTTTCGCAACATCGACGGCCGTGTACTCCTTGGAGGAGGCAGACATTTGGCCAAAGAGGAAGAAACGACCACCTCCCTGGAAACGACAGAACTGATCCAATCCTCTCTGTTAAAACTCTTGCGGGAGGTCATCCTGCCAGGGCGAGAAGTGGCCGTGGAACGCTGGTGGAGCGGCATACTGGGGCTGGGCATGGAGAAATCGCCTGTCATCCGGAAAGTATCGCCCCGGGTTGCCGTCGCTGTCCGGCTCGGCGGCATGGGGGTAGCCATCGGAAGCCTGGTAGGAGAGGAAGCGGCGGAACTGGTGGGAGATAGGTAGATGGGGTGAGAAGGAGTAATCCAAGCTTTATTCTCCTTGTCAGCAAGTCCCCCAGTCATTTTGTCTGTCACTATAGATAGCAATGCATTAGCTTCGCGGGGATTAAAAGACTGTTAAGCCGGGGGCCGCCTGTGCAACTAAGCAGGGGGCTCAATCGTTTAAGGAAAGTGCTGAAAAGAATAAAATTGATGATTCGTCGTGGTTTATATAGTTTACTGCGGAATAACCGTTCCAGCAGGTCGCTTGCTTTTATTGACGGGGTGACTAGTCACCCCGTCAATGAAACGGCTCCTATTGTAGTTCGGATATGCCTGCTGACTTTTTTTCTCTTCGGTATTGTTACATTCTCCTTCGCCCAGCAAACCACTCAGGATACCACAGCGGCCGACCGGGTGACGATCGACTGGTCGGAGACCTTCGAGATTTTTCAGGAGAAAGGCACGCTGCGCCGCAAGCTCACCGGCGATGTACAGCTGCGCCAGGACAGCATCTACCTCTACTGCGATTCGGCCATTATCTCCGATCAGGACACCCGGGTGCAGGCCATGGGCTCGGTCATCATTCAACAGGGCGACTCGCTCGATGTATTTGCCGATTCGCTGATCTACAGTGGCGTAACCCGCATCGCGAACCTCTACGGTAATGTGGCCCTGGAGCATGCCGACCAGCAGCTCTTCACCGACAGCCTGCGCTATGACCTCAATACCAAGATAGCTACCTATACTTCCGGTGCGACGCTCGTTAACGAGGAAACTCAGCTGAGTAGTAAGCGAGGGTACTATTACGTGGACCTCGACGAAGCGTACTTCAAGGACAGCGTCATAGTGGTCGATCCACAGTTTAACCTGAAAGCGGATACCCTCAAATTTAATGTCCAAACCGAGGTCGTTACCTTTCTCGGCCCCACCCTCATTACCGACGACAGCACCAAAATATATACCGAGGCCGGTTTTTACGACACCCAGCTCAGCCTGGCCGAGTTTACCAAAAATGCGCAATACCGCCGCGGTGAGCAACAGGCCCGCGCCGAATTGATCCGCTACAACGGGGCTGACGAAGAGTACAGCCTTATCGGTAATGCCCGCTTTACCGAAAACGACCGGCGCGCCACTGCCGATACCATCCGCTACGACGAACGCAACGACAAGACCTTCCTGGTGGGCAACGCTCATTACGAGGATGACAGCCAGGAGATCAATGCGCCGACCATCGTATACGACGCTGCCAAGGAAACTTATTCCACCCGCGGCCGGGCCCGCATCAGCGACCCCCCCCAGATCCTGGAAGCCGATACGGTTGACTACAGCGAAGAGCGAGGCATGGGTATCGCGCTCGGTAATGTCATATGGCAGGATACCTCCGCTAACCTGACCATCCGCTGTAGCCAGGCGGACTACGACCGGGAAAGCGATTATCTCAAAGCCATGGGGGGGGCCCTCGGACGCCCGCTGTTGATCACCGAGATTGACGGCGACTCCCTATTCATGGCCTCCGATACTTTGATGGCCATACGCGAGGATACACTGGAAAACGACAGCAGTCGCCTGCTGCTGGCCTATCACGACGTGCGCATTTTTAAAAATGATATGCAGGCTTTGTGCGATTCCCTCACCTATAACTCCCGCGATTCTGTCTTTCGCTTCTATGAGGATCCTATCGTCTGGTCCGATACGTCTCAATTTACCGCCGATACTATCCGGATGCAGCTGAAAGACGATAAGATCGACCGCGTCTTTTTGACTAATAAGGGCCTGATCATCAATTCCAGCGATGAAATCTTTTTCAATCAGATCAAGGGGAAAGATATTACCGCCTTTTTCGAGAATGACAATATCGATCGCATGGAGGTAATCGGCAACGCCGAGGCGATTTACTACGCCCTGGATGATTACGGGGCCTACATCGGCGTCAACGAAACGGCCTGTAGCGAAATGATGATCTACTGGGGCGACAATCAGGTGGAAACCATCCGCTTTATGAATCAGCCGAGTGGAACGGTACACCCCATGGGTAAAGTCAATCACCAGGAACTCCGGCTGGACGGATTTCGATGGGTTAAAGACCGCCGGCCGCGCAGCGTACGGGATTTGTTTGACCGGCCGCCCCCGAAAAAAGAACCGCCGGCCACCGCCAAGCCGGATGTGAGTTTGCGGGAGGAGGATAAGGGGTAGGAAGTCGGAAGGGGGAAGTCGGAAGGGGGAAGGGGGAAGTGGGAAGTGGGAAGTCGGAAGTGGGAAGTGGGAAGTGGGAAGTCGGAAG
>CAZWDL010000034.1:0-61262 GCA_964632995.1 uncultured Saprospiraceae bacterium
CGGCTCGTCAGTGACCTTCGCCTTGGCTAAAGAAAAAATCACTCGCCTATCGAAATCCGACACTTATTAATCGCACGTCGCTGAGGTGGAAACTTGCCCGTTAGGAATTTTGAAAAGAAATCAAGAACTTTCCTGTCCAGGTCCCATTCTCAGAAAATTCAAAATTTATTATATGAGTCTGCGCATCGTTTTCATGGGAACTCCGGAGTTTGCAGTCCCCTCACTCCAAATACTGTTGGAAAATGACTATGACGTGGTCGGCGTGGTCACCGCTACGGATAAACTCGGCGGGCGGGGTAGAAAAAAACTATTAGAGCCGGCCATCAAAAAATTTGCCAAAGGAAAAGATATTCCTATCCTCCAGCCCAAAAACCTGAAAGATCCTGCATTTGTAGAGGCCCTTCGCGAACTCAATGCCGACCTGCAGGTCGTTGTCGCCTTTCGCATGCTGCCCGAAGTCGTCTGGACTATGCCTGAAAAGGGAACCTTCAATTTGCACGGATCCCTGCTTCCCAAATACCGCGGCGCTGCGCCCATCAACTGGGCGATTATCAACGGGGAAACCGAAACGGGCGTAACCACCTTTTTTATCCGGCATGAAATCGATACGGGGGATGTCCTTTTCCAGGAAAAAATGCCCGTCGGGGAAAATGAAACAGCCGGCGATGTCCACGACCGCATGATGATCCTCGGAGCGGAGACCGTACTGAAAACCGTTCGCGCTATCGAATCCGATGACTATGAACTGAAAAAACAGGACGAAAGTCAAGCTACCAAAGCGCCCAAAATTCATCACGATACCTGTAAAATTGACTTTGACCAGCCTACCGCCCAAGTGCACAACTTCATCCGGGGCCTTAGCCCCTACCCCGCCGCCTGGACCATACTCGACGACAAAGAGTTAAAAATACTTAGAACAACCAAGGAACACTCCGGTCATTCGCTTTCTCCCGGAAAAATTGTGACCGATGATAAAACCGAGCTTAAATTTGCTACCCGCGATGGTTTCGTTCGGGTACACGAACTCAAAATGGAGGGCAAACGCCGCATGAAAGTGACCGATTTCCTTAACGGGTATTTTATTTTGGAAAAATAAATTATTAAGAAAATACTAACTGAGTAAAATAAAATTACAAAAATGATTCATACCGTAGATCTTCACTTCCTTGGTGCGGAACACACGATTGCGGCTTATTTGCTTGACACCGGCGACGGGCTCGCTCTGGTAGAAACCGGTCCTTATTCAAGTTTCGAACAACTTAAAGCGGGCGTTACCGGTTTGGGGTATCAGCTTGAAGAGATCAGGCACGTCCTGCTCACCCACATTCACCTGGACCATGCCGGAGCAGCCTGGGCATTAGCGGAAACCGGCGCTACCATTTACGTTCACCCCTTTGGCGCCACTCACCTTCATGATCCCTCCAAACTAATGAACTCCGCCAGGCGCATCTATCAGGAGAAAATGGACGAACTCTGGGGGGCGATGCATCCGATAGCCCCGGCTCAAGTCCGGTCGGTTGAGCACGGAGAGCAGGTCATCACCGGCAACCTAAATTGGAAGGCCTGGCATACGCCCGGTCATGCTTCCCACCATATTGCCTGGCAACTGGACAAGGTCATTTTCACCGGCGATGTCGCGGGCGTACGTATAGACGGCGGAATAGTCGTCCCTCCTTGCCCGCCACCGGACATCCAAATCGAAGACTGGCGGGAGTCCATTCAATTACTTCGGGCACAACGCCCCAGGGAAATGTACCTTACTCATTTCGGGAAAGTCCAGGACATAGACAGCCATCTGAACCAATTGGAAAAACGGCTTTTGGAATGGGCCGGCTGGATGCGGCCCTACTTTGAAAAGGGAGCTACCGTAGAAGAAGTCACTCCGGTATTTCAGGAATACGTAAAGCGGGAACTGAAAGAAAATGGTATCGAAGGAGAGCAGTTGTTACGATATGAGTACGCCAATCCTTCCTGGATGAGCGTAGCGGGGTTACTGAGGTACTGGCGAAAAAATGAGAACAGTCGCCGTTGAAACTTTAATGCAAAAAGCGGCGGCCGACTTCAAATGCTTTTTTGAGAAGAGTAATATCAGGAAGGATGATCTCACTTTGGTCTAAATCTTTTTCTTCAAATTCAGAGACTTGCTCCTCTTGATTAGAAACCGGTAATTCAACACTCACATGACGCAAATAGACATAAGAACAAATACTCGAGATCACCAGAACAATTATTAAGAGGGCGCGGGGATTGGGCTTTTTCATTAAGAGAAAATTTTATTTCGATGATTTCCAGCTCTGTAAATACAGATCAATTTAACAGATTTATCGCTTGGTAACCACTGCCTTCGACTTAGCAAAGCAGTTATTCGATGAATCCATTTATGGTAAAGACGGGCCCTGAGAAAAAATGGTTGCAAAAAAGAAACCTTTTTTTTGAAAAAAAATAAAAGAATCTTCCAGATCAATAATCACAGGCTGTTCCGTCTCTCGCTCCGAACTCGCGTTAAATGTTGTATTGTAGAACTGCAGTAGCCTGTTCGACGAAAGAGGCCGGGCAAAAACTCCAGAATTCAAGGACTCAAGCCCCCCCTTTCTCCCGGCACCGCAGCGATCAATTTTCGTGTATAAGCGGAGTGGGGATGCCGGTACACTTCTTCCGCCGCACCGATCTCTTCAACCTTTCCTTTATTCATGACCATAATCCGGTCACTCATAATTTTGACGACGGAGAGGTCATGAGAAATAAAGATCAGGGTGAGCTGATAGGTTTCGCGAAGATCCATCAGCAAATTGAGTACCCGGGCCTGTACAGAAACATCCAGGGCAGAGACCGATTCATCGCAAACAAGCAAGGAAGGCTCTACGGCCAGCGCCCTTGCGATGCAGATCCGCTGTCGCTGTCCTCCCGAAAACTCATGAGGATAGCGGCTATAGTGGCGGCTTTCCATGCCCACGAGTTCCAGTAGAGCCTTTGCGCGGTCTACCCGGACAGCCCTGCTGCGATGCAGACCGTGCACTCGCATAGGTTCAACGATGGCCTCCCCCACCGGCTGACGCGGATTAAGAGAAGCGTAGGGATCCTGAAAAATAATCTGCATTTCCTTACGGACAGCTTTCCATGCCTTTGCCGGCAATGTGGAGAGTGTTTCCCCGCGAAAGCGAACCTTTCCTGCGGTCGGTTTCACCAGGTTCAGCAGAGATCGCCCCAGGGTCGTTTTCCCGCATCCCGACTCCCCTACCAACCCCAGCGTTTCTCCGGGGAACACTTCAAAGCTGACCCCGTCGACCGCTTTGACATACGCCGTGGCTCCCCCCCAAAAACTGCGACGGACGGGAAACCAGGTTTTCAACTGTTCGACCTCCAGCAATGGCGCCTGCCGGGTCAATCCCTCCAGGCGGGCGCTCAGTTGTGCCGGAGAGATGACTTCCGGCCGCAAGGATTCTTCTTTTTTTTTTGTAAAATCTTCAATTGTTGGCAGGCGACGAGGGCGGTAGCTTAGGGGTGGACGACAGGCGATCAGCCCCTTCGTATAGGGATGCGCCGGTTGCCGGAAAACATCCTGAACCGGTCCTTCTTCAACGATCTTCCCCTTCTGCATGACTAACACGCGATCCGCAATCTCAGCGATAACCCCCAAATCGTGAGAGATAAAAATAACGCCGCCCTCCCAATCTTTCCGGAGTTGCTTAATCAGGTCCAAAACAGCTTGCTGGACGGTGACATCGAGCGCGGTAGTCGGTTCATCGGCAATCAGCACCTCAGGATTGCCCGATAGGGCCATCGCGATCATGATCCGCTGCTTTTGGCCGCCGCTGAGTTCATGCGCGTAAGACCGGTAGATGCGTTCCGCTCCCGAAAGTTGAACGCGTTCCAGCCAGGCCATCACCTTTTCCTTTACCGTTCCTTTCCCTTGCGGTTTGTGCATCCGGATAGCTTCCGCGATCTGTTCACCGCAAGGCATTACGGGATTGAGGGATGTCATGGGTTCCTGGAAAATCATCGCCAGATGGCGCCCCCGGTATCGCGCCATCTCTTTTTCCTTTACGCTGCTCAGGTCGACAGGATTACGCTCCGCCCCCCGGTACAACACCGAACCGGATACCTGAGCCCCCCGGAGCAGGCGCATGATAGAGAGCGCGGTTACAGACTTTCCCGAACCGGATTCGCCGACAATACCCAGTGTCTCCCCCCGCTTCAAATGAAAGCCGATACCGTCCACCGCGACGAGCGGGCTTTCTTCGGTGGGAAACTGAATTCGTAGATCTTTTACTTCGAGTAATACATCCCGGTTATTCATTCTTTCTCCGTATCCATTAACAGCCTGATCTCTTCCTGAGCAATGGCAATATCCAACTGATCGTAATGCATCAGCCAGCGGATGATGGTATCTCCCAGAAATTCACCGCGCCAGCCATCGCCCAGCTCCTCTTCCACCAGGCTGGCATCGGTTTTCAGTTTTTTTAAAAGCCCCCGGGGAAGGACCAGGTTGGTGGAGATTTGTTCTTTCATGCACTTGTATTTGACAACCAGATAGAGCATCTCGAGCAGGATATCTCCTTCGGGGTCATCAGTGTCTTGCTGTTCAATACGTCTGAGTAATCTTTTTTCCTCCTTGCTGATTTCCTGCTTATACAGCGCTTCAAAAGTATTGCCGTATTTACTGGCGATCCGCTTTGGAATACGGCGGTTATTCCGCAGCGCATCCTGTCCGGACTGTATCGTCCTTACAATGTGCGTAATCATTTTTTTAGGCAGGATCATTTCCTTGGAGTAGTTCTTCTCCTGGGCGAGTTTTCGCCGCCACTCATACAAGCGAATCAGAAAAACCTGCTCCTGGGGTTTTAAGGACTGAATGAGGCGGCTGCTAAGGGCTTCGGTGTTGGGGTCTTTTATGTAAAAATCAGCTTCCTCTAATTTGCGGAATTCTTCCTCCGCCCATTCTTTGCGACGGAGATCACGCAGTTTCTGTTCCAGGGAACGCCACAAGGGATAGAGCAAGACCACGTCATTCAGGGCATATTTCAACTGTTTGCTTTGAAAAGGGCGCGATTCCCAGTCGGCTACCGTATACCCTTTTTTCAGGCTCCGCCTGAGTTCGCCTTCCACGAGTCTGCGCAGGGATACCGGATATTTGTATCCGGCCAGCCCGGCAGCGATTTGCGTATCGAAGACATTTTTGGGAACCACATCATACTGTTGGAACAACAGCCGGTAATCATTATCTCCGGCATGAGTGATGGTTGTAATGCCGGGATCCTGCACCAATTCCAGAAAGGGACCGAGGTCTTTTAAAGGAAAAGGATCGATAAGGTAGTTGCCATGGCTGGTCGTCACCTGGATCAAACATATCCTGGTAACGAAGCGCTTTTCCCCGACAAACTCCGTATCAAAAGACATGGAGTTGACTTGCCGGTTGGTTTTGTAAAAGGCTTCTAAGTCACTTTGTGTTTCAATTAACTGATAGGATTCTCCTTTGCTCGTCATGAGTGATGCATCTGATTTTCAAGTGAGGCCGTGGTTTACTCCTAAGCGATGATTACTTTGAACTACGGCGCTTTTCAAAGGTTCTAAGGATAGGTCATCATCTTACAGAAGAAGTTAAGGGGGTTATTACAAATTTAGTAAACCGCGTCGTTAATAAAAGAAATAGCTCTTCTATCTTACACTGAATATTAAATAAAATACCGACGGAATGAAAATCGTCAAAAGAATTGCCATTATAGTGGGCGTCCTGCTCGTCTTACTCCTGGGTGCAGCTGTATTGGTTCCCATCCTGTTTAAAGACCGGCTCATGACACTGGCCAAAGAGCAAATCAACCAGAATGTCAATGCAGTTGTCGAGTTCGAGGATGTCAATCTTTCTCTGCTGAGGGATTTCCCCGATATATCCTTCGCTATCGAAAATTATTCCGTCACCGGCAAAGGTCAATTTGAAGGGGTTCAGCTGGCCAGCGGCGAATTAGCAGGTCTTACGCTCGACCTTTTCTCGGTGCTGAGCAGTAGCCGTCCGGTTGAATTAACCGCTGTACAGCTGGAAAAACCCAATTTGCAGATCTACGTCCTCCGCAACGGAGCCGCCAACTACGATATCGCCCTGGAAAGCGAAGCCGAAGAAGTGGATACTGCTACGGAGGAAAGCTCTTTTGAGATCAGACTCGAATCTTACCTCATCAACGACGGCCGGCTGCTCTACGACGATCACAGCGCCGAAACTTACGCGCTGATCGAAGGGCTCGTCCATTCCGGATCGGGCAACTTTACCAGTCAGGTCTTCGATCTGATCACGAAGACTACTATCCGGCGCCTCACTCTGCGACAGAACGACATCACCTACCTCAATGAAGCCGAAGCCGCACTGGATGCCACCTTGAACATCGACCAGGCTGAAAGCAAATACACATTGAAAGACAACTTGCTGACCCTCAATGCCTTTCAGGTGAAGGGTGACGGGTTTGTACAGCTCGATGGGGAAAATTACAACATGGACCTTCACCTGGAAGCACCGGAAAATGAATTCAAAAACCTGCTGTCTCTAATCCCCAATGCTTATATCGAAGGCTATGAGGAGGTTGAAGCTTCCGGTCAGTTTCGCTTCGTGAGCGATATAAAAGGCACCTACAGTGAACAACCTGAGCAATATCCCAGCTTTTCTGTAATGCTGGAGGTTCAAAACGGTGAAGTTCAATATCCCGGTTTCCCCCTAAGCATCCGCCGTATCAATACGGAAGCCAGTATCAACAGCCCCGGCAGTAACCTGGACGACATGATCATCAATGTGCCGGCCTTTAGCATGTATGTCGGCGAAAATCCGATTGAAGCCAGTCTGCATCTTCAAAACCCTATTTCCGACCCCGATATTAACGCCAGTGTTGACGGCGTGCTGGATCTGCAGCAGCTCAGCCAGGCTTATCCCATAGAAGGTGCTGAAACCCTTGCCGGGATTATCCGGGCGGATATCGAGGTAGAGACCCGGCTGTCCTCCATTGAGCAGGAACGCTACGAGCAAGTGCGCATGGATGGCCGGCTAAGCGTGGAAAACCTCTTGTACGAGACGGAAGAGATGCCTGCCATCAAGATCGCAGAATCACAGGTGGACTTCACGCCTCAGCGGGTCAATATCATTAGCTTCGACGCCCAGCTCGGCAATAGCGACTTGCAGGGCAGCGGCGCCATTGACAATATCCTGGCTTACATTTCTCCTGAAAAAACCATGACCGGAGAATTAACCCTTCGCTCCGAATACTTCGATGCCAACGAGTGGTATACCCAGGAAGAGGAAGCAGAAAGCGCAACCCTTCGCGATACGACCAGCAACGTGGAAACGGAAGCCGTTTTTGACCGCTTCAATTTTGCTGTTGATGCCCGCGCCGATAAAATCCTCTACGAGGATTATCAACTGACCAACACCTACGCGCGCGGCCAGATCACCCCCAATCGAATGGAGGTCAGCGAAGCCTTCACCCTACTTGGTGACAGCGACTTCCGCGCCAGCGGCCTGATTACCAATGTCTTTGATTATCTCTACGAGGAGGGCGTCCTGAGGGGACAGTTGGATATCCGTTCTCAGCAGATCAACCTCAATCAGTTTATGGAAGAGGAAGAAACCGTCGCGGAGGATAGCCCTTCCGGTGAGGAGACCTCCTCGGCTATACCCGTTCCGCCGAATATCGATATGCGGATCAATGTCCGGGCCAACCGGGTCATTTATACCAACCTGACACTCAACGATGTAAGCGGCGCCCTCAGCATTGCTGACCAAGCCGCCGTCCTGGAACAGGTTTCTTCCAATGCCCTCGGCGGCGCTCTCGGACTACAAGGCGCATACGATACCAGTGATCCGGACAACCCGGCCTTCAATATTAAGTTCGATATGAGCAGCATGAACTTCCAGGAAGCATTTAGTGCTTTCAACACCTTCCAGGCCCTGGCCCCTATCGGCCAGTTTATTCAGGGTAGCTTCAATTCATCACTGATCCTGGACGGGACGCTGACGGAAGAACTGATGCCACGTCTGAATACCCTCGATGCCAAAGGGTTTCTTGAAACGGCCAATGCCGTCGTGAATAACTTCAAACCGCTCCAATCAATAGGACAAAAACTCAATGCTTCTTTCCTGACGGAAAAATGGCAACTCAATGATCTCCGGGCCTACTTCGAAGTACAGGACGGTCAGGTAGAAGTCAAACCCTTCGATGTCAAGGTAGAGAATATTCCCATGACCATTTCAGGCGCTCATGGGATCGACACGAACATGGATTATGATATCCAGGCTTCTATTCCCCGCGAGCTGCTGCGTAAAAGTAATATCGGACAGGCCGCCGATACCGGCCTGAGCTTCCTGCAAAAACAAGCTTCTCAGCTGGGTATCGATTTCCAGCAGGGAGAGTACGTCAATGTAATGATCAACCTTGCCGGCACCATCAAACAACCCAATGTAGGACTCAAACTGCTGGGCACCGGCGGGGAAGGCTCCATCGCCGAGCAAGCAGAAGGTACGCTGAAAGAAGAAGCCCAAAAACAGATAGAGGCAGGCAAAAAACAACTGGAGGACAAGGGCCAGGAATTGCTGGATACGGCTAAAACAGTAGTGGAAAAGCAGGTGGAAGAAGCTAAAAAACAAGCCGGGGAAACCCTGCGCAAAGAAGGAGAAAAAGCCGCTGAACAACTTGGCGAGGAAACCAAGAAAAAAGCGGAAGAAGTACTGGACACCACCGCAACCAAAGCCGTTGATAACATCAAAAACGAACTGGAAAAGTGGAACCCTTTCAAGAAGAAAAAGAAAGAAACGCCACCGCCTACCAAACAGGATACGACAAAGACCGATACGACGAAGTCAAAGTCAGGACAGTAGGCAGTTCCGGTAAGCTCATTGAAGTCCTGTTACCGGGTGGGGTCTATACCCCCACCCGGTAACAGGAAGTTCCGTGTTAGTTTCGGCTGACTTCAAAGGTAGTAGTGTGCTCAAAGTCCCGGAAATCGACCTGACTGACGCCGGATACCCCTTGTTCCGCCATATACACCCCGTAAATCACATCCACTGCCGCCATCGTTAGTTTGTTGTGGGTGACGATGATAAACTGGGAGTCCTTTGAGAACTTCTTAATAATCTTATTAAACTTCACGATGTTGGCATCGTCGAGCGGAGCATCTACCTCATCGAAGATACAGAAAGGAGCAGGTTTGAGCAGGTACAAAGCGAATAGCAATGCCGTGGCGGTGAGCGTCTTTTCCCCTCCCGACAGCTGGTTTATGGTTTGAGGACGTTTCCCTTTCGGTTGTGCAACGATTTCAATTTTGGACTCCAGCGGATTTTCCGGTTCCAGCAGCATCAGGTCACAGCCGTCGTCCTCCGTGAACAAGCTGCGGAAGACATCAATAAAGTAGCCGCGCGCCTCATCAAAAGCCTGGAGAAACTGAGCGGTAGCGGTTTCCTCAATTTCCTCAATGGTTTTGAGCAAGGATTCCTTGGCCTCCAGGATATCGTCCCGCTGTTGAGTGATGGTCTCGTGGCGTTCCTTCATCTCGTCGTAGGCTTCCACGGCCATGGGGTTGATTTCTCCGTAATTATCCAGCCGGCCTTTCAGCCGCGTCACTTTTTCCTCCAGTTCGGCTTCCGGCATTTCCGTTTCCGGTTTATCCTTATTGATAATTTCGTTGATATCAATTTCAAATTCAATGCGCAGGCGCTGTGCCACTGAGCTGATTTCGTATTTGACATCATTAAATTTATCTTTCAGCCGGTTGATGAGTATTTGGGCATCCTGTTGCGTCTTATTGACCTGGCGAAGCTTATCTTCAATTTCGTTAATGCTGCCCCTGGCTTTGAAATACACCTGTTCGGCCTCGGTCAGCGAAGCTTCCCGTTCTTTGCGCTGCCCGTAGGCCTTGAGAAGCGCCTCTTCCAGTTCAGCAATATCCTTTTTCACGCCGAGGATCTCCCCCTCCGTTTCTTCAATCGCTTCGTTGTTAGTAGAGAGGGTGCTTTTATTCTCTTCCAGTTGCTTTTCACGGAAAGAAAGTTCACGTTGAAGGGTGTTGACCTTATTTTGCTGACGTATAAACTGGATATTCTTGTCGTTAAAGGCAGAGGAAGCATTACTCAACTGCTCCGCCGCCTCCCGGTAAGAGCCGTCCATACTGGCGATCTGATCCTTAATACCGGTAATTTTGTCCTTTTTATGCGAAAGTTGCTCCTCAATATCCTGAATTGTCGATTCCAGGTCCTGGATCAACTGATCGAGCTGCGCCGTTCGCTCATTAGCTTCCCGGATAAAGGATTCAAAATTTTCCAGCCGGGTTCGCAGCGACACTTTTTCCTGTCCCAGTTTATTGAGCTCGTTGCGCACCTGTTGAATTTGCAGGGTATTGCGTTTGGCTTTCAGCCCGTCGATTTTTTCCTTAACCGTGTAGTACTCGGTGGATAGCTGGTTGGAGGTTTTCTCCGCCTTGCGAATAGCTTTTGCAAGAATCTCCAGATTTTTCTTCCGACCGATTTTTTTCCCTTCGAACAAACCGATAGAACCGCCGGAAACACTGAAGCGCCGTTGTATGAAGCGACCGCTTTTAGAAAGGAGAACCAACTCGTTTTCCGGCATGGGCCCCTGCACCTCTTCCCGTTCGGTAAGCAGCACATTCCCCAGCAGGTAATTACACAGCTTGCGGTAAACCGGATCGGTTTCCACAAGGTCGGTGGCGCGCAGCGTATCCGGCAGCAGGGTCATTGGGGGAACGTAGTCCTCGAAAGCGTCCAGAATGAAAAAATTTGCCTTTCCTTTTTGAGTTCGGCTCAGCAGTTGTATTGCTTTATGGGCTTCTTCGAGGTTTGCAACGACATAGTAATTGAGATAAGGTTCCAGGTAGTTTTCAATCGCTACCCGGTACGCTTCTTTAACATAAAGTAAATCGGATAACAGCGGCGCCTCCTTATTCCAGTCTTTACTGCTGCTCAGGAAACGAATAGACTCTGGGAAGCCCTCCAGGTTTTCCACCATGCTTTTGGTCAGCTTATACTCATTGCGCTTAGCGTCCAGGTCGCGATTAACCGCTACAATTTTGGCATTGAGGTCCTCCAGCCGGGATTCGGCTTCCTGCAGCGCCTCTTGTCGTTGCTCTTCGGCCTGTTCAAGGCTATCGACTTCCTTTGACTTTTTCTCTTCCCGCGCCTCCAGCTCCTGCAGTCGCTCCCGCAGGGCGGTTACTTCTGTACCTCGTTGTTCGATACTGCCTATACTCTGCGCTCTTTCCTGACGATGGTTATGAATCTGGTTGGCATGGATCGCTTTTTGTTTTTCCAGTTCAAAGATAGAGCGCTCAATCTGTTGCTGGGATTCCACGATCTCATCCAGTTCCGCCTTGATGGAGCTGTGTTTTTCGCGTATCTTTTCGAGTTTGTTCTCTGCTTCTGTCAGTTCGAACTCCAGCCTTGCCTCCACCCGTTTTTCCGTATTGAGTTCCGAACGGTAGTGTTCGATATCCTCTTCCAGCTGTGTGATACGCTGGTCGGCGGCTTGCATCTCCTCAGAAAGCTTCACCTTGTTGCGCTCGGAAAACTGCAGTCGCTGTTCCAGCATGCGCTTGTCGTTTTCCATTGAGCGGATCTCCCCAACCAGGTTATTCAGTTCCCGCTGCCGGTCAGAGAGCATTTTCTCCTTGTCTAGATTCGCCTTTTTTTCCTGTTCCAGCAGGGACTCCAGCTTGCGCACTTCTACTTCCAGCTGCCGGTAGCGATCCTGTTCCTGTTCCAGCTGAGACTTGAGTTCGTGGTGTTTAACCCGGAGAGAGGAAATTTTCATCAGGGCCAGATCGACGCTGAGTTGTTTGTACTTGGCTTTCAGGTCGAAGTAGCGCTTGGTTCTTCGCGCCTGCTTTTCGAGCGTTTTGAGGTTTTTATCAATTTCGAAGAGCAAGTCCTCCACCCGGTCGAGATCAGCTGTAGTATTTTTGAGTTTGTTGATGGTCTCGCGTTTGCGGACCTTGTATTTTGAGATGCCGGCGGCCTGTTCGAACATGCGCCGCCGCGAATTGTCCTTATCGGCCAGAATATCGTCCACCATGCCCAGGGCGATGATCGCGTAGGAGTTCGAACCGATTCCGGTATCCAGGAATAAGGAAGTGATGTCTTTTAGCCGGCAGGTGACATTGTTGAGGCGGTATTCGCTTTCTCCGCTGCGATACAGGAGGCGAGAGATCGTAACGGTATGATAATCCGTAGGCAGCAGGTTTTTGGTGTTCTCAAAAGTCAGTGAAACCTGGGCTACTCCACTCGGCTTTCTTTTTTTAGTGCCGTTAAAGATCACATCGGACATCTGGTCGAGCCGCAGTTCCCGGCCCTTCTGTTCACCGAGCACCCAGCGGATAGCATCGACAATATTCGACTTTCCCGAGCCGTTAGGTCCGACGATACCAATGACATCCTCTTCAAAATTGATGACGGTCTCGTTGGCAAAACTTTTGAATCCCTTTATTTCCAGCTGCTTCAATCTCATAGCCTACAAAAATAGAAAAAAGCAGAAAAAGGCTTCTGCCCTTGGGGTTAAAGTTATCCACATATTGCGGTTTTATGGTATCGGGCTTTGGGAAATTCAAGAGCCTTATCTAAGCTTTTCGTCGTACACTTTTGGGATCGATCCGCTCATCGTGGCGGCGTTCGTATTCCTTAAAGAGTGCTTGCTGCTCTTGATGAGAGAGCAATTTTTTCTCATCGTAGAAGCCCTGGCTTTTACGCTGCCGGAAAGCTTCGTAAAGGGTAACGGCGCAGGCCACTGAGATATTCAGACTTTCCACCATGCCCACCTGGGGAATGGCAAAATTGCCGTCAGCGTGTTGAAGTGCAGCCTCGGAAAGGCCTTCGTGTTCATTGCCGAAAAGCAGGGCGACCGAGCCGCTGAGGTCCAGTTCGTATAACCCCACCGCTGTTTCATCGAGATGGGTGCTCCACACCCGCTCATAACGCTGGCGCACCTGCCGGAAACAAGCCGTCGCATCGGTATAGAAATGTACATCGACCCACTTCCGGGCTCCGGAGGAAGTGCGCTTACTAAGTTGCAGGCTTTCCCGCCTAAGGCCAGGATCGGTGTACAGCACGAATATTTCTCCAATACCTACAGAGTCGCAGGAACGCAACACGGCGCCAATATTGTGCGGATCATGTACATTTTCGAGAATGACGGTCAGATTCGGCTGCCTTCGCGCCGCTACTTTCCTGAATTTTGTCGCTCGCTCGGGCGTCATGGGTAGCGCATTAATCGTTTGATATTGTACGAAGCGGCTTGGTCCGGTCCAAACTTACCTGCCTGCATTAATCTTCCTGCTATTTACTTCTTCAGTTCTCCCTCTTTCGAGTGCTTGTATCCTGTACCTGAAACTGATAGTTTTCAAATTTTAGAATGTGGACATATTTATTCGCGAACTGCTCGATATCCGGATTCTCTACGCCCGTGGTGGTAGGCTCCACCACCCGTTCGAAAGCAAAGCGGGTATGCAGGCCATCCATGGTCTCCTTTTCAAGATCAAGTTGGAACTGACTACCGTATGATTCCAGCATGCGGCCAAAATAGCGGATGATATCGTAGCCGAGGTAGGATTCTTCAGTGGGCAAGGTTCCGAAGCGATTGAAGTAATCACGCCGGAAGGCGCTGATTTTGGGGCTGGAAGAGTCGATGAAAATATGACTACTGATGTGGATATTCATTTTCTCAAAGTAATCCATATCGATGCGGTCGTATTCCTGCCATACCGGGGTGCCGTAAACCGTGATAACCTGTTCTTCTTGCCGGGCCAGCTCCAGTTTCCGCAAAAAGGAATATACAAAGCTTTCATCCTGCATATTCCAGGCGGAGACAATGAAAACGCTTGTATCGCGGCCTTCCATGAAAGCGAGCATTTCTTCCTCGTCCAGTTCTTCAGAGATATCCTGGATGGTTAGCTGCTCCAGGCTATCCGTAAAGCGAGTGCCGGTCCAGGTGAAATAGGCCTCCTGAAAATGATGCAAGCTTCGCTGGTCCAGCCCTTCGTCCTGGGCGATTAGAACGATTTGCTGAGGAGGGTTATGCTGAAGGGCATGACGCATCAGGGCATTACAATGGGTCATCAACGAAGGCCGTACCTGGATGAAGTTTGGATTATCCTGGGTCAGATTGCTGGTCGCGCTGTAAGGAGAAACGACATTGATATTATTTCGCTTCCCGTATTCCGCCACCTTCTGGATGTTGACCCGGCGATAAGGGCCGATAAGCAGGTCGACAGAATCAGCATGGAGCTGATCCACCAGCATATTTTCTACTTTCTGCTCCGATCCTTCCGTATCCAAAATGGTCAGTCGCAAAGACAACTCCGATTTCCTTAATTCATCGAGACCCATTTTGACGCCTCCGTAAAAGTTAAGGCTCCACTTGGAAATCCGGTGTAAGTCCTCCCCTTCTCCGGTGAAGCGATTTGTCAAAAAAGGTAACATCAGGACAGCATCGTAAACCTCCCTGGACCTCTTTCCAGCTTCTTCGTTGCCGGGTTCTCCTTCGACTTCTGTGAGTTCCCCACTTGTTTCCAAAGTATCGACAGACGTAGGTTCCCGGAAGATGGTATCCGACTCGATTTCTTCTATTCCGGTCACCTCACCCGGTTCAGGCGAATTCCTTCCTGCCCGGCGCGTTGTATCGCAGGAGACGAGCAGGAGTAAGACAAAGCTAAAAACCAAAGTACTTGCCCCCCACTTTTCACCTGGACCAAATATTGGATACGTCATATGTATTATTCAATTTATTTCATAATGCAGTGCCGGATTACCAAACCGAAAGAGAGGAGCAAAGCCTAGTGCGCCGTGTACTAGCTCTCTGATCAGGGTTTGTCAAGACCCAAAAGCCACAGCGAAATTTTAGTATTCCGTCAATTGAAACTGGTAATCTTCAAAGCGCAGAATATGAACGTACTTATTCTCAAATCGTTCGATGGGCAGATTTTCCGTGCCGGTGGCAGCGGTTGGCTGCACCACGCGTTCGAACTCAAAGCGCGTATGCAGATACTGATCCGGTTCGCTTTCCAGGGCATACTGAAACCTGGTGCCATGTTTTTTGAGCATACGCCCAAAGTACAGCATGGTATCAAAACCGAGGAAAGCTTCCAGCGGCGCTACTGCACCGAAGTCCTGAAAATATTTGCGTTTAAAAAACTGAACAGAAGGCGCCAGTGGATCCAGATAATAGTTGCTACTGACATGAACATTCATTTTCTCGTAGTAATCCAGATCTATATACTCAAAACGCATCCACTGCGGCATTCCGTATACAATGATGTGCTGGTAGTCTTCCTTAGCCAAGTCCAACTTGCGCAAAAAGGAGTAAATAAAGTTTTCTTCCCAGGAAGGGATGATGAAAACGGTCGTGTCCCTCAGTTGGATAAAAGGCATGTCGTTCAGGTCGCTGTAGTCACCGGTCTGAGAACTGATAATAAACTCCTGCAACTTGTTTGCATTCCGGGAACCGGCACGGCGGAAGTGTTCCGACTGAAAATACTGTAACCGTGATTTCTCTGCCGCATCGTCCCGGCTGACGAGCACGATTTGTTCGGGCTCGAAGCGCTGCAGGGCGTGCCGGGCAATCGCAGTACAATGCGTGGGAAGCGTCGGACTAACCTGGATAAAGTAGGGGTTGTTGCTGGTCAGATCGGTGGCGGCGCTGTAGGGAGAGGCCAGGGTTATTTCGGAACGCTTAGCGAACTCAGCCAGTTCCCGGACATTATCCCTCAGGTAAGGCCCCAGGATAAAGTTAGATTGACGCAAGGCCTCCTTGGAACGCACGAGCCGGGCTACTTCCGCGGTAGAAGCTTTGCTGTCCAGTACATCCAATTTTAAGCTAATCCCTTCGCTCTCCAATTGCCGGAGGGCCAATTTGGCTCCGCTGTAAAAATGTAGCGCCCAGGAAGAATTGGGATCGATGTTCCCGGTAGTCGGATTAAAACGATCGGTAAGGAAAGGCAATATAACTGCCACATTATAGGCATTATAAAACTCCGAGCCGTATTCATTGGTTCGGGGTTGAGCCTGTTCCCGTGCATCGGTGAAGGCGCCACTGGACACAATAGGAGGAGCCTGGCTTTCGGGCACCTCCTTCCAATTGAGCGTATCGAGCTCCTCTGAGGGCATGTTATTTAGGACTACCCACTCTCCTGTCTCCTCGTTATACACCCTCCTGCCCTGAATGGCATCCAGGGTTTCGCGATCTTCTCTTTCCGTTTCCTGAACGGGTTGAAAAAGTTCACAGGAACTGATTCCAACAAGCAGTACTGCAAGCAGCAACAGCCGATTATTCCCATTCGATAGTAGCCGGTGGTTTGGTGCTGATATCATAAACGACTCGGTTTATTCCTTTTACGTTATTGATTATCTCGCTGGAGACTGTCGCCAGGAAATCATGCGGCAAACGGCTCCATTCGGCGGTCATTCCGTCCATCGAATTGACGGCTCTGAGCGCTACGGCCTGTTCGTAGGTCCGTTCATCTCCCATCACCCCTACGGATTGTACCGGGAGGAGAACGGCTCCCGCTTGCCAGACCTTATCGTAGAGCCCCGATATCCGCAGGTGGTCGATAAAGATGGCGTCGGCCTCCTGCAGCAGTGCTACTTTTTCCGGCGTAATATCGCCGAGAATCCGGATGCCCAGTCCAGGTCCCGGGAAGGGGTGCCGTCCCAGAATATTATCGGGTATCTCCAACTCTTTACCGACGAGACGCACTTCATCTTTGAACAACATGCGCAGCGGCTCGATCATTTTGAGCTTCAGTTTTTCAGGGAGCCCTCCCACGTTGTGATGGGACTTGATGGTTACGGAAG
The DNA here is from genome assembly GCA_964632995.1 of uncultured Saprospiraceae bacterium. Classification (GTDB taxonomy): domain Bacteria; phylum Bacteroidota; class Bacteroidia; order Chitinophagales; family Saprospiraceae; genus CAZWDL01. Next base: position 16,823 of record CAZWDL010000034.1, read on the forward strand.
GGCCGTGTACAGAAACCGATTCGATGACATCAGGATAAATCGTCCCTTGCCCCAACCATTTTATGGCCTTGTCTTTTTCTTCCAGCTTTAGCGCTTCCGCTTCAAAAACTTCGATGAATACCCGTCCGATAGCCTTTCGCTTTTCTTCCGGATTGACAATGCCTTTTAACGCTTCGTAGAACTCATTTCGTGCATCGATACCGATGACATTGAGCCCCATGCCTTCATAGGAGGCCAGTACTTCCTCAAATTCATTTTTCCTGAGCAAGCCGTTATCCACAAAGAAACAAACCAGGTTTTCCCCGATGGCCTGGTGCAGCAAAGTTGCCGCCACGGTAGAATCTACTCCACCTGAAAGTCCCATCAATACGTGCTCCTCTCCAATTGTGGACTGCAATTCTTCTATGGTGTGTTCGGCGAAGGAGGCCGGCGTCCAATCCCCCTTACATCCGGCTATATCGACGGCAAAATTTTTTAACAGGGTTTTCCCATCCAGGCTATGGGTCACCTCCGGATGGAACTGAATGCAAAACACCGGAGCTTCGAAAGCTCCTTCTTCGGATTTAAAAGCGGCCACATCGATACTCTTCGTCCCTGCCAGCAACTCAAACTGATCGGGGATTTCCATGATCGTATCGCCGTGAGACATCCAGACCTGTGAATCCAGCGGAATTCCCTTCAATAGATCACTGGCGTGATGAATACGACTAAGTTTGGCCTTGCCGTACTCTCTTTTCAGGGAGCGCTGCACTTTCCCTCCGTAGTAACTGGCGATATACTGGGCCCCGTAACAGATGCCCAGAACGGGACGGTTGCCGATAACCGCTTCGAGATCCATCTTCAACGCATTCCGGTCAGCTACCGAGAAAGGGCTGCCGGAAAGGATAATCGCTTTCACCGAATCGTCGATGGGCGGTACTTTATTATACGGAACGATTTCACTGTAAATATTAAGCTCGCGAATACGGCGAGCGATCAACTGGGTATACTGCGACCCAAAATCGAGGATGAGAATTTTTTCGTTCATGGCGCAAATATAACACCGATTTAAAAATAATTGCTCCGGCAGAGTTCTATTGCTGCCGAAAGCTCTTTTTCAAGGTAAAAAGAAAAGCCGGAAAGGAAGAAATATTCCCCTTCCGGCTTTTCAGCACAGCTGACGAGAGCTTAGTACACTGTCAAATAAGTAACTTTCCGTTTTGACAGTGTACTTAGTATTACTTCAGGAACAGGTCAAACTCCACCCGTCGATTTTGCTCTCTGCCATCTTTGTAACGGTTATCGGCGATGGGCCGGGTTTCACCGTAGCCGGCATAACTCATTCGATCGGGACTGATTCCCTGGGAAACCAGGTAGTCGTAGCAGGCTTTTGCCCGCTCTTCGGATAATCGCTGGTTGACCGAGGCGCTGCCTATACTGTCGGTATGACCACTTATGCGAAGGCTATAATCAGGATAACGGCGCATGAGTTCCACAATTTGATTGAGAACATCTCTCGACTCGGGTCTCAGCCTGGCGCTGCCGGTTTCAAATTGTACTGCCTGAGTGGCAAAATCGAGTATTTCTTTTTCTTCATCGGTGATCTCGGGGCAGCCCTGATTTGAAGCGGGACCCGCCGAGTTCGGACAGCGGTCCTCAGCATTGCTAATCCCGTCGCCATCGGAATCCGGGCATCCGTTTGTTGCTGCACCACCAAATTCGCTGGGGCATTCATCATCCTTGTCGGGAACGCCGTCGCCATCAGTATCCGGACAACCGGCAAAAGCGGGAAGACCGGCCACACCGGGACACTCATCTTCCGAATCGACGACCCCGTCGCCGTCGGAATCGGCTAATGGGCAGCCATTGTTGTCGATAGGGCCAAATTCTTCGGGGCACTCATCATCCTTATCCGCCAACCCATCAGCATCCGTATCCGGACAGCCGCTAAGGGAAGCAATTCCGGCCTCATCGGGACACTCGTCTTGCCCGTCGGGAACACCGTCCAGGTCCGTATCCGGACAGCCGTTCAGCCCGGCAGTACCCGCCTGCTCGGGACAGAGGTCCTGCCCGTCGGGAATACCGTCTCCATCCCGGTCGGAGACGGGCTCCGGCTCCGGTTCTCCCGGGCCCAGCAATACGCGTAATCCTCCTCCCAGCTGCACGTTGTCGCGCAAATCGTCGAACCCAACACGGTACTCGGCTTTGGCAGACAGATAGAGGTGTTTACTCAGCCGGAAATCGAGGCCGGCCCCCAGCGGAGCAGCAAAACCGAAGTCATCGAGATCTTCCACGACGGTGCCGAGACCGGCGAACAAATAAGGATAGATGAAATTCTTCTGTCTGAAATACTTGAGTTGAAGCAGAAGGTCAAGGCTGGCCAGGCCCACTGATTCGAAATCACCCATTTCATCAAGCGGAAGATTGACTCTGCTCAACTTCAGCGGAACAGCCAGATTGAGCGCATTATTCAGATGCCGAATGTACTCAATTTCCATCCCAGTCGTAAAGTCGCTTGTTTCCAGGTCATCTTTAATCTGAGGCCATTGGTAATTGGCAAAACTAGCCCTGACGGCAATTCCATCTTTGGCTTGTTCATACTGAGCAAGGGAGGGGGTTACCGCCAATAGAAAACTGAAGGCGATCAGAAGTAATGCTGTTCTCATCGTTAAGAAGAATTTACAGTTAAGAAAGAATTGGAATTAAATCATTTTTGCACGAATGGGCCCTCAATTATATCGGCATTGCAAAGAAAATGTTCACGCCAGAGCGGCGCCTGCATCAGGATTACCAATCCAACCTCCGGTTTTACCTGGAGGTTATTCCAAAAGCCCTCTTCCTTCTTTTCTGATTTTCCCTTCTTTATTCAGCTTTTTCATCAATCGATCCAGGATGCCGTTGATGAAATCTTTACTCTTCTCTGTACTGTATAGCTTAGAAATTTCTACAAACTCGTTGATCGTGACCTTAGAAGGAATGGTTGGAAAAGTCATCAACTCCGTCAAGGCCATTTTAAGTAAAATCATATCGATGATCGCCACCCGGTCGGCATCCCAGTTTTTAAGCGTGGGTTCGATCAGGTCCAGCAGTTCCTGATCCTGTTCCAGCACCTGGCGGAGCAACTGTTCTCCAAATTCGAGCGTCGTCTCTTTATTCGGACGGTACTCCTCGAAAAAATCCCCTTCGGTGGGCAGGGCTTTGATTGTTTTTTTCATCGCTCCGACAATCAGCGATTGATCGTCTATCCACTGGGCGTAATGATCTTCGATCTTATCTTCAAAGTTTTCACTTTGCATACAATGCTTGTACAGATCGAGCAGAATCTCCCGGTGGTCCTCTTCTCCGGTATTCTTCTTCATCACGTAATCCCGGTATTCTTCCTTTTTGGCAAACTCTGTATAAATCAACCGGACAGTATCTTTGTCGATCAGTTCATTCAGTTTATAGTGTTTGAAGAGGAGGTGGAGTTTTTCATTTTCTGCGAGAGACTGGATCAGTTCATTTTCGCACAACTTGGCGGTAAATTGCTTGTCTTCGTCCGTAGGTAAGAATTTGGACACTTTTCGTTCGGCGTCCTTTCGGGCGTACTCAGTAATGCGGAGAAAATACAAAAGGTTAAACAGGTACAACTGGAAGGACTTATTGATCCGGCTATTATAGCGGGTAAGCAGGTCTTCAAATTTCAAACTTTCATCCTTGCTCAGGGAATAAAGCATCTGCATCACTTTAATGCGGACGTTCCTTCTACTTAGCATAATTTCAATTTCTTAACGGTTGCGCAAACTTTCCGGCCCAAAGGACAAATAAAGATAATTCTAACAAAATTTCTCCAATTTGCCGGCATAAAATACACTTTTACCCAGAAAAAACAAAAGAAGAGGCGCTGAACCGTGAGAATGCAACTGTTCACCGTCTTTTCCGGATACAGCCTTTCTGCTATTGGATATATCCGGACTGTATACTATCAAACTCCGGCAACTGTTTGTAGTGCCATTTCCTGATTATAGTTCCATCTTTCATCAGTACGATACCGGGATTGGAACGGACGATGGTCTTAAGCAGAATATCATCGGCCATCAGAAAAGGATAGTCACTCTGGGAAGCCTCCTTAAAGTCTTCGATTCTGGCCGGATCGGCATAAGCAGTGACGGCAAAAACCCGGATACCGGCCTCTTTCGCTTTTTCCAATACGGGATTCAGTACCTGTCTCCAGGGTTCGAGATAGTCTTGTTCCCAGGAGTAAGTCTCCCGGCTGACCTGCCGCTCTTTCATTCCTTCCAGGACACGCTCTACCCTAATCGAATCTGTCGTGCGAATCGTATCCATACGGTAAACCGAATCTTTAAGGGTGACGAGCTCAGATTCAGAATCGCCGTACAGGTGATGCGCCACGACCATGAAGCTGTAGTCCGGGTAAGTCAGTATTTCCTCGGTAACGTTATTCCCATTTATGTCCGCCACTTCAAAATCACTGATCTTGGTGCGTGGTACTTCGGGTTCCGACTTCACCTGTTCAAGCTTCCACTCCTCTTTGGGATACTGTTTGAACTCCTCCAGATATTGTTGATAGGGCAGCTCCACCACTTTACCCGTTTCTTTATTGGTCATGCGATAAGCCAGAATTTCAACATTGGCCTGCGCTTCTTCTTCCGCTGCCTTTCGATCCCGTATATTGACGCCCTCTTTGAACGGACGGAAATCGGTATGCGGCAGGTCCCAGACGTAATTGCTGAAGCAGTACAGGGTGAGCCCCACCGTGGCGATCAGCAAGGAGGCTACCCGCGCCCCCCGGCTAAACAGCTGATGCATCTGCCCTGACATGAAGAGAAACAAAAGGGCCGGGCCCAGCAAAACGATATCCTTGAGAAAGGATACACGCGGTTCGAGTTTCAGGAAATCACCAAAACAACCGCAGTCGGTAACTTTCATATTGGTTTCCATATATTCCCCCCACTGGGAAAACTGGAAGAAGTTAACGCCTTCCGGCACATAGCCCGTCAGGTAGGTAAAGCCCGTCAGGAAGGTAAAAAAGGCTACCAGCAGGAAAAAGGCCCAGGCAGTAAAACTGCGCACCGCGCCGATCAACAGCATAAGACCGAGTAAAATCTCGAAAACGATGACCACCACGGAGAAAGTGACGGAATAATCGCTGAACAAAGGAAATAAAGGAGCCAGAAAATCGAACCAGGTCGACTGGAAGGTCGATTCGAACTCCGCAAAGTACTGCTCCATCTTATAGGCCGTTCCGAGCGGATCGATTGCTTTGACCCAGCCGGAAAAGACGAACAACGCTCCGGTAAAATTTTGCAGATAACTGACCAGCCAGTTGTTCACACGACGCATACCCAACCCGGCGATCAGGGTCAGTACTAAGGCGACGACAGCAACGGAAAGCACTAAAGTACCAATGGTCATGACAATTCCTGTTTATGTTTTCGATAGGTTATCCTGATAGATCTCAGGATTTATTCTCTTTCTTTTCTCCGAAATGAATGAGCGCGAAAATAGCATAATTTATAATATCCCGGTAGTTCGCTTCCAGCCCCTCGCTGACCAGGGTCCGCCCCTGATTATCCTCAATTTGCTTGATCCGCAACAGTTTCATCAGAATGAGATCCGTCAGTGAACTGACCCGCATATCGCGCCATACTTCTCCGTAATCATGGTTTTTGGCCATCATCAGTTCGCGGGTCTCCCGGAGAATATCATCGTAAAGACGCGCTACCTCCGCCATTTCCATTTCTAGAGAAGTTCCCTCGGAAAGTGACAACTGCATGATCGCTAATATACTATAATTGACCAGACCGCAGTATTCCTCCTCCACTCCATCAGCAACCCGTTGTTGCCCGGTTTCCTCCAGGGTACGGATGCGCCGGGCTTTAATGTAAAGCTGATCGGTCAGTGACGAGGGCCGCAGGATACGCCAGGCCGTACCATAATCCTTTGTTTTTTTTAAAAAAACATCCCGGCACTGTGCTGCTGCCGCATCGTACTGATCCAAGGTTCTCTCCACTTTTTATCGCAAAGATAACAAACCTGATCGCAATATGATTTTCAAAAACTTGTTAATAGAGCGTTAAGCTGGTACCTTGTTGCTATGCATCTTTGCTGCCGGCTTCGGCGAAGAGCTGATGCTGGTTTCGATGACTTTTCCTAATTACTCACCGCTATGAGCACCAATCCATGAAAGACAGTTACCAGACGATAGCCACGCCCGGCACTGGCGAATTCCGGGACCGGGGAAGCAAATTTATCGCCTACGCTTTTCCAGCGGAAACCGAAGAGGAGGCGTTAGCTCGCCTGGAGGAAGTAAAGAGCGAGCATTTTAAGGCCCGCCACCATTGTTATGCCTACCGGCTTGGTCTCGAAGGCCATCTTTTTCGCGCCAATGATGATGGAGAACCCAGCAGTACAGCCGGCCGGCCTGTACTGGGACAGATCGACCGCTTAAAACTGACAAACGTTATGGTTATCGTCGTTCGTTATTTCGGTGGTATTAAACTAGGCACCTCCGGTCTGATCCAGGCCTATAAGACCAGTGCTGCCGCCGCGCTGGAGAATACCCGGATTGTTAAACGCATCGTCGAATCCCGGTACAGCATCCGCTTCGAATACTCCCGGATGGGTGACGTCATGAGCGCCATTGAGCGCTGCGGCGTAACTATGATCGACCAACATTTCGAGGAAAAGGCAGAGGTGCTTATTTCGTTGCGCAAAGGGGAAGCAGAACAACGGCTCACGGAACTCAAAGCACATATGGACGGCGTCAGCCGGGAGGAAGCTGAGAACCTGAAGGAAATGAAGGATATCCGGATTGATTTACTAGAAGACTAATGCACCGAAAAAGCCATCAATAATCAGGATTAATTCAAATACAGGTTCTCCTGTAAAGTGATTACATAAAATTAGCTCTATCTGTTTTAGGTTATGATTCGGGGAAAAGTCGAAACCGGAAGTCGGAAAAATACAGACTTTACGCAGGATTCCGATTTCCCCATTTCCTGCCTATTCAAAAGGAATCGTGGCTACCTCGTATACACCATAATGTAGAAACCACCGATTAATTATCCTCTCGGTCTAATCCCCCAACACCAGCCGGAAGCCGCGCTGCAGGCCGTCTATGCGCAGCTGCAGCAGATATATACCCGCGGGGAGCCCGGTAAAATCCAGCGGCCGGCGCTCCAGTCCCGGTCCGGCCTGGCCACGGTCCTGCCACAGCGGCCTGCCGGTGAGGTCCAGGAGTTGCAACTCCAGCCACTTGGTCTCTTTGAGCCTCAATTCCAGCTGAACCGGCCCGGCGGTGGGATTAGGGAATAAACGCAACTTTTCGACCAGGGCATCGAAGGCCTTCCGGTTGGAAACACAACCGGCGAATGCAGGATCGTAAGTTGCTTCCAGTTCAGCACTTGAGGAACAGCCGGTTTGCAGGTCGGTCACTTGAACCGCATAGCGTCCGGATTCCTGAATGCAAAAAGCGGCTCCTTCTGCATCGGGCAGCGGGTCGCCGTTGAGTGTCCATTCGATCCGGATATCTGCGGGCAGGCTCGTGCTATCGGACAGCTGGATGAGGTTATTTTCAAAAACCGGGGCGGGCACGGAAGGTGGAGCAGCGAAGCTGAGCAGTACCGGCGTAGAACTGGCCTGACAACCATCCGGGGAAGTGTACTTCACTGTGTAGCCGCCACCGACGGCAGCCGACAGCGCAGCGTCCGTCTCTGCGGGCAGCGGAGCGCCGCTGAGCTGCCACTGATTATTTGCTTCGTAGGAAGAAGTGAGCAGGATCGTATCTCCCTGACAGTAAGGCCCCTCTTCAAGTGCAATGACCGGCGCTGCGGGTTGTTCGAATACCGTGATGGTATCGGTAGAATTAATCGTATCTACCGGGTGAAATATAGAGATCTCCACCTGGGCGTCTCCATCTTTTAAGTTTCCTTCGCTATGCCGATTAAAATTGTAAGTACCGCAGTTTTTATCTCCACCAAATATGCCTTCGTCATCATCCAGGATGCTCAAGGTGTAATCGCCCGGTCCGATCTTTAGGTTAAGGGAAAACTCCTGTGGCGGGCGTACATCGCGACGCACCGCAGAAGAATACACCTCATTCTGCGCTGAATCGAAAACTTTGAGTTGCAAATCGGGAGCGCCGTTGAAGGCGTCGCTACAGGTCACGTTGGTCACCCTTACCTTCGTCAGGAAGTACCCGGTGGTATCGATGATGGCCTGGTAGCTGACCGGATACGTACCGGGTTCGTCATACTGCTGGGCCGGAGGGTTTTCTTCGAGGGAAACGTTTCCATTGCCAAAATTCCAGAAATAGTCAAATCCCTCTTCCCCCCCGGAAGGGATGCTATTGGAAAAACCGGTTTCCACCGAACCACAGCCGAGGGTATTGGTGGCCGTAAAGCCTTCCGTGACGATTTGGGCCGGTTCAATGAGCAGGGGGATGGAAAAGGATGTTTGCTGATCGATCACGATAACCCTCGCCGTAACGACTACTTCGATTATGTAAAGTCCGGGCGCCAGTGGCGTACCGCAAAAACGAACGCAGCCATCGGTTTCCTCCGGCAACTTGAATTCAGTTTGGCTGGCCGTCCAGGTGAGCCCGGGCGGTACGTTATTGACCGTTTCAATGGTGATTTTTGATATATCGATACCAGGAGGCACCCCCTCTCCGTCGGCTACCGGCGTGGTCGTTTGGGGTACGCGAAAACTGAGGTCTCCTTCGTAAAACATTCCCACCCGGCCATCCGGCGCCGGCGACAAAAAGATGGTATCAGCGGGCAGGGTGTCCGGCAGCGCGACGACACAATCAGTGCAGGGCCCCTGGGCGAGAGCGCTGAGTGCGAAAAAACAGAAGAAAAAAACGGGAAGTTGCCTGATCACACTGGAGAATAGCATAACTCATAGTTTTTGGTGAAATTTAAAAACAGAGACCTGTTTGCCCTTGTACAGAAGGACAAACAGGTGGGAAAGAACTTATTTTCCACAAGCTCTCAGGGGCAACCTTACAGTGTAGAAAAAGGGCTAAGTCACTAATCGCGCCCGCGTATCAACGCCGGCTGATGATCATCTTTTGGGTAATTACAGCCCGGCCGTCGCTCAGCATAAAAGTATACATGCCATTAGGCAGGTTACTTCCATCAAAGGAGATCGTATTCGATCCTTCCAGGATATCAACCACCCGGCGGTGTACCGTTTTGCCGAGCATGTCGTGCACGAGGAATTCGTAACGCCCGGACACTTCGGCATCCACCAGTATATCGGTGGTATAACTGAACGGGTTAGGCGCATTTCTGATGTCGAATCCGCTGAGAATATAGTCCTCCCGGGAGGCCGACAGGCAGTAAGGGGAACCTTGTTCCTGTACATGTACTTCGTAAGTGCCCGGGAAAAGCGTGGGGTCGGGAAAAACAATCGGAATGGGAATACCGATGTTCACGGAGCCGGCAAACAGCAACTCGTGGGCGCCTGTCTCTTCGGCGGTAGCGGTGCCGAATATCTTAACGCATCCTGCTTCTTCGGGTTGGAACACGCAATCCGGAGGGTTACAGACGTAATCGAAACTCTCCAGTGCCGGTTGGTAGGAAATCGCTGTGTCGGGATCGAAGCGAAGGTCAACGATACTGATGTCCCCTACTCCGGGAAAATTCACCTGTGAAGGTGCAAAAACCGTAAAGGTAAATTCAAAAGGCTGGTCGACACAAGCTGTATCGGGAATCCCTCCAGCCTGAACGGTGTCGTTCTCCACGCGCGGCTGCGGGCTTATGAACTGGACGGAATCCAGAATAGTGGTATCCGGTTCACAGTTTAAATCCTGTGCTCGCAGCGACGACAGGAAAAGCAAAAGCAAGGGAAGGAGTAAAAAAAATCTTTTCATCATAATGTAATTTAATTTGACCGAAGTTTTTGGAACGCATGCAATATAGAAGTTTTGTCAACATGGAGAAAATGGGCCTCGAATTTTTTATTTTGCTTTTCGCCGCCAAAAAGAAAAATCTACCTTTGCAGGCGTTGGAGTTGCCCGCAAACCAATCATTTTGTTTAGGGCTCACTAAAACCGTTCGAACATGATTATGAGGAATGTTTCTCTCCTGTTACTCTGCTTCTTGTTAAGTCCTACGTTTATTCAAGGACAAGAGAAGGCAGCAATAAGGGGCGTTGTCAGGGATATGGAATCCCAAGAACCACTGATTGGCGCCAACGTTCTCATCGACTCTCAGGGAACCGTCACTGATGTCGATGGCAGATTCTCCTTTACACTTCCACCCGATGAGTACCAACTGCGAATTTCATACCTCGGTTATACCACTTACCAGCAGAGGGTAAATCTTTCGGCCGATAAGCCGGTGGATTTAACGATCATTCTGGAACCGGAAAGTACCTTACTGAAAACAGCCACCGTCACCACGGGAAAATACCGTAAACCGCTCGGCGAGGTGACCGTCTCGCTGGAAGTTTTACAGCCAGAACTTATCGAGAATACCAACAAAACCTCTCTGGATCAGGCCGTAGAAAAAGTGCCGGGCGTGCGGGTAATCGATGGGCAGGCCAATATCCGCGGCGGCTCCGGTTTTTCCCAGGGCGCCGGCAGCCGGGTATTGTTGCTGCTGAATGACGTGCCCATCTTACAGGCCGACGCGGGTTTTCCCAATTGGTCGGACATCCCCATCGAAATCATCGATCGGGTAGAGGTCGTCAAGGGAGCCGCCTCCTCTCTCTACGGCTCCTCGGCCATGAACGGCATTATCAATGTGCGCACTACCTACGCCAACGCCGATCCGGAAACCAAAGCCAGCATTTTTGGCACCACTTTTTTCGCCCCCAAAGACAAACGGCTGAAATGGTGGGACTCGGCGCCTTACAATGCCGGCGCCAGTTTCACCCACAAACAGCGCTTCGACAAGTTCGACCTGGTCCTCGGCGGCTATTATTTCAACGAAGAAAGCTACAACAAAGACGCACACCTTAAATACGGACGCTTTTCCTGGAGCACCCGCTACCGGATAACCGACCGCCTTGCTGTGGGGCTCAACGGAACAATCAATAAAGGAAACCGAAACTCCTTCTTCTACTGGAGCTCGGACACCACGGCTTACATCGGTCAACACACTACCTTTTCTCAGAACGACCGCTTCCGGGCCAATATCGATCCCTTTGTCTCTTACTTTGACAAAGCAGGCAACCGGCACCGGTTCCTCGGACGCATTTACCGGGTGGACAATAATATTACCGAGAATCGCTCCAACGAATCCTGGCAGTACTACGGAGAGTATCAGTTCCAGCGGCAGTTTACAAAAATCGACCTCGTTACCACGGCCGGTTTCGTCTATACCGGAGCCAGGGTCTCCGCCGAGCTTTACGGCGATACCACCTTCACCTCCCGCAATTTCGCCGGCTATCTGCAGCTGGATAAAAAGTTTTTCGGTAAGCTCAACCTTTCCGCCGGGTTCCGGTTCGAGAATAATCTGCTCCAAAATCCAGGTTTTGAGTTTAAACGCGGCGTCGTACCGCCCAGCGAAGAGCGGGAAGCCAAACCGGTATTCCGCTTTGGCGCCAACTACCAGGCTTTTGAGTATACCTACCTGCGCGGCGCCTTCGGGCAGGGCTACCGCTTCCCGACCATCGCGGAGAAGTTCATCGTTACCGATGTCGGCGGATTTTTTGTAGAACCCAACCCCTCCCTGCAGTCGGAAACGGGATGGTCCACAGAGCTGGGGATTAAGCAGGGTTTCAAGATTTCTTCTTTTGAAGGCTTTTTGGATATATCCGCCTTTTTGTACAAATACGAGGATATGATGGAATTCAACCTCGTCCGATCCGGCTTCGCCGGCGGGCAGGCCGCTTTCCGTTCAACCAATATTGGCGGAACGACCATTAAAGGTTACGAGGTTACCATCGCCGGACGGGGCAACTTCTTTGGGCTGCCTACCAACATTTTGGCGGGTTATACCTATATCGACCCCACTTTTGATGATTTTGATCCCAATTTCGAAGGGCTGCCCGAAACACAGGCAGAGATCAATGCCGCAAATTCCTCCATTAATGAAAACTTCCTCAAGTATCGCTCTAACCACCTCGTAAAAGTGGACCTGGAGTCGCAATGGAAATCTTTCTCCTTCGGCGTAGAAAGTTTCTACGCCAGTGACATGGAGGCCATCGACGCCATCTTCAATATTATTGTTCCGGGCCTGAAACGATTCCGGGAGGAAAACGATCAGGGATATAACATCTATAACTTCCGGGCGGCCTATCGCTTCGGTAAGCACTACAAAATATCGCTCATCCTGAATAATGCCTTCAACCTGGAATACTCGGTGCGCCCGGGACTGATGGACGCTCCGCGCAATCTGACAGCGAGATTCGATGTGGAGTTTTGAAAACGGAAATCATTCCAAATAAGAAATGTGTCCTTATCGCTGTATCACAAAAGGTGCGGCGGTCCGTTCATCGCCTCGATGGATAATAAAGTAATACAGTCCGGTGGGATAGCGAGCCGTCATTAATTCGTAACTTTTTTCTGAAAAACGGGAAGGGACAATTTCATCCCGGTGCACTTCCTGTCCGAGCGTGTTGAATACCCGGATCTGATAATTTTCAAAGTCGGGTGTTTCATAGTTTACCGTAACCTGTTCATTGGCCGGGTTAGGGTAAAGGTTGAAGATAGACAGGGGCCCCGAGCTTCCTCCGCACTGCTCCTGAATCAACATCATGCTGTTAAATACGTTGAGCCGGCCTCCGGTCACGGTGACCGTATCGAGATCTTCCAGGGGATCGACGCCGTCGAGCAGCACCTCCCGGATGAATAAGGCCGTTTCTTCGGGTTGTGAGAATATTCCTTCGGCAATACTGGAACAGGGCAGGCTGTACAACAAGGCCACTGAACCGGTCAGATGAGGTACTGAGGCCGAATTGCCTGTAAATAAGCCGTACTCATCATAAGGCTTGGTCGTGTAAGAGTTTTGGCCCGGCGCCCCCATATCTATAGATTCCGATCCCCAGGCGGAACCCTGGTGGCGTTCATCATCGATATTGGTATTCAGTACGGTAAGCAGGTAATCACTCGGGCAAGTGGTCGGCATATCCCCTACCTCATCGACATCCCAGGCGCTGTTATCGGCGCCGCCGACACTAAGCACCCCTTCCTTGCCGAGCAAATCGTACATACCTCCCCAGACGGGCTGTTCTTCACAAAAAACACGTGACACGCCAAAGGAGGCGTTGGTAACCACGACAAGCGCTCCCTCCCGTCCTTCCGTCTTTAAGAAAAGTTCCCGCTGCGACAGCGCGTATTCATAGGCCGCGACAATTTGATCGACCTGCGACACGGAGAGCAGCATCAGGCGAACATTCCAGTTGACTCCCGACACGCCCAGATCGTTGTTCCCACGCGCCCCGATGATGCCTGCTACCGAGTGTCCGTGCTGCTTAACCGGATGCTCCGGGGAACTGTTGATGAAGTTCCAGCCTTCCACATCATCTACGTAACCATTGAAGTCGTTATCGACACCGTCGCCGGGTACCTCGCTGTAGTTGATCCACAAATTATCTTTCAGATCTTCGTGAAAGATATCGAAGCCACTGTCCAGCACCGCCACCACCACCTCCCTGTCGTCCGCTGTTCGCCCTCCCGTCGTTACCTCCCATACCTCGGGCAGGCCAATGCGCGGAAGGGTCCACTGCAGATCATAGCTGGGATCATTGGGCTGCACTTCACCGCGCCATTCCAGATAGTAGTTGAACTGGGCCGCCTCCACCTGAGGGTGGCGCCGCAGCCGCTCGAGTAAGACCTGTCCTTCCGTTTCCCGCGGATTATAAGTTAATATATGAATATTCAGTATTTGCCCGACCGGCCGGCCGTAATTCAGTTCAGCGGGCGCGGCCTGTCGCTTGTTGCCGGCAAATTGCTGCAGAAAAGATACCACATCTACCTTGTCCTCAAAGTGAACAAGGAGTTCTCCATCCACCTGCTTTCCTTGTGCGAAAACAAGCACCGAGGATCCGAGAAAGAAGAAACAGAAAAGAAAGAAATATCGTCTCATATTCATTTTGCTGCGAAATAATTTCTTAGTACATGTTTAAATTTCGTTTTCGAGTTGCAAACGGATGGGTTTTGTCTTAGGGCGAAGGTTTTTGAGGGGGGATAGCAGTGCTATTGCCCGAAAAAAGCCACAGCCCAGAGGCAAAAGGCGCCGTTTGGGACCGAAGGATGAAATTTTAAACATGCTCTCTTGGCAATACCGGCTAAAGAAAAACGGCGCTACTGCGAAGATAGTATTTCAAATGTGCTTCTTCAGCCCTCCTTTCGCAAAAGCTGCTCTATTGTCCAGAAAACGGCAGAACAGAAAAGATCATTCGTTTTTCCAAAAAGGCTGTAAGATGAAATCAGGCAAAGCGGCTGCAGTGCTTTCACCCTTTGGTGAGCATGTAATAGAAGGTAATTTATTCCCGAAGGCCTGCCAAAATGTCACGCAGGATGGGAAAATTCCTTATCTTTGCACCGCTTTTGAGGAACTCAACATCTCTTAACAGAGTTTTCAGCGCATTAAAAGGACAAAAAGATATGTACAACGATAACCCTACCCTGGCGGATCTTCATAAGAAGCAGATCGATGAGTCGAAGCAGGGCGATGTCTTTTTTCGCGAAAGCGAGGAAAAGGGAACAGGTGGAGCTACCGGTAAATTTTACATAGAGAGCTACGGCTGTCAAATGAATTTCAGCGACAGCGAAATTGTCGCCTCCATTCTTTCAGAAACAGGCTACCGTCCCACCCGTAACATGGAGGAGTCGGATCTGATTCTGATCAATACCTGCTCTATCCGGGAAAAAGCAGAAGAAACAGTTCGCAAGCGGCTTCGCGTATTCGATCAGGTGAAACGACAGCGTCCCGGCACCCTGGTCGGCGTTCTCGGCTGTATGGCTGAACGCCTGAAAAGTCAGTTGTTGGAGGAAGAGAAACTCGTCGATCTGGTGGTGGGGCCGGATGCCTATCGCGACCTGCCAAAACTGCTTGCAACGGCCGAAGACGGAGAAAAGGGAATCAATGTCTTTCTCTCGCGGGAAGAGACCTACGCCGATATCAGCCCTATGCGCCTGGACTCTAACGGAGTGACGGCTTTTATCTCTATCATGCGGGGCTGCGACAACATGTGTTCTTTCTGTGTGGTTCCCTTCACCCGCGGACGAGAACGCAGTCGCAACGCCTTCAGCAT
Source organism: uncultured Saprospiraceae bacterium (assembly GCA_964632995.1). GTDB lineage: Bacteria > Bacteroidota > Bacteroidia > Chitinophagales > Saprospiraceae > CAZWDL01. The sequence goes on from CAZWDL010000034.1 coordinate 32,012, forward strand.
TGTCGCAGAAGCGACCGATCTGTACGAAAGGGGCTATCGCGAAGTCACCCTGCTGGGACAAAATGTGGACTCTTATAAGTGGGAAAACCCGGAGAACGGCGAGCGGGTCACCTTTGCCCGGTTGCTGGAAATGGTGGCGCAAGTCCATCCCGGGCTGCGCATTCGCTTTTCCACTTCCCATCCGAAAGACATTACGGATGAGGTGTTGTACACCATGGCCCGCTACGATAATATCTGCAAGTACATCCACCTGCCGGTACAATCGGGCAATAGCCGCGTACTCGATCTGATGAACCGCACCTACGACCGCGAGTGGTACATGAGTAAGGTGAAACGCATTTACGAAATCATGCCCGAATGCGCCATCTCCTCCGATATAATCGCCGGATTCTGCAGCGAAACGGAAGAAGAACATCAGGATACGCTGAGTATGATAGAATTTGCACGGTACAGCATGTCTTACATGTTTTTCTACTCCGAACGCCCAGGAACACTGGCGGCGCGCAAATACGAGGATGATATTCCACTTGAAGTAAAAAAGCGGCGGCTGCAGGAAATCATTCGTTTGCAGAATCAGATTTCCTTCCAACACAACCAGGCCGATATCGGTAAGAATTTCCGAGTGCTCATCGAAGGCGATTCCAAGCGATCTTCCGAAGAATTCAAGGGACGTAATTCCCAAAACAAGATGATTGTTTTTCCCAAGAGAGAAGGACTTCGCCCCGGCGACTACGTTGAGGTCCAGGTAACGGACGCCACCAGCGCCACCCTGCGCGGAGTAATTGTCGAGGATTGAGACAGAATGATCCTCCGCTGTTTCCTGCTGTTAAGCCGGCAGGCCTTCCTGGGTTTCATTTCCCCTGAATACAAGGAAGCAAGAAGAAGCATGGAAAATTTACAAGCAATAAAACAACGGTTCGGCATCATCGGCCAGTCGGAACAGCTCGACCGGGCACTTAGCACCGCCGTTCGCGTGGCCGGCACGGATCTGACGGTGCTGATCAATGGAGAAAGCGGTGTAGGGAAGGAAGTTTTTTCAAAAATCATCCATGCCTTAAGCCCTCGTAAGCATAATAAGTTTATTGCCATCAACTGCGGCGCCATACCGGAAGGAACGATCAACTCCGAGCTTTTTGGTCATGAAAAAGGGGCCTTTACCGGGGCTACCGGGGAGCGCAAAGGCTATTTTGAAACCTACGACGGCGGAACCGTCTTCCTGGACGAGGTAGGTGAAATGCCGCTCGATACGCAGGCCTACCTGCTGCGCGTACTGGAAAGCGGCGAATTTATCCGCGTTGGTTCTTCCAAACCGCGTCGCACCGATGTGCGCATCATCGCCGCTACCAATGTCGACCTGCGCGAACAGGTCAAAAAAGGCAAATTCCGGGAAGACCTTTTCTTCCGGCTGAACACCGTCCCCATACGGGTGCCGCCCCTGCGCGATCGCCCGGAAGATATCTACCTGCTTTTTCGCAAGTTCGCCGTCGATTTTGCCGAAAAGTACCGCACCACTCCCGTCCAGCTCGACGAAAAAGCGCGTATCCTCCTGGAAAGCTACCGCTGGCCCGGCAATATCCGCGAACTGAAAAACGTCGCCGAGCAGATATCCGTTCTCGCCGAAGACCGTAAGATCAGCGCCGAAGACCTGGTGCGGTACATCCCCAATATTTTTGACCGCAATCTGCCGATGATTCCCGAAGCCTCCGGCGCCCGGGGCAACAACATGCAGGAACGGGAAATCCTCTATAAATTGCTCTTTGATATGAAGGGCGACCTCAATGACCTCAAATCCCTGGTCTTTGAACTCATCCAAAATAATGACCTGCAGGTATCCGACACCCAACGCATGCGCAGCCTCGCGGCGCCGGATATCGACCGGGACAGGCAGCGCGGCAAACGCCCCGAGGAATTGTCTAAGTATTCTCCGGAAGATACCCCTTCCTTAGAAGACTTCTCCATAGAAGAGGCAGAACATCTCAAGCCGATCATTATCGACGAAGCCACCAAGCGGCAGTACGAAGATATGGAGGTGGTGGAGGAAAATCTCTCCCTGGAAGAAAATGAAAAGGAACTAATTAAAAAGGCGCTGCGTAAACATAACGGCCGCCGTAAAGAAGCCGCCCAGGATCTGGGCATCTCGGAAAGAACGCTTTATCGCAAGATTAAGCAATACGAGTTACAATAATTGGCCGGACAACGGCCTCCTCATTTAATAAACAGGACACAAGCTACCATCAGATGATCAGTATTCGTTGGGCATACTCCGGAATAATCCTCCTGGCACTGGCCGCCGGACTCAGCAGCTGCTACTCCTTCACCGGCGTCAGCCTCGATCCAGCTATTCAAACCTACTACGTGGCCCCTTTCCGCGATAATGCCGATAATGCGCCGGCAGGTATCTCGACCGACTTTACCGAGGCGCTGAAAGAGAAAATCCGGACACAGTCCCGGCTGACTTTTACGGAGACCGATCCCGATATCGAATTTCAAGGCACCATCGTTGACTACCGCATCACTTCCGAGGCTCCCCAACCGGGAGAACGCACCTCTTTGAACCGCCTGACCATCGTTACGGCAGTCGAGTACATCAATCACCGCAACGAAGAGGAAGGCTGGAAAAACAATTTCTCTTTCTTCTTCGACTTTGACAGCACCACCGACTTCACCTCTATCGAAGAAGAAGCGACACGCACCATCTCGGCACAGATCATGGAGGATGTCTTCAACAAGGCTTTTACCGATTGGTAAGCTCCGGGAAGTGCTATCCCTTACTGTATCTTTTTGGCGAAAGCCACAAAAAAGTCGAGCGCCTCCGGATTTTTGAGCGCTTCCGGATTGGCGGCTTTATCAATGGGCTTCCCCAGCAGGATTTTCTTGACCGGCGCTTCCAGCTTTTTGCCGCTAATGGTGTAAGGAATCTCATCAATTTTGACAATTTCATCCGGCACGTGGCGCGGGGAGTTTTCCTCCCGCAACCTATTCTTAATTCTTTTTTCCAGCGCCTCATCGAGCGTAACGCCTTCGCTGGGCACAACAAAAAGCGGCATGTAGTGGCGTCCGCCGCTGAGTTCCAGGTTGACGATCAGGCTATCGGCAATTTCCGAAATCTTATTCATCGTCTGGTAAATTTCCGCTGTTCCGATGCGCACCCCCTGACGATTGAGGGTGGCGTCGGAGCGACCATAAATGACCAGAGTGTATCGGGGAGTCACTTCCACCCAGTCACCGTGCCGCCAAATGCCCGGAAACATTTCAAAGTAACTGCTGAGGTAGCGCGCTTTTTGCTCATCACCCCAGAAATAAACAGGCATGGAAGGCATGGCCTCGGTGATCACCATCTCCCCTACCTCACTGATTACCGGCCGGCCGGCCTCATCGAAGGCGTAAAGGGCACAGCCCAAAGCCCGGCACTGGATTTCGCCTTCGTATACCGGCTTCCAGGGGCAACCGCCGACGAAAGCGGTGCATACATCTGTCCCTCCGCTCATGGAACATAGCCACAGTTGCGGTTTCACGTCCTCGTACACCCAGTCGAAGGCTTCCGGAGGCAAGGGTGATCCGGTAGAACCAATGGTACGCAGGGCACTCAGGTCGAAATCCGTTCCGGGGCGCAGCCCCTTTTTCATACAAGCAACCAGGAAAGGTGCGCTGGTGCCAAAATGAGCAATCCGCGCCCGTTCTGTAAATTCCCACAAAACGTTGAGATCGGGATAAGCCGGACTACCGTCGTAAAGGACGATGGTAGCACCGACCAGCAAGGAAGCCTGTACAAAGTTCCACATCATCCAGCCCGTAGTGGAAAACCAGAAAAAGCGTTCGCCCGGGTGTACATCATTGTGAAAGGCAAGATATTTCAGATGCTCCAGCAAAACGCCGCCGTGGCTGTGGGTAATTGCTTTGGGAATACCGGTGGTGCCGGAAGAATACAGAATCCAGATGGGATGATCGAAGGGAACGGCTTCGAAGCGCAGCGGCGCGGAGGTATCGGCCGTGGCTTCCCGCCAGGAAACGCCATTGGGTATCTGAGTGTGGTCCGCTTCTGTACTGAGGTAGGGTAAAAAGACGATCTTCTCCAGACTGGGAAGGGCGGCGGCAATATCCTTCACGGCCGCCGTCTTGTCAAAAGCTTTACCGTTGTACTGGTAACCGTCTACCGCGATCAGAACTTTTGGTTCGATTTGTTGAAAGCGATCGACGACGCTGGATACGCCGAAATCGGGCGAGCAACTGGACCAGACGACGCCCAGCGCATTAGCGGCCAGAAAGGCGATGGTGGCTTCCGGAATATTCGGTAAAAAGGCGGCCACGCGATCCCCCTTTTGCACGCCGATACTTTCCAGATAAGCGCGCAGGGCGGCGACCTGTTGCTTCAGTTCCGGCCAGCTGATCTCGGTGAGTTTCTGCCGCTCGGACTGAAAAACGATGGCCGGATGCGCATCGGTCTGCTGGCGGAAGATGTGTTCGGCGTAATTCAGTGTGCTGCCGCCGAACCAGCGCGTATGCGGCATAGGATCCCGGCTCATCACCTCCTTGTAAGGAGTATGATGCTGAATTTCAAAATACCGGGAGATGGATTCCCAAAAACCGGACGGTTGGTCTACTGACCATTGCCAAAGAGCATGATAATTATCAAAATGAAGATCCAGCTCCTTCTCCAGCCAATCGCTAAAAGCACTGAGCCGGCTGTTTTGCACAAAAGAAACACTGGGTTTCCACAAAACAGGAACTTCGGTTTTATCGTTAGCAGCCATGGGCGTAGTTTTGCCCAAAAGTTAAAAAAAATGAAGGGAAAGTGCAGATTTGCAAAGCAAAAGGATGAAAATAAAAAAGCAGATCTTTCGACCTGCTTTACCTGGGTGGCTAACCGGACTTGAACCGGCGACCTCTGGAACCACAATCCAGCGCTCTAACCAGGCTGAGCTATAGCCACCATCATTTTTGCGGTCTTTGGGGAACCGATTATTTTAAAAGCGATGCAAAATTAAGACATGTACTCTTAAAATGTCAAATCTTTAACCGACTTTTTTTAATAAAAAAACTAACAGTACTAATTAAATTCACTTCAAGATAGTTCCCGACTTCTCCAGATAATTAATTTTCTTAATTTTCCGTTTCACTAGACATGGCGCCAGTGAAAAAGATATTATTGACCCTAATGGCAGCTGCCTTTCTACTGAGCGGCTGTAAAGAGGATACAACGAAGGAAGAAGATCATTCCCGAGAAGACCTCTCCATTGCCTTCCAGTGCGAACAGCTTTTCTCCGAAACCGGAGATACGCTTTACGGGGTATACGCGGTTATTGAGGACTACAAAATCAAACTGGCTGAGACAAACCCCTGCGAGGCCATTTCTCCCGATCGCTTCGGGGAGCTACAAATACCCTCCGATGCGCTTGCAGCGGTAGGCGGGAAAACTGAAGAAAACAGCGGCGCCTACTTTTACGCAGAGCGCGAATCCGGTCAATTACTTATCTACCAGCGGAATACCCTTAAAACCGACTACCGGTTAATCGCCACTTTTCAGGATGGAAACTTCCATTTTATCAAATAAAAATGCCTCCCTCCAAAAAGCTTCGGAGAGAGGCTATCCCAAAAACCGATTAAACGTTTGAAAACCTATTTAAGGTTTTTATATTTTTTTAAGGATCATTTGCTCTATTGGAAGACAATTTAGCAATTTTTTTATTTATACCCAAGAAACAAACCCTTATTTCTGAATAAGCATTAAAAAATGACAAATTTTGCGCTCAAAAAGGAGGAGTTAGCCCGATACGCACGCCATCTGGCCATTCCGGAATTCGGAATGGAAGGGCAGCGCCGGCTCAAAGCGGCCCGTGTGCTCGTTATTGGCTCCGGCGGATTGGGCAGTCCCCTCCTGCTTTACCTGGCCGCCGCCGGCGTTGGGCATATCGGCATCGTGGACTTCGATACGGTTGACATCAGTAACCTACAGCGGCAAGTGCTCTTTTCGGTAGACGACGTGGGCCTTCCGAAAGCCGAACTGGCGGCAAAGCGTATAAAGGCGCTCAATCCTCACGTAGAGGTACAGGTATATCAGGAAGCCTTTAGGCGCGATAACGCGATGGACATCATCCGGGACTACGATATCGTCGCCGACGGTACCGATAACTTTCCCACTCGTTACCTGGTCAACGACGCCTGCGTGCTGGCCGGCAAGGTCAACGTTTACGCTTCTATTTTCCGCTTTGAGGGCCAGGTATCCGTTTTCAATTACGAATACCCGGATGGTGAGAGAGGTCCGAATTACCGCGACCTGTTCCCCGAGCCGCCCCCGCCGGGTATGGCGCCCAACTGTGCTGAAGGGGGCGTACTGGGCGTGTTGCCCGGCATCATCGGCAGCATGCAGGCCAGCGAGGTGATCAAGGTGATCAGCGGGGTGGGAGAACCACTCGCCGGTCGCCTGTTTCTATTTGACGCTGCGGGGTTTACGACGCGCATCTTAAAGGCGCCCAAAAATCCGGATACAAAAATTACCGAACTCATCGATTACGATCAGTTCTGCGGTGCAGTTCCCGCCGAGGCCGTGGCGGAAATCCACGTTCAGGAGTTGAAAGCGATGCGTGAGGGAAGGGAAGACTTCCAGCTGATCGATGTACGCGAATCTTACGAATACAGCATCGCCAACCTCGGTGGCGAACTGATCCCTCCCTCCGAAATCGAACGGCAGCACCAACGCATCGCCCGTGATAAAAAAGTAGTCCTCCACTGCCGCAGCGGCAAGCGCAGTGCAGACGCTATACGCTTACTAAAATCCAAATACGGCTTTGACAATCTTTACAACCTCAAAGGAGGCATTCTGGCCTGGGCCGAGGAAGTAGACAGTGAAGTGCCGAAGTATTAGTCCGGATGATTTGTAAGCTGGTCGTTACTTTTACCATCCTGGCTTCGCCAGGGAAATTTTTCAAAAAAGCCACAGATCACACGGATTTCCTAAAATGATAATCTGTAAAAATCCGTGTAATGTTTACTACGCCGGCAGACAGGTATAGCAAAAACAAAAAATATTGCCGCGCAGGGGTGATGAATAGTAACAGTTGGTCTACTGGATGGGCAGGTCTTGCCGCTGCGTTCCTTCCAGCTCCATGATCAGATCCGCCCCGTAGGCTGCAGCGGGCGTCTGGAATCCGGCCGGTGCCTGGCCCTCTATCACCCGTTTGGTGATGATCAGGCTCATGTGAGCGGTTAAGGTATATCCCTCGGGGCCTGAAAAGCGGGCCTGACGTTCCTCGCCGCCCTCGTTGCGCACCATGCCCCAGACCAGGCTCTTGCTGTTTTTCCGCTGTTCTTCACTAGGCCCGGCAGGCCGTTTGTCGATACGGCTTTTGACGAAGTTGCGCACCAGGGAGCTACGCAACAACCAGCCGAAATATCGCTGCAGTTTGACATATTTGTAGGAAGAAGGGGCGATGCCCATATAGGTCTCGATATTAGGAATGCCGGTAGTATAATAAGCGGTAGAAACATCCCCCCAGGGAATGGTCATGCAAAAGCGTTCTTTTTCCTGAAAGGGCACCCAGCGGGTTTTATGCCCCGTGGGCACCCTGATGATCTTACCATCTTTGCGAACCGCCCCGGATTCTCCCAGGTTTTCGGCCATCGTAGTAGCGGTGCCGTGGGAAACGCCGCCGCCGAGGGCGGAAAAAGCGAGTTTCAATTCGGTGGCATCGGGTAGCTGCTCCTTGAGATGCAGGGCCATACAGTCGGTCGGCACTACGTCAAAGCCGGTACCGGGCATGAGCAGGATGCCCGCTTCCTTGGCTTTTTTATCCAGTCGCCGGCCCATTTCAAAGACGGTAATCTCCCCCGTAATATCCAGGTAATGTGTTCCGGTTCGAAAGCAGCCCTCCATCATGGGGCGGGCCGTCCGTTCAAAAGGACCTGCGGCATGCAGGACGACCGGCACCTCGCCAAGAGCCTTATCCATCGCGGTGCTGTCACTCAGATCGAATATCCGGTAATCGTAGCCGAGTTCTTCAGCAAGAGGGCGTATTTTATGTTCGCTGCGCCCGGCCAGAATAGGCGACAATCCATATGTGCCGGCCAGTCGGGCAATCAGATCGCCGGTGTAACCATTAGCGCCGTAGAGAAGAAAATTCATGCTTTTCGGTTTAATCAATGATTTGTGATGGTAATAGTTCTTTTATCCCGCTGGTTGCCTTGCTACCGGCCTGCAGGTTGCGGCAGCCTGTTTCTCATTTCTTCTGTTTCACCAGAAGATTGCATCCCCGCATATCGCTGTTGTCCATTCTGCCGAGCACTTCGAAACGGTGATCTTCGTAAACACGCCCCAGATCATCGGTGGCAATGAAGCTAATGGTATCGATATTCGCCAGGTCAATCACATTGATCGCTCCTGTACGTCCGTAATCCTGTGGACTCAGCGGATCGGTAATTTCTCTGGTTAGCACGCGCATGGTCGGGGCGGGCTTGAAGATGCCGTCACCAGTAGAGTAAGCCTGTGAAAAAAGCTCCGTCATGCCGTACTCCGAATGGATCGCTGAAAGCTTAAAAGCCTCTTTTAGCCGGGCGTGCAGCTCCTCGCGGGTCATTTCCCGTCGACGTCCTTTCATGCCTCCGGTTTCCATCACGGTAACCCCCTCCAGGTTTGGGGCGTATTGCTCCGCCAAATCCAGCAAAGCAAAGCTTACGCCCAGTAATAATACGGGAATTTGCTTTTTTTGGCAGGATTCTATAATCCCTAACAGCGCTTCGGTGTTATATAAAAAGAAACCACTGTCTTGATGGCGCGATTGCCGGATAAAAAACTCCGCCATAGCGACCAGCGAAGAGCCGCTTCGTTCAAGGTAAGAAGGCAAAAGCGCCAGAACACAGTAGCGATCCGGCGCTCCATAGAAAGCTTCGAATCCTCGTCTGGTATTCCGGAGGTACCAGCTGAAATCGCGAACCAGGTGGCGGCTCGTAGCCATCCCGGTAGTACCGCTGCTTTCAAAAACACGCTCCGGCGCCCACTCACCGGACTGGATAGTGTAGTTCTTAAAAAACTGTATCGGCAAAAAAGGAATGCCGGAAAGCCGGGATACTTCAGCCGGATTGACACCCAGCAAGTGCAGGTACTGACGGTAAACAGGGTTGTAGCCGGCCTGAAAACGAAACAGGTCCAGCGCCAGCGGCCCGAAGGAAGCCGGGCCCACATCGAGGATTTTTTCCCTCAGTTGATTTCTGGCCGACGCAAATTCCATTTTTTGTAAAGGTAAAAAGTTGTAATTTTCTTCCAACTTAGCAAACGCAAACTATGAAAATACAAACTTATTCGATTCTTCTGATGCTTGGTCTTTTCCTGACCTTCTCCTGCGTCAAACCGCCGAACTATCCCGACGAACCGCGGATAGATTTTATCGGGCTCAATAAGAATACCATCGCCCAGGGCAACGGTAACGCAGCGCGCGACACCCTGGAAATTACTTTCTATTTTGAAGATGGCGACGGCAACATCGGAACACCAAACACCGATACAACCAATTTTGACGTGTTTCTATTCGACAGCCGCGACAGCAGCTCGACCAAGTTCCGCCTGCCGGTACTGCCCGATCAAGGAATTGGCAACGGCGTTTCCGGAGAAGCAACCCTTCGCATTCCAACGCTTTTTAATATCTGCTGCACCTTCCCCAACGGCGCTACTCCCTGTCAGCCCAGCACCCAGTTTCCCACCGATACTTTCAGCTATGCTATCCGCCTGCGCGATCGCGCGGGAAATATGAGTAATTCGGTGCAAACGGAGATGATCACCGTGCTGTGCCGGTAGCGGAGGGAGTAGAGGGTAGAGGGACCGTCCCTCTACCCTCTACTCACCTTTCCCATTCTATCCCTTTCTTCAGCCAGGCCAGCGTTTCAGCTTCGGCACTGCCCGGTTCCGGATGAAAGTCGTATTTCCAGCGGGCCTGCGGCGGCAAACTCATCAGAATAGATTCCGTACGGCCCTCCGTATCCAGGCCGAATTTGGTGCCCTTATCCCATACCAGGTTGAACTCCACGTAACGGCCGCGTCGCAGGTACTGCCATTCTTGCTGGGTTTGGGTAAAAGGGCGCTCCTTATTCTCCTCCAGCAGGGGTAGATATACCGGGCAGAAAAGCTCTCCCACATCCCGCACAAAAGCAAAGCGCTGCTCCTTAGCGAAGCCTTGCTGATCTGAGAGCCGGTCGAAAAAGATTCCCCCTATCCCTCTCGTCTCTTTGCGGTGCTTCAGATAGAAGTAATCATCGGCCCACTTTTTGAACACCGGGTAGTAATCCGGGTGATGCCGTTCGCATACCGTTCGCAGTTGCCGGTGAAAAAAGCGCGCTTCTTTCCGGTCCACATAGTGTGGCGTCAGGTCTATTCCTCCCCCGAACCACCAGAGACCTCCACTCATTTCGAAATAACGTGCATTCATATGAATGATAGGGACCAGAGGATTGCGCGGGTGCAGAACGATAGAAACGCCGGTTGCGTAAAAATCGCCGGCCTCTACCCGTAATGCCTGCACGATGCGCTCTGGCATGGGGCCGTGTACCGCCGAAAAGTTGACGCCGCCCTTTTCAAGGTGCGCCCCTTCAATGACGCGGGTACGGCCACCGCCGCCTTCCGGTCGCTCCCATTCATCCTGCCGGAAACGCCCCTCCCCGTCTGCTTCCTCCAATTGCCCGCAGATATCGTCTTGCAGCCTCTTAAAGTAATCGGTAATTTCTTCTTTATTGATGGACATTATTTTGACTCTTCTGAATGATGGAATCTGCTCTCCGGTGCACAGGACGCCATCAGTCAATCCCTAATTTTGCTTTAGCACCCTGCACTGCCTTTTTGGCGTTTCCTACAAATACCGATTCATCAATAATCACTACCGGGCGTTTCAGGAAGGTATACTCCTCCAGGATCAGCCGCCGGTAATCCGCTTCACTGAGTTGCTGCTCGTGCAGCCCCCTGGCCCGGTATTTTCGGGCGCGCCGGTTGAATAGCGCCTCGTAAGAACCGACTTCCGATTTCAACACATCGAGTTGCGCTGCCGTTATGGGTTTGACTTTAACATCCTGCAGCTCAAAATCTTTTCCATCGTTCAGTTCGCCAATGATGCGCTGGCAGGTTTTACAGGTCGATAAATGATATATCTTTCTCATTGCACTATTTTAGTTTTTTTATGTCCGTCCATTGAAGGTATTCATCCCGAATTATTCATGGGTGGAAAACTTTCTTCATTTTGAAAAATGCTAATTTAGGCATTCATTCGCCGCACTTTTTCACCCTGCGGTCATAATTGATACAAATATGAACAGTATTCCGGCATCTGAACTGATCCTGAATCAGGACGGCAGCATTTACCATCTCAATCTTCACCCTGATGAAATAGCCCACACCATCCTCACCGTCGGTGATCCCGGGCGGGTACCAAGGGTGTCACGTCATTTTGATGAAATAGAACTGCGTAAAGAAAAGCGGGAGTTCGTCACCCACACCGGCCGGATCGGCCGCAAACGGCTCACCGTGATTTCCAGCGGGATAGGCCCCGATAATATCGACATTGTACTCAACGAACTGGATGCGCTGGTTAACATAGACTTCGAGTCCCGGCAAGTAAAACGCGAGAGGACGGTTCTCAACATTATCCGCATCGGTACTTCCGGCGGACTGCAAGCCGGGATCCCGGTCGGCTCGCTGGTCGCCGCCCGTTTCGGACTCGGGTTTGACAACCTACTCCATTTTTACAATTACCAGCCCAGTTTGCCGGAGGCGGAGTTATTCGATGAATTGCAAAATTTTCTGGAGTACGCCGGCCAGCTTCCCGTAACGCCTTATGTCACCGAAGGTAGCCAGAACCTTTTGGATGGTATTGCAACGGATATGCACCATGGTATCACCATTACGGCGCCAGGGTTCTACGGCCCACAGGGTCGCCGCCTGCGACTCCCGCCCCGCCTGCAAGACGTTTACCTGAAAAACCTGGCCAACTTTGAATTCCAAAAAGTAAAAATAACCAACTTTGAAATGGAAACGGCCGCTATCTACGGCCTGTCACGCCTGCTGGGGCATCGTGCGTTATCCTGCAACGCCTTGCTGGTCAACCGCCCCAAAGGCGCCTTCAGTGATGATCCTAAAGCACTGGAAAACAAATTGATCGAAACGGTGCTCACCCGGATCAGCGAGTCGGAGTTGATCGATTGAGGCGCACTTCGAGCAGCTAAAAGCGAATCGCGTATACAGGCTACGCCGTCACTTCATTGGCTTTGCGGTGGTCGGCGAGGAATTTCTCCAGGCCGTTCTCCGTCAGGGGATGTTTGAATAAGCCCATAATAGAGCTGAGGGGGCAGGTCACCACATCGGCGCCGAAGCGGGCGGCATCGACGATTTGTTTAGAGGCCCGGATAGAGGCTGCCAGTATTTCCGTTTCGTATCCCTGTATGGCGTAGATTTCCGCAATTTGCTCGATGAGCTGCATGCCATCCCAGTTGATATCATCGATGCGGCCGATAAAGGGAGAGACGTAGGTGGCGCCTGCTTTAGCAGCGAGGATAGCCTGGCCGGCGGAAAAGACAAGCGTACAGTTAGTGCGGATACCTTCTTCGGTAAGAGAGCTAAGCGCCTTGACGCCCTCCTTGATCATCGGCACTTTGACCACGATATTGGGAGCTATATCGGCGAGGACGCGGGCCTCTTCCATAATACCTTTGTATTCGGTGGCTATCACTTCGGCGCTAACGTCGCCGTCTACGATTTCGGCGATCTTGGCGTAGTGGTCGTGGACAGCTTTGTCGCCGCTGATACCTTCTTTGGCCATCAGCGAAGGATTGGTTGTCACGCCATCGAGTATCCCCAGATCACGGGCTTCCTTAATCTGGTCTATGCTTGCAGTATCAATGAAGAACTTCATAGTCTAATTGTTATTTTTTACAAATGTAAGGTTTTGGCCGGTATTTTGCTCGGAGAAAGACGGCGATTTCAGGAAAAGCGTCACGGGCGCTACGTTGAGTAAAAAAGCCGGAAAGATGCGTAGGGTAAAAGCGGAAGGGTAAAAAAATAAGGCGAGCAAGCACATCGCACTGCTCTACCTCCTACCCTTGCTCCGTTTCCGGCCTGGGGGAGTTCAGAGGGAGCTAGTCGTGTGCCGCTCGCCGGGCGCAAATATAAGGCGATTTTTTAAATCCAACAAATTATTTCCTATTTTTTCGGGATAATTTCTGTTTTTTCTCCAAAGTACTGTACAAAGCGCTGCATATCAGAAGCGAGCTGTGCATTTTGCGTTGCTTTGTAGTAAGTATCGGCCAGGGCGCGCAGCGTTTGAAAGAAGAATCTGTCCATTTCCATGACCTGCATGTCCTTGGTCCACAGATCAATTTTCAGAGTTTCCTTACTTTCCCGGTCGAAGATAGAGATGAGGAAGGCTTTACATTCCTGTACATTTTTTACATCGGGGCTATCCTCGGCCTGCCATTGAATTTGTACGGGAACATTTTCTTCATTCAGTCCGACTTCCAATTCTATTTTAGAAGTTTTGACAACGTTTTCCATGGTGTTGGTTTTAGATCCGTTTACCGCCGCAAGTAAACAAAACAAGAGCAGTTTTCAAAAACTAAGACCGCGCCGGTTTATCTTTGTAGGTCTCCTCTGCGAGCTGTTGCAGGTAGTGAGAAGGATAAGTAAACACCCCTTCTTTGAGTTGTTGAGCTGCGTTAATCATAGCCTGGGCGACTACCTCCGCCTCGATGGGTTTGTATTTGGTCAGCATGCCTCCGGTGAGGTAATCAATTCCTTTTCCCAGTTCTCCGGCGATTTTTTCACCCCAGCGATTTTCATTGCGTTCGCCCAACAGCACAGAGGGCCTGAAGATATGTACGGACCAGAATGGCATTTTTTTGACGGCCTGCTCCAACAAGCCCTTCACCTTGCTGTAAAAAAAGAGCGCGTCGGGATCTGCTCCTACGGAAGATACCAGTAACACCTGATTGACGCCATTGTCGGCCGCCATGCGGGCTGCCTGGTAGGCATAGGTGTAGTCTACCCGGAAAAAAGCTTTCCGGCTCCCCGCCTTCGCCATAGTCGTGCCCAGGCAGAGAAAAAGGTCATCTCCTTTGATTAAGCTGCGGTATTCGGGCAGATCATCAAAGTCGATGACGTGCTGCACCAGTTTATCGTGCTCCATTTTAAGCTTGCGGCGCGTAAACACGATCACGCGATGATAGGCGCTGTGGCGCAGCAGGAGTTCGAGGCAATGCCCCCCCACCAGGCCGGTGGCGCCGAAGAGAAGAGCCGTTTTCTTATCTTTTATTATTTCCAAGTTGCTATATTTTTGGCGACGCGGAGCCCAGATTACAGTTGGCAGTCGGCTTAACCCATTTTAGACTGCCCGGCCCTTTCCTTTCGCGATCTGGCCGGGAAAGCACCAAAGGGTCGGCAAGCGCTTCACTCTTCCGGCGCCACCTCGGTGTAGTAAGCTGCCGACAAGCCTCCCCAGATACCAAGGCCGCCCGATACATTGGAGGCCACCCGGGTATAACTGGAGAAAGGCCCCTGATTCGCAGCATTGAATTCCAGTGTATTCCAAAAATCGTAGTGCCTCTGATCAATATTAGCCCACTTGACGGTGACGGTGTCCCCCCGGCGGAACAGTCCAAAAGTAGCCGGGTCAAATTCACCATTACGGGGTTCGGCCTTAAACAGGGGAAACTCAAAGCTGCGTCCGTCAAACAAACGGTCATCCACTACGGAATTCAGGCCGCTTTGCAAGGGGCCGCTGTTAATGCCCGTAAAGTAGCGGTAGTAGTTGACCTGATCCGCAGGGTCCTCCAGAATACAACGCAGTTGGGCCAGCGTATCGGTGGGCTCCCCCGGGGGTTCCACGAAAACCAGGGAATCCAGCTCCACCAGCGGTGGAATCACTGTGGAGGCGCTCAACTGCCGCCCTTCCGCTTCGACTTCCAGGTCGTACCGCTTTCCGATCTTTCCACGCATCCGCCCGCTTAAATCCGCGTAGGCGCAAAAATTAAAGCCCAGGTTATCCGGGTTGATACCCAGTAAAAGGCCGGCCAGTTCCTGTTGTTCCGAATTGAGTTCAGCGAAGCAAAGTTCAGTTAGTTGCACAGTCTGTTCTCCATCAGACACCCGTACATCAGCGCCATGGACGAAGATACTCTCCAGGTTGTCTGCTTCAAGTTCGGTAAAAAAAGGGAGATTACGCGTTAGGATGACATAGGGTGGCAGGGAGCGTTCTCCTGCTTCGATGAATCCTTCAACAACAAGTTCTTCCCGCTCGGTAGTAACGTCGGGGATAAATTCTTTTTCGCAGGCACTCAACAATCCCAATAGTAAGAGGGCCCGGATACTCAATTCTATTCTCATAAATGTGTTAGCAAATTCCCTAGTCTAAAGACGAACGAGCTGCTTTTTGTTGTACATTGACATCAATTTTCTTGTGTTTCAGGCGAATGGAGTTACCAATAACCACTACATCGGAAAAGGCCATGAACAAGGCTCCCCACATGGGATTGAGCAGGCCGGCCGCTGCGATTGGTATGGCCACGATATTGTAGGCGAATGCCCAGAACAGGTTCTGTTTGATAGTCAGTACCGTATGCTGACTAATACCCACCGCTTGCCGCAAGTGTTCCAGGTTACCTTTGAGCAGCACGATTTGCGCCGACTGTATGGCAGCCTGGGAAGCGTCGCTCAGCGAAACGCCCAGCGTAGCTTTAGCCAGCGCCGGGGCATCATTAATACCGTCACCCACCATAGCTGTCGGTGCTTCTTTGGAGAGCCGCTCGATGAGCTCAAGTTTCTGGGAGGGCAATTGTTCGGCATACACCTCCTCTATCCCTAATTGCCTGGCCACTTCCCTGGTTTTTTCAAAGCGATCGCCACTGAGAACTACGGGGTGTATGCCCTGCTCTTTCAAATAACGGACCGTAGGAGCTGCTTCCGGTTTGATATCATCGGCGATTTCCAGGGTAGCCAGCAGGTCGCCGTTTTTGGTCAGGTATATCAGTTGCTGTTCTTCCTCCGGCGCCTCGTCCAGGATGCGTTTTGATCCGATTTTATAGGCGTTGCCCGATTCGTCATGGGCCAGCACGCCTACCCCTTTTTCCTCAGTCACCCGCAGCGCCCCCATTTCGACGCCGTTCAGGCGATGAGACATTTCCCGCACCAGCGACTGGGCGATGGGGTGAGAGG
The DNA here is from genome assembly GCA_964632995.1 of uncultured Saprospiraceae bacterium. Taxonomy (GTDB): domain Bacteria; phylum Bacteroidota; class Bacteroidia; order Chitinophagales; family Saprospiraceae; genus CAZWDL01. Next base: position 48,186 of record CAZWDL010000034.1, read on the forward strand.
AATGCCGTTCCATCGTATAGATCAGGGCATTGACCCACTTTTCTTCTGCGTCGTGGTAATTGATTTTGTTGATGCGGAAGTTGCCGCTGGTCAGCGTTCCGGTCTTGTCAAAGACCATATTTTTGATTTTAGAAAACACCTCCAGGGTTTGCCCCCCTTTAACCAGGATGCCATTGCGGGCCATACGGCCGACCCCGACCATAACAGCGGTGGGGGTGGCGAGTCCCATAGCGCAGGGGCAGGAAATGACCAGCACGGCGATGGCGTTCATCAGCGCCTGCTGTGCATTAACCCCAAAGCCGAAATGCCCGACGAGAAATGTCAGGGCGGCGATACTGAGCACTACGGGAACGAAGATAGCGCTGATGCGGTCGGCCAGCCGCTGGATCTGTGGTTTATCCTGCTGCGCCGTTTTAACCAGTTCGATCATCTGGCTGAGTACGGTATCCCGTCCGGCGGCTTTTACTTCCATGGTGAAGTTTCCGGAACGTACAAGAGAAGCGCCGATGACTTCCTCGCCCTCTTCCTTTTCCACCGGCAAACTTTCTCCGGTGAGCATAGATTCATCAACGGTAGCTGTTCCCTTGGTGATGAGGCCGTCCGCGGGCACTTTATCCCCTTCATTGACCTGCAGCATGTGGCCGCGCTGGATCTCGTCCTTGCCGATTTCGATTACCGTACCGGAAGGCATGATCCGGCGGGCCGTTTCCACCTGCAGTTTCGACAGTTCTCCGATGGCGCTGGTCGTCTGCGCTACCGCCCGTTTTTCCAGCCAGTTGCCGACGAGCACCAGGGTAATAATCGTGGCGGCTGTCTCATAGAAGATGTAATTGGGCTCCATCAGGATGGTGCCGATGAGGCTGTAAATAAACGCCGCCGTACTACCGATGAAAATCAGAACATCCATATTGGGAACACCACCCCTTACAGAAGCCAGGGCGCTGTTGCCGAAATGCAAAAAGCCAATGGTGAAGGGCGGCAGGCAAACCAGCAGCTGTACCCAGGGGTTGTCAAACCCGGGAATTCCTAACCCGGCCATCATGAGCAAATGATGCAAAAGGAGGGGTAGTGTAAAAGCAGCACTGATGAACAATTTGCGTTCCAGTGTCCACCAGGGTTCGGGCTCCTCTTCTTCCACTACATGGTAACCCAGTTTGTTGATCCCCGCTTTCACCTGCTCTACAGTCATGTCTGCTTCGCCGGAATTGAATCGAACTTCTTTAGTGGAAAAATTAACATACACGTCTTCCAGCCCTTTGCGCTCTAAAAACCGCGTTATGCTCGTTGCGCAGTTGGCGCAGTCCATTCCTTCCACCTTTAATTCTACTTTATTTTCAGCCATATACTTGTCAGCTAGTTTTCTTCTTTCTAGTTTAGCCCCCGTTGTGATTTTTATTCACAATAATTAAAAATAATTCTGCAGCATTATTTAAACAAACAACAGCAAGCCACTTTTAATAGTTGATAATGGGTAAATACCTTTCAAAGAAACAAATTAAACAAAATTCAGATTAATAATGAGAACATTAAGTCTATTCCTTTTCCTCGCCCTCTTTGTCAGCGCCTGCACCAACGCCGGTACGGATACCGAAGGCGCCGGTGAAGAAGCCACCCAAGAAGAAAGCACCATGGATATGGTTTACTCGCTGGAGCCGTTCAGTGAATCGACCGATTATCCCGATGCTGCCATTGAATCGGTCAGTTTTCAAAACGGTCAGTTTGACTTCCAGATCAACAATTATGAACTTGCCGTACAAACCCCGGACGCCGAGCAAAAGATGTGCGCCAATTCCGCCAAGGGGCAACACATTCACGTTATCGTAGACAAGCAGCCCTACACAGCTCACTACGAAGCCGACTTCGAATACGAAATTGAGGATGGAGAACACTATCTTCTTTCCTTCCTGTCACGTTCCTACCACGAGAGCCTGAAACGCCAGGATGCCCACTGGGCCAAAAAAATAATGGTGGAAAACAACAGCTTTTCCAGTACGGAAGACATTAGCGGCCCCATGATGTTCTACAGCCGTCCCAAAGGGACCTACGTCGGCAGCTCAGAAACTGAAAAAGTAATGCTTGATTTCTACCTCATTAATGCCGATCTGGGTGAACAGTACAAGGTAAAGGCTTCTATCAACGGTGAAGAACATATGATTGACACCTGGCAACCTTACTACATTAGTGGCTTACCCATTGGTGAAAACACCATTGAACTTACCCTGCTCGACGCCGAAGGTAATCCCGCCGATATTCCGCTCAATCCGGTTTCCCGGACTTTCACGCTGAAGGCCGACCCCGCGGAATCTATGTAATTCCCGCACCACTCTTCAGTTTTTGCAACAACTAAAAGAAGCGTCCGGCAGAATATTTTGCCGGGCGCTTTTTTGATTCTTGGAGAATTACTTCTTAGTTTCACGCTGCACCTTCAACAACTTTTGCACCCTATGAAAAAGATTCTCATAGCCAACCGCGGCGAAATTGCCCTGCGAGTGATGCGCTCGGCCCGGAAAATGGGCATCGAAACGGTTGCGGTTTATTCGGAAGTAGACCGGGAAGCCCCGCACGTTCGCTTTGCCGATGAAGCCGTATGCCTGGGACCTGCCCCGTCCAATCAATCCTACCTCAACGGAGAAAAGATCATCGAAATAGCCAAATCGCTGGGGGTGGACGGCATCCACCCCGGCTACGGTTTCCTCAGCGAAAATGCCGTTTTTGCGAAAGCGGTAGAGGATAACGGCCTGACCTTCATCGGACCCGGCGCCCACGCTATAAGGGTGATGGGGGATAAACTCGCCGCTAAGGAAGCGGTCAGCGGATACGACATTCCCATGGTTCCGGGTTTGGACCACGCCATTGCCGACCCGGAAAAAGCAAAGCGCATCGCCAAAGACATCGGCTTTCCCATCCTCATCAAGGCGGCGGCCGGCGGTGGTGGTAAAGGGATGCGCATCGTAGAACGGGAAGAAGAACTGGCCGAGCAGATGGAACGGGCTATCAGCGAGGCCAAATCTTCTTTCGGGGACGGCTCCGTGTTTATCGAAAAATACATTACCTCGCCGCGGCATATCGAGATCCAGGTCATCGCCGACAAGCACGGCAATGTGTTGCACCTCTTTGAACGCGAATGCAGCATTCAGCGCCGGCACCAGAAAGTAGTCGAGGAAGCTCCCAGCTCGGTGCTGACGCCCGAAATCCGGGAGGCGATGGGAAAAGACGCCGTCAACGTTGCCCGGGCATGCGACTACGTCGGCGCCGGCACCGTCGAATTCCTCGTCGATAGCCAGCTCAACTACTATTTCCTGGAGATGAATACCCGACTGCAGGTGGAGCACCCGGTGACCGAACTAATCACCGGTATCGACCTGGTTGAACAACAGATCAAGATCGCCAGAGGCGAGCCCCTGGCCTTCGCACAGGAAGAGGTGCACATGAAAGGACACGCGCTCGAGCTACGCGTCTATGCCGAAGACCCCTCCAGCAATTTTATGCCGAGTGTCGGCCGGCTCAAGCGCTATGAACGCCCCACAGGAGAAAATATCCGGCTCGACGACGGGTACGAGGAAGGGATGGATATCCCCATCTACTACGATCCGATGATCGCCAAGCTGATCACCTACGGAGAAAACCGCAACGCCGCCATTCACCGCATGCTGGAGGCCATAGAACTATATCACATCGAGGGAGTAGCGACTACGCTGCCTTTCGGCAAATTCGTCTTCAACCACGAGGCATTCGTCAGCGGTAAGTTCGACACGCACTTCGTCCAGAACTACTTCCAGCCGGAGAAGCTGGAAAAACTGCGGCAGTCAGAGGCTGAAGTCGCCGCCCACCTGGCCTTGAAGCATTTTCTGGAATACCGCCGGCAATTGAGAACGCCGGAAGTAGGCGGATCACACTGGAAGGATCAGCGATAGCGATGATAGTTTGGAAGGAGTGAAATCGGCAGATCTTCTAAACTCCTAAACCAGCGAAGCCCGACCGGACGGTCCGTAGGAAGGGCGAGCGTCTAAACTCCTAAACTACAGGCGCTACGGAGTAAGGGTTTCGAAGGAGAGAATCTTTACGGGCGTACCCCACATAAACATAGAGGCTTCCTCATCCACCTCCTTTATGGTAACTGAAACGCGGCGTCCGTCGTGTTTAAGTTGTTCGGGCATCTCTACCGGACGCCAGTGGTTGCCGTCCTCATCGATGATTCCCCAGAATCCCATTTCCAGATTCTGATAGGTGACTTTGCCGGTGATTTTCTTTTTACTCATGATGTCATTTTTTTTCCACCTGATCGACCAGTAGTTTTTCAACGGTCTTACTCAACTCGTTGATTAAATGGGTTTGCTGTTTAATCGTCTTGCGAAGTTCCCGTATTTCTTCGAGCAGGTAATTCTTAATATTTTGCGGAGAAGGCAGGAAAGGGCTCAGACGCAGACGAACATACCAGATCTCCCGGATATCGCTGATGCTGATCCGGTAAGGCTCGTAGAAGTTGTTATCAGAAATCAGTTCCAGCTTTTTTTCCTCCTTGATCAGATTGCGAATCCGCTTGACCAGCACATCCCCACGGGTGACGATGACGTAGACATAGCTATCCTTAAGGGCATTTTCCCATAGGGTAGGCTCCTGGAAACTACATACGACTTTATCCCCTTCAAAAAGCGTAGGCTCCATACTATCGCCCGATACATCAAAAGAGCGATGGGTGCCTACTTTGTATTTGTAATCCGGGAGCGTGTAGGCAGGCAGGTTCTGAATAAATTTTGGATTTGACAATTCCCCGGCGTATCCCGCCTGAGCAGGGATAGGGACGTGAACGATGCGCTCGTCCTCCTGTGCATCGCTCACCACAGTCAGCACGCGGAACTCCTGAAAGTCTTTCTCACTCATGAACATGGGCCCTTCGCCGGTGTAGATGTACACGGGATTGATCTTGTACATCTCTACCGCTTTTCGCAACAATTCGATGGTCACGTCACGGCGTCCCTTTTTGATCTCACTCAGGCTTTGAGGGAGGTAATCGAGCGATTTGGCGAACTGCCGGCTGGAACGCACCCGGTTCTCCTCCCGAAGCTTGTCATGACACTTCATAAAACGCTGCGTGATAATGCTGCTCATCTAAATCCCCGATTTATACAAGAAATTACCCATTAAAGATAAAAAATTGTCCTTCAAATGTGAAGAGGTGCTAAAAATTTATCCAAATTGTTTACACTGAGCCTATCGCGCTCAACTCAACCTTTCATCGCATTTACGATGGCAATAAAATCCTCCGTTTTCAGGGAAGCGCCTCCGATGAGCCCGCCGTCGACATCCGCTTTGCTGAAAATTTCAGCGGCATTGTTCGGTTTGACGCTGCCGCCGTATAGAATGGGAATGCTTCCAGCCACCTCCTGCCCGTAGTTTTCGGCAATCAGATCGCGGATAAAGCGATGCATGTCCTGCGCCTGATCCGGCGTGGCGGTCTCTCCTGTGCCTATGGCCCATACCGGCTCGTAGGCGATCACCACCTGCTTAAGCTGCGCTGCTTCCAGATGAAACAGCCCTTCCTTCAGTTGATGAGCAACCACTTTTTCCTGTTCACCGGCTTCGCGAACATCGAGTTTTTCTCCGCAGCAGAAAATGGGTTTCAGCCCGCTGCTGAGCGCCTGATCGGTCTTTTGAGCCAGCAATCCGTCTGATTCGTCAAAGTACTCCCGGCGCTCGGAATGCCCCAGAATAACATAGTCGGCTCCGACTGAACGCAGCATACCGGCCGACACTTCCCCGGTATAGGCCCCGCTTTGCTCCTGATGGCAATTTTGTCCGCCCAGGCTCAGGTTGGAGATGCCGTTGATGATATTTCCTATCTGGTTAAGATGGATAAAAGGCGGGCAGAGGATCACCTTTACCTCACTGGGCTGCAGCAGTTCGACGATCTTTTTTGCCAATTCCCGACCCTCGGGGTAGTTCTTATTCATCTTCCAGTTACCGGCGACAATAGCTTCTCTTTTCATGGTGTTTTAGTTGTTATTATTTATTTTGCTCGCTGTTCTTTGCGCTTGGATTTGCGCTTTTCCCGGCCTTTTTCGGCATACTGCACATTTTTTTCGATAACATGACCGGGGCGGCTCCAGTTGCTTTTTCCGTCTTTTTCTGTATTCTCGGCGTGGTTTTCCTTGATCTCCGGCTTCCAGCCGTCGCCAAAAGGAGTTTTTGGCGTAAGCCCCAGTTGCCGGAACAGGTCAAGGTCTTCAAAAACTTCCGGGTTGGGCGTCGTCAGCAGCTTATCACCGGCGAAGATAGACCCGGCGCCGGCCATAAAGCAGAGTGCCTGCCCCTCCTGCGTCATATTTTTACGGCCGGCCGATAAGCGTATCGTCGTTTCCGGCATAATGATGCGCGCCGTAGCGATCATACGCAGCATGTCCCAGATGGGCACCGGCTCCTGTTCTTCCATAGGAGTGCCCTCCACGGCCACCAGCGCATTGATCGGCAGTGATTCGGGTTGCGGATTCAGCGAAGCCAGGGTCAGCAGCATTTTCAGGCGATCCTCTACCGACTCTCCCATACCGATAATGCCGCCGGAGCAAACCGTGAGATTCGCTTTCCGCACGTTGTCCAAGGTGTTAAGGCGGTCCTCGTATCCACGGGTGGAAATAACTTCCTTATAGTACTCTTCGGAGGTATCCAGGTTGTGGTTGTAGGCGTACAAGCCGGCGTCGGCCAGTTTTTTGGCCTGTGCTTCCGTCACCATACCCAGGGTGCAGCAAACCTCCATATCCAGTTGGCGCACCGTTTTGACCAGTTCCACCACATGATCGAAGTCGGCGCCGTCCTTCACATTGCGCCAGGCGGCGCCCATGCAAAGCCGGGAGGCGCCCAGGGCTTTGGCCCGCTTGGCAGCTCCTTCCACCTGCTCGACGGACAAAAGGCTGTTCTCTTCGATATCCGTGAAGTAACGCGCCGCCTGCGGGCAGTAGGCGCAGTCTTCCGGGCATCCCCCCGTTTTGATAGAAAGCAAGGTGCTGATCTGCACTTCATTGGGGTTGTGGTGGGCCCGGTGCACCGTAGCCGCCCGGAATACCAGCTCGAGTAGTGGGGTTCGGTAGAGTTCCAGGGCCGATGCCAGGTCCCAGGTTGTTGCTGTTTTATCCATGATTCTATTTTTTTTTGCTGCTTGCCGTCCGCATTTCGCGCTTTGCCGGAGAAGCGGAGATGACGCTTACCGAATTACCGCGAAAGCTGACGGCCTTATTGATCAGCGCGCGACGGACGGTCGTGCTTGTTCGACGGCGGGAAGATAAGGAACTTCAGTCAAATAGCCTTTCAGGCCATTGGCTTTTGGACCAGGAAGTGCTCCAGCGCCGCCTCGATAGCTGTATACACCTGTTCGAGCTGCTCGTCCGTAATGCAATAAGGTGGAATGAGGTAGATAATGTTGCCCAGCGGGCGAAGCAGAACACCGCGTTCCAGAAAAAAGCGGTACAGTTTATCGCGTAGTTCGTTGAAGTAGGAGCTGACGCCGGGCGCACGGAATTCCAGGGCAAGGATGGTCCCTTGCTGCCGCACCGAGCGAATCGTTTCGTGTGCTTCGATGTGCTTCCGGAAGGCCTCATGCCGCTGTACGATCCGCTGGATTTGCCGGTCGCATTTTTCGCTTTCCAGCAGATCCAGGCTGGCGAGGGCGGCGGCACAACCAACGGGGTTGGCCGTATAGGAGTGGCCGTGGAAAAAGGTCTTGTATTTGTCTTCCGAAAGAAAGGCCTCGAAGATGGGCTCGGTGCAGGTGGTGATCGCCAGGGGCAGCGTCCCCCCGGTCAGGCCCTTTGACAGGCACATCAGGTCGGGGCGTTCGCTGAGGTAGTCACAGGCAAAATGGCGCCCCGTGCGGCCAAAGCCCGTCATAACTTCGTCGGCAATGCAAAGCACCTCGTTTTCATGACACAGGGCGATCAGCCGGTCGAGGATTTCGGGGCTGTACATCAGCATGCCGCCGGCGCCCATGACCAAGGGTTCGAAAATAAAGGCGTAGGCCGATTCGCTTTTCAGGATTTCCTCCAGGGCCCGCAGTGCCACCTCCTCTCGTCCCGGAACGGGCGATGGGATGCGCAGCACCTCGAAGAGATGATCTTTGAAAGCATTGTTGAAAGACAGATCGCCGCTGGCCGACATGGCGCCAAAAGTTTCGCCGTGAAAGGCCTTGTCGAAGGCAATGAGCTTGCGGCGCTTTTCTCCACGGTTGTAAAAGTACTGTATGGCCATCTTGATGGCGATCTCCACCGCGGTGGAGCCGTTGTCTGAAAAAAAAGGCGGGACTGATTGCCGGGCAGTATCTGCACCAGCCGCTCGGCCAGTTCCACCGCCGGCGGATGGGTGAAGCCGGCGAAGATGACGTGCTCAAGCCGGTCCATCTGCTCTTTGACGCGCTCCGCAATATAGGGATGTGCATGGCCGTGCAGATTGACCCACCAGGAGCTGACGGCATCGATGTAGGTCTTGCCGTCTTCTCTGATAAGCAAGGCGCCTTCGCCCCGCACAACGGGCAGCGGCGGATCGGCGGTTTTCATCTGTGTATAAGGATGCCAGATATGTTTACGGTCTCTTTCGGTTAGTGACATTTAGTAAAAAGATTGAAGGATTGTCCGCCGCTGTCCCGCCTCGTCGAAGGCGGAACGGTGGAGAATGAAAAAGAATTTAATCCGGATTGCTATCTGTTAAATACGCATACCGTTTAATCTTCACCTGTCCCATCCACCAAGGCCTTTTGCAGTACGGGGCGGTGCTGCGCCGCCGCTGCCGCAATGGTTTCCCGGTTGATGGCCGGCAAGGGGTCCAACCTAAACAGACTGGTCAAGTCGCCGAATTGTTCGATAGCCGCTTCGCTCGCCGGCGTAGCCGGGCCATTGAAAATCAGCGCGGCGATGGGAATATTACGCCGCCGAAGGGCTTCGATACTAAGCAAGGTATGATTGATGCTGCCGAGGTAGTGTTTGGAAACCAGTACGACCGGCAGCCCCAGCTGTCCGATCAGGTCGATGATACAGTCTTTATCATTAAGCGGCACCATCAGGCCGCCGGCTCCCTCTACAACCAGCAAGTTATCGGTTTTCGGCAGTTGAAAAGCCTGCAGCTCGATGTCTACCTGATCGATAGCCGCCGAGGCATGGGGCGACAAGGGTGTGTGCAGCCGGTACTGCTCAGGATGAAAGACTCCCCTACCCTCGCTGGTAAACTGGCGCACCTTATCCGTATCGGAAAAATGCAGGTCACCCGACTGAACCGGCTTCCAATAATCGGCGCCGAGCGCCTCGACGATCAGCGCCGAGACGACGGTTTTTCCAATTTCGGTATCGATTCCGGTGACAAAAACTCCTTTGGGCATACGCTCGTTCTTTTTTTAATCCGGTGCATGGGCGCAAAGGTAAACACTTGGATAACTTTATCAAGCTCAAAACCTGACAGAAGCCAGGATAGCAAACACAAAAAGAGAATAAAATGCGCCGGGCAACGCGAACCTTTCCTATTTTTTGTACCTTTTGAGCCGCCCAACTACTGATTATATGAAGTTTGGAAAAGTTGAGGACATATCACGGGTTGACTTCAGCCTGCCTCCCGATGCCGCCGGCACGGTGGAGAGCCTGCAGCGAAACGGTGAACCGGAGCAGCTGAATTTTTATACCGGCTGCACCGGATGGTCCATGAAGGAATGGGTTGGCAAGGTCTACCCGCCGGGCACCAAAACGAGTGATTTCCTTAAAGCATATACCCGGCAATTCAACACCATAGAGCTCAATACCACACATTACCGCATTCCGTCCCTATCTACCATTCAACGTTGGTACCGGGAAGCGGCCGCCGGTTTTCGCTTTTGTCCCAAGGTTCCGCAGTCTATCAGTCACAGCCGCGACCTGGGCCTGAACGGAGATCAGATCGTTGCTTTCTGCGATGTGATTGAAATGCTGGATGACAAGCTCGGCAGCTGCTTTGTACAATTGCCTCCCTATTTCGGTATTGACCGCCTGGGTTTGCTGGAGCGATTTATACAACGCTGGCCGACTAATATCCCCCTGGCGGTAGAACTTCGGCACGAAAGTTGGTTTGAAACAGCAGCGATTCAGCGACGTGTCTTTGACATGCTGGCCAACTACGGCGTCAGCACGGTGATCACTGATGTAGCCGGCCGGCGCGATGTGCTCCACATGCGGGCTACAACCGGCACTACCCTGATACGCTTTGTCGGTAACGGCTTGCATGAAAGTGACTACAGCCGGATAGACGAATGGGTGTTGCGACTGCGGCAATGGTTCGAGGAAGGTCTGTCGAACGTTTACTTCTTTACCCACGAACCCGATAATATTCTCGCTCCCGAGCTGGCGGCATATCTCTACCGGCAAATTCAATCCGATAAACGAATCCATACCCGCGGGCCACAACTCAGGGACGACGATCAAACCGAACAGATGACACTATTTTGAAAGAAGACAAACAAGAATACCCTTTATCTTGTCTTATACAAGGCGTATTGAAATAATTTTAGCCTCGCTCCATGGCAAAAAAGTTAGAACAGAAATGAATCGCAGCATTATAAATAAACAAAATAACCTTAAGGCCGATATACCGCTCACCTCCAATTTCAAGGCCCATAAATCCATGCTGGTTGCGGAGAACGGTATGCCTTTCATTCACCGCGACATCAGCTGGCTGTCTTTTAATTTCCGGGTGCTGCAGGAAGCTATGGATCCCACTGTTCCCCTCTTCGAACGCATCAAATTCCTGGCGATCTATTCCTCCAACCTGGACGAATTTTTCCGTGTGCGCATGGCTAACCACCGAAACCTGCTGCGCGTGGGAAAGAAGACCAAGCGGGAACTGGAAATATCTCCCAAACAAACCGTAAAGGAAATCCAACGCATTGTCAATAAACAACAGGAGATCTTTAGCAAGATTTTTGAAAAACGCATCATACCGGAACTGCGGCAGCACAATATCTATTTGCTGCGCCGCCTCGATCTGAACGAGGAGCAGAAGCGATTCATTGAAAATTACTTCAAGGAATTCATGCTCCCTTTCGTTCAGCCGGTACTGCTGGTGAAAAATAAAATTCGCCCCTTCCTGAACAATGCCGCGCTCTACCTCACGCTGTGGATGCGCCCGAAGGAAGATGAGAAGGCTCCCGATGAATACGCCATCGTTAAGATCCCCTCTGATCACCTCCCCCGCTTTATTAAGCTGCCGTCTTCAGGCGAACGGCACGATGTCATCATGCTGGACGATATCGTCCGGCACAGCGTCTCCTGGATGTTCCCCGGTTACGAAATCATCGACACCTTCTCCATCAAGCTCACCCGCGATGCCGAGCTATACATCGATGATGAGTTTTCCGGCGACCTGATCCAGAAAATTAAGGCCAGCCTGACCAAACGCCATGTAGGGCCGGCTTCCCGCTTTGTCTACGACCGCGAAATGCCTTCGGAGCTGCTGGATTTCCTGATGGAGGTATTCAATCTGAACAAATACGATATCCTGAAGGAAGGTCGCTATCACAACAACTTCGCCTTCTTTAAATTCCCGGATTTTGGGATGCCCCACCTTAAAAACCCGCCTATGCCGCCGCTGCCCTATCAACCGCTGGAGGCGGCCGACGACATTTTCGGGGCGATCCGTGAAGGCGATCACCTCATCCATGTGCCCTACCATTCCTACGAACCGGTGGTCAGCTTTTTCGAAGAAGCGGCCCATGATCCGGATGTGACTCATATCAAAATTACGCAGTACCGCGTAGCCCGCGAGTCACGTATTATGCAGGCCCTGATGGACGCCGTCAAGGCCGGCAAGCAGGTCACGGTCTTCATCGAAGTGAAAGCCCGCTTCGACGAGGAAGCCAACCTGGAATGGGGAGAAAAGCTGGAACAGGCAGGTGTAGCCGTGCACTACAGTTTCCCCGGCGTAAAGGTACACGCCAAGATCGCCCTCGTACGTCGCATCGAAGAAACGGGCCCCCAAATGTACGGCTACCTGTCAACCGGTAACTTCCACGAGGATACGGTAAAAGTGTACGCCGACGTGGGGCTGCTGACCTGCGACGAACGCCTCGTCAATGAGATAGCCCGCGTATTTTCTTTCCTGGAGACGGTTAAAGTGCCCCAACAGGGTTTCGAACACCTGCTCGTCGGTCAGTTCAACCTGCGCACCGAACTGGAAAAGCTCATCGACTATGAAATCGAACAGGCCAGGCAGGGCAATCCGGCCCGTTTGGTGCTCAAGATGAACAGCATTCAGGACAAACCCATTATCGAAAAGCTTTACGAAGCCAGCCAGGCCGGCGTCGAAATCAAAATGATTGTGCGCGGCATCTGCAGCCTGGTACCCGGCATAGAGGGCGTAAGCGAAAATATACAAGCCTTCAGCATCGTCGATCGCTTCCTCGAACACGCCCGGGTCTTCCTGTTTCACCATGGCGGCGAAGAGCGCCTGTTTCTGGGCTCCGCCGACTGGATGGTGCGCAACCTGAGCTATCGCGTAGAAGTCACTTTCCCCATTTACGACCCGGATATCCATCAGGAAATCAAAGACTACCTCAATATTCAGCTATCGGACAATGTCAAGGCTCGCCTGCTGGATGAAGAACTGACCAATACCTATCGCAAAAACGGATCGGACCTGGCCATCCGCTCGCAAATGGAAACTTATTATTACTACAAACGTAAAATGGAACAGTATAACGCGGATCAGGAGGAGTCCTTGACAAGCGGAGAGGTAGAGTCTATCGATCTGGATTAGGTTAGAAGTTTAGCCACCGCTTCTTCACAGCGGTTGGTTTAGGAGTTTAGCAGACCTGAAACCGGAAATCTCGTGTTCAGTTCTGCTAACCTCCTTAACAATAACCTTCTAAACTCCACACCGGAACTATTTGCAAAAATTACTCGTTAATTTTTTTTGTAAATAGAAATGGGAGTGCTTATATTTGCATCGCTCTTGAAAAAAGAGCAAATTGCCGCCGGCGCAACGGCTCCGGTGCTTAAAAAAATACAAGCGGATGTAGCTCAGCTGGTAGAGTGTCCCGTTTCCGCGAAACGGGACCAAGGTTGAGATCGCAGGTTCGCT
>CAZWDL010000035.1:0-58970 GCA_964632995.1 uncultured Saprospiraceae bacterium
CGTCTACGCCGAAACCCAGCAGGGCGGCCTGCACCGCATCGACCGCATCACGGGCGAGGAAATCTACATCCGCCCTCAGCCCGAGGCCGGCGAAGACTACGAGCGCTTCAACTGGGATGCCCCCATTCTGGTGAGCCCCCACGATCCCACGCGCCTGTACTTCGCCTCCTCCCGCGTGTGGCGCTCCGACAACCGGGGCGACAGCTGGAAGCCTATCTCCGACGACCTCACACGCGACCAGGAACGCCTCACGCTGCCCATTATGGGCCGCACCTGGAGCTGGGATGCCGGCTGGGACCTCGGCGCCATGTCAAACTACAATACCATTACCTCCCTGGCCGAATCGCCGCTTGAAGAAGGGCTTATTTACGCCGGTAGCGATGACGGTATCATCCAGATGACGGAAGACGGCGGTGAGAACTGGCGCAAAATTGAGGTCGGCACCCTGCCCGGCGTGCCCGAAACGGCCTTTGTCAACGATATCAAAGCCGATTTGCACGATGCCAATACTGTCTACGTTGCACTGGATAATCACAAGTTCGGCGACCTGAGCCCCTATTTGCTGAAAAGCACAGACAGGGGCCGCAGCTGGACCTCGATCACGGGCAACATCCCCGACCGGACGCTGGTATGGCGCACGGTGCAGGACCACGTTGAACCCAGCCTGCTCTTCGCTGCCACAGAATTCGGTATCTACTTCACGCTCGATGGCGGTGAAAAATGGATCAAGCTGACCGGCGGCGTGCCTACCATTTCCTTCCGCGACCTGGCCATTCAGCGCCGCGAGAACGATCTGGTCGGCGCTTCTTTCGGGCGCAGCTTCTTCGTCTTTGACGATTACAGCATCCTGCGGGAAGTATCGGAAGAAAGGCTGCAGGAAGAAGGCGCGCTCTTCTCCACCCGCGATGCCTGGTGGTACGAACCACGCAACCTGGTCAGCTCGCAGGGCGCTGCCTATTACGCTGCTCCCAACCCGCCTTACGGGGCGGTATTCACCTTCCACCTCGCCGAGGGACTGACCACCATGCGCGCCGAACGCGAGCAGCAGGAAAAAGAGCTGCTGGAAGCCGGCGAGCCCGTCACCTTCCCCGGCTGGGAAACACTGGAAGCCGAACGGCGGCAGCCCAAACCCACCATCTGGCTGACCGTCAAAGACAGTGACGGTAATGTCATTCGCCGTATTGAAGGCCCGACGGGCAAGGGCTTTCACCGCGTAGCCTGGGACCTGACCTATCCGTCCAAGGGGGCCGTCCGTACAGGCCGTTCCAACGGCAACGCCGACGGGCTGCCCGCCGTGCCGGGCACCTATTCGGTTACCCTGACAAAGGAAGTAGACGGCGTCGTCACCGAGCTCGACGGACCGGTAGAGTTCGAAGTAAAACGTCTCTATGAAGGTGCGCTTGAACCCAAACCCACAGCGGAAATCGCCGCCTTTACCCGTGAGGTGGAAGAAGCCTACAAGGTCTACTCCGCCGCCTCGATGGTGCTCTCGGAAAGCCTGGAGAAAGTCGAAGCTATGCAGACCGCCCTGGCCCGCACCCAGGCCGAGCCCGGCGCACTCGATAAGCAGGTATACAACCTGCGCGCCGAACTGCTGGAACTGGAGGAACAGATGCGCGGCGTACGCTCCAAACAGGAAATCGGCGAGCGCAGCAACCCCACCGTCGCCAACCGCCTGTTTACCGCCTTCGACGGCGTAACCACTTACGGCCCGACGCCTACTCACAAACGGAGCCTGGAAATCGCTCAATCCGGGCTTCAGGACATGAGAGGACGGCTGAATGAAATCCGCAACGAGGACATCCCGGCGCTGGAAAAAGCCCTCATGAACGCCGGGGCTCCGTGGATTGAAGGGGCGCCGCTGCCGGGGAATTAAAGGTGCTGGGTGCTGGATGCTCGATGCTGGGGGCTGGATGCTGCCCGTTCTTGTTCCTCGGGACGGGTAAAGCCCATGGAATTCGCAAAGCGACCATTCCACGGGGTAAAGGTTCTGGGTTCAAAGATTGGCGGTTGAAAAGTTGAAGGTTCATTGGTTCAACAGGAGTTACGGGGTGCTTGATTGTTTGAGTTCCCCGTAATTCCCTCCGTATTTTCTTCACCGTTAAGGACGCAGGAAGGGCTGAGTTGTTGCGGAGTTTTTTGTGCGTAAGATGCTCCGCAGAGACTGTTCAAAGTTCTGCGTAAAAGCTGCGTTCTCAACGGTGATTTTTCATATCAGTCCGGGATAGTTAATTTTCCTGATTTTTATTTTCCCCTTTCCGTCCGAGGCTGTCTCGTAAGTCACTTCACCGCCAAACTTGTCAAAGTTTCTACCGCAAAGGAGACTCCAGGAAAGAAACGCTTTGCGGTTCCTTAGCGGCCTTTGCGGTTATACTCGACGTAAATTGGTTTGAGAAATTTCTCAAACCATTTCGACGTCAGTATAATTATTCTGCAAACTGCCTTGCGGTTTTAGTTATGAGACAGCCTCGGGTAAAACATCCTAATTCCAACCTGGATTCAGGGTATTCACCGGGCCTTCCGTCTTCCACTATAGCACAACAATCCCCTGAAAAAGATTTCACATGATCCGAACTCGCGATAAGAATAAGGCCTTTCTCGACGAAGACTTTTTGCTGTACAGCAGCGTTTCCAGAGAACTCTATCACGATTTTGCCAAGGGCCTCCCGATAATTGATTATCACTGCCACCTGCCTCCCGATGAGATTGCCGCCGACAAGCAGTTCGACAATCTGACGCAAATCTGGCTGAACGGTGACCACTACAAGTGGCGGGCCATGCGCACCAACGGGGTGGATGAAAAATACATCACCGGCGATGCCTCCGATGAAGAAAAATTTCAAAAGTGGGCCGAAACGGTGCCTTACACGCTGCGCAATCCATTGTATCACTGGACCTATCTGGAGCTTCGACGGTATTTTGGGGTAGAAGAACGCCTGGACGGCAATTCGGCGAAAGCTATCTATGACCGGTGTAATGAACAGCTGCAAACGCCGGCATTTTCCGTGCGCCGCCTGCTAAAGAAGATGAATGTTGAGACCGTCTGCACCACAGATGATCCCGTCGACGACCTGGACAAACACCGGCAGATTGCCCAATCCGGCTTCGAGATTTCGGTGCTGCCTGCCTTCCGCCCCGACAAGGCCATCCTCATCGAGGGCGATCACTTTGCCGACTACATCGAGCGGCTCGGCGCGAGCGCCGGGCTGGCCATTAACAACTGGTGGGATCTGCTGGAGGGGCTGCAGCGACGGGTTGACTACTTCCACGAGCGGGGCTGCCGCCTGGCCGATCACGGCCTGGAGCGCGCCTACGCAGCCGACTTTGAGGAAAAAACGGTAGACGAGATTTTCAAAAACCGCCTCCGCGGAAAAGACATTTATCACGGCGAAGCCTTGGTCTATATGTCGGCTATCCTGGTACAGCTCGGCCGCATGTACCACGCCAAGAACTGGACCCAGCAGTTTCACCTCGGCGCCCTGCGCAACAACAACACGCGCATGATGGAACAACTGGGTCCCGACACGGGCTTCGACAGCATCGGCGACTTCGAGCAGGCCCGTCCGCTGTCGCGATTCCTGGACCGGCTCGATCACGACAATCAGCTGACGCGGACCATCCTCTACAACCTCAATCCCAGCGACAACGAAGTGATGGCCACCATGATCGGCAATTTCAACGACGGCAGCTTCCCCGGCAAGATGCAGCTCGGCTCCGCCTGGTGGTTTCTGGATCAGCTCGACGGCATGGAGCAGCAGATGAAAGTCCTGTCAAACATGGGACTGATCAGCCGCTTCGTGGGCATGCTCACTGACAGCCGCAGCTTCCTCTCCTATCCCCGGCACGAATATTTCCGGCGGCTGCTTTGTCAGCTCTTCGGCCGCGATGTGGAGCAGGGAAAGCTTCCTGATGATGTGGAGTGGATCGGAAAAGTCGTACAGGATATTTGTTATTATAACGCTAAAAATTACTTTCGCTTTCCACAGCCGTCGCGGCAGGCAAGCGTCGCTTCCCCCGGCGGCTGATAGATAATTTCCCAGCACAAAAATCAACCCATGAAAAAAATAGTCACCTTCGGTGAAATCATGTTGCGCCTGACGCCGCCCGGCCATCTGCGCTTTTCGCAAGCCTCACAGTTTGACGTCGTCTACGGGGGTGGGGAAAGCAACGTAGCCGTATCCTTGGCTAATTACAGATTGCCCGTCGATTTCGTCACCCGGCTTCCCAAGAACGACATTGGCGACTGCGCCCTCATGGAGATGCGCAAGCGCAACGTCGGAACGGAACACATCGTCCGCGGCGGTGAACGCCTCGGCATCTACTTCCTGGAAATGGGCGCCGTCAGTCGCGGCTCCAAGGTCATCTACGACCGGGCCCACTCGGGCATGGCTACCATCGAAGCCGGAATGATCGATTGGGAAGCCGCCTTGGAGGATGCCCAGTGGTTCCACTGGACCGGCATTACGCCTGCCATCTCGCAGGGCGCGGCCGATGCCTGCCTGGAGGCCTTACAGGCTGCCCGGAAGATGGGGCTCACCGTCAGCTGCGACCTCAACTACCGCAAAAAGCTGTGGAAGTACGGCAAAGCCCCCGGAGAGGTGATGACCGGGCTGGTCGATCATTGTGATATTATCCTGGGGAACGAAGAGGACGCAGAGAAACACTTCGGCATTCATCCCGAAGGCGTCGATGTAACCCAGGGCGAATCGGTGGAGGCCGAAGCTTACACTTCGGTCTGTCAACAGCTAATGGATAAGTTTCCCAATGCCAAAAAAGCCATCATTACGCTGCGGGGCTCCATCAGCGCCTCACATAACAGCTGGTCGGGAGTACTTTACAACGGCGAAGAGCTCCTGAGTACCGAAACCTACCAGATCACCCACATCGTCGATCGAGTGGGCGGCGGTGACAGCTTTATGGCCGGCCTAATCTACGGTCTGCTCATGTACGAGGAAGACCAGCGCGCGCTCGATTTTGCGGTGGCGGCCTCGGCGCTGAAGCACACGATTTATGGCGACGCCAATCTCGTCACGGTTTCAGAAGTGGAGAAGCTGATGATGGGAGATGCGTCCGGAAGGGTTTCGCGATAGGGAGTTCTTGAGTGTTTGGATTCTTGCCTGCCCACGTTCCTCGGGCGGGTAAATCCCATGGAATTCGCAAAGCGACTATTCCACGGGGTAAAAGTTCTTGGTTTTCCGAGTTGTGGGAAAGCCAGAAGGACCTGGGAAAGGTCCTCCTGGCGATAAATCCTGTCTAAAAACTCATAATATTGTAAATCTTGTCTAAAATTCTGTCCAGTGGCAAAAATATCCAGAATAGAAGTTGTTCAGCGCATGACAGGAACCGGACTGGTTCCGTTGTTTTACCATCCCGACCCGGAAGTCGGCAAGCGGATCTTGTCGGCTTGTTATGCCGGGGGCGCGCGGGTTATGGAGTTCACAAACCGGGGTGACTTTGCCCACGAGGTGTTCTCCCAGCTCAGCCAGTATGCGGCGACCCAGTATCCGGACCTGGCGCTGGGCGTCGGTTCGGTGATCGATGCCGGTACGGCCAGCCTGTACCTGCAGCTGGGGGCCGACTTCATCGTCACTCCGATGCTGGTGGAGGAGATCGCTCCGGTTTGCAATCGCCGCAAAGTGTCGTTTGCGCCCGGCTGCGGCTCTTTGAGCGAAATTTCACGCGCTCATGAGCTGGGCTCGGAAATAGTCAAGTTGTTTCCGGGAGGCGCCTTCGGCCCGGGCTTCATCAAGGCGATCCTGGGTCCCTGCCCCTGGACGAGCATCATGCCGACCGGCGGAGTGGCGCCTACGGAGGAGAGCATCCGGGAATGGCTGCAGGCCGGCGCTGCCTGTCTGGGCATGGGGTCCAAACTCGTCAGCAAAGAGTTGATCAGCAATAACGATTATGAGGGGCTGGAAGAACGCGTGAAGGAGACCCTGGCCCTGATCCGAAAAATCCGTGAAGAATGAATTTTTTTACTAAAATCTCCTGTCTGACTGTTCTAATCCTTCTGCTGGCCGGCTGCGCCAAAATCAAAGGCCCGCGGACGATCAAACTGGCGCACGGGCTGGATACGACCCATCCCGTACATAAAGGCATGCAATTCCTGGCCGAACGGGTCGCTGAAAAATCCGGAGGAGAGCTGCAGGTTGAAATCTACCCTAATCAGCAGCTTGGCACCGAACGGCAGTGCCTGGAGTTGCTACAGATCGGCAGCATCGGCATGACCAAAGTTTCCGCTGCGGTGCTGGAGAACTTCGCCCCGGTGATCAAGGTGCTGAGCCTGCCTTATATTTTCCGCAGTGATGAACACGCTTACCAGGTTTTTGACGGCCCGATCGGTCGCGAGCTGCTGCTGGCCAGCGAGCCTTTCTACCTACGCGGACTCTGCTTTTACGACGCGGGCAGCCGCAGCTTTTACACCAAAGAGCGCCCCGTACGCGAGCCGGAAGACCTGGAGGGGCTGAAAATCCGGGTACAGGAAAGTGTAACGGCGATGAGTATGGTGGAAAGCCTGGGCGGCGCCCCCACGCCCATTTCCTGGGGCGAACTCTATACAGCACTGCAACAGGGGGTGGTCGACGGTGCGGAAAACAACCCTCCCAGCTTCTACACCTCGCGCCACTACGAAGTATGCAAATACTACTCACTCAACGAACACACCGCTGTGCCGGATGTGTTGCTCATTAGCACTACCGTCTGGAACAGTCTAACGCCACAGGAGCAGGAATGGCTACAGGAAGCCACCGATGAAAGCGTAACCTACCAGCGAAAGGTCTGGAAAGAAGCGACGGAAAAAGCCCTCGAAGAAGTGCAAAAGGCCGGCGTGGAAGTGATCTATCCCGATAAGGAACCTTTCGCCGAACAGGTGCAGCAGCTGCTGCAGGAGTACAAGAAAAATGAGGAGATGGGGAGGATTATTGAGCGGATTGAAGGGTTGAACTAGGTGCTTGATGCTGGATGGATGCTGGGGGCCAGGCCAAGGCAAGGTAACAGCCCGGTTTGAGCCCGGCTTTGCTACTGCCGACTATGAATTGCACAAACAACGAAGGACCATGAATAGGAAACTCGACCTGTACCTCGGAAGCTTTTTGGCCATTCTGATGGCAATCATGACATTAGATGTACTGTGGGGTGTTTTCACGCGATACGTGATGGGCAGCCAGACTTCCTGGACCGAAGAGCTGGCGCGCTTTTTACTCATCTGGATTGGGTTGCTGGGGGCGGCTTATGCGTCCGGAAAAAGGTTACACCTGGCCATTGACTTGCTGCCCAGACAGCTGGAGGGCAAAGCCGGGCGCCGCTTACAGATCTTCATCAATCTGACCATCATGCTCTTTGCGGCTACGGTGATGGTGATCGGCGGCATCCGTTACGTTTACATTACCCTAACCCTGGGACAAACCTCTCCGGCGCTGCAGTTGCCGATGGGATTTGTATATATCATCATTCCCGTCAGCGGCTTGCTCATCATTTACTACAAGGCAATCGAACTGATGAACCCGGCAAGGGGTAACCTGGAAAGTTAAAAACCGATAGTCGATAGTCCACCTTCCCCGTCGGCTCGGCCGGGAAACATAGAGACTTAACCTGGCGAGAGCCGCCCCCTAAATGGTAAGTAAGAACAGGGTAACCGACTACGACGGATGGTCGCGAAAAAGGAACGACAGTAGAATCAAGGCAACCCAGTATTCTATCCTGCTTTTTCCGACGACCGTCTCAAAGCATCTTCGAACCAACGACGAACAAGCACGATCATGGAATATATCGAAATCCTAATCCTCGTTTTCAGTTTTCTCACGCTGCTGATCATGGGGGTTCCTATTGCCTGGAGCATCGGCATTTCCAGCATTCTGACCATGCTGGTGAGTGTACAGTCACTGCCCGCTTTTACGACGGTAGCCCAGCGGATGGCGACCGGGCTGGACAGTTTCGCGCTGCTGGCCATTCCTTTCTTTATTTTGGCGGGACAGATCATGAACCAAGGGGGGATCGCCAGGCGATTGATCGATTTTGCCAAAACGCTTGTAGGCTCACTACCTGGCGGTCTGGCCCACGTCAATATTATCGCCGCGATGCTTTTCGGCGCTATTGCCGGTTCGGCGGTGGCAGCAGCTTCCGCCATCGGAACATTTATGGGCCCAAGGATGGAAAAAGAAGGCTATTCTAAGGAGTTCTCCGCCGCAGTGAATATCAGTTCGGCTACCACCGGGCTTATCATCCCCCCGAGCAATATTCTCATCGTTTATTCGCTGGCCAGCGGAGGAGTTTCGATTGCGGCGCTCTTTCTGGCCGGTTATCTGCCCGGCATACTCACCGGTCTGTTTCTCATGATCGTAGCCGGCATATGGGCCAAGCGGCGGGGCTTTCCGGTTGGTAAGCGCAGCAGTCTGCGCGATGTATGGCGCACTTTCGTAAACGCTTTTCCCAGTCTCCTGCTGCTGGTCGTTGTCATCGGCGGCATCGTAGCCGGTATTTTCACCGCCACGGAAGCATCGGCGGTGGCCGTGGTGTACTGCCTGGCGCTGGCATTCTGGTATCAGGAAATCAATCTGCGCCTGCTGCCCGGCATTCTGACGAGCGCTGTGGGGACCACCGCTATCGTTATGCTCCTGATCGGCACCTCGATGAGCATGTCCTGGGTGATGTCGTATGAGAATATCCCTCAACGCATCACGGATGTACTCTTGTCGATCAGCGACAGCAAGGTAG
This sequence comes from uncultured Saprospiraceae bacterium, assembly GCA_964632995.1. Taxonomy (GTDB): domain Bacteria; phylum Bacteroidota; class Bacteroidia; order Chitinophagales; family Saprospiraceae; genus CAZWDL01. Next base: position 8,713 of record CAZWDL010000035.1, read on the forward strand.
TCATTCTGTTTATTATCAATCTGATACTGCTCTTTGTCGGGATATTTATGGACATGACGCCGGCCGTCCTCATTTTCACGCCGATCTTTCTGCCAATCGTCACCAAACTGGGCATTGATCCCACCCACTTCGGCATCATTATGGTGCTGAATCTTTGTATCGGTTTGACCACTCCGCCGGTGGGCTCCGTCCTGTTCGTAGGGGTGGGGGTGGCGCAAACGACCATCGCCAAGGTGGTCCGTCCGCTCGTACCTTTGTTTGTCGCTATGGTCGTCGCATTGATCATCGTAACCTATGTGCCGGCGCTGAGTATGTGGCTACCCGGGCTGTTCGGGTATTAAAATTTCCTTGCAACCATACAGCAATCCTGATTTTCACCATTCAAGGAATGATAAACATGAAATTCCATATTTGCCTTCCGTTTTTACTACTACTTACTCAGCTCATCACGTCCAACAGGGAGCCGGTCCTACCCGAAGAGGAACAAGTTACCGGCCAGCCGAATATAGTTGTCATTCTGGCCGATGACATGGGCTATTCCGACCTGGGTTGTTACGGCAGTGAAATCGCTACGCCACACCTGGATCAGCTGGCTGCCGGCGGTGTCCGCTTTACACAGTTTTACAACGCCGCCCGTTGCTGCCCGACGCGGGCCAGTCTGCTCACCGGCCTGTACCCGCATCAGGTGGGAATGGGCGGAATGGTGCATCAGATGGGAGAAAGCCGCCCTCCGGGCCCCTATCAGGGTTACCTGACGCCCGACAGTTGCCTCACTATCGCTGAGGCACTGAAGCCAGTAGGATACCGGAGCTACATGTCCGGCAAGTGGCACGTGGGAGAAGACCCGCAACACTGGCCTTTGCAACGCGGCTTCGACCGCTACCAGGGCCTCATCAGCGGCGCCAGTTCCTACTTCGAGCTCATTCGCCACCAGCCGCGCATACGAGTCATGGCTCTGGACAGCAGCCGGTGGGCGCCGCCCTGCGAAGATTTTTACATAACCGATGCAACCACTGACTTTGCGGTGGAACAACTTCAAAACCACCGGCGGCAGTACGCGGAACAGCCTTTCTTCCTCTACGTCGCCTACACTGCTCCGCATTGGCCGCTGCACGCTCTTCCTGAAGACATCGCCCGCTACGAGGGGCGCTATGAAATCGGCTGGGACAGCCTGCAGCGCGAGCGGCACGAGCGGCAGCAGGGCCTCGGTCTTTTCAAGGAAGCACTGCCCTTACCGAAACGCACCAAAACCATCCCCGCCTGGGAAGAGGTGGAAGAAAAAGACCATTGGGTTCGCCGGATGCAGGTGTACGCCGCCATGGTCGACCGGATGGACCAGGGTGTCGGGCGCATCGTCGAAACCCTGCGCGACAATGGTCAATTCGAAAACACCATTATCCTATTCCTCTCGGACAACGGCGCCTGCGCCGAGGAGATCAGCGGCCGGCGCCTGCACAACCCGGAAGCTATCATCGGCGAGCCCGGTTCCTACGCTGCCTACCGCGAACCCTGGGCGCTGGCCGGCAATACCCCTTTTCGCTATTACAAAAGCTGGGTTCACGAGGGCGGCAACGCCACCCCCTTTATCGTGCACTGGCCCGCCGGCAATTTGCCGAAAGGCGAAATCATCCGCCGGCCTGCCCACATCATTGACCTGATGCCTACTTTCCTGGAACTGGCAGGCGCCTCCTATCCGGATACTTTCCGGGAAAAAGCCACCAAGCCGCTCGAAGGAGAAAGCCTTCTGCCCTATCTGCAAGGAGAGACATTAGCGGAACGAACCTTATACTGGGAACATTTTGGGAAAGCAGCCATGCGGCAGAGTGAATGGAAAATCGTACGCGTGGATGATCAGCCCTGGGAACTCTATCATCTCGGCCGCGATCGCAATGAAATCTCCAACCTAGCGGATCGTCATCCGGAGCGAGTCCGGAAAATGTCCAAGGCTTATGAAGAGTGGGCGCAGCGCGTGGGGGTTAGATGAAAGTTATTCGGTTATTAAGAGCCTATCCGAAACAAGCCGGGAGAGTTCAAACTACTCCCTACTCGATCAAGACCTGGAACAGCGTCATCAGCCCCACGGCCACCGTTGCCAGGGTCGCCACTTCCTCTTTGCTCGACTTTTCGTAGGCATCGGGCAGCAGTTCCGAGATGACCATCCAGATCATGGCGCCCGCGGCCAGCCCCAGGCCTACCGGAAGAAAAGGTTTAAAGAAGGTTACGAAAAGAAAAGCAGGTACGGCAATAAGGGGTTGAGGCAAGCTGGATACGATACTCCAGCCCGCGGCTTTAAGCGCCGAGACGCCCTTTGGCACCAGCACCAGACTGATGGCCAGCCCCTCGGGAATGTTGTGAACCGCAATAGCCAGAGAGATGAAAAGGCCGAATTCCTCGCCTCCGCCAAAGCTCACGCCTACTCCGACTCCTTCAGCAAAAGAATGCAGCGTCATTACCCCAATTATGAGCAGGGATTTGACCGCATCGGCGCCGCGAAGCTTGCCGACCGTCGCCTCTTCTCCGTTATTATTCGACAACCAACGCTGGCTGAACAAAATAAACAGCAGGCCTATCCCTACTCCGCCTATTGTCCGGTACAAATCATAGGTGATGCCCTCCTGTACCAGACGAAAACTGGCGGCCAGCATAATACCGGAGGCAATAGCCCCGGACCAGCCCAACCATTTCCCGGGCATCTCTTTAACAAAGAAAAAAGGTATTGCACCCAGTCCGGTAGCCACGGCGGTAATCATAGCGTAAAGAAATACCCTGAATACAGGTTCATCAAACATTTGTTTGCTTTTTGGAACCGGGAATTTACTTATCTTAAGACATCCGTCAAAGGACTCCAACGTCATTTATTAAAATTTAACTGACTGCATAAGCATTTCATTAAACTCATCATGAACAGTTCTGAACAACAACGATTCGATAAAGCCGCCCGTGACTGGGATAAGGATTCCGGCCATGTGGAGCGAGCCATGAAACTGACTGCCGAACTCCGTCCCATAATACGAAAGCACCAGCTTCAATCCGCCCTGGATTACGGCGCCGGAACCGGGCTGCTCAGCTTCTTGCTCGCCGAAGACCTGCAAAGCATCACCCTGATGGATACCTCTGCCGGCATGTTAAAAGAAGCTCGCCGTAAAATTGAAAAAAACGGGCTTGAGAACAAAATCAAAACCGTACAGGGCGACCTGCTAAAGGATACGCACGAGCAGCAGTATGATTTGATCTACCTCCTTATGACCCTGCATCATATCCTCGACACGCGCGGTATTCTGAAAGCTTTTTATCAGCACCTGCATCCCGGTGGATGGCTCTGCATTGCCGACCTTGACGAAGAGGACGGCAGCTTCCATGCCGGATTCCCCGATTTCGACGGGCATAACGGCTTCAATCAGGATGAGCTGCGCGCACTATTGCAAAATATCGGGTTCCAAAATGTACACTCCGGTTTATTTTACGAAGAGATAGAAGAAAAAGAAGACGGTCCGCGCGCCTATCCGCTCTTTCTGATGCGGGCCCAAAAACCGAATTAGAAGAAAGACTCCACAAACAAAACACCTGAACATCTGGATTCATGACAGAACTTACTCCAAGGCGGCGGCTGCTGTCGCTCGACGCCTATCGTGGTATCACCATGTTTTTACTCATTGCTGAATCAGCGATGTTATACGCCGCTCTTCTCGATTATTTTCCAGAAGATACGCTTGGCTGCCAGCTAGCCCTTCAGTTCCACCACCATCCCTGGAACGGCCTGCGCTTTTGGGACCTTATCCAGCCTTTCTTTATGTTCATCGTAGGAGTCGCCATGCCTTTTTCCTTTACCAAGCGATTAACCCGGGGGGATTCGTACGCCTCCGTTCGCGGGCATATTCTGCGTCGCTGTCTGCTGCTATTTCTTTTTGGCGTAGGCCTGCACTGCGTCTATGCCCACAAACTCGTATGGGAGTTATGGAACGTGCTGACGCAGTTGTCTTTCACCATTCTCGTCACCTTTCTCATTCTGCGCTGGCCCCGCTGGTCGCAGCTTGCCATTTCCCTCGGATTTCTAGTACTTACCGAGGCCTTGTACCGGATGTATCTGCCGGAAGCACCTTATATTCAGGAGGGCAACTTCGGCGACTGGATGGATCGTCTGCTGATGGGCAAAACCAATTCCGGTGACTGGGTGGCGATCAATATTTTGCCTACCGCCGCCCATACGATATGGGGCGCTATGTGCGGCTGGCTGCTGTTTTCCGACCGCAGCGATCGTCAGAAAGTTCGCTGGTTGCTGCTGGCGGCCGGCGCCGCCTTTGTGCTTGGCTACGGCCTCGACTGGCTGGGTATCACCCCGATCGTCAAACGTATCGCCACCAGTTCCTTTACGTTGGCCTCAGGCGGCTGGTGCCTGCTCGCGCTGGCCTTTCTCTACTGGCTGGTGGATATGAAAGACTTCCGGCGCTGGCCGACCACCTTTGTCATCGTAGGCATGAATCCCATATTTATTTATCTGTTCACCCAAACCGTAGGTCACCAATGGTTTGTCGATTTCGTGCATATTTTTAACGACGGAATACTCGGTGTTTTGGGGCTCAGCCAGCCGTTCCTGGATATCAGCAACGGAATTTTCACGCTGATTCTTTTCTGGTACATCTGCTACTGGCTGTATCAGCACCGGATTTTCATCAAAATATAATTGGCCTTCAGCCGGAAATCTGTTCGTCCAGATTTCCGGCGGCAGTTCTCGGGGAGGAAACATTGACGGGGCGACTGAGGGATATTGACGGGGTGACTCAGAGTCACCCCGTCAATGCTCAGCGTTCGAGATGATCGTGTTCGCCAAAATGGTCGGATAGAAGGTGCACGCAGTTTTGCATTTGTTCTGCCGTAAATTTTCTATTGCGACCATTGGTGAACCTCATCACTCCACCCGCAATGTCCGCAGCCGGTTAAGGACAGCAGCCAGTTCTTGCGGGCGGAAGTAGGCGTAATCCCCTACCTTGCGTTGATTGAGTACATCGAGTCCTTCCTGTTCGATGTTATGCATCAGGCGGTCCAGTATTTCCGGCACGGTGTGGGCGCCCATGTAACGGCGGGCATAATTCAAGGCATCACCGATCGCATTCAGCTGACTGTTATGGACGAGTTGCTCAACCGCTGAGACATCGATATCGCTACGGCCGAATTGCAGCTGATTGACGCCGCGAGGGCGGATTTTCACTTTTCGCCCGCGCTGTGGATCTACGCTGTCGGCCAGTGGACGGCGTTCGGCGGGCGGGTTAATACCCGTTGTGCCCTCGGGTTGGCGTTCATCCTGATGCGCCCGGGCAATCTTTCGGGCTTCCTCTGTAAGGTCCCGGGGCAGGTATTCCACCATGCACAACACCCGGTCGGCAACATCGAAGTACATGCCCGAGCCGCCGATAACGATAACAGAAGACACCCCTTGTTCCTCATAGAGTTGCCGCGCCCGGTCGATAAAAGGCGTTATCGGTTCACGTTCCTTGGGTACGAGCTGCTGCATGCGGTGATCGCGGATCATAAAATTCGTCGCGGAAGTATCTTCATCAATCAGCAAAAGCTTGCTACCCGTCTCCAGCGCCTCCACCACATTGGCGGCCTGGGAAGTACTCCCGCTGGCGTTCTCTGTGCGGAATCGGCGGGTGTCTTTGCCTTGCGGCAAATTGTTGATGAAGGCCGAAATATCCACCCGCTCGATATAGCGACCATCTTCAGCGCGGATTTTCATAGCCGTCGGGTTAGTCAACACGAAGGCGCGGCCGTCTTCCGGCAGGTGATTATACACGCCCAGTTCCAGCGCGTGCAGCAGGGTGGATTTACCGTGGTAGCCACCCCCGACAATCAAGGTGATGCCGGCGGGAAGGCCCATCCCGGTCAGGGTGCGGTTAGGCAATTCTATTTCCTGCCGCAGGGAGGCCGGGCTTTCAAAAGGCACTCCCCCTACCAGAGGTCGCGGGTCCACCCCGCTGGCCCTTGGCAATAAGGAACCATCGGCCACAAAGGCGACCAAATCAAGTTCCGGCAACTTATCCCGCAGGGCATCGGCATCCTCACAGGTGAACAGGTGCTCGCGCAGGTGATCCTCATCGAGCACGCCGTAAAAGAGGCTGTCGGCTACAATCGCCGGAATTTCCTTATCAAAAATGGCTTCCGCCTGCTGGCCGGCGATGCGCCGCCCAAAAGCCGGAAGGCCTACCCGGAAGCGCAGCTCCAGGGTATCCCCTTCCAGGATGACGGAACTGCGCTCCAGCACTTCCTGTCCGGGCCGGTCGATGAAAACCGCGCCACTTTTTCCACTTCCGCGATCCCCCTTAGCGTGCCGCCGCGTTGCTTCATCAAAGCGGCGGGTCAGGTAATCGCGCAGCGCTACTGCTCTCGAACGGTTGTTGTAAGTCCATTCGGGAAAGTTATGCTGCAATCGTATCCGTACGCGGCTCGGCGCCGCGAAAGGGTCGCCCTGAACATGATCGATGAAGAGCTGGAACTGTTCGTATTCATAAGCGCCGCGCAAATCCTTGTAGGCCTTGTACCCCTTGCCGTCCAGACGGCGTAATTCTTTCCTCAAATCGTTTTGTTGTTTCATACAGCATTTCGCATTTTCTGATTCCGGGAACTCTTCCAGCCTTTATTTGACAAGAAAGTCAGCGGGATGTTTGACCGAAGGGTCGCTTTCAGCCAGGAAGCAGGCAACAGACAGAAGTCCGGCGCTGCAGAACACAAGCAGAAAAGACAACGACTGCTACCGGGCCAGCTCCCCCGCGCCTAAAACCCCGCTCCGAGCATCCAATACAACAACAGGGTCATTCCCAGCACCACCAGTCCCTGCAGGCCGGTCATCACCGTATAACTCCGGTACGCATTGCGCATCTCGATGCCGCTGAACTGGGAGACCACCCAGAAGTAGCTGTCATTGGCATGGGAGACCGTCATCGCGCCGCCCCCAAGCGCCATAACTACCAGCCCGAGCTCCAATGGGGTGTCAAACCCCATCGTACCCACCAGCGGCGCCAGAATTGAACTGGTGATGACCAGCGCCGAGGTCGAGGAGCCCTGCGCGGTTTTCAGCAGGGCGGAAATGAGAAAAGTAAGGATCAGCAACAAGGGGCCAGCGTAGCTTTCGCCACTGACCCAGCCGCCGACGAGCTCGCCCAGAGGAGTAGCCTTGAGCACTCCGCCAAAAGCACCTCCCATGCCTGTGATAACCAGAATAGGACCGGCCAGCTTGACTCCTTCCGCTATCCATCCGTTGAGATACGCTTCATTCATGGCCGGCAGCAGGCTGAAAGCAAAAAGCAAGCCGATAAACAAAGCGATGAGCGGATGCCCGGTAAAGCGCAATACCATTCCCGCGCCCTCTTCCCATCCAAAATAGCCGGCCACCGACCCTCCGGCGATGAGCAGAATGGGAAGGAGTATTGGCGCCAGCGATAGGAAAGCCCCCGGCATTCGCTCCTGCTCAGGCTCCGGAAAAACCTCGGCGGAACTGGGAGTGTACGGTCCGTAGCGACGGGCGAAATAATAGGCGGCCAGCAAGGTCGGGATAGAAACGATCAGCCCCAGCAACATGATGGTCCCCAGGTAATCGCCGGCTCCGATATTGCCGGCGGCAGCGACTGGGCCGGGCGTGGGCGGAATAAGCGTGTGGGTGGTATATAGCCCGGAAGCCAGCGCCAGCGCCAGGGTCGATTTGGCTACTCCCGTCCGCTTTGACAAGGCCTTATTCAGCCCGGAAAGAATGATGAATCCGCTGTCACAAAAAACGGGCACGCTGACTACTGCCCCAATCAAAGACATGGCCAGCGCCGGTCGCTTTTGCCCCAGCAGAGACAGCATCAGATCCGCAATGCGTATGGCCGCCCCCGACTTTTCCAAAATGACGCCGATAATGCTTCCCATGACCACGATTAATCCGATATATCCCAGCAGACCGCCAAATCCGCCGTTGATGGCCTCGATGAGTTGCTCCGGGCCCAACCCTACCCCCAACCCTAATCCCAGGGTAGCGACAAACAGCGCCAAGAATGGGTGCAGTTTAAATACCGCCGAGGCAACAATGATAAAGGCGATCGACAAAAAAATGGCAATTAGCAGTGTCGTACCGGTAAGCATATGGGTTCTTCAGTTGATATCCCCCAAATATAAGTACTCCAAGGAAATTACAGCCGGATACTGCGTGCAGGCCAGCGTACCGGCCGGACTTAAAAAGCCCGGAAAGGGGAATGGAGAGTCTAAGTACAAGGAACGAAGTTTTGACGACCGGATACTCCTCTTTGGGAAGGTCTGGCGTCTGCTATCTGGTTTCTGACGTCTTTTTGATCCGACAAGATTAAATTCCTTGCACTTAGTACACTGTAATCTAAGTAGCGTCCAGTTTTGGCAGTGCCTTTTGGCGAAATGCTGCGTTGCTCGATCGATCAGGTAGCTACGGCTACCCTCACTCCTCGCGCCTTGCCTTTCACCAAAATGCCCATCCCAAAACACGAAAGAACTTAATTTACAGTGTACTTAGGACAACGCCTTCGGATTAAGGGAGAATAGTTCTACTTTCGTCCAATAAAAAGAATTTTAATTACACGATGAACCGAACGCTACAGATACATCCCCGCGACAATGTACTGGTCGCCCTGGACGACCTGGAAAACGGCGCCGAAATTCACTGGAACGGCCGGAAAGTGAAAACCGTGGAGCGCATCCCCGCCAAGCAAAAGCTGGCTGTTGAAGCCATTCCCAAAGGTGGCCCCCTTTACATGTACGGCGTCCTGGTCGGCCGCGCGACGGAGGATATTCCCCGCGGCGCCCGGCTGCGCACCGGCAATGTCGTTCACGCTACGGAGGCCTACAGCGACAAATCTGACTCCTACACCTGGAAGCCTCCCGATGTCAGCGCCTGGCAAAGCCGCAGCTTTCGCGGCTATCACCGTTCCGATGGCCGGGTCGGAACCGCCAACTACTGGCTGATCATTCCGCTCGTCTTTTGTGAAAACCGCAATGTTGAGGTCATTCGCGAGGCCCTGCTGGAAGAACTGGGATACCCTCGCCCCCGCAGCTTCGCCGTCAATACCCGCCGGCTGGTGGAGCTCTATCAACAGGGAGCGGAAACAACCGATCTGTTAGAGGCCGACATTGTACAATCGGCGGAGGAACAATCAGGCAGGCGGCTCTTTGAGAATATTGACGGCATTAAGACCCTCGATCACGAAGGCGGCTGCGGCGGCACCCGGGAGGACGCCGATAGCCTTATCCGCTTACTCGCCGCATACATCGATCACCCGAATGTCGGCGGCGCTACGGTACTCAGCCTGGGCTGCCAGCATGCGCAGATCGCTATACTGCGCAAAGCCCTTCGGGAACGCCATCCCGATTTTGACAAACCGCTGGTTATCCTGGAACAGCAACAAAGCCCATCGGAACGCGAATTCATCGCCGAGGCTGTCAAGCGCAGCTTCGTGGGGCTGATCGAAGCCAACCGGAACCAAAGGCGTGAGGCTTCCCTGAGCAAACTGTGCATCGGCCTGGAATGCGGCGGCTCCGACGGCTTCTCCGGCATCTCCGCCAACCCGGCTCTGGGGCATGCGTCGGATCTGCTGGTCGCCCTCGGAGGCTGCGCCATCCTCTCCGAGTTCCCCGAACTCAACGGCGTAGAACAGGAATTACTCAATCGCTGTGTCGATAAAGCTACCGCCGATAAGTTTGCCCACTTGATGGAAACCTACGCCCGCCGCGCCGAAGCGGTGGGCTCCGGCTTCGCTTATAATCCATCGCCGGGAAATATTCGCGACGGGCTCATCACCGACGCCATCAAATCGGCCGGTGCTGCCCGCAAAGGAGGCACCTCCCCCATCACCAGCGTCCTCGACTATACCGAACCAGCCGCCGGCCAGGGACTGCAACTGCTCTGCACACCGGGCAACGACGTGGAGAGCACGACCGGCCTGGCCGGATCGGGCGCCAATATCATCGTATTCACCACCGGCCTGGGTACGCCGACCGGCAATCCCGTCGCCCCAACCATCAAGGTGTCAACTAATACCCGCCTGGCCCGGCGCATGCCCGACCTCATCGACATCGATGCCGGCACCATCATCAGCGGACAGGACTCTATCGAAAGCAAAGGCCGGGAAATACTGGATTATATCATCCGCGTTGCCAGTGGTGAAATAACCCCGCGCGCCGTACAGCTCGGACAGGATGATTTCATCCCGTGGAAAAGGGGCATCTCGCTTTGAGGTAACACCGGAAGCATGAAACTAAACCGCCAGAACACACAAACCCCGAAGCCTCCCCGGGTCCGCGTTTTACAATTCGGTGGCGGCAACTTTATACGCGCCTTTGCCGACTGGATGATCGACATCATGAACGAGCGGCTTGACTACGGGGCAGGGGTCCTGGTCGTCAAGCCAACCGAGGAGGGGAGTTACGAGGTGCTGGAACAGCAGGATGGGCTGTTTCACCTGTGGCTACGCGGTATTCAACAGGGACAAGAGGTCGATGAACAACGGCTGATAAGCTGCGTGTCGGACTATGTACACCCTTACAGAGATTTCGAAGCCTTCCTGAAAAGCGCGACCTGGCCAGACATACAGCTCATCATTTCTAATACCACGGAGGCCGGTATTGAGTTTCGGGAGCAGGAGCGGTTTGAGGACCGGCCGGCGGAAAGCTTTCCTGGTAAGCTGACACAGTGGCTGTACCGTCGTTATCAGCATTTTGAAGGGGATCACAAACGGGGTTGTGTGCTCCTCCCCTGTGAGTTGATTGAGGACAACGGCGATCAGCTTAAGGAATTCGTAAGCCGTCACGCGCAGCGCTGGAAACTGGATCCCGGATTTACGGATTGGCTGGATCGTCACAATCAATTTTGCAATACGCTGGTAGACCGGATCGTACCTGGATTCCCCGAAGAGGAAGCCGCTGAAGTGGGTCATACGGCCGCTTATCACGATGCTTTGCTGGTCACTGCAGAGCCTTACCACCTCTGGGCCGTTGAAGATAACCCGGCAGTACGAAAGCACTTTCCCGCCGATCGGGCCGGGTTGAATGTACAGTTTGTGAAAAACATCCAATCCATCCGCACCCTAAAGCTGCGCCTGCTCAACGGGGCGCATACAGCCATGGCGCCCCTGGGCTTACTCGCAGGCCTGGGAAGCGTGCGGGAAGCCATAGAAGACGAGGATATGGGAAGCTTCATCCAAACCATGCTGCAGGAAGAGGTGATACCCACCCTACCCCATCCGGAAAAATCGGCCAAAGCCTATGCCGATACAGTTATCGAACGGTTTCGCAATCCATTTATCCGGCATCGCCTCGCCGATATTGCACTGAACTCGACCAGTAAGTTTACAAGCCGCCTCCTGCCCAGCCTGCAGAGCTATTTTGAACAGCAGGGCCGGCCGCCGGAGCGCATCAGTCTGGCCCTGGCCGCGCTCATCCGCTTTTACCGGGGCGACGGTCCCGGAGGGGCACTCCCTCTGAAAGACAATGAAACCGCTATCGAACACCTGCAATCCGCCTGGAAGCAAGATACCCTCGCTGAAGTAAGCCGTCAGGCCCTCAGCCTCTGGCCTGTTTCCAGCCAACTATTCCCCATCTTGCAATCACAGGTCGCCGCTTGCCTCTACCTGTTGGAAAAGGAACCCGTACAACAATTACTCCGCAAAAAAAACTTCCTTTTCAAGAACTAAATCGCCGTTCATCAGGTCATAACAGTAAAGCTATCAAATTTAAAAGCATTTTACTCAAAATAATACAGGTCACGACCAGGAATGCACGATTCTCAATCACCAAAGTTGCTTGCAATGCATGTAAAACAAGTGTTTTTTTTGCTGGCGTTTTCTCTTATCCGGAGCGGCTTTCTCTGGGCTCAGGCACCTAATATCGACCTTTTCAGGAGCAATCCACCGATAGAAATAAAACAATATGGCGAAGATGTCATGAGGCATTTGATCCGTGGGGATAACCAGATGATACTTGGAAATTTCAACGAAGCGCTCCTGGCTTACGACAATGCCATCGTACAGTCACCCTACTGGGCGGAAGCTTTTCTCAAGCGGGCGATTGCCAAAGAACGAATGGGTATGAGAAGCGAGGCCAATGAAGATTATCAGCGCGCGCTGCGGCTCAACCCTTACGTGGCTGATCTCTACGGCTACCCCTCACAGCAAAGACGAAGGTCAATGCTGAATTTCCCGGTAGAGCGCTACTTGCTCACCGCCAATGAGGAAACCGAAGCAGCCCTCGCAAAGGCCGCTACCGCTTCGGCCCTGCAGGTTAGTAGTCGCTTGAATCACGCCGCGAACTTAGTATTGTCAGACCGCATACCGGAAGCAATAAGCATTTATAACAACCTGCTGCAGTTTCAGCACGATCTGGTCCCGGCGCTTTACCGCAGCCGGAGTATCGCCTACTTTTTGAACGGTGACCTCGAACGTGCCCGCGCCGACGTGGAACGCTGGTACGAATCGTCCCGTGACAATACGGAGTTTTACTTTCTTTTGATGGGCAATATCTACTTTTTGTATGGTGAATTCGATAACGCCATCGATTACTTCTCTGAAGTAATCCGGATTAACGCTGATCAGGAGACGGCGTATTATCATCGCGGCCTGGCCTTACTCCTTTTCTACAATCGCGCCGACGCTTGTTACGACTTGGAGCGAAGCGCCGCCCTGGGCCTAGATCGCGGAGCGGTAAAACAGCAGTACTTTTGCAATTATTGACAAAATAACGGCATGAAAGCGCCTGCCTGGGTATCAGTTATGGCCACCTAAAGAATAATCTTTTTTCCTGGTTTTTGTTATCAATTGTGTGCTAACCTCATTTTGGCGGCTCCCTCGGGGAGCCGCTTTTTTTTTGGTCGAAAGAAAATGAACGTCGCCTTGCCACTCCGCGTTCTTTATTTATGTAAGATTGTTATATTGTTTGAAAACAATCAAAATAGAAAGTTCATGGAAGACAAAACAAAAGACCGCATCAATTTTGGATTGGGATTAGTCACCGGCATTTTCATCGGCTATTATATCAGCAGTGATGAAGGTAAGGAACTACGTCAGATCGCTCAAAAGCGCCTGGATGAGATCAGTGAAGAACTCGGTGAGAAGGTACAGGAACAGATCGGCCTGGTTTCAGAAAGTGTAGAATCGGCTTTCCTGAAAGGGCGCTCATATGTGGAAGAAGCCTCCGACTCCGTAGAGGGAGAAATAGAGAGAAGCAGCGAGAGCGCCGAAGATGTTATCAGCAGCGCCAGGAGCAGTTTTCTCAAAGGTATGGAGAAGGCGCGCCGTCGTGTTGAAGGCCAAAGACCACAAACTGACACTCCAGAATAAACCCTCTTAATCCCTATGCAAGACAAAACACCTGTAACCGAAAAAGCCGGGGAAACCTTCGGCTATCTTCGCGAGTATGTTGAGAAGCGAATCGAACTCTACCGCCTTGAGTTCATCGAGGAGGCTGTAGAAGGCGTTTCCACCTTGATCACTTCTTTTCTTTTACTGGCCATATTTGGAATAGTATTAATATTTGCCTCTGTTAGCGTGGCCTTTTATTTGGCGGAAGTGCTGGATTCCAACTGGCTGGCCTTTTCGATCGTAACGATCTTCTACGCGGTGCTGGCGCTGGCGCTTTTCCTTTTCAAGAGACAATTGATTCTCAATCCCATTTTACGCATGGTCATCGGTATATTAAAAGGGAAGGAAAATGAATAAGGCCAAATTTTCCAATCTGATTTCAGGAATTGTACAACAACAACGATTATGGCGTTAGCAAGAGATATACAAAGTTTAGAAGATCTCAGGGCGAGGAAACAACAGCTGCGGGAAGAGTTGCAGATTTCCCGGCAAGCCCTTGAAGAGAATTTAGATGATATCCTCACGAAGGGATCTTTCCGTCAATTAGTGGTCGGCACGGCTATGTCCTGGCTGACTGCTTATTCTAGCCGGCTTTTCCGGAAAAGCCGGTCCGAGGCACAGGCCTTTGGCGCAAGCAATCAGCAGGCGGGCATAGCCGGCTATCTGCCCCTCATCCGCAGAGTACTGAACTACCTGCTGGATTACGCGGAGCGACGCTTTACCCGGCCCCGCGCTGCTTCCGCCGGCTCCCGGCAGAAGGCAAAACCGGGCAGGCGGAAAGAACAACCCGCCCCATGATGAGCCCTCCGGTAAATCTGGCCATTCGGAAGCTGCGTTCCTCAGCTCTTCACCGCCTTCGCAGGACGGAGGGTCCGCACCCGGCGCCGGGCCATCTCTCGATAGTGGACCTTGATTCTCTTTTTCCTTTTCACTGATTTCAGCCAGTTGACCCTATATAGTTTTTTTGGTCTTTTTCTTTCGATCGCCATTGCCATTCATTTATTCCGGCCAAAAAGTAGCGTTGATTGAAGTAGTGGAGTCGGGCATATCTTTTCTTTCCAGATCGTACACCTCTCCCCCATTCAGGAAGGTATTGATAGCTGCCAGGTTGAACAGCGCCGTATGATCCTCATCCGGCTGCTCATCGACTTCGGCGTACTGTATAGCGGGTTTATACTGACCAGTAGTAAACTCATCCTTATCCATAAACAGGGTAGCCACCCGGCCACCCACTGCCGCGGCCAGCACATCAGTCAGGGAAATGGAAGCATTTCCTTTGAGCATTTCCTTGACAAAAAAGCGGCGCTTGGCTCTTCTCTGCTCCCGCAGATATTCCTCCATGATTGGTTTGGCCCGTCTGTGCAGCACCTTATGGTCATCAATATTCGCCCGATAATCTATTGTTTCGGCCAGAATGTTCGAATATTGGCTGACTTCACGAAAAAGCTGGGTGCGCTGTTCGGAGCCACCGAGCATCAGCGGTGCTTTTTCTTCGGCAATCAGTTCCCTGGCTTTCCCATCTAAGCGTTGGTAAAGTTTCTTCAGATATATGCCCTCGCCTTTTTCTGCGTCCGGAACTGGAGCGCCGACCCTCGCCTCCACCAGCGGAACGAGGTTCCCTATCTGAGCGATATTATTCTGTGTACCCTCAAACAGCAGCGCATTGTCCTCATCGAGCACCAGTAAGAAGAAGTGCTGCATTTCGTTGAGCAAGGAAAGGATGGGACGCAGGTAGAATTCGCCTCCCACGTATACCATTTCCTCTTTCAGTATGGGAATATCCATAGTTTCCAGCGTACCGGGGCTCAGAAAGAGCGCCACGGCCCCCGATTGATAACGGTTGAAAAAAGGATTTTCATCCAGCAAACGGCGGGCTGATTTCAGCATTTTTTCCACCGCTTCCTGCTCCATATCTTTGGCCTGCAGATGATTCTTTGCCTCTGCCAGGGCCTTATTAAGTCTTAGCTGATCCAGTTCGTACTGGTCATCCTGTTCTTCTTTCGGCAAGTAAATAGTTACGCACCATTCTTTCTCACTTACCTCTGCCAGGCGAGTGATCAAACTTTTATCGATCATGTTTATCAGTTATTTGTTGAAGCACTTCAGGGTCAGGGCATTCCCGGGCCTTTTTCTCTTTGAAGCTCAGTTTGTTTGCTACCACACAAAGGAACTCCAGTACAGGATATCTCCTCCACTGGAGCTCTGAAACCCTTTCCGTTAAAAAATCGAAAAATAAAGCTCCCGAAAAATTCGCCAGCTAAAATAGAAATGATTTAGCCCGGATACAGATCTTCGGTATCCCGGGTGGAATTTTGATGAACCTGGTGCGCAACACACCGGTATTCCGGATTAAGCTCCGGAACCGGTTCAGCATTACTTTCCGGAATGATCTGACAAGCCGGGGCCATGCTTTACACTACCCCGGCAATTAGTAAGAAAGGATTATTCCTGTTCCGGTTCCTCTTCTTCGGTATTGACCACTTCGTAGAGCCCGCTTTTTACCCGCTTCTCAAAATCCTTGCGAGGTACCGGCATTTTCCGGTTAAGCGTCATAAAGTGGACTGTTACCGTCGAACTGGTTTCTTTCACGATTTTTACTTTTATACTTCTCTGAGGCATGGTATTAAGTTTTAAATTCTTGGACAAAACAGAACGCAGGGGACTGCATTTACAAGTTGACTACTTCAGCGTTAATCCCATAAAGTTTGACGAGTTTTGAAGCGAAGGTACGGTGACCGTGAGGCGCCAACAGGTAAAACTTGCCGTTTTTCAGTCCGGCCAGCCGGGAAAGCAGTTTCCATTTACTGACTACCCGCTGAACATCTTCTGCTTTGATAGCAATTTCAAAGTAGAATTTTTTACCTCTGCGTACTGCGGTCAGATCAGGAGTCACTGTCCGATCGCCCCGTTGTCGGTTGAAAGAGGTCGGTTTTTCAAGGTCAAACTCTTCGGAATCCAGATTGACTTTTAGTTTTGAAAAACCTCGACGTTTCACCCATTGGATTGCTTTACCATACAGTTCTTCTGTCTTACTTTTTTTTGTCGCATTCATAACCCGAATTTATCAATTATAAAAATACTATCCGGAAACGTTAATCCGGAATTTATTTCTCTATTTCAAGATGCGAGCAACGGAAGTTGCCCTGTGCATCTGGTAGCGGAACGATTGGCTGAAGAGGCGCGCCACAGTAGTATTGTGTTGCGGCCATCACAGCCCCTCTGTAAGCGCTTGTGCTCAAGCAGTCAGCGCTGGCTCAGAGCTTTCCGTGAATTTTTTACCATCCCATTTTCCCAACCATTCCACTTCTTTACCCAGGCGCTTATATGTCATAAAAGCGTCCACAGCAGCCTGCTTCGTCTTTCTGAAAATGGTGATATTATTTGGGGTGGATTTGATGGTGAAGTAATACTTGCCCTTCCCCATCGTATAATTTTTTTTCCATCTCATAATAAAATGAATTTTAATAAAAAAATACAATCAAGCCTTCTTCAGGCGTACGTTTTTTGCTTCCAGCCCTTTGTCGCTGGGTTGTACTTCAAAAGTCACGTGATCGCCTTTTGACACGTAATCTTCCAGATCCGTTACGTGAACGAATACATCCTTTTCCAGACTTTCCGATTCGATGAATCCGTATCCGCGGCGGCGATTAAAGAACTTAATCTTGCCGATCTTTTCCTCAGATCCTTCTTCGGAAGAAAAAAGGGATTTGATTTTTGAAATCCACATAATCCATTAAATTTTATCAATAGTCTCTACAAAACAGGTTGAGCCACGCCGGGATTAATGACCTGGTAAATACCCAGTTCCAGGCGGCGCTTAAACAAATTTTTCGGCAGCTGCATTCGACATTGATGATCGATGAACAGTAGCGTGATAAACTTTGATGATTCTTCTAAAATTTTGACTTTTCTAGGTCTTACTTTTGGCATTAATCAGTTGTAATTGAACAAGTTGAATGAAATCAGCTCACACCACTACTTTATCGATGTAATCGGAATTCAGCAGGCGGAGTGCGCCCATGTATTTCAGGCGGAAGGAAACCAGGTCTCCCACCTTATAGTTACTCTGCGTTTCTCCCAGGTCGAGGACCAGCATATCCGAACTGGCATTGACGATGCGCAGGCCTTCATTTTCCGGAAGGAGGTAATCGGGGGAAATATCCAGCAGCCCTACATCCAGGATGGCCCGGTAAGAATACTTTCCGTAATCGGATTCATCCACTTCAAAAGTTTCCCCGGAAGGGTTGGCTGCCATCATGCCGATCGGCACTTTCGGTTTCCTGGTGATTTCGATAATTTCCGAGTACAGCCGGATAACATCCGTTTTCATACCCGGAATAGGTTGCTCGGTCACCAGGTTATTGCCGAAGTAAAGCGTTTCTCCTATGCGAAAGTGATTTACGGCCCGCGGCACCTGCTGTTGTAACAAAAGCGGGAGCGTCACGGAGGTGCCGCCGGTGATAAAGGGTATTTTTTTATTGAATTTGCTCTCGATGAGTTGTTTGTATAAGCTCAGCTGTATCATTTTATCGGCTGAGGGCATTACGCCGTGCAAACAGTTAAGGTTAGCGCCGATAGCGGTGATCTCAATATTCGGCAATTCGAATATCGATCCGTAAAAATCGATCAGGTGGTCCCCCATGATGCCCTCGCGCAGGTCTCCAAGTTCGATCATGATGGTGACCTTATGAGTTTTACCTTGCCGGCCGGCTTCCTCAGAAAGCAGCTTGATAATAGAGCTCTCGGAATTAAAGCTCACATCGGCATATTTGACCACCTCCCGGATATTGCGGCGGCCTGGCGGTTTAATATAAACGGTTTGTACTTCCGGATTCAGTTCCTTGATTTTTTTCAAGTTGCTGATCCGGCTGTCGCACACCTCAATGACCCCCAGGTCCAACAACTCTTTCAGGTAAGCTTCATTGCCACATAGCAATTTTGTGACGACGGCCCAATCCTTTTCATGCTCCTTGAAGATGTTATCCAGGAACTCGTAATTATATTTGAGTTTCTCTTTGTACAATTTTAAAAACGCCATGGTATTATGGGTTTAAATGACAAAAACAGCGGATACACATTGAGCTAAAAACACTTATTCCAGGAACGTTACGGCAATTTGAAATAAAATATTGCTGCCCGTTTCGATAATCTCATCCGGAAAGTCGTAATCCGGATTGTGAAGAGCGGGGGTATCCTCTCCCGCTCCCAGTCCAAACATAGCTCCTTTAAAACGCTGGGTAAAGGCGCCGAAATCTTCTCCCCATTTCAGCGGCTGTTGCCGTTCTACATATTCCAGTTGCAACAACCGGGTTACTTTTTCAATGAGGCCGACGGATGCTTCGTCGTTGAAGTTGGCCAGAAACACATTCGTCCATTCTGTATTGATCTCCAGCCCGTGGGCCAGGGCAATATCTCTGGATAAATTGAGTAAGTCTTCTTCTAGTTGCTGCATCACCTCTTTCGTCCAGCAGCGGATAGTCAGGTGAACCTCTCCGTAGCCGGCGGAAACCCCGTAGGCCCGTTCTCCCATCACGACATGCACCGGCGTAACCAGGGTAAAGTCCGGCGCTCCCGGATCGGGTTGGGTAAGCTTATCGCACAGTTGCAGCAGTTCAGCAATCGCCTGGGCGGGGTTTAGGCCGTTCTCAGGCTCCGCCGCGTGGGAGGTTTTCCCTTGCAGGCGGATAATCAGGCTGCGAACACCAGCGGTGAAAGCGCCTTTTTTTGTGACGACGGCGCCCATTGGGTATCCCGGCAGATTGTGCAGGGCGAAGACGTGGTCCGGTCTGATCTGGCTGAAGCGCGGATCACGCAACACCCTCCTGGCGCCTTCCCCTGTTTCTTCCGCGGGCTGGAACAACAAGATCACCTTGCCGCTCGCTGGTCGTCGCTGCGCGATGCGCCGGGCCAGACTCAGCAGGATGACCATATGGCCATCGTGCCCGCATTTGTGGGAGACGTTTTTTCGGGTCGACCGGTATTCAAAATCGTTGATTTCTTCTATCGGCAAAGCATCCAGTTCTGCCCGGAAAAGAACCGCCGGTCCGGGTTTACCACTGTCAAAGACGGCAGCAACGCCGGTTCCTCCCAGTTTATCCAGGAGTAAATCCGGCTCGTAGCCCCGAAGCACCTGCACGACCTGGGCTGCAGTTTTGTGCTCTTCTCCCGGCAGCTCAGGTTGTGCGTGTAATCGTTGCCGAAGTGCAACCATCTCCTGATGGATCAAGGGATCAACGGATTCGATCATACTGATAAGCTTTTTCTCCTGACTCCGCTTCAAGTTCCACGACAGTTTTGCGTTTGGTAAGCAGGCTCAATACGATAAGGGTTAACAATGAAACCGATATTCCGGCAATATTGGCGTCTAATCCGTAGGGAAGCACCGCACTAAAAGGCATCAGCCCCATATCGGAAAGGATTAAGGTCAAGGTAACCCCGCCGCCGAGCAACATAGCCCAGAAAGCAGCGGTTGCCGTTGTGCGTCTCCAGTACAGGCCGCCGATAACCGGAATGAACAGACCAGAGACCATAAAAGCATAGGAAAGCAGCATCAGTTCCAGCACGTTCTGCATTTGCAGAGCAATAAGCAGGGCGAAAGCACCAATCAGGAAGGTAGTGATCTGAGAAATGCGAAGTATTTGCTCGCTGCCCTCTAATGGGGTAAACTTGGAAATGATATCGGTAACAACATTGCCCGAAGCTGCCATCAGGCAACTGTCAGCGGTGGACATAATAGCTGAAAAATAAGCCGAGAGCATCAACCCCATCAGCCCCATCGGCAATACGGTGCGCAGCAGCATGGGTAAACCCATTTCCGCATCCATTCCCGCAGAGCCTGCATAGCCCATATATTCGAACATGCCCTGCTCCGCCCCTACCCGCGCGAAAAGGCCTAACAGCACCCCCATGAAAGCCATGATGGGATACTCAAAAAGCCCCGCGATGTACCAGGCGCGACGCGCAGTTTTTTCATCCCGGCAGGCGTAAATCCGCTGGTAAAGAGTCATGCCTACAAACCATATGGGTATGATGGTGACGGCCCAGTTGACCAGTTCCGCCCAGCCGATATTTTGTAGTGACAAATATTCGGCCGGCAGGGCTGAGCGGATACCTTCCATACCGCCCACCGAAAAATAACCGATGGGCAACCCGATGAAAATCAGACCGCTCATTAGAATTATCCACTGTATGGTATCAGTATAGATGACAGCTTTCAAACCGCCGGCAACGGTATAAACCACCGCGATGACCCCCATTACGAGCAGGGCGGTTTGCAGATTCAGTGCAGGAAAAGTGGCGGAAGCCAGTTTGGCTCCTGCCAACAACTGAGAACTCGTGAATCCCAGATAACCGATAGCCGAAATAACACCGGCCAGTAGCGCTACCCGGCCGTTGTACAGATGTTCGAAAAGTTGGGGAAATGTGAGTAACAAGCGTTTTTCAGTAAGCGCCCGGATCTTGGGAATCAACAGTACGGCACTAAGCCAGGCGCCGATCAGCCCCGTGAAGAGCATCCAGGAGCCGGCGATACCAAGCAGAAAACCCAGGCCGCCCAATCCGATGGAAAAGCCGCCCCCTACATCGGTAGCGACTACAGACAACCCGATATGCCAGGCACCCATTCCTCGCCCGCCAACATAGTAGTCATCAGTGGTTTTATTCGTCTTGAAAAAGTAAAAACCTACGCCCAGCATAGCCAGGAAGTAGAGCACAAAAATAGCAATGTCAATCGGATGCATGAATACTTTTTAGAAATTGCCTCCTTCCGTTATTTCAAAGAACTAAAACGCAAATTACAGACCGCCGCCTTGCTCCTTGCGCTTGCGATAAGCGGCCTTGAGCCGCTCATGGCGCCGGCGCACCGAAGGCTTGGTAAATTCCCGGCGTTTGCGGATTTCCCTGATAAGCTGCGTATCCCGGTATTTCCGTTTGTACCGCTTCAAAGCCCGGTCTATATTTTCATTATCTTTTATCTCGATAACCAGCATTATGAATCCTCTTTTAGGAAAGGTTAGATGAATTATGTTGCTTAGTTTTCGACTTCCGCTTTGGAATTTTTCTGCGCTCTAGCTGATCCGGCGGACTGTTTCAACCGCATTTCCAGATACTTATTCTCAAAGCCGAGTTTTTCATACAGATGGCGAGCAGGATTGTCAGGCTCGACGTGCAGAGCTATATCTCCGTCAGCCGATTCAATTGCTTTCTGCATTAGCTTCCGGCCGTAGCCTTTGCCGCGGTACTCCCCGTTTACGGCGATATAGACCAGGATGTTTTCCGGGATGTATCCTTCCATACCGGTTTTGTTAATAACTACCGCGCCTACCAGTTCCTTCTCGACGTAACCACCGAGAACGAACCCTCCGAGGGAAGGCCGTTCTTTCATAGCGTATTGAATCGCTTTGAGAATATCCTGCCGTGCATCGCCATACTCGTCCAGATGCTCGTATAGAAAATCTACCACTTGCCAGGTTTCAGCCATGGAAGCACGGTTGTAGGGTGTGAACAGTTTAAATTCCATAAAAATATTCCGGAAAAATTTTGATTAATTCTAAAGAAATGTTTGACGTAAATACTTCAAATAATTTCATCTTTTTACCTGCCGATGAGGAGGCCCAGCAAAGTACGTAGCCATATTATACAATCGGCCAGGCCACTTTGTTTGCGCGTACACTAATAAACCAACGTTCTGATGGTCAAAATTGTTTAATGAGCGACTTATACTGAACAAAATGGTCCCAGTTTGAATTGAAAAGAGTTATGTGGGATTTAGATGATGGGGCTGGCCAAAATATACTATTTTCTTTTGAGATAGCCAAAAAGCGCCTACTTCCCAATTTCATTTTCCCAATCAGGATTCCGGCTTCTCCGCTGCGTTTTTGTATACGATGGCACGGTGGGGATAAGGGATTTCAATACCTTCCGCATCAAACCGCTTTTTAATCGTTTCGTACAAATCACAGCTCATGGCAAAAGCTGCCGCGGTATCCTGCGCCCAAAGGTAAGCCCGCAGGTTGACGGCTGATTCGCCCCAGTGAAGCATTCGTATGACGATCATATCCTTCCCCATGGCAATTTGCTCAGGGCTGCGTCCATCTATGAGATTGGGGTGATTTTTCGCTTCTTCCCGGATAATCTCCTTGGCCCGGTCCAGATCGGCCCCGTAGGCGATACCAAGTTCGAAAAACTTGCATATTTTGTCGTCTTCGAAATCCGAATTGACGATAACCTCCTCGCTGATGACAGCATTTGGAATGATGATCCGGCGATTTTCAAAATCGCGAATCACAGTATGGCGGAGCGTAATGTCCTCCACTATTCCGTATAGCGTATCGCGGATGCGCAACCGGTCGTTGACCCGAAAAGGTTTGAAGATAATGATAAACAAACCGCTGATCACATTGCTGAGCGCGTGTTGAGAAGCAAAACCTACCGCTACGGCCAGAATACCTGCTCCCGCCAGCAGGGAATTGGCCACTGTCCTCAACCCAGGCAACGTATACACCGCCCAGCTGAAACCGACAATGTAGATGATCGCCGTCACAACATGCCGTAAAAACTGATAGCTGGTCGGGTCATTGCGCATGATCAGCGTCGAACGATGGATAAAACGGCGGAAAAGCCGGTTGAAGATAAAGGCGACCAATATAGTGCCGAGAATAATGGCCGCAGAAATTGCCACCTCCTCCAGATTGTCCAGTATATTTTCAAACATATTTTTTGGCTAAAACTACAATCTAATACCAACTTGTGCAATGAACAGGGTGCTGGTTTGTTAATCAACCTGTTTAATTACGGAAAGCCATCACCCTGATGATAATTGTCATTATTTCTGATTGAAAATTACTCTAATTTTTAGTTGGCTGTCTTTTACCAAAATTTTCCATTATGACCGACTTAACCTTTATCGGCAGCATGCAACACAAAGAGCACCGGGAATGGCTCAGCCAACTCGACTTTTACCAGGACCAGATCAAAATCTTTCAAACCGAACTGGCGCAGGTCCTTCATCGCCATCCGAAATACCTGTCCATCCTGGAACACGTCATTGAATACCGTCGCATCCTATTGAAAAAATTACAGCACATCGACGAATTCCGCCACCAGATCATCCTGCACGAAAAGCGAATTTCCCAGAATCTCGAACCCGATACGGAAGGGCTATGGGACCATGGTGAAATGCGAATTGAAGTTCAAAAATTTATGCAGGATTTCGAAGAGCTGAAGCAAAACCTCCGGCGCTTTGTAGTGCATAATAACTAGTGCCCGGCGCACTAGTACACTGTCCCAAAAGTAACTGTCGGTAATTCTGGCCTCTTTTGGCGCTGGGCTTCGTTGCTCATTCCTTACGTAGCTCCAGCTATGCGCGTCATGAGCGCCTCGCTCAGCACCAAAACAGCCGCTGAATTCCTCGAAAGAACTTCTGGGGCAGAGCACTAGATGTTCACCCCGACCGAATTGCGTAGTGAGATGGGCGGGCGGGGCCTGGCTATTGCTGTGATTAGCCCGTACATAACCACCATTCGAAAATTAAAGCTTTCACCATCACAGTTTCACATACCGTTTAAAAGCCCTATTTTGGGAACTTACTGGAACAACTAATCACGCACTATGAACTGGCTCATTGACTGGATTGCCCCATTCCATCCCGCCGTGCAGGCCTTATTTGCCACGCTATTCACCTGGGGGGTGACTGCTCTCGGAGCCGCCTTGGTTTTTATATTCAAAGATGTTTCTCAGAAGTTTCTCGACGCGATGATGGGCTTTGCCGCCGGCGTTATGATAGCGGCCAGCTTCTGGTCACTGCTTGCCCCGGCAATCGAAATGGGAAAGGAGGAAAGTGCGCTGCCTGCCTGGTTCCCCGCTTTGGTCGGCTTCATGCTGGGCGGCATATTTCTGGCGGCTATCGACAAAGTTCTTCCACACCTTCACGTAGGATTTAGGGAAGAAGAAGCGGAAGGCCCTCCCAGCAGTCTGCAGCGCAGTATCCTGCTGGTGCTGGCCATTACCATTCACAATATTCCGGAAGGACTGGCCATCGGCGTTGCCTTCGGCGCGGTGGCGCACGGGTTGCCGGCCTATACCCTGGGCGCCGCCGTCGCACTGGCCATCGGCATTGGCCTGCAAAACTTCCCGGAAGGCACAGCCGTCTCGGTCCCGCTGCGCCGGGAGGGCTTTTCACGCCGGAAATCCTTTGCTTACGGACAGCTTTCCGGCTTCGTTGAACCCCTCGGAGGCATAATCGGAGCGATTGCCGTACTCACCATGCAAGCCATCCTCCCCTATGCACTGGCCTTCGCCGCCGGGGCTATGATCTTCGTGGTCATCGAGGAACTCATCCCGGAATCTCAACTCTCCGGCAACACCGACCTGGCAACTATGGCCACGCTCGTCGGCTTCTCGGTGATGATGGTGCTGGATGTAGCGCTGGGGTGAACTGGAGGCTGGAGCCAATTTTTTAAATAATCAACGGCCCCATATAGTCCTCAACCGGCCCGGTACTATTACCGAGACGGCTGCTCTGGTCGCTTTTCTGGCCTCCCAACGGGCCAGCTTCATCACCGGCTCGATATACCGGGTGGATGGAGGCTTGGTGGCCTCGATTTAACCGAACAAGCGGCGGATAAGATAAAGCAACAGGGAAAACAGCAAACTCAGCAGAATCATCGTCGTGATGGGAAAGTAAAAGCGGAAATTCTCCCCCTCGATGCGAATGTCGCCCGGCAGGTTGCCCAGCCAGGATAGCTTGTTGCCGAAAAAATACCAGAGCAGGCCTCCGAAGAGCAGGACGGCGCCGGTGATAATGAGCAGCTTGGCAAAGGAAAAATGATCCATATGATTGTTTTCCACAATTATTGCTTTTGGTATCCGGAACAAATTTTACCAGAATTGCGTTTTTGAGGTTTGAATACTTGACGAAAGCAATTTATTTCCTAAATTTGCAGTCGCTCATTAGAACGGGTGATTAGCTCAGTTGGTTTAGAGCGCCTGCCCGACACGCAGGAGGTCGGCGGTTCGAGTCCGCCATCACCCACCGATACAAGGCAAAGGCCCCGCATTCGCTGAATGCGGGGCCTTCGTTTTTGGCAGCAGATGCTTCAGGCGCTATTTTTCGGGCTTCCCTGCAAAAAACCCGGCAACTATTTCCGGAACTGCCTTCCAAGAAACTAAAGATGGTCCTCGACTCCTTCGATTTGGAGTCGCTCGTAGAGAAGATTCGGGCCGATGTCAGGGAATCCCCATCCGGAGGACTCGGCTGCTCATTCGAAAGATCTTCGGGGCAAAAGCGTCTGTTTTACCGGTGCACTGAATTGCTGCCTTCACGCTGAGCCGATCACGCGCAAACGGGCACAGGAGTTGGCGGCGGAAAACGGCATAGTCATCAAAAACGGTGTACCGAAGTCGCTGGACTACCATCCATGCTGAAAAAGTGTTCAACTCACTCAATGTAGAACGGTGAATTTTCATAGACAGTTGATCTCAAATTCTGACATCTGACATCTGATATCTGGCATCTGACATCTACCCCAATTTAGCCCCGGAACAAAGTTTTGAATATTAGCCATTTTCCCTTATTTTAAATCTCGAATTTCACCCGACCGCTCACCCGGTCGATACCTTTACAAAATCGACAACCATGAGAAAGTACCTGCTTATTCCCGCAGGGCTGTTACTACTGACTGCCCTCAGCGCACAAACCCTGACTTTTACGCCTGAAAATCCAGCGCCCGGCGAGAAAATTACGCTAACATACGATCCCAGCGAAACGCCGCTAGGCGGAGCCGCACAAGTAGAGGCCGTCGCCTATCTTATCGAAGACGAACTTCCCACTGCCCATAAAATCAAACTCAAGCCTTCCAACCGGCACTTCCTCGCGGAGCTGAGTACCGCGGAAAATACCAAAGCCGTAGTCCTTCGCTTTACTGACGGAGCGGAGCTGAAAGACGATAAAGTAGAAGGGATGACGGCGGAACAGTGTCCGCAGGAGGACTGGAGCGAATACTATAAGTTGTACACCTGCTGGGCGCTGATGGAGGCCATGTAGCCCCCCACCAGGAGCCGCCCCGGAAATGTTTTCTCAACGAGAATTTGTATCGGCTGGTTTAGTTTAGAAAAACTTACAACACATGCCCCTCAGAATCTTCCCCTATCTCCTACTCGTTTTCCAGGCCCTTCTCCTCCAATCCTGCGCCCAAACCGCCGCGCCGGCGCCCACAGAGCAAGCCCGCAACATCATCTTCATCCTCACCGACGATCAGCGCTACGACTTTCTCAGCTACCTCGATCACCCCTGGATCGAAACGCCGCACATCGACCGGCTGGCTGCCAATATCAAACAGCTGGACGACCGGCTGACCGAATCGGTGGAGGAAACGGGCGGCAGCCGGCAGCCGAAGTAGCACGGCTTTTAGTATATCTTTTTGTCTCCTCTTTACATCTTTGTGTCCTGATTTGGGTAAGGGAAACCCAACAATATTCCCGTTATTGGAACAACGGTTCATCTAAATCCGCTCGTTTTGAAAAGAAGCGCATTTCTGCTTATCATTTTTTGCGGAAGCCTGCTGCTTCAGTGCCGACGGGAAGCCCCCGCCAATCGCCCCCGCGATCCCTGGGTCATCCGCTCGGTGCTGGACCAGCGGCCGCGGATGATCACCCTGGCGCTGCACGAGGAAGCCTACGCCGCTTACGATGCGCAGCACTGCAGCCTACATAAGGTTTGGCGAGGTGGTATTGCCATGAACGGGGCCGCCTACAACGATGTCAAAACGGTACAGCCCACCAGTTGGGGAACCACCTACTGGGAAGCTGAAAGCGAACAACCCGTGTGGACTCTCCAACAAGCCGGACGGCAATCGACCGTCAGGCCAGTTTTCAAAGGCTACCGCCTGAACAAGAACCGGCTCACCCTCCAGTACGAAATCGAATTGGATAACGGCCAAAAAGTAAACATCACCGAGCGGCCTGAATACCTGCCCGAATCCGCGGGCGGACCGGCACTACTGCGCACCTTCCGATCCAAAGATATTCCTGCTGATACCAAAATAGCGATCGACACGATAGCCCTGGCCGCCAACGGCGAAACCCTGCTCCGGATGGATTTCGATCGGCTAGCCCCTCCGATGCCCCCCGAACGGACGGTTTCTGCCAACAACAGTCAGTACTGGCTCGACCGGAGTGGCTGCAACACCTGCCACGCCGTGGAACAGCAGACCATTGGCCCGGCTTATCAGCAGATCGCCGCGCGTTACCCAAAAAACAGAGAAAATATTCAAAACCTGGCTCTCAAGATCCAAACCGGCGGATCGGGTGTCTGGGGAGAGGCGCTTATGAATCCGCATCCCCACCTCGAGCTCGACGACCTCAAACGCATGGTGAACTATATCCTATCGCTGAAACCCGCGGAGGAGAAAGCAAAAAAGACAGCCGCCCCCCTGCCTGAACCGGTGCCCCGCCGGGCCAAAAAGCAACCGCAGCCGGGCTTCGGTACGCCCGTCGGGGGCGTTCACCCTGCCTTTGACCTGAAAACGATCCGGCTCGAAAGATTCCGGCCCCGCGTCGGCGCGATGGATTTTCTTCCCGACGGCCGCCTCCTGGTCGCCACCTGGGACTCGCTCGGCGCGGTTTACGCCCTCAGCGGCGTCGAGACCGGCGACACCAGCCGGATCGAGATCCAACGCATCGCCGCCGGACTCCACGAGCCACTGGGCATAAAGGTCGTCGACGGCGATATCTTCGTACTGCAAAAGCAGGAGCTCACCCAGCTCGTCGACCATAACCAGGACGGCATTACCGACGAGTACCGGGCTATCTGTAATAGTTTCGGCGCCACGGCCGACTTTCATGAATTCTCCTACGGACTGGCCTACGAAGACGGCTATTTCTACGCCACCCTGGGACTAGCCATGCGCCTCATGGCGCACGAAGAACAACATCCCGAACGGGGAACTACTATCAAAATCGACCGGGAGGGAAACTACACCATTATCAATACCGGCCTGCGCCAACCCAATGGTGTTGGGCGCGGCGTCGACGGCGAGCTGTTCCTTACGGAAAACCAGGGCCAATGGGTGCCCTCTTGTAAAGTCATTCACGTTCGCCCCGGCGATTTCCACGGCTGCCGCTTCCACACCGGCGATCTATACGACGGAAGGAAGATGACACCACCGGCCGTCTGGCTGCCGCAGGATGAGATCGGCAACTCCCCCAGCCAGCCGGTCCCGCTTAATGTGGGCCCCTACCAGAACCAGATGTTGCACGGCGAAGTCACCCACGGAGGCCTGAAGCGCGTCTTTCTGGAAAAAGTTAAGGGCGCATACCAGGGCGCCGTATTTCGCTTCAGCCAGGGACTGGAGGCCGGCATCAACCGGCTGGTCTGGGGCCCCGACGACGCCCTCTACGCCGGCGGGGTCGGTATGAACGGCAACTGGGGATGGGGCAACAGCCAGTACGGCCTGCAAAAACTCAGCTATACCGGCCAGCCTGTCTTCGAAATGCTGACCGTACGCGCTACGCCCGACGGCCTGGAAATCGATTTTACCGAAGCGCTCGGCGAAGGACAGGGCGATCAGCCCGGCGACTATCAAATCAGGCAGTGGTGGTACGAACCCACCGCCGCCTACGGAGGCCCGAAGAAAGACCTGGAAAGGCTTCCGGTAAAAAGCGCGGAACTTTCCGAAGATCGAAAGAAGGCCAGGCTTCGCATCACCGGCGTACAGCCGGGCCGGGTACTCTACCTCCGGCTGCCGGAGGATATGAGCAGCACCGAGGGAAGGAAACTCTGGTCAGGAGAAGTCTGGTATACGATGAATGTAATTCCGGAGGAGAATGGAAAGCCCGGAACGAGCGAAAAGGTTTCGGACTGAAATGCCTCCGGTTAGTTTAGAAGTTTAGCGCTTCGCCTGCTGGGCTCGCTGTTTAGGAGTTTAGCCAATCTGAAAATGAAGTTTTCGGTTTCAGATCTGCTAAACCAGTCGCCCCAGCAGGGGCGGTGACTAAACTTCTAAACCAGCCACGCCCGCAGGGCCGTGGCGCCTAAACTTCTTCTATGTTGAAAAACAAACTTCCAGCAGTCTTTTTTTCGTAACAGACAATTTTTTTTTGACCACTTCCCACCTCTATTGATGGGAGTGGAGAAAAGCCTTTCGTCGTTGTGCTGATTTTTTTATTCAAAGTCTCTCACTTTTTTGCCGGAGGCTTTGAATAAAAAAATTGTTTCTGTTGGTACCCCCGTCGTACTCCCTTGCTAATAATTCTTCTATTAACGGTCTTTTGCCGCAAGTTGCCATCATGGCTAAGGGTGGGGGGACGTAAACTAAACCGAACGGTCATAAAGCCGCAGAAGTTTGGTAACGTTGGTCCCCCCGGATTAAAAGTCATTTGGGTTATACGACTTCTATGTTGAAAAACAAACTTCCAGCAGTCTTTTTTTCGTAACAGACAATTTTTTTTTGACCACTTCCCACCTCTATTGATGGGAGTGGAGAAAAGCCTTTCGTCGTTGTGCTGATTTTTTTATTCAAAGTCTCTCACTTTTTTGCCGGAGGCTTTGAATAAAAAAATTGTTTCTGTTGGTACCCCCGTCGTACTCCCTTGCTAATAATTCTTCTATTAACGGTCTTTTGCCGCAAGTTGCCATCATGGCTAAGGGTGGGGGGACGTAAACTAAACCGAACGGTCATAAAGCCGCAGAAGTTTGGTAACGTTGGTCCCCCCGGATTAAAAGTCATTTGGGTTATACGACTTGATCGTTATCAATTCACACCGAGTTGATAGGGTTCACCAGTTAGCATCATCCTACGAATTCGGTTCAGTAGTTTTTTCGCAATGCGAATGATTGCCTTGTTTTTCTTCATACCTTCTTTTGTCAATGTGTCAAATTTCAGTAGCATAGCTGGATCCAGTCTTTTGGCAGTCCATGCGCTTTGAATCAACATTCGTCTGAGTAGCGCATTTCCCCGGCGAGTTTGCGGTCCAATGTACTCTTTATCTGCCGAAGCGTGTACGGTAGGCACGATTCCTACGTAATGGCATAGCTTATCAAGACTATTGAACCGGGACATGTCATCAATCTCTGTTAAAATCACCATGGCGATCATTAAACCTATACCAGGAGCCGATCGTAGTAATTTGACCCTCTCTTTGTAGCGATCCTGACGACTTAACTCTACAATCTGGCGATTGACCCTTTTGAGCCGTTGCTTATAAAAAGCCAGCTCATCCAGTAAATGATCCAATGCTTGCCGGGCACTCGGATTAGCAAACTTTAAATCGGCCACCCAGGCCAGGTACGCTTTAGTCCAAGACTGTACAGCTGATTTAGGTTGATACCCGTACAGATTCAAGAATGATTTGATCTGATTCTTGATTCGCGTTATCTTGGGCATTAACTTATTACAGCGATAGCGAATGAGCTCTCGATCTTGTTGCACTTCCAAAGAAGGCACGTAGATAGCTTTGAGATCTTCACTGCGAAGACCGCGACCTAATTTACGCGCATCTACTTTGTCCCGTTTTTGCTTACGTTCCTTATCTTTGGTAGGAACATCCGCAGCATGAACGACCATACTGTTTAAGCCGGCTTCAAGTAAATCCCAATGGGTGCTAAAACCAGTTAGACCGGCTTCATATACCGTATGGTACTTCGCCCCTGGGAAGTGACGCTTTAAGTAAGCACTCAGTACTTCCGCGCTAGGAGGCTGTTGAAAGGCTTTATGGAAACTTTTTTCCGTAAAAATGCCTACATTCCATTGTTTGAGGTGGACGTCTATGCCCACGTAAATCTCCTGATCGGCAAAATTTACTTTTTTCATAGAGCTTTGGGTTTTGGTAATGTGAATTGGTAATTCTCAAATTTACCTGCCCAAAGCTTGTTTTTCAAACATACCAACTAAACTTCGTAGTAACACCTTTTAACACTGAAAAATATGACCCCCCCCCTCAACCGCCGCAGCTTTCTCAAACACACCGGGACCGCCCTGGCGGGCGCCGCCATCGCCCCCGGTTTTCTCATCAATCAACCGCAAACTATGCCGAAACCGATACGAGTACAACGCGTCAACTTCAACTTCGAACGGCAACCGCTGGCCCGTCCTTTCGGCTTTAAGGGCGGCCAGATCACCGGTGTCTGGCAAACCATCGCCTACCTGGAAAGCGAATCCGGTACAGGCAAAATCGGCCTGGGCACCCAGAGCGTCCTCTGGTCCGACGCCCGCGTCTTCGCCGGCCATACCGAAGAGGGCGGCAACGCACTGATGTACGCCATGGGCGAACGCGCTCTGCAACTCATCAACGGGCAGTCCTTCACCGATCCCATTGCCTTGCTCGACGAGCTGTACCCCCAGGTGCACGAATACGGAAAGACCATCACCCGGCAGCCCGACCTGCGCAAGACCTTCGCCCTCAACGCGCTGGTCGCCCTTGACAATGCCGCCTGGCTGCTCTACGCCGCCGAAAACGGCTACAACTCCTTCGATGATATGGTTCCAAAAGCCTATCACCCCGGATTATCCGCCCGGCACGACAAGGTGGCGGCCATTCCTGCCTTGGGTTACGGAACGCCTATGAAAGAAATCGAAAAGCTCGCTGAGGAAGGCTTTTTTATTATGAAAATCAAAATCGGCGCATCCGGCGATCAGCAGCAAATGCTGGAGAAAGACAAGGCTTTCCTGAAGGCCATCCACGATACGCTGGCCCACCGCGAAACACCACATACCCCCGACGGCAAAATCCCCTATTACTTTGACGCCAACGGCCGCTATGACAAAAAGGAAACCCTGCACCGCTTCCTCGACTACGCCGAACAGATCGGCGCCCTCGACCGCATCGCCGTATTGGAAGAACCCTTCGGCGAACGCAACCAGGAATCCGTCCAGGATATCGCCGAGCGCGGCCCGCGCGTCGCCGCCGACGAAAGCGCCCACACCGACGAAGACACCCTGGAGCGCATCGAGCAGGGCTATAACGCTATCGCCGTCAAGGCCGTCGCCAAAACACTCAGCATGACGATGAAGATCGCCCAGGTGGCCTACGAACGAAGAGTCCCCTGCTTCTGTGCCGATCTGACGGTCAATCCCATACTCGTAGAATGGAATAAAAATGTCGCTGCCCGCCTGCCGGCCTTCCCGGGCCTGAACATCGGCCTGCAGGAAACCAACGGCTGGCAGAATTACAAAAACTGGGAGGAAATGATGAGCTACCATCCCTACCCCGAAGCAAAATGGGCAAAACCGGATGATGGGGTGTACCAAACGAATAAGGACTTTTTTAAGAAAAGCGGGGGGATATTCCAGGAATCGACGCACTACCGGGGGCTGGTCGCTTAGATTGGGGCGTCAGGCGGCGCCTTCCCGGCGCCTCCTGACCGAATGAATAATCGAAACCGAAAGGGTCCGTATCTAGCGTGAAATCGCACCTTAAAATAAAAACTTCATAACTATTCAGCAAAGCGCCAAGCGATTGACAATCAACAACTCCCCAATAGACCACCTCTGGTCTTCCGATGGTTTCCGGAGTGCAAGAACCACTGAAAACCAACGCTATGGCCATGCTCTTTGCGCTATGTTGAATAATTACAAAACTTTTAAACTTGTGGATACTTTGCGATATTAAAATGTACTCCCCCACACGAGGTAACTCCCTTGTTAACTTTTGAGTTTTTTAAATTAAAAAGACAAGAAAATTATAACTGAGTAAAATAAAATACGAAACAACCACATATGCAAATCAACGAACAACTCACCCCTCCCGCCCTCCAATCCAAAATAGAGCACTTCTGGCGCCTCTCTGCACAGAAGATCTTGCTCATGCACGAAGAATACGATGCTGCCCAGGGCTCCCCTGTCTTTACCGTCAGGGGAAAATACACCACCCGCGGCTGGACAGAGTGGACGCAGGGCTTCCAATACGGTTCCGTGCTGCTGCAATACGATGCCACGCGGGAAGAGACCTTCCTGGAAATGGGTCGCAACTCTACTGTTGATGAGATGGACTCCCACGTCAGCCACTTCGGGGTGCACGACCACGGCTTCAACAACATCAGCACCTATGGCAGTCTGCTGCGCCTGATGCGGGAGGGCGTTATTCCGCATAACGACTGGGAGGAGCGGTTCTATCAGATGGCCCTCAAAATGTCCGGGGCCGTACAGGCGCGCCGCTGGACGCCCATTCCCGACGGCGGTTACATCTATTCCTTCAACGGCCCTCATTCTCTTTTTGTCGACACCATCCGTACCCTTCGTTCCCTGGTTGTCGCGCACGAACTCGGCCACAGCATAAAAGCCGAAAACGATATTTCCATCTCTTTGCTCGAAAGAGCCGTGCTGCACGCCAAAGCCACTGCCCGTTACGCCATATACTACGGTCAGGGCCGGGACAGCTACGATGTCCGGGGCCGCACCGCCCACGAAAGCATTTTTAATGTCAACGACGGCAATTACCGCTGCCCCAATACCCAACAGGGCTTCTCGGGCTTCACCACCTGGACCCGCGGGCTGGCCTGGGCCGTTACCGGCTTCGCCGAGCAGCTCGAGTATTTCCGCACGGTTCCGGAAGCGGAACTGGAGCCGCTGGGCGGGAAGAAAGAAATAGAGAAGCTGTTCCTCGAAGCCGCCCGCGCTACTGCCGACTTCTACATCGAAAATACCGCAACCGACGGCATCCCGTACTGGGATACCGGCGCGCCCGGCCTGGCCCGCATGGGCGACTACCTGAACCGCCCCTCCGATCCCTACAATGATCACGAACCTGTCGACAGCTCGGCCGCCGCCATCACGGCGCAGGGGCTGCTTCGCCTGGGACGCTACCTCGGCGAGGAAGGCCATAAGTACTGGCAGGCCGGCCTGACCATACTCGAAACCCTGCTGGACGAACCTTATTTAAGTACCGATTCTAATCACCAGGGCCTGCTCCTCCACAGCATTTACCACCGACCTAACGGCTGGGACTATGTGCCGCCCGGCAGCAAAATCCCCAACGGGGAATCGAGCATGTGGGGCGATTACCATATCCGGGAAGCCGTGCTGCTGCTGCACCGGATACTGGAGGGACAGCCGTACTATGCGTTCTACGGGTGTGTGAAAGATTTCGATTGAATGGACATGAGAACCGGAGAGGATGTAGAATACCGGCAGGATGATCGACGGGAGAAAAGGATGTTTCCCGCTCGCGCGGGAAAAGGGGGATGTTCGCTTCACTACGTTTCGCGAAAGGGGGGATGTCCTCCTCGCTTCGCTCGTCGAAGGCTCATCCCGTCCCGCTCGCCGATGCCCTTTTCACGGAACGAATCAAACTGAACATCCCCCTTTCTGAATGAAGCGAGCAAGCATCCAAGGAACTAACTTGAAACATTTTTATCTAATTTTTCCGCAATGACCCGAATATCGGTTAAGTTACTTTCATTCCTCCTCAAAAGCAGTCTGCTGATGCTATGTTGCAGCTTTCTGTATTGCAGCCGGGAGGAGCCTCCACAACAGAGGAACATCCTCTTCATCGCCGTGGACGACCTGAGGCCGGAACTGGGCTGTTTTAGCGCAAGCCATATTCATTCGCCCAACATCGACCGGCTGGCAGAAAGGGGGATGATGTTCACCAACGCGCACTGCAACGTTCCCGCCTGCGGCGCCTCCCGCGCCAGCCTGCTGACGGGCGTGCGTCCCACACTGGAACGCTTCGTCACGTACTACACCCGCGCCGACGAAGACCTGCCCGGTCACCTTTCGCTGCCGCGGTTTCTAAAAAATAACGGATACGCTACCGTCTCACTCGGCAAAGTATACCACCACGCCGATGACGATCCGGAGGCCTGGAGTAAAATGCCCTGGAAGGAGCCCACCTAAAGCTTCTGGCACAACGGGCTGACCATGAGAACACCACAGTACCAATACACCGAGTGGCTGGACAAAGAAACGGAAGAACCATTAGACCGGATGCTGTACGATCACTACGAGGATCCGGATGAAAATGTCAATATCGCCGCCCTTCCGGAGTACCAGTCTCTAGCCGACAGCCTGTCCGGCCGGATGAGAAATTGGTGGGCAGGGTATAAGCGGGGACAAAAGGATGGAACTTAGGGGATGTTGACCGCCGGCACGGGAAAAGAGGATGTTTCCGAGCTTCGCTCGGTATGAATATTAAGTAATTGACGGAGAAGCTCGAGAAAAAGTTTAGAAGAGTTTAGCGCTTCGCCCTTCCTACGGACCGTCCGGTCGGGCTCGCTGTTTGGGAGTTTAGAAGACCTGAAAATGAGGGCTCCGTTTTGGGATCTTCTAAACTCCTAAACCAGCCGCTCCGAAGGAGCGGTGACTAATCTCCTAAACTTTTCTCGAGAAGTACAGTCTGTCTCACGCTAAATATTTACTTCCCCCGGAAACATCCTTCTGAACATCCACATACAATCACCAAAAGCTGCAACGCATCACCATAAAAACTTACGATACCAACCATGACACTCGACCAACTCTGTCTCCACACCATCACCACCAAGCCCTGGTCGCTTGAGGAAGCCATCGATCACTACCAGTCCGCCGGCGTAGGCGGCATAAGCGTCTGGCAGAACGCCATCGAAGCCATGGGCGCCGAAGCGGCAGGCCGGCGATTAAGGGCATCCGGCCTCGATGTCGTCTCCTATGTGCGCGGCGGCTTTTTTCCCAGTGTGGAAAGCAAAGCCCGTCAGCAAGCGATTGACGACAACAAACGACTGCTCGACGAAGCCGCCGCTATCGGCTCGCCCCTGTTGGTGCTCGTTTGCGGTGCCGAACCCCCGCAGCAGCTGAGCGAATCGCGCAAACAGATTCAGACGGGTATTGAAGCCGTTCTACCCCATGCAAAGGAGCTGGGCGTACGGCTCGGGATCGAGCCCCTGCACCCGATGTACGCCGATACGCGCTCGGCCGTCAATACACTGGGGCAAGCCAACGACATGGCGGAAGCCATTGACAATGACCATGTAGGCGTAGTCGTAGACGTCTACCACCTCTGGTGGGATCCGGAGCTGGAACAGCAAATACGTCGCTGTGGGACCGCAGGGCACCTTTTCGCCTATCATATCTGCGACTGGCGGGTGCCGACTACCGACCTGCTGCTGGACCGCGAACTGATGGGCGAAGGCTGTATCCCGCTTTCGCAAATCCGGCGCTGGGTGCAGGACGCCGGCTTCCAGGGATACGAAGAAGTGGAAATCTTTTCCAGTCGCTACTGGGAAATGGATCAACAGGAATTTTTGAATAAAATCACCAAAGCATACCAAGACTATGTCCATAAAGCTAAGCGATGAACCCAGCCCGAAGACCCGGCAGCACACCGTCGGCATCATTATGAACGGCGTGACCGGCCGGATGGGGACCAACCAGCACCTGCTGCGCTCCATCGTCGCCATCCGCGAACAGGGCGGTGTAGCCATCGGACCGGAAACGACCATCATGCCCGATCCCATCCTCGTGGGCCGCAATCCGGCCAAGCTGGAGGCCCTCTGCGTCCGCTCCGGCATCCAGAAGATGACCACCGACCTGGATAAAGTATTAGCCGATGAATCTTATTCCGTCTATTTCGACGCCCAGATCACCGGCCGCCGCCACGAGAGCGTGAGTAAGGCCATCGCAGCGGGTAAGCATATTTACTGTGAAAAACCTTCCGGAACCAGCACCGAAGAAGCGCTCGACCTGTATCGCCGGGCTGAAGCAGCGGGCGTCAAGCACGGGGTGGTACAGGACAAGCTCTGGCTGCCCGGCTTGCTCAAACTGCGGCGGCTGATGCAAAATGACTTCTTCGGCCGCATCCTCTCGGTGCGGGGCGAGTTCGGCTACTGGGTCTTTGAAGGGCACAGCATCCCGGCGCAGCGCCCTTCCTGGAACTATCGAAAGGAGGACGACGGCGGCATCATCGTCGATATGCTCTGCCACTGGCGTTACGTACTCGACAATCTCTTTGGCGCCGTCAAAGCGGTATCTTGCCTGGGCGCTACCCACATCCCCATGCGGATCAACGAGCAGGGGCTGCCCTACGAAGCTACCGCCGACGACGCCGCCTACGCCACCTTCGAGCTGGAGGGCGGCGTTATTGCCCATTTCAATTCCTCCTGGTGCGTGCGCGTGCGGCGTGATGACCTGCTGACCATTCAGGTCGACGGAACCAAGGGCTCGGCCGTCGCCGGTCTGCGCGACTGCCGCATCCAGCATTACGGCAACACCCCGAAACCGGTTTGGAACCCTGATGTCCCACAACCTATCGACTTCTACGAAGACTGGGCCAAGGTACCCTTTCAGGAGGTATTCGATAATGCCTTCAAAACGCAGTGGGAGCTGTTCCTGCGCCACGTGGTGGAGGACACGCCGTTCCCCTGGAATCTGATGGAAGGCGCCAAGGGGGTGCAGCTGGCGGAGAAAGGTTTGGAGAGCTGGGAGAAAAGATGTTGGGTGGAGGTAGAACCATTAGTTTAGAAGTTTAGCGCTTCGCCCGCTGGGCTCGCTGTTTAGGAGTTTAGCAGATCTGAAACCGAAAACTTCATTTTCAGATCTGCTAAACTCCTAAACCAGACACGCCCGAAGGGCCGTGGCGACTAAACTTCTAAACTCAAAGCACTTATAAAGCTTATGAAAAAAACAGCACTCATTACCGGCGGCGCCCGCGGCATCGGCCTCGGCATCGCCCGCAAGCTGGCGGCGGAAGGCTGGTCGCTCGCACTCAACGGTACGCGGCCGGAAGAGCAGGCGCGCGAGGCGCTGGATGCCCTGCGCAAAAACGGCGCTCAGGTCATCTACTGCCGGGGGAACATCGGCGAGGCGGAAGACCGGCACAAGATCATCGACCAGGTCCTGAAAAGCTACGGGCAGCTGAATGCGCTGGTCAATAACGCCGGTGTAGCGCCCAGGGAGCGCGTCGATCTGCTGCAAACTTCCGAAGAGAGCTTCGACCGCGTGCTGGACATCAATCTCAAGGGGCCTTTTTTCCTCAGCCAGCTTGCCGCCAAAGTGATGGTGGAAACGAAAAGACAAAACCCCGGCATGCCAATGGCCATGGTCAATATTTCTTCCATTTCGGCGACCGTCGTGTCGA
This sequence comes from uncultured Saprospiraceae bacterium, assembly GCA_964632995.1. GTDB lineage: Bacteria > Bacteroidota > Bacteroidia > Chitinophagales > Saprospiraceae > CAZWDL01. Next base: position 47,106 of record CAZWDL010000035.1, read on the forward strand.
TCAATCGCGGTCAGTACTGCATCTCGAAAGCGGGATTGAGTATGGTGACCCAGCTCTTTGCCGCCCGCCTGGCCGAGGAGGGCATCCCGGTTTACGAAGTGCGCCCCGGCATCATTCAGACGGATATGACCGCCGGCGTGCAGGAGAAGTACGACAAACTCTTCGCCGAAGGGCTGGCCCTGCAACCCCGCTGGGGCACCGCCGAAGAGGTGGGGCAGGCCGTAGCCGCTCTGCTGCGGGGGGAGTTCTCCTACTCTACCGGGCAGGTGTTTATGGTGGATGGGGGGTTGACGGTGCAGAGGCTCTAGACGCTGGGGGCTCGATCTGTGACTACTCCGTGCATCTCTGTGTAATTCTAATAATTTAAAAAAATGGAAGACAAACAAAGAAATCGACTCTGGCGGCTTTGTCAAATATCGGCAACGGGGCTGGCCGTCTTCGCCCTAACGCCCGCCGTAATCCCCACCGGGCAGCACGAGCCCATGATCGCCGGTATACCCTACACCCTGTGGATGGGGTTCCTGGTCAGCGTGCTGCTGGTGATCGTCACCTGGGTGGGAACGAAGGTGCATCCGGGAAGAGAATGAAAAGAGAAATACCGGGTAACACCACCTTGAAGTTTTTGGATACTTCTACGGTTTTTCTGTTCTGCGGTTTTTTAAAAAATTAAATCATAACCGCAAAACAGTAGAACAGAGGAATCTCGAACCGCAGAAGTGACCAAATCCGCAAACCTAGTACACTGTGTACTAGACACAACTCCAAAAAATAGATTCTACTTCCGCTTCATGTAAAACCACCCAACCCATGCTTTCAACCCTGCTGATCGTAGGAACGATATACCTCGCTATTCTGATCACCATCTCCGTGAGGCAGAGCCGGATCAAGAAAGACGCGAAAGACTATCTGCTGGCCGGTTCCAACCTCGGGAGTTTCTTCGGGCTGTTCACCTTTGCGGCCACGCTGTTCAGTACCTTCACCCTGCTGGGCATGCCCGACTTTTTCCGCGTGCACGGGGTAGGCGCCTGGATCTTTCTGGCGGTGGCCGATGCGGTGATGGTCTTCGGCGTCATCTGGATTGGGTATTACTTTCGTAAAAAGGCGCTCAAGCAGGGCTACTGGGGAATGGCCGGTTTTATGCGGCGCTGTTACAATAGCCCGGCCGCCGGTTTGGTCACCTTTTTCGGGGCCTTTATCTTTCTGATTCCCTACGTCGCCATACAGATTCGCGGGGTGGCTATCTTCCTCGATCAGGCCTTTCCCGAGGCCTTGCCCATGTGGATATGGGCGACGGGCATGGTGGCGATCATGCTGCTGTACAGCGAGCTGGGCGGGCTGAAGGCCATTATATACAGCGACACCTTGCAAGGGTTCATTTTGCTAATAGTCATCTGGATCGTCGGGATTAACTGCCTGTCGGCCACCGGCGGGTTGGAAGCGACCTTTAAGGAGGTAGAAGCCAGTAATGCCGCCCTGTTGTCTACCCCCGGTCCGAACGGACTGTTCACCTTCCAGTTTTTACTGGGCTCCATGATCGCTATTGTCATGATTCCCTTTACGCAGCCGCAGGTTTCCTCCCGCCTGGCCATCATGAAAGATCACCGGGCGATGTACCGCATGGCGGTTGGACTGGGCGGCTTCGCCATTCTGATCATCCTGCCTACCCTGTTTATCGGCATGTACGGCGCGCTGAATTATCCCGACGCGAGCACTTCCGACTTTCTGGGCGCGGCGCTGCTGCGCGATCAGCCGGAAGCACTGGGCGCACTGGTGCTGATCGGTCTTTTAGCCGCCGCCATCTCCACCGCCGACTCGCAGGTCTTTTCGTTGGGATCCGAGCTGCGCTCCATCCTGCGAGGAGAAGACAAGCGCCTGCTGCGCATCGCCCGCATTGGCATTTTCTTCTTCGCGGTTATGGCCCTGGTCTTTTCGATTTTCACCAGCGACGAGCTCGTCCTGCTCGCGCGCACCAGCTTTGCCGGCACCGCCCTGATGGCGCCGATGATTTTTACCGGGATATTCTACGATAGGTCTGCAGAGCTGAAATGGCTACCCTTTGTCACGCTGATTGCTTTGCTGGTATTTACAGCTTCACAGTTTAAAGTAATACCTTCAATGATTGGCATTATTCGACTGGATATCATGCTTTTAGGCATTTTAAGCATTTTGGCGTTGGGCGCTATCTGGATGCAAAACCGGTCGGCCATTCAGATGGAAACCGGAACGTAAGTGGACAGAATTAATTTGAATGAAAGATGGACAGGATAGTTTTTAGGGGTTGTACAAAAAATCGGTATTTCGAACATTTTTACTAAACTTTTGAAGTGTACTGATTACCCATAAGTCGGATTTTGGCTACTTCTTCGGTTCAATATTCATCTGTTTTACTGTTCTGCGGTTCTGAATGTCTACAAAAAGGTGAAAAACTGTTTCAAACAGGCCGGAACCGCAGAACAGAGGAAGTTTGTACCGACTAAAGTTGTGGGTAATCGATACACTTTTGAAGTTTGGTAAACATATTATCAGTCGATTACATAATTATTTTATTGAAAACCGCCTTGGGTTTTTTACCGTTTACACCCTCCCTTTTTAACCTAAATAAATGATCATCATGACCTCCAAACCCTTCTCCCGTCGCAGCTTCCTCCGGCACAGCGGTCTGGCGGCCCTCAGCCTGCCGCTGGCCCCGCTGGCCGGAAATAGCGTGAACCGAAAGCCCACGGCAGTCGAGCTGTTAGAAATCCACGTCTTCTCCAAACACCTGCAGTTTTTGGACTATCCGTCGCTCGCCGCCACCGTAAAGGAAATCGGCTTCGACGGCGCCGACCTGACGGTACGTCCCGGCGGCCACGTGGATCCGGAAAAGGTAGAGGGACAACTACCCAAAGCCGTTGAGGCCCTGAAAGGCGAAGGCCTCAAAATCCGCATGATGACCACCGCCGTAACGGACGCGGAAAATCCCCGCAGCCGCAAGGTGCTGGAGACCGCCACTGAGCTAGGATTCAAGCAGTACCGCATGGGCTATTACCGATATAACAACGAGCAGTCCATCCCCGCCGCCATGCAGATCTTCCAGGGCAAAATGGCCGAACTCGCCCGCCTCAACCGAGAACTGGACCTACAGGGCGCTCACCAGAACCACGCGGGTACCTACGTCGGCGCCTCCATGTGGGAAATCTGGCAGTTGGTGAAGGATGCCGGCGAGGGCGTGGGTTGTCAGTACGACATCCGTCACGCCGTCGTCGAAGGCGGCCGCTCCTGGACAACCGGGCTGCGCCTCATACGGCCCTGGATAACGAATATCGTACTGAAGGATTTCCGCTGGGAACAAGTGAATGGGAAATGGGAAACCGTTAACACGCCTTTAGGTGAGGGAATGGTTGATTTTAAAAAGTATTTTAGCATTCTAAAGGAATTCGGCATAAAGCCGGCGGCCTCGCTGCACCTGGAGTACGACCTCGGCGGCGCAGAGCACGGGCGGCGGGATATTGAAGTGAAGCCGGACAAAGTGTACGAGGCGATGCGGCGGGATTTGGAGACGGCGCAGCGCTTGTGGCGGGAGAGTTAGCGGAAGACCTCGGAGAGGTCTGATATTTGTAGCATCAGAATATATTAACCATTATGTTTACGACCTTGGAGAGGTCGCATGCAAAAATGAAGAAAATGCGACCTCTCCGAGGTCGTGAATGTAATTTCGTATATCTTTTCATTCTACTACTACAAACAGCCGACCTCTCCGAGGTCGCTTTTAAGCCGGACTCCCATATGTTAAAGAAAAAATTTCTCCTCGTACCAGCCCTCATTATTTTTGGTCTGTTCTTTCTCATCAGTTGCCAGGAAGAAAATTCACACGAGAATAACTGGCAACCATCCTACCTCGCTCACCTCGAACTGGACTCCACCACCCTGATCGCCAGCGCGGTCGCCGACAGCCTGGAAGTCCCCTGGGAAGTCACCTGGGGCCCGGACGATAAGCTCTGGTTTACCGAGCAGAACGGCAGTGTGTACCGGATGGATGTGGAAAGTGGAGAACGGAAGAAAGTGCTGCAGGTTCCCGACATCCACTACCAGAAATCCAGGGGGCTGCTGGGCATGGCGCTGCACCCGGAATTACCGGAGGAACCCTACGTCTTTTTACACTACACCTACCTCAAATCTGACGACGTCTTAGACAAGGAAATCGAATCGCGCGTGGTGCGCTACACGCTAGAGGGCGACACCCTGGTTTCCCCGAAAATATTGCTGGACGAAATCCCCGGCCAGACCTACCACAACGGCTCCCGACTGCTGATCAGCCCGGACGAAAAGCTTTTCTTCGCCATGGGCGACGCCGGCCGCCTCGATCAGATGCTCGACAGCACCACACTGGTCGGCAAGATCCACCGCCTCAACCTGGACGGTTCCATTCCCAAAGACAACCCGATGCCCGGCAATCCCGTCTGGTCCTGGGGGCACCGCAACGTGCAGGGCATGGTGTGGACCGGCGGCAAGCTCTACGCCTCCGAGCACGGCCCCGCCAACGACGACGAGGTCAACCTCATCCGGCCGGGCCGCAACTACGGCTGGCCCAAGGTACACGGCTACTGCGACCTGGAAAACGAACGGGAATACTGCCAAACGCACCAGGTCGTAGAACCCCTCGCCACCTGGACGCCGACCATCGCCGTGGCCGGACTGGATTACTACGACCATCCGGCCGTCCCGGAATGGCAGAACAGCCTGCTGGTGGTCAACCTGAAGGGACAGGCGCTGCGCGTCCTCCCGCTGTCTGATGACGGCGAACAGGTCCGGGAGAAACGCATCTTCTTCCAAAAGCACTTCGGCCGCCTGCGCGATCTGGCCGTCGCCCCCAACGGCGACCTCTACCTCGCCACCAGCAACCGCGACTGGCACCCGCGCTTCCAGCCTTTCCTCTACGACACCGCTAGCCTCATCCATCCCGCCGATGACCGCATCATCCGACTGCAAGCAGCCACGCCGGCCGACCGTGAAATACTGGCGGCGCTGGACAACCAGGTCGCCCTGCAGGAAAACCCCGAACCCGCCGAGATGCCTTCCGAACAGTGGAATATCACCGCCTCCGAAGACCGCCTAAGCCGGGGCGCCGCGCTCTACCAGCAGCACTGCACCCTCTGCCACCGGCCCGACGGACAGGGCGTCGAGGACCTCTACCCGCCCCTCGCCGGAACCAACTGGGTCACCGGCTCCAAAGACCGACTGATCAACGTGCTGCTGCGCGGACTTTCAGAGCCCATCGAAGTGAACGGCAAAACCTACGAAGAAGCCATGGCCCCCTACGCCCACCTGCCGGATGAGGAGCTGGCGGCCATCCTGAGCTTTATCCGGCAGAGCTGGGGGAATGAGGCAGGGGCAGTGCTTCCGGCGGAGGTACGGGAGGAACGGCGATTGCTGGGGGAGGTGGTACACTGATTAGTTCGACACTTCTGCGGTTCGATATTCTTCTGTTTCCCGCTTTTTTATTGAAAAGCGGGATTCTTCTGTTCTGTCAAGTTTGAATGTAATGAAGTGAAAAACTTATAAACGCTTTAGAACCGCAGAACAGATGAACAGAAGAACAGATGAAGTTTGCCTCGACTAAAAATTTGGCCACCCCATATCCCCCCAATTGTTCGTTTGCTGATATCTCCGTATTTTCGAATAAGTAGCCTACGGTAATTCCCTGACAGGAATACAGTAAAGCTGTGCCCCGATCAACCCGATCCGCCTCGTTGCTCTTCTTTGTCGTTTTATTCTCTCATCTTCTCGGTTGGCCTCACCATGCCGGGGCTCAGGATACTTCCATCACCAGCAATCCCAATTTCATCTTTGATCAGCATGAACCGCCGGTAGGCGCCCGACGCATTGTCAAGGATCAGCAAGGCTTCATATGGTTTGGCTCGGCAAACGGTTTGTATAGATACGACGGCCACAGTTTTAAAGCTTTCATAGCTTCCCGTAATGATACCACTGGGCTATCCGGGAATTTTCTATGGGATATCAGAAATGTTCTCGTATTTAGATTTATCGTAAATGGAAAGCAGGTAGACATCCGTCTTCTCTTCGTTTTCAATCACCTCAACTTCTACATAGGTAATCACCCGCATACCACCGCTTTTTTCTTTTCCCTTACTCTTTACTGCTAACCGTAAAAGGCGACCATTCACCAGGAAGGATTGTCTGGGACCTCGCTATGGATCAGTATGGCGGGAAGTAAAATGTGCCTGCGCCGGTGCAACGTCTAGGAGTGAGCACTGGCCATCATGCACCATGTTGTGACCAGTGCCGCGGGTTATCTTTCATTCACTTCTTTCAACACTCTCTCCTTTAATTTATCCCCTATCCAGAAACCTGCTTTGTTGATCAATTCATTGAGTATCGGTTCCACTTTTTCAATAATCCCCTTTTCTTTAGCTTTTATCAAAACCCCAAGTAATCCGATCGTCTCTAAGCCTTTTTCTCTAGCTTTGTTTGTACCGATCCTTTCATCTATCAACAAATAATCTGCTCCGATTTCGATAGCTAAGACAATAGCTTCTGACTCCCCTTCATCAATTTCATTCATGAGCTTTTTAACTTCTTCCTCGTTCTTTGGTCTTTCTTTTCTTATCCATACACTCCTATGGTATAAATTCAAAGAGATTGAAAAATCTGGTAATTTTTCAATCTCCGATTCCACAAAAGGAGGAATGATGATTTCTTTGAAAACCTCCTTCAGAATTTCCAGCTTCTCTATTATGATAAGGTTGGAGATGGGAGAAGTATCGCTAATGACTATCACGCTCAGATTTGTTTGATCGTTTCTAGGTCTTTCTCGAAATCTTCTATGTCATAGTGGATAGGAATCTTTCTTTTGGCAAGTTCTTTTTGAAACTCGAACTGATGTATTCTGGCAATTTTACTTGCTTGCCCCAAAGTAACACTTTCCCTCTGAAATAGGATAATTGCCAACTCAAGGAGGATCTCCTCTTTCGTTAACCCAGACTTCTCGAGTAATTTATCTGAAATCTCAATAGTCATAAGCTCCTGAATTTTGTTGGATACTATATGTAAAACATCCCTCTTGGTTCTTTAGTTTCTCTAGTGCGCTGGGAATTAAGTTCGTCGTAGTTAAGGCGAGGTTATTTTGGCGCTAGCCAAGGCGCCCATGACGAGCATAGCCGGAGCTACATGAGGAATGGGCAACGCCGGATAGCGCCAAAAGAAGCCGAATTAACTGTGACGAACTTAGTGCCCAGCGCACTAGCGGCTTTAGTTCAACACCGTTGATTACGCATTGCGTTAACCTCACCAATAGGAAAAGTTATACATTTTAAATAAAATAATACATATATTCCTCTTAATCAGGTGTCCTTCATTACACCTTTTTCAGTTAACACTTTTCAAGGTACTTTAAATGTCAAAGTTATCCAACGGGATGGGAGCCGATTTTTTGAATTTTGAACAATTTGTGTATCGAAGACGAACATCGTTCTACCGATCTCTTAGCCAGCTTCTTTAGCGGTTATCAAGTAATATTGCTTATCTTTTGCATCCCTGAAAAGCACAAAAGCGAGCATCCAAATGAAACCGTTAGCTTTCTTCATTTTGGCAATAGCAGGCCTATGGATATTTACCCCTCCCCTGCTTATCGCCCAGGACAGCCTGCTACGCTGTGAATTGATCGCCCAGGAAGATGGACTTCCGGACAACAGCGCCTGGTCGCTTTGCGAGGATCACCTGGGCCTGCTGTGGGTCGGCACCCAACTGGGGCTGGCCCGCTACGACGGGCATACCGTAGAAGTATTCGATTTTGAACCGCCGGATTCGACCTTTCAAAGAAAGATGCCCATCAATGTCCGCACGCTCACCGAAGGCCCTTCCGGCGACCTGTGGATCGGCACGGCCCACGGGGAAGTCTTTCGCTTCGACCGGCAGACGCTCAGCTTTATCCCTTATTTTTCCCCTTCGCCTCATTCCATTACCGTCGGGCCGCGCATTCAGAAAATCCTGGTCGATTCGGCTCACCGGGTATGGCTGGCTATGGGGGACGCCGGCCTCGCCCGCCTGCAGGCCTCCGCTGAGGATATCCCCTGGCGCGAGACAGCCCGGACCCCATGGCGCCAGTTCCCGCAGGATGGCGATGATTCGCCCGGGAAGATCGTCTGGGATCTCGCCACGGATCAGCATGGCGGCATATGGGCGGCAACAGACAGAGGGCTGGCGCACTGGAATGAAAAGAAGCAGCAGTTCCAGATTTTTCCACTTCCGGACTACCTGACCAAAAACCAGGATCCCATACCATTTCCCAGCCTGGATGTAGCCCCGGACGGCAGCATCTGGCTGGCCGCTCGCAAAACCGGATTAATCCGTTTTTTTCCGGACCAGCAGCGTTTTGAGCTACACCCCGTATCGGAGGAAAATCTGGTGTTTAAAGTCTATATCGACAGGCAGGGCAAGCCCTGGTTAATGGAACACTATAGGGGATCGGAAAAAGTGAGCCTTTACGATCCGGTGAGCAGAAAAGTGCACCGCAGAACAATATGGGACAGCCGGCATTTCTCCACTTCGATTTACCACGACCTCAGAGATATTATCGAAGACCGCAACGGCCTGATCTGGATCGCCGATCACTTTTCGGGATTGCTCAAACACCGGCGGGACGCCGCCGCTTTTCAATGGGTTCAACATAATCCGGCCACCCCCAACAGTCTGGGCGACAATGCCGTCACCTATTTTTTCGAAGGCAGTCGCGGATATATCTGGATTGCGACAATGGGAAAAGGCCTCGACCGCTGGGATCTCCGTTCCAATACTTTTGTACATTTCCGGCATCAACCCGGTAATTCCAATACCCTTTCCAGCGACAACGTATTCGCCCTGGCGGAAGACAAGCGGGGAAGGCTGTGGATAGGAACGGACGCCGGCATCGACCGGTATGACCCTTTAACCAACACCCTGGAGCGACTCAATGAGGCGGAGGATTTTCCCGCTTCCCTGAAAAACATCAATGTCAACGACCTTCGGTTTGACGAGCAAGGCGCTTGCTGGATTGCCAGTAATACCTTAACCGGGCTTCACTATTTCAACCCGGAATCCGGCATCCATCTGTACGGCGATGATTTCGGAGCGCTGACCGACAGCCTGCGATCAATAACAATTGATGAATTTTTCATCGACAGCCGGGGAAAATTATGGGTGGGCACCAACAACGATGGCTTCTACTACTTTGACCCCATCACGAGGCAGACGCGAAAGTTCGATTTTCCTCCCGGCGGCGATTTCTGGGAAGACAACCGGCAAACCGTCTGGGCAGGCACCTACGGCTCCGGCCTGGTAGGCGTGGATATGAACAACCTTTCCTGGCGCCAGTTCACTCCCTCGCACGGCCTTCCGCACAGCAAGGTCCGTTCCATCATGCACGACCGCCGCGGCCGGCTATGGGTCGGTACGAACCATGGCTTGTCTCTTTTTGATCCACTAACCCAGGAAGTAGAAAATTTCTTCATAAAAGACGGGCTCCCTTCCAATGAATTCACAAGCCAAACACATTTGAAGCTTAAAGACGGCCACCTGCTGTTCGGCACTAAGAACGGTCTGATTTTTTTCCATCCCGATAGTATTCAACGGGATACCGCCCGCCCCGCAGTGGTCTTGCTCGATCTTAAGGTAGACGGTCGCCCCCTGGCCAAAGTAAAAAACGACGCTACGTTGAAGGATCTTTCCTCCATTAAACGGCTGGAGCTTCGCTACGATCAAAATGACCTGGCTTTTCGCTACGCAGCCATGAATTTCCGCAATCCGGAACGCAACCGGTATCAGGTCAAACTGGAGCCTTACGATAACGAATGGCAGGAAGCAGACAACCGCACGAGTTATACCAACCTGGATCCCGGTCAATATACCTTCCGGATCAAAGCCGCCAACAGCGACGGCGCCTGGAACGACCGCGGCATCGCGCTGGCCATCACCATCCTGCCGCCCTGGTGGGAAACCGGCTGGGCCTATGCCTTCTACCTCTTAATTATAAGCGCTATTCTCTATAACATTTATTACTTCCAGCTACAGCGCAAACTCCAAAAGGCGGAAGCCTATCGCCTGCAGGAGCTCAACGATTTCAAGAACCGCTTTTATACCAATATCACTCACGAATTCCGCACACCACTAACTATTATTCAAGGGGTGACGCAACAGCTGGAGGATAATGACCAGCCCGCAATCAGCCGGGAAGAAGCGATCAAAATGATCCGGCGCAATAACCATAACCTGCTCACCCTGGTGAATCAGATGCTGGACCTGTCAAAGCTGGAAACCGGCGCTATGCCTTTAAAACTGGTGCAGAGTGATATCATTCCCTTCCTCAGCTATGTGACGGAATCCTTTACATCACTGGCAGTTGAAAAAAATATCAGTCTGACCTTCTATTCCGAAGTCGAAAGCCTGGTAATGGATTACGACCCGGAAAAAATACAGCAAATCCTGGGCAACCTGTTGTTTAACGCGATCAAATTCACCCCGCAGTACGGAAAGGTAATGGTAATCGTCAAGCCGGGAGAAAGAACTGACCAGCGCCTTGAAAAACCCGGGAAAAAGGATTGCAAAAATTCCCTGCTGGGCATTCAGGTCAAAGACACAGGCATCGGGATCCCCGGGTCGGAGCTGTCGCAAATCTTCGACCACTTCCACCAGGTCGATGGAAGTCATACCCGGGAAGGAGAAGGAACCGGCATCGGACTGGCGCTGACGCAGGAACTGGTCAAACTGATGGATGGAACAATTGAAGTAGACAGTGAAGTAGAACAAGGAACCACCTTTTCGGTATATCTGCCTGTGCGGCAGGAAGCAGCGAAGAGCGTTGAGCAGGAAGGTCGTCCTGTAATCAAAATAACGGACCACCCTGTTACCGGAGCGCCGGCAGAAAACCCGGCCTGGTATCCGTCGGTGACAATTGGAGAAAAGGCCTCCAAAGACCGCCCCTCCTTACTCATCATTGAAGACAACCGCGATGTCGTGCGTTACCTGCAGACTATTCTGCAAAAAGACTACCGGATCCACATCGCTTACAATGGGCGGGTTGGCATCGAAAAAGCAATCGGCATCGTACCGGATATCATCATCAGTGACGTCATGATGCCGGAAAAGGACGGCTACGAGGTATGCCGGGTATTAAAATCGGATGAACGCAGCAGCCACATCCCCATCATTTTACTAACCGCCAAAGCTGATGCCGAATCGCGGCTCGAAGGACTTGGGACCGGCGCCGACGCTTACCTGGCCAAACCCTTTCTGAAAGAGGAACTGGAACTCCTCCTGCGCAACCTGATCGAAGTCCGGCGACGTTTGCAGAAGCGATACAGTAATCACCTGACTACCAAAGGCGCTTCTACGATTTTCCATACCGGTAATCCGCGCGAAGACGCTTTCCTCCAACGCCTCTGCGAATCCATCGAAGCGAATATCAGCGACGAGGACTTCGGCGTATCCGAACTGGCCAAAGCTATGCATCTGAGCCGCACGCAACTGCACCGGAAAGTAAAAGCCCTTACCGGACAGTCCTCCTCCCTCCTAATCCGGACGATCCGCCTGCATCAGGCCCGCGAACTGCTCCGTAATACCGATATGCGAATCGGCGAAGTGGCCGACGCCGTCGGCTTCCGCGACCCCAGTTACTTCACCCGCGTGTATAAGGAAACATTTGGGGAGGTGCCTTCCGGGGAAAAGTGATTCGAAGGCGGAAGGCGGAAGGCGGAAGGCGGAAGGCGGAAGTCGGAAAGCGGAAGTCGGAAGGCGGAAGGCGGAAGGCGGAAAGCGGAAGGCGGAAGGCGGAAAGCGGAAGTCGGAAAGCGGAAGGCGGAAAGCGGAAGTCGGAAAGCGGAAGTCGGAAGGCGG
>CAZWDL010000036.1:0-57781 GCA_964632995.1 uncultured Saprospiraceae bacterium
CGTCGAAACGGCTGAGTACACCGCGACCAAGAAGATGATTATCGTAGAATAATCATTCACCCTTGGGAGTGATTCTCTCCATATCTGGGGAGAATCACTCCCATTTTTTTATATTGAAACTTGTTGAAAGTAAACTAAATTTCATACCTTTCAGGTGCGAAAGGCAAAGCAAGCGTTTCAACCTTAAAAAAGGTAGCCGGGAAATAAGAATCGGACTTCAAAAAGACTACTCAAAAGTCCCTTTTATCATGTCCAGGCGCTAAAAATCAACATAATCCCATGATATGAAAAAGCCAGGAAGCATATTCCTTGCCCTATTCCTGTTTATCCCCTGTGTATTCCCCGTGCACGCACAATCTCCTGCTATATTCTCTTCAGACAGAGCCATTGCCTATGGCGCTTCTTTCTCTGTACCCATCCAGGTGAATCAATTCGACAATATTACCGGATTACAATTTATCATATCTTGGGACTCTACCCTGTTGCGTTATAAAGGGGTGGAGCATCCGGCTCTGGATATCCAAACACAAAAACATTTTGGAGCCTCTGCTGCTTCCGCTGGTATTTTACGCTTTTTATGGTTCGAGGAATCCCTGGCGCCGGTAAGCTTGCCGGATGGTTCTACACTCTTTGAAATCAGGTTCGAATGTATCGGTAAAAGTAAGGAAACAACCTCTATTCTTTTCACCGAAGATGATTTAACAAAAATTGAGGTATACGACAAAAAGTACCGCAAGTTGGAGGTGCGATTCAAAGAGGCCTTAGTTTCGATCAAGCCAACACCGGTAAATGAACAAATAGACAATCATAAGAAACCGATTAGCTTTTTAAATACTTACCCCAATCCGTTTTCCAATTCTACGAGTGTGTCGTTTACGCTCGATCAGGATGGGTTGACATTGTTAAAGTTGTACGATCTTTCCGGAAAAAAAATTCATGAGGAAACCTTTGATTTAAACAGGGGCAACCATAAGATCGCACTTGCTGCCCGGCATTTTCCCGTACCGGGTATATATGTATGCCGGATTGAATCTTCCGGTGGTAGTATTTCTCAAGAAATTATTTTTAAGTAGTAATATTTACTAATATCCCAAATTCCGAGCAAGATGGATAGATTGATTAAAAGCCTGGCAATAGGAGTGCTATTGATGAGTTCCCTGCCGTTATTCGCGCAGCCGGTATTCACCGTTAGTCCCCAAACCATAGATGTAGATCCGGGACAGGAGTTTTCGGTAGATATCGTAGTCAATAATTTCAATGATATCTTAAGTATGCAGTTTCCCATTATCTGGGATTCGGGGGTGCTTGAATTTCAAGAGGTGACCAATGTCAATTCGGATGCGGTACCAGGATTAGGGCCCAACCTTTTTGGCTATGTGCCTGATAAACCGGGGAAACTCACCCTTTCCTGGTTTGATAATAATCTGGCCGGAATTAGCGTACCAGACGGTACCGTCATTTTCTCTGTAACGTTTCGCGCCCTGACCGACGGCACCACCCCGGTGGAGATAAAAGATGATCCCGATCTTACGATTGAAGTGATCGATGCCAATGAAAACGAGGTAGGGATGACAACGCAGAATAGCACCGTGACGGTAGGGGACGGAGGCAGTGGCGGAGCTGTTACCTTCCGGATGTCCCTGAGTGATCACAATATCACGGTAGGGGATGAAGTGTGCATTAGTTTAAATGTAAACAATTTTACGGATCTGACCGCCCTGCAGTTCAGCCTGAGCTACGATGCCAGTTTGCTGCAATTTAAGGAGGTCCGCAATGTCAATAGCCTGGTCAGCGGACTGGACGGCAGCGCCCTCAGCCAGCCCTCGCCGGGGGTCCTCCGCTTTGATTGGAGCGATGCCAGCGCCAGCACCCTGAGTAACGGGGCTGTGCTGCTCAATATTTGCTTTGATGCGCTTGCCAGTGGAACGACAGGTGTCCGCTTTACCAATACGCCGCTGAATATCGCAGTAACCCAGCAGACCGGTGGCGGCTCACAAAATCTGGCTTTTGAAACAGATGACAGCAGTATTAATATTTCGGAAAGCGCTGGTGGTAATGGCTTCGAAATGATTATTGGAAGCGCTACCGTCCAACCGGGAGAATCGGTCTGCCTGCCTGTACGGGTAGCGGATTTTCAGGATATTCTCGGCTTGCAGTTCAGCGTAAATTATGATGCCACGCTGCTGCAGTTTACCGGCGCCGGTAATTTTAACAATGCCGTAGACGGGCTGGATGCCAATGCCCTGGCCAATCCCTCTCCCGGGAGCATACGTTTTTCCTGGAACGATATTAGTTTTACGGGGATGGATCTTCCCAATAATGTTATCTTATTTGAGCTTTGTTTTACTGCCAGGACGGCAGGAACAGCCACGGTAGCTTTTTCCAACAATCCGCTAGCCATCGAGGTAACCCAGAAGGTAGGATCCGATGGGGAGCAGATTATTGACAGCAGTACGCAAAGCGGGACCGTGGTCATTCAGGGAGATAGCGGCGGCGGCAGCGGCCCCGGGTTTACCGGATTTGGTCTGTATCTGGAAGATGTTAATGTTCAGAACGGCCAGGAATTCTGCGTTCCGGTGAAGGTGCAGGATTTTACCGATATACTCGGTATGCAGTTTAGTATGGAATACGATCCCAATGCGCTGGAATTGAGCGAGGTGACTGGGTTTGGGCTGGATGGGCTGAGCGCCGGTAGTATCGGTAATGTTTCTCCGGGCGTTGTGACCGTCTCCTGGTTTGACCCCGATGTAAGCGGTAAAAGCCTGCCTGATGGCACCACACTTTTCGAACTCTGTTTTATCGCCCGCGGCAGCAACGGCACTACTACCACCATCAGCTTCGTGGATGTGCCTACGCCTCCCGAATTTATTCAGATTGACGGCAGCGGGGAGCAAGTTATAAACCATAATTTCCGGAACGGCGTCGTACAGATCGGTGAGGGGAATGGCGGCGGCCCGCCCTTTGAAGGGTTCGGCTTACTGATAGGCGATAAGGTGGTAGAAAGCGGTGTTAGCTTCTGCGTTCCGGTTACCGTCCAGGACTTTCAGGATATTCTCGGTATGCAGTTCAGCATCAGTTACAATCCGAACCATCTGGAGTTTCAGTCGGCTCAGAATTTTGGGCTGGATGGCTTGAATTCGGCGGGAGTAGGAGATATCTCCCCCGGCGTTCTGACCGTCTCCTGGTTCGATCCCGACGTGACGGGCAAGACCCTTCCCGACGGGGCCGTGCTGATGGAGTTGTGCTTTCTGGCCAAGGCCCCCAATGGGACTACTTCGGTGGTATCCTTGTCTAATAGCCCAACCCCCATCGAATTTGTACAAAACCAGAACGGTAACGAACAGACTATTGATTACAATTCCAAATCCGGAACCATTACGATCGATGTGGGAGGAGCGCTGACAATTAGCACCCCGGCAAGTATTACCAATGTATCCTGCTTCGGTGAATCCAGCGGCGCCGTTAATATAAGTGTTCAGGGTGGTTCGGGTGGCTATTCCTACCTTTGGAGTTACCAGAATGTGACTACTGAGGACCTCACTGGCGTTCCCGCCGGCAACTATTCGGTAACGGTAACGGATAACAGCACTAATGAGACTGTGTCGGAATCCTTTAGCGTCGGTGGGCCATCAGCACCACTCAGCGCGGATGTTCAGGTGCAGGATGCCGATTGTGGAGCACAAACGAGCCAGGATAACGGCGCCATCAGTGTGGGCATTACCGGCGGCACGCCTCAGTACACGATTAACTGGTCGGGAAGCCTGCCGGACGGCACGATGCAACAAACCGGTCTTGCTGCCGGTGAGTATGCCTTCACTATTACCGATGCCCGGGGATGCACCTTCAATTCCGGACCGATCGAGGTTCAGGAGCAGGGAGGCGTAGCCAGCAATTTGTCACCGACATATATCGCCCCCGATGCTCCGGGAGCGATCGATCTGACGGTTAGCAGTGGGGATGGCCCCTTTGACTACCAGTGGTCAGGGCCAGCTAATTTCAGCTCCACACAGGGCGATATTTCCGGCTTAACCAATACCGGTCAGTACTGTGTGACGATTACCGATGCTAACGGCTGCAACACTGTATCCTGTATTGAAATGTACGAGGTGCTTCGTTTTGCCGATGTCCTAATTACCAACGCCTGTGCCGGAGACAATAACGGCAGTATTCTGGTGGACATGGCCGGGGGGCGTACTCCCTTCTCCTACAGCTGGAGCAACGGCGGTTCGACCGGTGTGCAACTGAACAACTTGGCGCCGGGTAATTACAGCCTTACAGTTACCGATGACAAAGGCGACGTAGTAAGCGGTACCTTTGAGGTCAGCGAATTACCTGCCATCACCATCAATGCCTCCATTGATCCAGTAACCGGAGAAATGAGTAATAATAACGGCGCGGTAGCCCTCAGCATTTCCGGGGGGCGCCCGGGCTACACCCTCAACTGGGATAACGGGGCTACCGGAACACAGATCAATAATCTGAGCACCGGGCAATACTGCGTCACGGTTACCGATGCCAACGGCTGTTCGGCTCAGGAATGCTACGATGTGAATTTCCAGGCCATCCCTTTATCGTTTTCAACAACTACGGAGCCTACCTCCTGTACCGGTGAACCTGACGGACGACTGACCATCAGCATCGAAGGAGGCAACGATCCCTACGTGGTGGCTTTTGAGAATGGCCCGGAAGTGAATAGCAACAACGGACAAGTCAGCCGGGCAGACTTGCCAGGCGGTAATGTCCGGTTTACGGTCCGTGACGAAAACGGAACAGTCCTGCAGGGAGAGGCTACCATTCCCGAACCCGATCCGATCCGGATAGCGGAGGCCATCGTCGTTCATGATACGGAGGCCCCCGGTTGTACGGGGAGTATCCGACTTTCTCTTACCGGCGGCACGCCCGGATATAGCGTGCTGTGGAATTCCCCGAATACCGGATCACAGATTATCAACCTTTGTGCCGGTCCCTTCATTCCCACGGTAGCGGATGCCAACGGTTGCACCAGAACATTTGATGCCATTGAGGTGACTACTTTCTCTATAAGGGGAGATATGACCAATGCTTCCTGTCCCGATGAGCCCAATGGTGCTATTCAACTCAACATCTCAGGAGGAAGCACTCCCTATACTTATCGGTGGGCTAATGCTTCCGGAGAGGTTATCTCCACAGATGCCGGGCTGAACGATGTTCTGCCGGGGCAATACAAGGTTACCGTGTCCGAAAGCTCGGGAAACAACCTGATCCGCGAATTTACCGTTGGATCCAGCTCCAACCTGGCAGTGGATGTTGAAGTGCTATCCGATTTTAACGGCTTTGGCGTGAGCTGCCCCGATGCTTCCGATGGCGTGTTGCGCGCACAGGGCGTCAATGGTATCGGCTCCTACATGTACGAGTGGGTCCGCGATGGCGAAATGATCAGCGTGGATGCAATGCTCTCCAATGCACAGGCGGGTCAGTACGAACTGACTGCCATCGATGAGAGCGGCTGCGTAGTGACGACTCAGGTGAATCTACAGGCACCTCCCGATGTGGTGATCAGCCCGAATATCGGCGGGATCAGCTGTCATAGAGGTAACGACGGCCGCATTGAGGCGCGGGCTGCCGGTGGCGCCGGCTCTACTTTTTACGATTTTAAATGGAATACAGGAGCTACGGGCTCGGAAATACGGAACCTGCGAGCCGGCACTTATACCGTCACCGTTACGGATGACTACGAATGTCGCACGGTCCGTTCTTTTGAATTGCAGGACCCCGAACCCCTGGAGGTTCTGGTTGAAACCAAACCTGCCAATGAGGGCTGTAATGGCTCGGCCCGGGCCATCGTGACGGGAGGAACCCGGCCCTACTTCTTTACCTGGAGCACTTCTGCGACAGATTCCATCATCAATAACCTCTGTCCGGACACCTACTTTGTGGAAGTGGAAGATAGCCGCGGCTGTAAGCCGGAAAATCAAATCCAACTATCCGCACTGGTCAGTGACCGGCGCTTCGCCTGTCTGGAGGCCAGCAAGGTATTAACCTTGAATGACGATGGCGATAACGAACTCTTCGAAGTCAACTGTATCGAGGAATTTCCCGAAAATCAACTCGAAGTATATAATCGTTGGGGACAGATCGTTCACGAAGCAGAAAATTACGACAATACCTGGAGGGGAACCAACGCCGGAGGAGAACGCCTCCCGGAAGGTCCTTACTACTTCGTGCTTCAGTATATTGATGGCAATGGGGAAAGCCAGCAACTGAAAGGCTCCCTGACAGTGCTACGGGATGACTAAAAAAGGATGAGCGCCCTCTTCGAAGGGCGCCGTCTCTTAGAACCTTCAAAATTGTATTTGCATAACCCACAACCGGTTTAAAAATGAAAAAGTTAATTCTACTCATACCTTTCCTCGCCGTCTGCACCCTGGCTTCCGCTCAGTATAGGGCCGTTTTTAATCATTATACGATCTCGCCTATTCTGGTCAACCCCTCGGTGGCTGGTTTTTTTGAAGAGCATCAGCTCCAATTTCACGCCCGCGCACAATGGACCGGCTTTGAGGGAGCTCCGCAAACATTCGGCGCGCAGTACAACGGCCCACTGGGCAATACTTTCGGACTTGGGGTGGGCGTATTTACCGAAACGGCAGCGCAGCTCAACGAAACCCGGGCCATATTGAACTACGCCTTCCGCTTTAGCATAGGCGATAATATCAAGCTGGGAACCGGTTTTTCCACTGAGTACTACCGGCAGACACTGAACAACGAAGTATTGGAGGATAATTTCTTCGATCCGGATGATGAATTAGCTGCCGAAGCTCTCAACGGCCGGAATACCCTGGACGCCTCGGTGGGGATTTTCGGGACTTTCAGTGAAAATACTTATGCCGGCTTATCTTTTACCAACCTGGTGGGGGAACGCCTCGATAATATCTCGAGCCCGGAGGAAAGCCGATCCTTTTTCCAGCATTACACCTTTATGCTCGGTCATCGCTTTGATGTCTCCGACTTCGGGTTTACCATCGAACCTTCCATGATGATGCGTCAGATTCAGGATGTGCCCTTCATGGTGGATTTCACCGTCATGGCAGGTTTCCTGGAAGATCAACTCATCGGCGGCCTTTCTTATCGCAACCTGGGATCACTGGGCGTAACCCTGGGCACGCGCCTGTCCAACTTCCGGCTTTACTATACCTACGACACCTCCTTCCAACAAGTGCAGCGGTATAACAGCGGCACCCACGAGGTCTCCATTGCGCTGAACTTTAAACGCGGCGGTAACAATAACCCTTACCGCTGATAAAAACAAAAATAAATTACCCCTTTAAGGGTATTTTATTTTAAAAAAATAAATATTATATTTGTACAAATACAAATGAATTATAATCCTGTATCTGAACATACTCAGTTTTGCTTCATCCCCGGAGCAAAAGGCCTGCATCTATTGCACGACCCGTCTGCCCTCGCTGCTGCGAGAAATCTCCTCTGAGTACTTTTAGCATTATAGGATCAATTCGTTCGTTTTTCCTCATGACTTAAACGTCAAAACTGGGATTGTGACTAAAGATATTTACGAATATAAGTAAGGCGATTGGATTGTATGTGATTCACAAGAACCGTTTTCAAGTAACTACTTAAATCGGTTTTTGGGATGGCCTCTCTACCTGTTTACGGGGGAGAGGCTTTTTTCTTGATGCTGGGTGCTTGATGCTCAGTTAATCCGGGTTAAGCCAGGCGGATCCCCTTCCCATTCCCGATTTCCTCTTTCCCCTTTCTTCTTTCATTTTTGGCACGATATTTTCTTGTATTGTAGTAACCAAAACGATACACATTTTCGACTGATTAAGAGCCTATCCGAAAACCATCTTTTGGTCTGCAAAGGATCATCTTCGTAAGCTGGCCATACCATTTTTTATTCAAGGTAGGGGCCCTGCGCCCCATTCTTGAATGTAGCGCTGCTACGAAGTTCAATCCCGCTTTTAGGAAAGCGGGACTTCAGAACCCGAATCTGATCCTTTTCGGCATCAAATACGGTTTCCGGATAGGCTCTAAGTGGGTGGAAGATCGCTGCTTCGTGTTTTAAGTTTCTCTTTTCGCTAAGGAAAAGGGGATACGGGGCTTTGATGCTTCCCCTGCAGACTAATCAAACTGTTCAAACAAAAGGTTTTATACGGAAAACGGGCCTGCTCACAGTTGCCTCGAGCGGAGAGGCCTGAATTATGCTAATGAAAATACCATGAATATGAAATGCAGGAACTTTACAGTGCGCTTCTTCTGGGAAGCGGTCGGGAAAAAGAGCAAAGTCATTTCCTGGCGGGGAAGCGGAATGGCTTTTGCGTCCCTCGCTTTTTTAATGTTGTTTATGTATCAGCCGTTGAAAGGGCAGTGTGTATTGACTTGCCGCGGAGCGGACCAGGCCAATGCCGTGCCGCTGGTGGTCAGGAATGATTGTACACTACGGCTGAGCCCTGAGGTTTTATTGTCCAGCCCGGGTTCCTGTCCAGGACCCAAAATCATGACCGTACGTGAAAAGACGGCCGGGCTGATTGGCGAAGGGCGCGATGAACTGATCTTTTCGGCTGATAATTTGCTGGGCAAGGTACTTAGTGTTACAATCGAGGATGAGAACAGCGGTCTTTTTTGCGTAAGCTTTATTATTCCGCTGGATCAGACCGCCCCCACCCTGGAGTGCAATAATCTTTCTGTTAGTTGTACGGCTGATACCAGTGTGATAGCTTTGGGCAGGCCCGTGGCGAGTGATAATTGCAGTAGCGAGCTGGCCTTTGATTACAGCGATCAGGTGATGAAAAGTGATTGTGCAGGAGAGGTTGCCGCTATCATTACCCGAAAATGGACCGTTACCGATTCCAGCGGAAACAGCAGCACCTGTAGCCAGATGATTTCGGTTCAGCGGCACGAGATGGAGGATATTGTATTTCCGCCTGATACTACTCTTTCCTGCAGCGATGCCGATGTGCCCCCCTCGGAAACGGGATTGCCCATCATAGATGGACAGCCCCTCAATCAAGATAATTTCTGTGCGTTGGATTACAGTTATGCCGATGACACGGTATTCCTCAATAATTCTGCAGCCTTTCGCATTACCAGAACCTGGCAGGTAATTGACGCGTGCGCCAATCAGGTATTTACCGGGGAGCAACTCCTGTTTTTCAAGGATTCGCAAAAACCGGTGCTTTCTTGTCCGGAAAACCTGGTGCTTACTACCCAGGCCAACCGTTGCTACGCCAATGTGAAACTGCCGCGCCCTGAATTCAGTGATAACTGCGATCCCAACCCCTTATTGACGGTCAATACTTCCTTTGGAGGGGTAGGATTGGGAGAACACCAATTTGTTCCGGTCGGTATTCACTCTGTGCAGTACACGGTCCGTGACGCCAGAGGAAATACAGCCAGCTGCACCATACAGCTCACCATAGAAGATTTAGAAGAACCCACCGCGGTTTGTGAAGAACTGACGGTTACTTCTATCCCTTCTACCGGCTTTGCACGGGTCAACGCACAGTCTTTTGATGAAGGCAGCTACGATAATTGTGGGTCTAGCATTTACTTTAAAGTTCGCCGCATGGATGCCGGCGCCTGTATGGGAGCCGACGGGGACGACTCCCCGGCAGAAGGCGTACAGGAGTGGTTTGACGACTTTGTCACTTTTTGCTGTGAGGAGGTTGGCCGGGAAGACATTATGGTCGTGCTGCGGGTTTACGAGATAAACCCTGGCCCCGGCCCGGTGGATCCGGCGCGGGAAGAACGCGGAGGGGATTTATTCGGGCGTTTTTCGGAATGTATGGTATCGGTCACCGTGCAGGATAAAAAAGGACCTTTACTGACCTGTCCGGGGAACACCACTATTCAGTGTACAGATAATTTCTTCGATTACGAAGGCTTCGGCTCCCCGGAAGTGACGGAACGTTGTGGATTCACCCTCGATTCCACCTTAGTTCGCGATATCGATCAGTGTGGAACCGGTAGGGTCATTCGCAGCTGGACGGCGACCGATAATTTTGGCAATGCTTCGGTTTGCGAACAAGTGATCAGCATCGAGAATCCGGAGCGGCTTAGCGCCGAACTCATTGAGTGGCCACTGGATACCGTACTGGAACAGTGCGACGCCAACCTCGAGCCCGATGATTTGGCGGAAGGTTTTGACCGGCCCCGGGTTGCCGGCGAGGGCGTTTGCGTCAGAATAGGGGTCAATTACGAAGATCAGCGTTTCGAGATCGGCTCCTCGGCCGGTTGTTTCGAAATTTTACGACGCTGGACGGTGGTCGATTTATGTAACTACGAACCCAGTCGCCCCGATGAAGGCGGAATATATTCCTTCACCCAAAAAATAAGGATCAGCGACAATCAGGCGCCAAACCTGAAAGTTCCGCTGGATACCGTAGTTACGGCGCGCGTTTCCTGTGATTCGGCCAAGGTCGTGCTTCAGATGGCGTCCGCATTTGACGAATGTAGCCAAAACGTCACCATTCGGAATAATTCACCTTATGCGTTGAATAACGGAGCCGATGCAAGCGGCGCCTACCCGGTAGGAACAACGAAAGTGCTGTTTACCGCTACGGACAACTGTGGCAACGTCACCCGCAAGCAGATGATCGTTACGGTGGTCGACGGTTTGATGCCCGCTCCGATTTGTGTCAAAATACTCGCTGCTGAACTGTCCCGCACCGATGACGGCGCGGCGATTACGGTGAATGCAGAAACTTTTGACGCGGGCACGCCTAGCCTCTGCGGAGAAATCCTTACCTGGACGGTTCGCCGACTGGACCCGGATAGCCTGACGCCTCCCTCCGCAACGTCGATCACCTTTACCTGCGCCGACTTCGGAGAGGTGCCGCTGGAAGTTTGGGCTATCGATGAAGAGGGCAACGGCGACTATTGCGAAACCTTGGTAGACGTACAAGATAACCTCAATGTTTGTCCGGATACCAACCCCGTAGCCGGTGGTAACGGCAACGGGGCAATCGGAATGGTGGCCGGCGACATATTTACGGAAAACGGATTTCAGGTAGAAGGGATAATGGTGGAACTCAATGCCGGTGAGTCCGTTTATGGGATGACCGGAATCGACGGATACTATGAAATACCCCAGGTTCCTTTTGGCGGTGATTACACCTTGGCGCCGATCAAAAACGATTCGCCGATGCTTGGCGTCAGCACCCTTGACCTGGTTCTTATTTCCAAGCACATTCTGGGTGTTCGCCGCTTCGACTCGCCGTACAAGATTATCGCAGCCGACATAGACCGCTCCGGCAGCGTTTCGACGATTGATTTGATTCACCTGCGCAAGCTCATCCTGGGCATAAGCCAGGAGTTCCCTAACGGAAACACTTCCTGGCGTTTTGTGGAAGCGGATTATCAGTTTTCCGATCCCGGCAGACCGCTGCTGGAGTATTTTCCGGAAGTACATAGCTTCAACGACTTTGACGATCCGGAAATGTATGTGGATTTCGTTGCCCTGAAAGTCGGAGATGTCAACAATTCGGCGCGCCCCAACAGTTTGGCGG
Organism: uncultured Saprospiraceae bacterium; assembly: GCA_964632995.1. Taxonomy (GTDB): domain Bacteria; phylum Bacteroidota; class Bacteroidia; order Chitinophagales; family Saprospiraceae; genus CAZWDL01. The sequence goes on from CAZWDL010000036.1 coordinate 11,502, forward strand.
GAGTTGCCGGCCGGGCCGGCTCCGGCAGCCTGTCCCTGCGGGTGGAGGATCGCGAATTGCAGGCCGGAGAAACCGTAACGGTCGATATCCGGGCTCAGGATCTGAAAGACATCATTGGCTATCAGTTTGCGATGGGCTTCGATACCGACTTGCTGACCTTTGACAAAATGGAGCCGGGAAAACTTCCCGGGCTAAATCTGGACAATTTCGGCTTGCACCGCCTCAATGAAGGCTGGATTACGACAAGCTGGAACGAGATAGAGGAAAATAATTTGAGTGGGGATGACGTCCTGTTCAAGATGCATTTTCGAGTCCGCCGGCAAACGGCGCTGCGCGATGCGATCTATCTCGACGATGCCCAACTCGTCGCGGAAGCCTACGATCGTAAGGAACGGCCCCTGGAACTCAATCTGGTATTCGAAAAGCCGGTCCGACAGGAAGCGGCAGTGCTGCAGTTACTGCAAAATCAGCCTAACCCCTTCCGTTCTCACACGGTCATTGCCTTTGAGCTTCTTGAACCCGGTCCTGTTCATCTGAGTGTCTATGATCTTTCAGGTAAGATTATCTATCGTCGCGAACGCGAGTTCCTGGCCGGCTACAATGAGTTCGATATCTACGCCGCTGATCTGACCGGTTCGGGTATCCTCTATTATCAGGTGGAAGCCGGAGAAGCATCCGCTTCCCGGAAGATGATCAGGATTTCCTGACAGAAAAGCTTTGAGAATTTCAATAAACAAATCTGACTAAAGAATTAGGTGGTTAGAACATGTGAGGAGGCGCACTTCGGTGCGTCTCTTTTTTTTTTAAGCGGTTTTTTTCGAAATTAGTTACAGTGACCAACAAAAGGGAAAATGGCAAGGCATAATGATACCGGTGAAAAAGGAGAACAGATTGCCCGTACCTATCTAGGAAATGCCGGCTGGCAACTACTCGAGCAAAACTGGCGCAGTGGGCGCGCCGAGATCGATATTATCGCTATGGAAGGAGAGGTGTTGGTATTTGTAGAGGTGAAGACGCGGCGCAGCCTCCGCCACGGACCGCCGGAGGAGAGTGTGTCGGGCCGGAAGATGGAACTGATGGCTCGCGCCGCCGCCGTCTTTATGGAACAAATTAATCATAGCTGGGAAATTCGCTTCGACGTGATCAGCGTCCTGCTGCGTCCCGACGGTACTGCTGAGGTGGAACACTTGCGGGATGCTTTTTTCCCTGGTCTGTAGAGCATTTTTCTCGTTCAAATTCATTCCGTCCGATGCCCGTAATTTGGAAACCGGGGTTATATCCTCTTGTACTCCGAGCGGGTAAGTCCGAACAGCATGACATCGAGGAGTTCCCCTCCGGCGCGGCGGAACTCCTCGCGCAGGTCGCCTTCCCGGCGAAAGCCGGATTTGCGGGCCAGGCGCTGGGCTGCGTAATTGTCCATCGCTGTAGGCAAATGCAGCTTTTCGATTTTCAGCTGGCGGAAAGCAAAGCGGATGGTTACGGCCAGCGATTCGGTCATCAATCCGCGGCCGGCGAAATGCTGATCGATAAAAAAAGATACTCGGGCTTTGGGCGTTTGCCATTCAATTTGATGCAGGTAGATCGCGCCGATGAGGGCGGCGGATTCGTGTTCCCAGATGCCGAAGGAGAATTCTTCCTGGACCAGCCAGTTGGCTATTTTACGGCGGATGTAGAATTCCCCCTGGTCTTTATCACTGATCTGGCGTATGAGATTGGGAAAGTGATCGATGAGCCGGGCATGATTGTCCCGGAGTAATTCGAAAAAGGCTGAACCATCGTTTTCCCTGAAGCGGCGAACGACCGTTCTGTCAGTGAGCAGAGCGGTATCGACATCGAGCAGCGCAGCCTGCATAGTCCTGGTAGTGATTTGTTTGGTAAAAGTTAGGTCCTTAATGACCTTTAAACCCCAACGCGCCGGAATAGTTCAGTGGGGGGCTTATTCACAATATAAGTCAATTCGTGAAAGCAACATGGCGCCCTTCCGATAAATTCGGTTAATTTTGCTTCCTGATGGAAGGAGGTTTCAATCATGATATGGAAGGACGGAAGGTTTGTTTTAAAATTTCGGCAGGTGTTGTGGATTACCCTCATCTGGACAGTGATCGGCATCCTGGATTCACTGAACACCCACGCCATGGCCAATACGATCTACCTGCAGCCGGCCACAGCCTATAGTTTCTGGCAGTTTTTTACGCTCAATACACTTTCGTCGACTTTTGCGGGCCTCGTTTCAGGAGGGCTTCTGGTATTTTATCTTCGGGAATGGTTACGCGGTAGTTCTTTTGGTGTATCACTCCTGATTAACGGACTGGTTATCGTCAGCCTCAATATTGTGATCAGCGCCTTTGCTTACGACCTGCTGCAAAGCTGGCGATCCGGCCGGGGGGTATTCGACCCGGTTATATTACAGCAGACGGCAGACATACTTTCCAGCATTTATTTCCTGAGAAACCTTTTCTTCTGGGCGGCCGTGGTGCTGCTGACCCTGATCATGCTCAATGTGAACGAGAAATACGGGCCGGGGGTTTTCGCCAAATTGCTGATGGGGCGCTATCACCGGCCCCGGGAGGAGGAACGGATCTTCATGTTTGTGGACCTGCGTTCCTCAACGGCAATAGCTGAGCGTCTGGGGCATATCCGCTTCTTTGATTTGCTGAACGACTTTTACCGTGATATTACCAATCCGATCATCTACACCTCCGGTGAAATTTACCAGTATGTCGGGGATGAAATTGTCATTTCATGGACGATGGAAACGGGGATCGCGGATGCCAACTGCATCCGTTGCTTTTTCAGTATGCGGGAAACCATACAGAAATTATCTGACCGGTACCAGGAAAAGTACGGTCTGGTACCCGAGTTCAAGGCCGGCTTACACTGTGGACCGGTCACCATAGGTGAAATCGGAGTCATTAAAAAAGACCTCGTTTTCTCGGGTGATGTAATGAACACCACTTCCCGGATACAATCGGTCTGTAATAAGTTCCGGGTCAACATCCTGGTATCCAAATACCTGCTCGATCTCCTCAACTTGCCACCTCACACCTTTATCCCCAAACGTATGGGGATTATAGAACTGAAGGGAAAACGGCAAAAGGTGGAGCTATATACCTTCGAAGAAAGTGTCGATCTGCTGACCCCGACTCCCATTCACGAGATGAAGGAATATTGAACTTGCTTCTCACAGCATATTTTCGTATCTTAACAGCACACGACTTTCCCCCTTGTTTCCTTACCCAACAATCATTGTACCAGAAGATTATCCCTACTCAAGGCTTGCTCTTTTGTAGTAATCGCTATCACTGTTCAACAGATAGATCCGGAAGCCCTAGTGCCGAAGCCCCTAGTTGCTTTTCCGGATTACCGGAGTGCATTGCCCATCCTGATTCACAGGCGAGCATGTTGATTGACCTGCTCGCAGGAAAAGCAATGTTTCTACCCTATGACCTGGCAAGAAATACCACTGGTCCGTATACTGGCGCCCTATGTAGCGGGTGTTCTGCTGGGAAAGTATTTGCCGGGAGCACCTTATACCGGCTACTTACCGGCAGCGCTTATAACGGGATTGCTACTACTTTACTTCTGGCAAAGGCGCCGGATTGCTTTTGGAAGGCGCGTTTGGTTTGGCGCGGGGCTGAGTCTGTTACTGGGAGGACTAGGATTTTGGGTCATGTCCCGGCAGCAGGTCATGGATCAGCCCGGGCACTTCAGTCATCACTGGAAGCCGGGAGCAGGCGTACTCGCCACGGTCCTTACCGGAGGGGCGGCTGCAGGGGATTCCTGGGAACAGGTGCTGCTGGACGTTGTCGCGGTAGAAAGTGAAACGGGGGAGTGGAGGCCGGCAGAGGGGCGGCTGCTGACTTACCAGCGCGGGACCTTGCCGAAGCAGGGCGATACGCTGTTGCTCCGTTGCCGGATCAACAGGATTACTTCGCCTCCCAACCCCCTGGCTTTCGATTACGCCCGGTATATGGGGAACCGGGGCATTTTCCACCAGGCTTTTGTGCGTTTAGATGAAAAGTTGCTCTATCCGTTCCGGGGGCGCCCGGGCATTCGCCGGCAGGCAGAGCAGTTGCGTCACCGTTGTTTGCGGATATTGAACCGTCATCTGTCCAACCCGGATGCCTTTGCAGTAGGGGCTGCTCTTGTGTTGGGCTACCGGGAGGCGCTGGAGGACGAGCTGCGCGATGCCTATGCCCAGTCGGGGGCCATTCATATTCTGGCGGTTTCGGGGCTACACGTGGGGTTGGTATACCTGGCCTTTTCTTTAGGGCTGCGGTGGTTACCCAGAACGAGTACCGTCTGGCGTTTGTTACAGGTTCTGATACAACTCGCCGGGATATGGGGGTTCGTGCTCCTGGCCGGTTTACCTCCTTCTGCGGTTCGGGCGGCAACGATGTTTTCCTTTTTCGTTATCGGAAGGGTGCTTTCGCGTGACGCGAGTGTATACAATATACTTGCCGCCGCTGCTTTTTGCATGTTGATAATCGACCCCCGGCTGCTGTTTGATGTCGGCTTTCAACTTTCCTATGCTGCCGTATTAGGTATAGTAAGCTGGCAGGGAAGTATATACCGCAGCCTGTACCTGTCGCATCCGGCATTCGATTATTTCTGGAAGCTGATCAGCGTCTCTCTGGCGGCACAGCTGGCCACCTTTCCGCTCAGCCTTTACTACTTTAATCAGTTCCCGCTCTTGTTCTGGCTGTCGGGGCTTATTGCCGTGCCCGCCGCCAGTCTGATTCTGGGGGGAGGGATCAGTCTCTTACTGCTGAGCGAAGCCCCTTGGCTGGGCAAAGCGATTGGTCAGGCCTTGCAGTTATTGATCAGCACAGTCAATGTGAGTATGAGCTGGATCAGTGCCTTGCCCGGCAGCCGCATTTCCGGCCTTTGGATTGACGCCTGGGTGCTGGCATTATGGTATGCGCTGATCCTGGCGGTCGTCCTGGCTTTTTATCGACGGCGAGGTAATTATTGGGTGCTGGCGTTGGGCCTTTTGCTGGTGCTTCTGCTCTATCGTGCGGGCCGTCGGTGGTTCGCGTTGGTTCAGCGTCAGCTGGTGGTCTACATGGTTTCCGGGCACTCCCTGATCGACCTGCTCGATGGTTATAGCGCTATCACCATTTCCGACAGCCTGCTCGGGCGGCAAAAGGAAGCCTACGCTGCTGAAAAATTCCGCTGGTACCGGCAGGTAACTAAGCGGAAGACTTACCGGGTAGGAGAGACCTTTAAGAACCACAGCGGCTGGTACGAACAGGACCTGCTTCAGTTTTACCATTTCAGCCTCCTGATACTGGGGCCGGACTCGAAGACGGACTGGCCCCGGGAGCTGGAGGTGGACGCGGTGCTGATCCGGGGAGATCCCGCATTTAGACCGGAGCAGGTGCTTTCCCGTCTCCGGTGCCGGCAGGTCATTATTGATGCTTCCTGTTCTTTTCGGACAGCCGGGCGCTGGCGTCGTTATTGCGATAACCGGCATCTACGCGTGCATGATCTGCGTCGCGACGGCGCATTCGTGTTCGACCTTAATCGCAAATCAACTATCCACTTATGAAACATCAAAATCAACACTTCTTCTATTTTACGCGCCGCGAACGCAACGGCGCCCTTGTATTGATCACTATCTGTTTGACCGTCTACCTGCTGCCGGAATGGTTTCACCGAATGCGGACACCCCCACCGGTCGATTTTTCCGCTTTTCAGTCAGCACTCGTAAAAATTGAAGAAGAAAGCCGGAAGACGGAGGTCAATATTGCTAAAAGGACTTCCTCTCTTTTCTACTTTGATCCAAACCTGGCGCCAGCCGATACCCTGCTGGCGCTGGGGTTGCCGCCCCGTACCACCCGTAATATTATCAATTACCGGAAAAAAGGAGGACGCTTCCACCGCAGGGAAGACCTCAAAAAAATTTACACGCTGCAATCGCAGGACTACGAGCGGCTGGCCCCCTATGTGAGGATAGAAGGCTATGCAGCTGCTGAATCGGCTCCCACGAAAAAGGAAAAGGCGACCCTTTCGCTTTTTCCCTTTAATCCCAATGAGGTGAGTGAGGAAGAATTGCGACGGCTGGGGCTGTCGGATCGTGCTGCCGCTACCTTTATCCGGTACCGGGAAAAAGGCGGACAATTCCAGGAACCGGAAGATATCGGCAAGGTTTACGGGGTGACAACAACCGATGTGGAACGCCTGAGGCCCTATGTGGAACTACCGCAAAAGAAGGATATGCCCGGCTATAAAACAACCGCCGTTAAGGTCAGCCATGAAAGAAAGAGCGCTTCGGTGGTGATTGATATCAACCAGGCCGATGCCGAAACCTGGCGGCAACTGTACGGAGTCGGACCGGTACTTTCAGAACGAATTGTTCGCTTTCGCGAAAAGCTGGGTGGGTTTACCCACGTCGAACAGGTGGGGGAAACTTACGGATTACCTGACAGCACCTTTCAAAGATTGCGTCCGCGTCTGATTGCTTCGCCGATTGAAAGACCGCTGGCCATCAACCGGCTGGATGAGAAGAGACTGAGCGAACATCCCTACATTAATTACCGGCTGGCCCGGGCTATCGTCGCTTATCGCCTTCAGCACGGACCATTTCAATCAGTTGAAGACCTGGAAAAAATGCATGCCATGCCCGATACGGTGCGGCAAAAATTACAGCCGTACTGTACGTTTAACTGATGCGTTCCCGCCCCGACACTTTGGTGGAGTATTGGAGAAATTGTTCAACTATGAAGCAATCATGAAAGTTGCATGTTTAAACATTAGTCCAAACATGCCCATTTCCAAATTAGCACTCACGACCCTCCTGGTTTTTTTGCCTTTTGAGGCAGCGCTTATAGCTCAGGGCGCTCATTCGCAAAATCTGCCTGGTTTTCAGCACAGTTCCGGAATCAGTTGGAGCATCGCCTACGGCGTACTTAATGAATATTTACCGGAAGGCAGGACGTATCAACCCCTCACCTTTTTAGGGCGATTCGACCTGACGAGCTTTGGTCCGGTTGATCTGTACGCTGAATCCCAGTTTTCCTCGAATGGCAGTCGGCAACTGGGCCGCACCGATTATGAATTCGGGATGAATTTGGGCTTTAGTTATTATGTATCTCTGGGTGCCGGTTTGGATATCGGCGCATCACTGGGAACCGGGCCGCATTACATTACGGTTGAAACCAGCAGACAGGCCAGGGGCTTTATTTTTTCAGATAATTTTGAGCTGGGGGTTCGGTATTATGCAAGTCGATTTAAGGTAATGGTCGAGCTGAAAGGACGATACCGTCATATTTCCAATGCCGGACTGAGGGAACCCAATGGAGGAATTGATAACGGCTTCGTGATTCTGGGTATTTCCCAGCGATTCTAAGGGCTGAAAAACAATTCATTACCTTCCAAATGTTAAATAACAAATTAAAATACACTCTACCATGAAATCAATATTGCATTTCCTGTCCTTCAGCTTGCTGTTTTTATTGCTTCCCGCCTGCCAGAACAAGGGGGAGCAACCGGCTTCCGGAGATGCATCGGCGCGGAAAATGGTCAGTAACACCTGGAAATCACCTGTTCAACTCGATGATTACTGGTATCAGGGAAAGGCCGAAATTACCAGTTTTGAGCTTTCGCAAAACCGCTACCAGGATATTCATCGCGGAGAAGCGGTTTTGATTTTTGTAAGTGAAGACTTTCTGACGGATGAACAGGTTAAAGACGAGCGAAAGCTCAATCCGAATTCGACGACGGTGCTGAAGACCAATATGGTCAGAAAATTTACGACAGGCATTTATGAATACTCCATCATGACCTCGGTCTTTACACCGGTGGAAGTGCAGAAGTTTCCCCACACCTTAAAGGTGACGCACAGCTCTCAGGACTGGTGTGGCCAGTCTTTTATGCAAATCAATAAAACCGGGGACCAGTACCGCATGCAGCAGTTTTCCTATTTTGAGGCGGAAGGAGACACCGTTATAAATACACCCGCGATAGCACTGGAGGACGAGTTGTTCAACCGCATTCGCATCAATCCCGACGGCTTGCCTACCGGTGAGCTGCAGTTGCTGCCCAGCACCACCTATTGTCGCTTGATCCATACCCCGTTTGAGCCGGTCATGGCCAAAGCTACCCTGAAGGAGTATGAGGGAGAACGTTTCGAGGGGGCGCAACTGAGTGCCTATTCAGTGGAGTTTCCTTCACAGCGACGCACCCTGGAAATTGTTTTTGAAAAAGCTGCTCCTTATCGCATTGCAGGCTGGACCGAGTCTTACCCTTCGATGTTTGATGGCGAGGTAAGGACTACCGTAGCCAGGCGCAAGGAAACGATTCTGGATGCCTACTGGAAGCACAATGCGCCGGAGGACCGGGACTTGCGGGCCAAGCTGGGCATTGAGGGCATTTGATCTGATTTTTTTCAGGAGCTGCTTCAGCTGAATGCTTTGCCTTCCGGATTGATTGATTTACCATGGATTGGTAGAAACAGAGGCCTAGTACGCAGTGTACTAGTGTAAAAAATACACTAATACCCTTCCTTTCATTGGGAATCCGTCTGCATTTAACTATTTTAGCAATTATCTTTGAAGCATAAAGAAGCACATGACGAATTTTGATAATTTTTTTAAATCTGCCTTCACGGTTGATAACGTGATATTTGGATTTGATGAAGGCGATTTAAAAGTGTTGTTGATCAAAAGGGGAGAGGAGCCGTATGCCGGCAAGTGGGCTTTACCCGGTTATTTTGTTTATCCCAGTGAAGACCTTGACAGTGCTGCCAAGCGCGTGCTGGAGCAACTGACCGGGCTGCGGAATGTCTATCTGGAGCAGGTGAAAACTTTTGGTGCTGTGGATCGCCACCCTTTTGGCAGGGTGATCACTGTAGCTTATTTTTCCCTGGTGAAAATCAGCGATTTTAATGTGCAACCGGCTTCTATTGCTCTCAAAGCGCGTTGGCACTCCATATCTAAAGTAAAGGACCTGGCTTTTGATCATAACAAAATCCTACAGGCCTGTTTCGATCGCCTGAAATGGTTGGTTCGGCTAAGGCCCGTAGGCTTCGAACTGCTGCCACCCAAATTCACACTCACCGAATTGCAGCATTTGTACGAGGCCATACTGGAGACCGACCTCGATAAACGCAATTTTCGAAAGAAAATTCTGTCCATGCATCTGCTCATCGACCTGGATGAAACCCAGGAAGGAGTGGCGCACCGGCCGGCCCGGCTCTACCGCTTTGATCGCAAAAAGTATGAGGAGTTTCAAGCGGAAGGGTTTAGCTTTGAGCTAAAGGAAAGCAAGAAGAAAGAGTCTAGAAAAAAGAAACGCAAGTTCAACCCGGATTATTCATAAAACGCGCCTAATTTTTTCCTGCCTACAGCTCTTCCCCTGTCCAGGTATAGAGTCGGATATCCAGCTGCTTACCGTATTGGTTGCGGTAATCTTCTATAAGAGTTGCCAGATCATCCAGGTTCTCCTCATATTGGTAAATGAATTGCTTTAAATTTAACGTGTTGGGATGCCCCGCGACTGTAACTTTATTCGTGGAATTGTCGTTGATCCGGAAATAGCCGTAGTGGCCGGAAGTGAAGTCGCGAGTCTGGGAAATGGAGTCAATATCTGATAAAAGATCTTCCGCAAGTCCTTGGTCTTCGTTTTTCGGATAGGTGACGTATCCCCAAATAGTCTGTTCCGGTACTCGTCGCAGTTCCCGGTTTGCAATTTCAAAGCCTTCGGTCGACTCCATATCAATCACATAACGATCACCGAATACGCTCAACTGCCCCTCGTTAAATACGGTGTTTTTCAGGTCTATCGTCAATTCGTAGAAGCGGGGAGAAAGCTCACCGGCGTTAGCCACTCCCAGAGCGGGGTCGGTGCCGGGATCACAATCTTTCGGAGCATCGATTTCGCGAATGGACAAACTGATCTGATTGCCGTTGATATTCAACTGATGACTGATGGAGGCACTTTTACAATCCTGGACAGCCAGGGTTTCCAGGCGAAACTCAAAAGTCCTACCCTCAGGACTTAGTCGCTCCCAGGGAATAATTTTGAACTCATCCTCAACATCTGAGACAACAATCGGGTCACTCAATTCTGACAATTCACAGCTGCTCGTACACAGAATTACTGCTACCCATCCTAAAACAGCCAAACCGGATAATCGCATTGTATTTTTGGGTTTATTCTTGCTAAAAGGGGTTTCTTTATTAACGGAGTTAAACTTCAAATGCTGCTTACTCTCCGTACATTTTACGCGAATGTTCTGATAAAAGATTCAAGGAAGAAAAAAGAAACCGGTTTCCTCCTCTTCAGGCTCGCCACGCTATTATACGTTAATTTCTTCTTCTGACCCGGGTAAAAGGGTGAAGTTCTGAACACCGGGCGGGAGTAAATTGTTTAATTAGTGATTATAGTGAAGTGAAATATATTGGTAATGAGGATTTTATATACTGTTTTCATCATTTTTATTTTCTTTGGCGAGATATTAGGCCAGGGTGTGCAACTCCGTTATTTTGAAATTGCCTTCCGGGATAAACCCGACTCCGTCAAGGTATACGCCGCGACCGACCGGGCAGAACTACTGACAAGGATAGAAGAGGAGTTGCGCCGTCCCGAGGCAGATCGCAGGCTGTCCATTGAAGGAAGAATTGAACGGGGTACAAGATATAACCATTACCGGTATGACTGGCACTTCGTGCCTAACCGGTGGACGATGACCAGAGATACGCAGGCGATGAGCAGCCTGGCCCCCGGCCGCGTCGACGATCAATTATCCGATTTTCTTGGAGCCGAAGCGAGTTACCGGCCAGGCGAATCCTATATTGTGCGGGAAGTTAACCCCGAAGAGATTCAACAGCTAGTAGGCAGGAAAAGTATAGACATATATCCTAATCCGGTAGCTCAGAAGTTGTATGTACAACTGGAGGATTTTCCTCATCCCGTGCGCCATGTGGTGTTGTATGATCCGCAGGGGCGTGCCGTCAAGATAATAGAACCGGCGGCTACTTCTCCGGGCACCCTGCAATTCTCTGTTGAGCGATTGCATAGCGGCTATTATACGCTGACGATCAGAACGGAATACGGCCGCTGGGCGAAGAAGGTACTGGTACAGTAAAAGGGAAATGACCTGCGGTCGGCAAGTCATCCCGTCATTTTCGTTGGTAGCCGAGATGTATAATCCGGGTTAACGTTACAGTCTCATTCCAACACCCTTAACTCTACGCGTCGGTTTTCCCGGTGCTCCGCTTCCCTGTCGGCGCTGGGAAAGCGCATTTCCCAGTTGCCGTAGCCCTTAAATGACAGTCTTTCAGGGGCGATGCCGTTATCGATCAAAAAATCATGAACCATCCTGGCACGGCTGTAAGACAGCTCGAATTGCCAGCTGTCTTTCGGAACAGGTGGAGCATCGGTATAGCTCATGTGACCGGCGATTTCTACGCGGATGCCGGGATTCAGACGCATAAAGGTCAGGAGTTTCTGTAATTCCGGTTCGGAACGGGGGAGGAGCGTGGCTTCATCGGTGACGAAGTAGAGATACTTCAGGTTTATCCGCTCTCCGGCCAGCGCCGGGCGAACGGGGAAACGCAGCCGTTTGACGGCAGTCTGGGTGGTGATGGTTTTGGTTTCTACAAAATAACCGGGTGTAAAGATATCAAACTGTACTTCGGTCTCCAAGGGTAGCTTATAACTAAAGCCCCCCGCCCGGTTAGTCTGTATCGTATCGAGGTAAGTATCGCCGATGTGTATTAAAACCCTCGATTCCACGCCCTTTCCGGTTTTTTCATCGACGATGAGCGCGCGCAGTTCAAATGAAGGCTTTGCGCTAAGCAGCTCGACCGTTGCCCGCCGGTTGAGTTGTCTGCCCTTGTCCGTATTATTGTCGGCGAGCGGTTTTTTTTCGCCGAATGCTTCGGTTTGAAACACCCTAAGAGGTAACCCAAGACTTTGCAGTTTAGCCTCGATTGCCGCGGCACGTTGACGGGACAATCCCTCGTTATCGGCTGTGCTGCCGATGGCGTCGGTATGAGCTGTGATTCGAACCCACAGGCTGCTGTCCTTTCGCCAGCTTGCGGCTAATCGCTGCAGAGCGGAATCGGCTTCCGGGCGCAGGGCAGCGCTGCCAAAGTCAAACAGGACAATACAAGAATCAACAGTCTGGATGATTGTCAAAGAAGACTGGCTGCGAACCGGCGCCAGGAACAGCAAAAGAATACTAGCCGATAAAATGGACTTCATGAGCTCAAGTTAGGTTTTTTTGGAAAAAATGACCCTCAGATTACAGCTTATTTCGACGGATATTGTTGTAAGAAGGTCTTTAGCTTAAACAGGTTAAAATACGATCTGGTCATTGCTGAACTTTCCGGCAGGTTTTCAGGCAGTCCTTCAGGGATAGATTGTTGGGAAGGCATGCTGAGTTTTTCCAGGAAGGAAGGCCCTTGCCGGCACATGATCGTCCGAAAACTTTTCCTTTAGCTGAGGGCCTGGAGAAGAATAACTACCCCATTTGATATGGCTCTTTTTAGCTACGCTGATCGTCGCTTCGCTCCTCGGAGTTCCGCCATACGGCGTTGTGAGATCGGTCACTTAGCGCTGCTAGTGGCTTCGGCACTAGGCTCCCTCCTCGCGCCTTGTCTGGCGAAAAAATAGCTCGCCTGCAATGAGGAACTTGTTTTTCTCCGGCCCCTAAGTGTAAATTGATGTATATTTGCCGTCTATGAAAAATATTCGAAATTTCTGTGTTATTGCTCATATTGATCATGGAAAAAGTACTCTTTCCGATCGCCTGTTGGAGTTTACAAAAACGATCGGTGAACGCGATATGCAGGCGCAAGCGCTGGATAATATGGATCTGGAGCGGGAAAGAGGTATTACGATCAAGAGCCATGCTATTCAGATGTATTATGATCATGAAAGTGGAGAAACATATACCTTCAATTTGATCGATACGCCCGGCCACGTTGACTTTTCCTACGAAGTGTCACGCTCTATCGCTGCCTGTGAAGGCGCCTTGCTGTTGGTAGACGCGACACAGGGAATACAGGCCCAGACTATTTCCAACCTCTACCTGGCCATCGAGCACGACCTGGAGATCATTCCGATCCTGAATAAGGTGGATATGGAAAGCGCTTTGATTGAAGAAGTTGCCGAATCCATTATCGACCTGATTGGCATTACCCGTGAAGAAATTATCCTGGCCAGTGGCAAAACCGGGCAGGGCGTACCGGAAATTATGAACGCGGTTGTCGACCGTATTCCGGCGCCGAAAGGAGACCCCAAGGCGCCGCTGCAGGCCCTGATTTTTGATTCGGTTTTCAATCCCTACCGGGGAGTGATTGCCTACTATCGCATTATGAACGGTACCCTTCGCAAAGGAGATAAGGTGCGCTTTTTTCATACCGATGATGAATACGAAGCTGATGAGGTAGGCGTATTACGTATGAACATGACGCCGAAGAAGGAACTCTCGGCGGGTAACGTAGGATATATCATCACGGGGATCAAGGAATCCAAAGAGGTGAAGGTAGGGGATACGATTACCCATTTGGATCGTCCCTGCGAAAAAGCTATCCGTGGTTTTGAGGATGTGAAGCCCATGGTCTTTGCCGGTATTTTCCCTATCGATAACGACGATTTTGAAAACCTGCGGGAAAGCCTGGAGAAGTTGCAGCTCAACGATGCTTCCCTGGTCTTCGAACCGGAAACTTCGGCAGCACTCGGCTTTGGCTTCCGCTGCGGATTTCTGGGCATGCTTCATTTGGAAATCGTTCAGGAGCGGCTGGCCCGGGAATTTGATATGGATGTAATTACGACCGTTCCAAACGTTTCATACTATGCTCATTTGCAGGGTGGGGAGGAGATGGAGGTGCGTACCCCCAATGACTTGCCCGAACTCAACAGGATCAATTATGTAGAGGAACCTTATATTGAAGCGCAGATTATCACCAAGCCCGAATTCATAGGTCCCGTTATGGAACTGTGTATAGACAAGCGGGGGATGATCACCAAGCAACATTACCTCACCCCCGAACGGGTGGAACTCTCCTTTGACCTTCCACTGGCCGAGATCGTCTTTGATTTCTACGACAGGCTCAAATCAATCTCCCGGGGCTACGCTTCTTTTGACTATCAAATGTCGGGCTACCGGCAGTCGGACCTTGTCAAGCTGGATATCCGGCTCAATGGTGATCCGGTGGATGCCCTGTCTTCCCTGGTTCACCGGGACAAGGCAGAATCCTTCGGCCGGAAAATTTGCAAAAAGCTGAAGGAACTTCTTCCGAGACAGCAGTTCGTCATCGCCATCCAGGCTGCTATCGGCGCCAAGATCATCGCCCGCGAGACGATATCAGCCCTGCGTAAGGATGTCACAGCCAAGTGTTACGGCGGAGATATCAGCCGTAAGCGTAAATTGCTGGAAAAGCAGAAAGAAGGAAAGAAGCGGATGCGGCAGATCGGTAACGTGGAAGTGCCGCAGAAAGCATTTCTGGAAGTGCTAAAACTGGATTAATAGGGCTTGAACCGCCTGTGAGAAGATCTTTTTCAACAACAGGTTACTGCATTTTGACGGATCGCTGAGGGCGACCCGTCTCTGCGGTAATTATTGCTTGCCCCTAAAATAAAGAACCTGAACCAATTCACCTTCCCCGGCATCCATTGAACAAATCGGCTCAATTGAATTTCATTTACAGCGTGATTTACGGCTGTTATCTGGAAGCTTGTGAATTGACCCAGGCTTAAAGGCACGTCTTTACTTTGAAGTGCCTGCAGGGTTTTAGATGCACACTTGTGTAGAAAGACCGGGGGGATAAACCCGCGTTCGCGGGAAAGCCAGTGAGAAACTGGTATTAATAGTATCCCCGTCCTGACTCGCTTTCTGCTAAGCGGTCAGCAGCTAAAAGAATTCCACCTCCGATAATGAAGGCTCCAAAGGCAATGTACAGAACGAGCATATCCTTAAGTTTTTAGTGAAATAAAAGAGATATCACCTATTTGGCAGGTGATTAAAAACATAAGAGGATGCTCACGGGACAAATTTTCTAAAAATAAAAAGGCAAGAGAGGAGCAATCCCTGGTAATGGATTGCAAAAATTCTGCCAAAAATGGTAAAGGTCTCCGGGGTTGAGGATGATGTAATGGGATTAGGCCGGCGAGATAAATCGAAAGATTAGCCGGCACAAAAGGAGATTGATAGTATGCTTAACTTTCTCTTATTGCTTTGTCCATCAAGGACAATGCTAATTTGGTGAAAATTATTCTGATTTCCTAACGAAATGATAAAAAATTTTAGGAGGAATTTAACATTTCTGCACAAACCTGTTTGAAATGGAGCTATTACGAACAGACGTACATAGTTTATGTTTGTTCTTTCAGTGAAGATATACGGCTAAACCTCCCCGTTCACAAACAAACGTTCAACTGTTGGTTTCTTACTTCCTCCGTTCGGTTCCAAGGTTATATTCAGGGTTTCAGCGTCTTCAATGAACCGGATAGGTTGCAGTTGTCCGGGTTGCCAGTCTAACAGCCCGATACTGATCATTTCTCCTTCCACATCTGCCCATATCTGATACTGATGACCTTCAGGAGGGCGTGGCAGGTTTACCTGATTAAAGTAGGCATTATGTTTGTTCGCATTCCAATAGACAATAGCCTTGGCCTTGGGAGCTACCGGCGTACCCTGGAGGGAAACAGGTTGGGTGCTGGGATCCTGAAGGAAAGCGTATAACGCTTTCAGCTGTTGGTTGTTTTGTTGCTCCTCCAGGCATTCTTCCTTAAATGTGGCGTATTCCGAGCGTAACTGATTGAAGGTATGCCGGCTTTGAACCTGTTGGCGATACAGGAAGGTGCTGAGACCGGCAAAAAAGAGAGCGGCGATGATCGCAGTCGTCAATAGCCAGGGCGATACTCCTTTTCTGGAAGGAGCTGCTTTAGTTTTGTCTGTACTCAGGGACTGCCTCTCAATGTCGGATAATATTTGTGACCGGAGGTGGGGCGGGGGAGGAACAGATTGCTCTAACGCGTATTTTTCCAGTGCCTGATGCATGGCTTTTATTTCTGCTTTCAGTTCCGGGAAGGCATCTAAATAGCGCTTTACCTCTTCATCCTCTTCCGGTGAAGTAAGGCCTAATACATACTGTTCCAATAATCCTGAGGACAAAAAACGCTCCTTATCCATATCTCTTTTACTATCTTATTCCCCGATTGATGAAAACTGTCAGGAAAAATTCAGCAGATTTAGGGTAATAACAATTAATATAATCCGGTATTCCTCAAAAAGCCGGCGTAATTTTCGAAGAGCGATGCGCGCTCTCGATTTCACCGTGCCCAGTGGGAGGTTCAGATATTCCTGCACTTCTTGCTGGGTGAATCCCTGAAAGTAGACCAGCTCGATGATAACCTGATATTTCTTCTCCAGGGTTTCAACGACTTTTCTGACGCCGTTCTGTTCTGGATCCGGTTGTGTCGTGCTGTGAAGCCGGCTGTTGTAAAGGCTTGCATCCAGCGGTTCCTTCGCCGAGTGATGCCGGAAAGCCGCCGATCGCCTTTGATCTATGGCTGTATTCCTGGCAATATTGAGCATCCAGGTGAACAAGGTGCCCTTTCCAGGATCATAAGTTGATCCGTTCTTCCAGATCTTGATGAAAGTATCCTGCAGGACTTCCTGAGCGATGGCTTCTGAGCCGACGATTTTAAGAATCACTCCGTATAAAGGCGGGCCGTATTTGTCATAGAGTTCGCGTACAACAATGCTATCCCCGTTTTGCAATCTTTCAATTTTCTGACCCATGACTTCCTTGTAGTAAATCTAGCCTGGCGAACTTTCAATAAAAAAAACAAAAAGGTGATCACTTTCCACTAACAACCACGGTTAGTAAACAGCCATCACCTTCCAGATTGTCATTTTGCTGAGTCTGCTTTTATCGTGTTCTACTGGCTAACAAGTATTTGTAATAAAGGTTTAGGAATTTTTTTCGGCAGCGTGATCCAAACTTGAATTCAATTCGTAGGTATGGTAGAGATGTAACTCAAACAGATTACAGGTTACTCTTTATTTTTTAAACCTAAATCATTTTTTAACCATGAGAAAAGTAATAATAATCTTAATGGCGCTGGCTGTAAGCATTTTTTCGATACAGGCTCAAAGTCACCAAAGTGAAGAGAAGGCGATGAAAGCTTCCTACGAAATGAGTAAAAAGGACATTGTGGAAGTAGCGATGGGATCCGACGCTCATTCTACGCTTGTTGCTGCAGTAAAAGCTGCGGATCTGGTTGGCGCATTGAAAGGTGATGGCCCCTTCACCGTATTCGCCCCGACCAACGCCGCTTTTGACAAACTGCCGGAAGGCACACTCACTTCCTTGTTGAAGCCGGAGAATAAGAACCAGTTGGTCTCCATACTGACCTACCACGTCGTTCCCGCAGATCTTGGATCCAAAGAAGTAGTCAAGGCGATCAAAGCCGGCAACGGCAAAACAACGGTGGAAACCCTGCAAGGCGGAATGCTTACCGTAATGATGAAAGACGGCAACGTCTATCTGGAAGATGAAAACGGGAATACCTCGAAAATTGCCGCGGTGGATCTGCAGGCCTCCAACGGCGTCATCCACGTGATCGATACCGTAGTATTACCTGAGTAATACCGCTTTTTTCCCGCCGAATTTTAAATGGCAATGATTAAGAGTTATTCCGGATTTTGGCTAGGGCCGAAGTTCGGGATTTCTTTTTTCTTCTATCAAGTACTCCTTTCCGACTTCTTATCCCGACAAAAGTTTCGCCCTTTGATACTCCGCAGAACACCCGGCGGTCTGCTGTAAACATTTCAGGATATTTTTTCAAACAGCATAGTTGTCCAGAAAAATCTGACGCTCTGCCGTCTTTTCTGAAAACCCGCCTGTTGAAGTATTTCCTCGATCCTCGCCGTGGGATGAACATAAGTGGTGAAGGACCGGCCCAGAAGACGGTTTGCCGCCTGGTATATCCCCTGACCCCAACGAACCCACCAGCGGTGACGCGGTAAGGTGAAGGCGTACCAGTGTTTTGCTTTGGCGGAAGAGTAGCGGATGAGATCTTCGTAATTTTCGTAGCAGCAGATTACCTTGTCCAGGGTGACCAGATCCACGGGAGCTATCTGTGGATGCACCTGCAAAAAATCTCCCTGCAGGCTGTTGACCTGGGTTTCCAGCAATCGCCGTTCCACTTCTTCGCGAAAGGTCTGAACGTAAGGGGAGGAAATATCGACATAAACCGAGCGGCTGACACCGCGCTTTATCAATTCGAAAGTAAGAGCCCCTACACCGCCGCCAATATCCAGCAGGCTGCTTCCTTGTAAGGGGAGTCCTTCCAGAATATCCCGGAGAGGGCGCGAGGATTTCTTTAAACCGTTAGCCTGATATTGACGAAGTTCCTTTTCGGCTTTACTGCGGTCAAACTCTTTATCATACGCTCGCTGGCAACAGGTAGACATAGTGGAATTACTGATTTTTTAAAACACAAAATCGTTTTCAAGCAGTGAACTTATCAGAACCGGTTTTTTTAAGGAAATGCGACGTCTTTGATTTAGTATTAAACGGGGTTCCGCCGGGTTGGGACGCGATCCTTAATTCTGTAAAATTAAAATAATTATCGATGATGTTCTTCTGGATATTTTTGCTCATCGTTGCCATCTGGTACTTTAACCGCCATAATAGAGATGAGTTCTTCGGCCGCAGACCGGATAAGAAAAAACCGATGGAAACCCTGAGAGACCGCTACGCCCGGGGCGAGCTTACCAAGGAAGAGTACGAACAGCGAAAAGCCGTTCTGAAAGAAGAAACGAAAACTTGAGGATGAATGCCCGCCCCTTTAGAATCTCTTTCCTACCCCCAGGGCAATCGACCAGGTATCGTACAGCCGGTCCCGGGTATCGTAGAAAAAGGATGGCGAAATATCCCAGTGTCCCGGCAATTCGAATTCATATTCTACACCGGTGCGTACCAGAAAAAAGCTTTCGGTAGTCTCCAGTTCGTAACCGGGTCCAAATTGCAGTACCAGTCCTTTCCAGGGCCTGTACAAAGCATCCAGCGTAAGCACGAGTGGGTATTCCCGCTCAATGATTTCATCTTCTCCCTTTTCGATGAGAAATGACTGTAATTCAATGTCGTTATGCAGTCCCAGTCCCCATTTTGGATTAAACCAGTATTCCAGGTCAAGGCCCCAGGAGGGAATGATCAGGCGCTCTGAGCTGTGCCTGGCCGGAATAAAAGTATGGCCTATCAGAACTGCCACCCGGAAGGGGCGAAAGTGATGTGCTGCGGATTGGGGGGGTGCCTCCGGTTGATGGGAGCCTTCCCGGCTTTGCTCCGGCTGATGGGCTGTTTCCTGACTGAAGGCATCCAGGGAAAAAAACAGGCTTGCTAAAAGGATCATTGTCCACTTTCCCATGTTTTTTCAATCTTTTTAACAAAAATACCCCCCACAGCGGCGCATTTCTGTGAACAAAGTCACTTTAATAATTCCTTACTGAAATAATTATACTTTACGCAAATCGGTTTGAGCACGGAGACGTACTGATCAACTACGACCTGGAGTCACGTCAGGTTCCACTCAAACCATTTCGACGTCAGTATATCTTGGATGGGGGCGTCAAGCGGCTATACGGGCATCTGGCGCCAGCCAATTCGCCGGCCATGGGCGTTGTCGGCATCGATGGAGAATTTCGCTCTCTACCGGGAGGAACTATCCTTAGCGATGAAGTAGGCCGCCTCACCGGTATGTTTAAAGATAAAGCCACGGCACTCCGTGGCTTTCTGTATGGTGAAGATGAGCCTTTTCGATTTCTGACTTCCAATCACCTTTTTTATTTTTCCGTTTCTTTGGATTAGAAAACATCAACATTCGAATAAGATGAATCACCAATCCTTCCGTAACTGGGCTCACCGCATGGCCGACTGGATGGCGGATTACTTTGAAAACGTAGAAGATTATCCGGTGAAACCGGATGTGCGGCCCGGTGATGTTAAGCGTCAACTGCCGGAGACTCCCCCGGTCGCGGGCGAGCCGATGGAGCGCATTTTCCAGGATTTCCAGGATATCATCATGCCGGGGATGACGCATTGGCAGCACCCGAATTTCATGGCCTATTTTCCCGCCAGCCGCAGTGCCCCCTCGGTGCTGGCAGAGATGCTGACCGCAACACTGGGCGCGCAGTGTATGATCTGGTTTACTTCTCCGGCAGCGGAAGAACTGGAAGAGCGCTGTATGGAGTGGCTGCGCCAGATGTGTGGTTTGCCGGCTTCCTTTACCGGCTCCATTCAGGAAACGGCCTCGGCCTCCAATCTCATCGCCCTGCTGATGGCCCGCGAGCGCCTCAGCCGCTTTCGCTCCAACCGGGAGGGACTATACAACTTGCCAAAAATGAGAGTGTACGCCTCTGAGCACATTCACTCCTCGGTCAATAAAGCAGTGCGCATCGCCGGCTTCGGTGAGGAAAACCTGGTATTGGTTCCTACCGATGAGAGCTACGCCATGGACGCGGAAGCACTGGAACACGCCATCCAGGAGGATGTGCGCCGGGGCTATGCGCCGGCCTGCGTAGTAGCCGCTATAGGCACTACCAGCTCCACTGCACTGGACCCAATTCGTCCTATCGGGGAAATCTGCCGCAAATACAATTGTTTCTTTCACATCGATGCGGCTTACGCAGGGACCGCACTGCTGCTGCCCGAAATGCGCTGGATGAGTGACGGTATAGAGCTGGCCGACAGCTTTGTCTTCAACCCCCATAAATGGATGTTCGTCAATTTTGATTGCTCGGCCTTTTACGTGAAAGACACCACCCTGCTGATCAATACCTTTGCCATTACGCCGGAATACCTCAGAACGGCGGAAGACCGGGAAGTGAATAACTATCGCGACTGGGGGATACAGCTCGGTCGTCGTTTCCGGGCGCTGAAGCTGTGGTTTGTCATCCGATCCTTCGGTGTGGAAGGGATACGGGAAAAGCTGCGCCTGCACCTGCGCATCGGACAGTGGCTGGAAGACCAGGTAAAAGCCGAAACCGATTTCGAGCTGCTGGCGCCGGTGCCGCTCAATCTGGTCTGCTTCCGTTACCGCCCAAAAGGTAAATACACAGAACAACAGCTGAATGCCTTAAATGAAAAACTGCTCGCCATGCTCAATGACAGCGGCGAAATGCTACTGACCCAAACCAAACTCAATGGCAAGTATACGATACGGCTGGTGGCCGGACAGACGGAGACCACCCTGGATCACGTGCAACAGGCCTGGGAGAAGATCGTCAGGGAAGCAAGAGCCTTGGAAGTAGAGGGGTAAAAGTATGGCCTCCTTGTTTCCGCGCTGGCAGGCCCGGTGCTAAACCGCAGGGTACTACCATGAAACGGTATTCCCGGCCCCTTACTTCCACTTTTTGACCGGTGTGGGTAATGAGGCACTGCCGCCGTTCGTTTCTCACTAAAAGAATTCCACCATGCCTAAAAACCTTGTATCTCTTATCCTTTCTATGTATACTTTTTTGTACCCGAATACGTCTATCGCCGAAAACCTGCTGGACGAGCTGCCGGGCAAACAGGCTGATACCATGGGGGCTTTCAAAGGGTGAGCAGATCTTCAGACACTTAACGTACGCTTCATTGATGGTGAGGACGGCATACTCGAGGCCCGCATCATGCGATCCGATCAATTTAAACTAATCACAAATGAATTACTTTAAACAAAACACCTGTCTTTCCCTTCTTTTTTTGTTACTCAGTGCTCTCCTGTTCTCCTGTTCCGGTCCTTCAACAGAAGCGGAAGTCATCAACGAACTCGCTTTCACCCAGAACGACTTTGTCGTCAAGCGCGGGGTCAACATCAGTCACTGGCTTTCCCAGAGCAGCCGGCGCGGGAAGGAGCGAGCCGGCTATTTTACCGAAGCAGATATGGAGATCATCGACAGCATCGGATACGATCACATCCGCATCCCCATCGATGAGGAACAGATGTGGGATGAGGAAGGACAAAAAGAGTCAGCGGCTTTCGACCTGCTGCACGACGCTATCGGCTGGGCGGCTCAGCGCGGCTTACGCGTGATCGTCGATCTGCATATTCTGCGCTCGCACCATTTCAATGCTGAGGAAAAACCACTTTGGACCGATCCGGCCGCCCGGGAAACTTTTTTTCAGTGCTGGCGGGACCTCTCCGCCGAACTGCGCCGGTATCCCAATATTCTTGTGGCCTACGAGCTGATGAACGAACCCGTGGCGGACGATCCCGAAGAGTGGAACGCGCTGGTGGCTGCCGGCGTGGCGATCGTTCGCCAGGAGGAGCCGCAGCGCTATATCGTCATCGGTTCCAACCGTTGGCAGTCGGTACACACCTTTGACGAACTGCGCATCCCGGAGAACGATCCCAATATTATTCTCAGTTTCCACTTCTACCTGCCTTTCCCGCTGACCCATTACCAGACCAGCTGGACCTGGCTGGAGGATTACGATGGGCCTGTCCATTATCCGGGCTACCTGATCAAACCGGAAGAACTGGACACCATCTCCCCGGAATTCGCCACGCGGCTGCAGGATGACGCTAAGGTATATAATCGCGACTCTCTTCTTGTACTCATGCAGAAGCCGTTACGAAAAGCTAGGGAAACCGGCCTCAAGCTCTACTGCGGCGAATGGGGCTGCTATCCCTCCGTGCCACGCCCCGACCTGCTGGCCTGGTATCGCGATGTTCGCTATTGTTTGGAGAGTAATAATATAGGCTGGACCAACTGGGACTACAAGGGGGGATTTGGCGTGGTGGACAGCGAAACGGGGCAGCCCATAGCGGATTTGGTGAAGGTGTTGCTGGAGGATTAGGTGCTGGATGCTGGATGGCGCTAGCCTTGGAATATTCCTGGATAAGCCTCGCTAAGCCCATTCCGACTTCCGACTTCCGACATCCCACTTCGATTTGGATGCTGGGTGCTCACGCTTCTTTCCGGCGCAGCTCCATCACAGTGATTTCCGGAAGGATGCCCACCCGTCCCGGATAGCCGAGGAAGCCCAGTCCGCGGTTAACATACAAATGCTGCTGGCCGGTGCTGTACAAGCCCGCCCAGTCTTTGTAGACGTATTTGATGGGGCTCCAACGGAACCAGCCGGGAATTTCCACACCGAATTGCATACCGTGGGTGTGGCCGGAGAAAGTGACCGCAATATCTTTAAAATTGCCGTTCAGCACCTGTTCGCGCCAGTGTGAAGGATCGTGGGAGAGCAGCAGTTTGAGGCCGGCCTCTGCACTGCCCTGATAAGCCCGTTCCAGATCACCGTACTTGGGAAAGCGGGGATGAGCGGAGTAGTTTTCCACTCCGAGCACCGCAACTTTTTCTCCGTTGATGGCCAGCTGCCGGTGTTCGTTGAGCAGCAGGTTCCAGCCCATCTGCCGATGGGTTGCTTTTAATTTTTCCAGGTTAGCTTCCTTATCGGATTCACTGGGCCATTGGTGGTAGTCGCCATAGTCGTGATTGCCCAGCACGGAGTATACCCCGTGTTTGGCTTCGATCTTGTCGAAGACATCCACAAAGTTGTCCATTTCATCGGCGCGGCTATTGACCAGATCGCCGGTGAAAAAGACGAGGTCGGCCATCTCCCGGTTGATCAGGTCGACGGCGTTGCGCACCGGCTCTTTAAAAGTGAAACTCCCGGAGTGAATATCCGATATCTGAATAATACGCAGCCCGTCCAGCGCTTCGGGAAGATCGTCCAAATGCACCGTTTTGCGGAAAACCTTGTAGCGATAGGCGTTTCGCAGCACACCGTAGGTCAGCGACAAAAAGGGGATGCTGGCGAGGAAGAAGCCCATTTGTGTCAGAAAGCGGGAACGACTGGCGTCAAACTGCTGCTCACCGGTCAACCCATGGTAAGCCGTGGTCGCCAAGCGGCGGACGTCATCGACGAGCAACAGCGGAATAATCAAAAATTTCGACAGATAGGCAATGAAGATGAATGTTCGAACAAAAGTAACCGTACTTTTGCTCCAGGTATCGGTCCACGCTGTGCTGCTGGCAAAGAAATACAGCACCGTTAGCAAGGGGACCGACCAGAACAAGCTGTAAAAAATCACCTTGGCGTTCGTGGACCAGTGACGTGCCAGCGTGCGAAACCCCTGAAAGGCGTAGACGTCAATGGCTAGCAAAACAACAACCAGAAGGAAAAATCGCATGAGCAATCAGATATGTTAAGTGAGAAGTGTCTAAGTGCAAGGAACGAAGTTTTGACGACCGGATACTCCTCTTTGGGAAGGTCTGGCGTCTGATATCTGGTTTCTGACGTCTTTTTGATCCGACAAGATTAAATTCCTTGCACTTAATGTCCGAGGCACTAGTTCCCAGCGCACTAGGTTTATTCAATCAATAATTGTATTTGGCACTGAATAGTTTCACCACGTTGTAAATTTGGCGTTATTTTTTTATTAAAAAATTCATGTCCTAATTTTAGCCATAGCAGATCAGGGCTGATAATTGGATCGCTATGGGACAATGGAACAACCTAATATGCTTGAAAAAATTCCGAATATTAAGAATTTCGATTCCGGTAACTTCTTTCTGATTGCCGGACCCTGCGCCATCGAAGGGGAAGACATCGCTATGGAAATCGCGGAGCGAGTAGCGGCTGTTTGTGAAGAGCTGCGCATTCCCTATATTTTCAAAGGCTCTTATCGCAAGGCCAACCGTTCGCGCATCGATTCCTTTACCGGGATAGGCGACGAGCGGGCGCTGCGCATCCTTCGCAAAGTAGGAGAGCGTTTCGGTATACCGACCACGACCGACATCCATGCCGATGAAGAGGCAGCTATGGCTGCGGCCTACGTCGATGTACTGCAAATTCCGGCCTTTCTATGCCGGCAGACCAGCCTGCTGGTTGCCGCTGCGAAAACGGGTAAGGTGGTCAATATCAAAAAAGGACAATTTCTGAGTCCCGCCGCTATGCAGTTTGCCAGAAACAAAGTGATCGATAGCGGCAATGACAAAGTGATGCTCACCGAACGCGGAGTAAGCTTCGGTTATACGGACCTGCTGGTCGATTTCCGGGGAATCCCAACGATGCAATCTCTTGGCGCTCCGGTCATACTCGACTGCACTCATTCACTGCAGCAGCCCAACCAGTCGAGCGGGGTCACGGGTGGCCGCCCCGCAATGATCGAAACGATCGCCCGTGCCGGTGTCGCCGTTGGGGTCGATGGATTATTTATGGAAACGCATCCCCGGCCGTCCGAAGCAAAATCCGATGCGGCCAACATGTTGCCCCTCGATCAGCTCAAACTGCTTCTGGAGAAACTGGTCCGCATCCGACAGGCGATCGGGCAAGGAGCTTGATGCAACTATCCTGGGAAATACAGCGTTATAGCGAAAGGTCAGAAAAACCGAATTTATGAAATACTTCCTCTTATTGCTGTTGAGTGGCGGCTGCTTCGGTGTGTTTGCGCAGGTGCAGCAGATTACTCATCAGACTTTCGAGTTAAGTGATTCCATCACGGTGGTAGAGCTCGATATTTACGGGGCTTACCAGGTAGAGCCCTGGCCCGGGAATGCGATCTTGCTGGAGACGCAGGTGCGGCTGTACAATGCTTCGCAAAACATCCTGGATCATCTGCTGAAAATCGGCCGCTATGAATTGGAAGAGCAGGTACAGGGCAGCCTGTTGTTATTGATTTCTAAAGACAAGGAACGCCCCGCTATCAAGACCAGCAAGGGAGAGTGCTTTGAGGAAGTGGAGCAATTGCTGTACCTGCCCGAAGAGTTTGTCCCGGAAGGAGAAAACCGCTGGCAGCGCCCGGTACAGCAGCCTGAACCGGCTTCACCAGGCATCGATTCCACGGGAACCGCCGGTCCGGGAAAAACAGGAAACTGAGTCCATGATTAAGGAACTGGAACTAAAATTGCTGCCTGCCCAGGCAGCAGACGAGCATTTTATCAGAAATAAAGCGGCGCAGAAGCTGCGTATACCGCCAGCTGACATTGAGGAGATTCTTCCGCTTCGCCGCTCTATCGATGCGCGCGGAGCCCGGCCGGTCGTCCGTATGCGGGTAGCGGTGTATGCGGGGGAGAAATACCAGCCGGAGGCAGCTCTGCTCGACCAGCTGCAAGAGGTAGCTGGTCGCCCGGAGGTGATTATCGTCGGCGCCGGGCCGGCGGGCTATTTTGCTGCCCTGGAACTCATTGAGCAGGGGCTCAAACCGGTGATTTTCGACCGGGGCAAGGATGTGCGCGCCCGCCGTCGCGACCTGAGAGCCATTCAGCAGTTTTCTGAAGTCAACCCCGATTCGAATTACTGCTTCGGTGAAGGCGGGGCAGGCACCTATTCCGACGGTAAACTCTACACGCGTTCCCACAAGCGTGGACACATCGACAAAGCCATGCGTCTGTTGGTGGAACACGGCGCCCATCCGGACATACTCGTCGATGCCCATCCGCATATCGGCTCCAATAAGTTGCCAAAAATCGTGGCAAATATTCGCGAAACCATCCGTCACTACGGCGGGGCGATACATTTTGGTAGTTCCGTGACGGATTTTATCGTTCGTCAGGGAGCTATGAAAGGAGTGGTAGTCAATGGAGAAACCGAGTATTACGGGGAGGCTGTCATCCTCGCTACCGGACATTCCGCCCGGGATATATATGCATTGTTGCATCGGCGGGGGATTACCGTGGAGGCCAAACCCTTCGCCCTGGGGGTTCGCATTGAACACCCGCAGGCGCTGATCGATCGCATTCAATACAATCAGGAGCCGCGGGAGGAACATCTGCCGGCGGCCAGTTACAAGTTGGTGACCCAGGTGAGGGGGCGCGGCGTTTTTTCCTTTTGCATGTGTCCGGGCGGCCTGGTGGTGCCCGCGGCTACCGCACCGGGAGAAATCGTTGTCAACGGCATGTCCATGTCGCGCCGCGATTCTGCCTACGCCAACTCCGGCACCGTCGTGGCTATCGAGCTGGAAGATCTGAAGGAGTACCAGGAGCAGTTTGGCCTGTTCGCCGGCCTTGAGCTGCAGCGCCGGGTGGAACAGGCCATGTACAACTACGGTGACGGCAGCCAGCGGGGGCCGGCTCAGCGATTGCCCGATTTTGTGCGGGGAAAGCAGTCGGATACGGTGCCTGCCAGTTCCTACATTCCAGGATTGTACAGCGCGCCGCTTCATGAACTTTTACCCAAAGAGATCTACCGGCGACTGCAGCGCGGTGTAGAAGATTTTGGTCGCAAAATGCCGGGGTATTTCACGGAAGAAGCAGTGGTTATCGGGACGGAAAGCCGCACCAGCGCTCCGGTGCGTATACCCCGCGACCGGAAATCCTATATGCATATATCTGTCGGCGGGTTGTTTCCTGCCGGTGAGGGTGCCGGTTACGCTGGAGGTATTATCTCTGCGGCGATGGACGGGCAGAACGTCGCTAAAGCCGTTGCAAAATTTTTAGCTGAATCTCCGAGGGTTTATCAGCGGACTTCTTAACTTGCCCGCTTATCTTAAAGTTGCCTGAATGAAAGATCTCTTTGACCTGATAGGACGAATTTTCGTCTCCTTTATTTTCCTCTACGATGCGTTTGATTCAATCTTTTATTTTAAAGAAACAAAGGTGAAAATGACCGAATACGGTCTGAACTGGAATCAGGACCTGTTGCTCTATGGCGCAATTTTTATTCTGCTGGTGGGCGGAACACTGGTGCTGATCGGTTATCGCGCTGGTTTTGGGGTTACGCTTCTCCTGCTTTACTGGATCCCCGTTACCTTTATCGTCCACTCTTTCTGGAATGACCCGGAGCCGGAACGCCGCTTGCAAGCCATCATGTTTATGAAGAATATCGCCATCACCGGCGGCTTGCTGATTATCCTTGTTAACGGCAGCGGAAAATACAGTATCAAACGCTTGTTTGCCACGGCCCGGGTGCCGGGCGCCTGAGAGAGCCGGCACTGCCTTGCTATGCCCGGAAACTTTTACCCACTCCAATTAAGGAAGATGCTCAGCCACTATTATTCCCCTCCGGGTTCAGCCGCTCGCCGCAGTATTTACAGAAAACGGCGTCATTGGTATGCCCTTCCATTCCACAGTGGCGGCAGGCCTGATTGGTCATTTTTTTAGCATCCCGCTGGGATTGAATCAACTCCGCAGAGACAATACCCGTAGGTACTGCAATGACGGCATAACCGAGGATCATTACCATAGCGGAAAGAAATTGTCCTAAGTTGGTGAGAGGGGTAATATCCCCGTATCCTACTGTCGTTAAGGTAACGATGGCCCAATAGATGGCTTTGGGGATGCTGGAAAAACCAGAATCCTGCCCTTCTTCCACCAGGTACATAATGGAACCGATGATGGTGACGGCAACGAGTATAAAGGAAATGAATACCGTGATCTTGACGCGGCTGGCTCGCAGCGCGCTAATGAGTACGTAGCCCTCACGTAAAAAGTGACTGAGCTTGAAAATCCTGAACACTCTTAAAAGACGCAGGGCCCTGATCACGAGCAGGTACTGACTGCCGGCCAACAGCAGACTCAGGTAAGTGGGCAGCACAGCAAGCAGGTCCACTATACCAAAAAAACTGGTGGCGTACTTTATAGGCTTGTAAACGCAGTAGAGCCGGAGTATATACTCGATGGTGAAAAGAATCGTGAAGATCCATTCCAAGCTCAAAAAAATCGTGTGGTACCGGTCATTCAAACTGGGAATACTCTCTAATACTACGGTCAATACGCTGGCGAGGATGAGAATCAGCAGCCCTACATCGAAAGCTTTGCCCATGGGCGTATCCGCCTCGAATATGATTTCATGTAGTTTTTCCCGCAGCGGGCTGAGGGCTTGCTCCTGTTTTCCGGGCATAAATATCTTTGTTTGAGGAAAAATACAATATCCTTTTTTTTTCTGAAAGGATTTAAATATCCTATTTTTGCACAACCCGGATAAAAGACTTACTTTCCATATTGCATTTGACTTACGGCAACAATAGTTGTTGAAAGTTTTAATATTTATTGTTAATTTAATTTTACCTCTAACAAGAGGTGCGGGCTTCTAAAACAGGGAATGTCGTGATAAAAGCTGTCATTGTAGAGGATGAAATTAAGGGACGCAACAACTTGAAGAACCTGCTGTCTCAA
Source organism: uncultured Saprospiraceae bacterium (assembly GCA_964632995.1). Lineage (GTDB taxonomy): Bacteria > Bacteroidota > Bacteroidia > Chitinophagales > Saprospiraceae > CAZWDL01. Next base: position 40,573 of record CAZWDL010000036.1, read on the forward strand.
CATTGTGGCGATGTAGAAGTGATTGGCGAAGCCGGAAGTGTGGGAGAGGGGCTGGGGCTTATTGCTGACTTTTCCGAGCAGTTGGATGTGGCCTTTTTGGATATCAGTTTGCCGGATGGCCTGGTCTTTCAACTTTTGAACCAGCTGGGGTCTATTGGTTTCGAGATCATTTTCGTCACTGCCTACGAGCAGTACGCCATCAAGGCCTGTGAGTACAGCTCTATCGGTTATATACTGAAGCCCATCGACCCCGATTTGCTCAAGGAAGCGGTTGCGCGGATCCGGCAGCGCCGGGATGGGCAGATGGATCGCCGGCTGGAGATCTTCAACAATGCTTACAACAATCCCAATGCCTTTACCAAAATGAGTATTTCGGCTTTGGACGGTATCTATTTCGTGAACATCCGCGATATTGTTCGCTTCGAAGCAGAGGATAATTATACCCATATTTTCCTTAACAACGGAGAGCGAATCACCGCTTCGAAGACGATCAAGTCCTACGAAGACCTTTTAACCCCTTTTAACTTTTACCGCGTCCACAAACGCCACGTCATCAACCTCAATTTCATGAGAATGTTCGTAAAGGGAGACGGCGGATACCTCATTATGGATGATGGTATACGCATCGAGGTTTCCCGCCGGCGCCGGCCGGCATTCATGGAACAGATGCGACGCTTGCAGGAAGGCCTTTAAAGGAAGCTTCTCGTGTTGAGCACACCGCTGTATTGCCGTTCTGAATCGGCGGATAAGCCGGATCATAGAATTGCTCAGCAAAAAATGGGAATTTATCATCTGATTATCATATCTTATTTTTGTAAAAAAAATATGAATGGATTAGCAGGAAAAAGTTTTGGACTCGCAATTATTTTGTAATTTTACTAGCGCCCGTTGCTGTTTTATCCCAAGGATTATAAAACTGAGGTACTATGGGAAAACCCAAGAAAAATTTAAAAGACCTGAAAAAGGATCTCAAAACCATCAAGAAAGATGATATGAACAAGATCACTGGTGGGAAGAAAAAAAAGAAGAAATGGAATAATGGTTGCGGAGGCATTGTGCCACAGTAACAACCCGGAAAATATATTTTATTTTCCTTTATAATTAGAAAAGGGCTATATTCGTGCATAATATAGTCCTTTTGTCATTTCGTGAAATGATGTCCAATGACCAGCACGGCGCCCCAATCACAGGAGATCAATGAACTGGAGTTTAAGCTACGGCAACACCAGGAGCCGCTGCAACGACTATTGTTAATTGATAAGCTTGCCGCACATTACTCCTTCACCAACGTCAGCCGGGCCAAAATACTACTCTCCGAGCAATTCGATATTCTCAAAACCCACGACTATCCCGATTTTCGCCTCAATTGCTACCTCAACCTGGCCATTATTGAAAACCAACTGTATAACTTCATCGAAGCAGAGGTGCTTTTTGTGGAGGCTATTGATCTACTTGAGGACATCGGCAATGTAAAACAACTTGCAGAAGTATACATCGATTATGCGGGTACCTGTATGAACCTCGAAAAGATGGACGAAGCGGGCGAGTACCTTGAAAAGGCTACAAAACTGCTGCGTAGCTTTCCCGATGAACGGCTTTCCGCACGCGTCATCTGCCGGGAAGGTTTTATGAATCTGCACTACTCCAATTTCTCGCGGGCCATCGAACTGTTGCTGGAGGCTGACAAGAAGAAAACCGCACTGAGCAGTCTTTTGCAACTGAAAGATTACTACTTCCTGACGCTGATCCATAGCGGCCTGGGTAAAATATACGAACTCAATGATGACCGGGAGAAAAGTGTAGCCGCTTACCTTAAAGTCGTCGGTATGTGCGAAGCCATGGGTATGCGTACCCGTCTTTCCTGGCACTATCTCAATGTCGGTAATGGGTTTATGGCCCTCAGTGAAGAGGAAAAGGCAGAGCATTATTTTCGCAAAGCAATCGAAACCTCCGATGACATAAGCCGGTACGCCCGCGCCAGCGCCTACGCCAATCTCGGCTATTGCTACTACGAGAAGCGACTCTTCGAAGAAGCATTGGAACTCTTCGACCGGGCTGAAACACTTTACAAAGAAAAATCAGAAGAAGATTATAAAAACTTCGCCATCATCGAATCCTGGCGCGGTCGACTGTTTGCAGAAAATGGAGAAACAGAAAAGGCTACGTATCATTTTGCAGAAGCTTTTGATCTGGCTAAAAAAGTAGAAGACTACAAGCAGCTCTCGGTCATCTGCAAGGATATCGCTAATTTCTATGCCGAATTCGGGGATTACAAAAACGCCTTCGAGTACCAGTCTCTGCAGGAAAAATTCGGTGAGCAATATCTCGAAGAGGTCAATAAACGCAAACAGTGGGAACTGGAAGTGAAATACGAAGCGGAAAAGAAAAAGCAGGAAGCCGAACTGCTCCGACTGCAGGCCACCCGTTTGCAGCTGAAAGCGCTGCGCGCTCAGATGAATCCGCATTTTATGTACAATGCGCTTAACTCTATTCAACACTTCATTACCTCCAACGAGGTGACTTCGGCCACCAAGTACCTGGCTAAATTCGCAAAACTGATGCGGCAAAGTCTGGAATATTCAGATCTGGAGATCATCTCCCTGGAAAAAGAAATTGAATTCCTGGACGACTATCTGTACATCAACGAAAAACTTCGCTTCGAAGACCGCCTGAGTTATCAGATCAAAGTGGATGACGACATTGAGGAGGACATCCTCGGCGTGCCTACCATGATCGTACAACCTTATGTTGAAAATGCTATCGAGCACGGGCTCCGAACAAAAAAAGACGGCATGGTTTCCGTGCGTTTCTCCCTCTACGAAGAGGATACGATTCTCTGTGTCGTAGAGGATAACGGCATCGGCCGGGAAAGGGCCTATCAGATCCGCGCTTCTGATCCTCAGTTTCTAAACCATCGTTCCAAAGGTACTGCGATCACGGAAAAACGGCTCCAGATCTTGCACAATTCCAAGGATAAGAAGGTGTTCGTGGAAACTATTGACCTGAAAGACAGGCAATCCGGGGAAGCTCTCGGCACCCGGGTGGAAATCAAAATCCCTATTGTCGAAGTACAAATGAAGTAGCTACTACGCCTGATCCCACCAGGCGATCAAAAAAAGATATTGTCGCTTTCCGTAGCTGCCCTTCCTGTCCGGGCAGTAGCATCCCCGTTTTCTAAGCCATACGCACCACTTTTTTGTCCGGAGGCGCCACAGCCTAATTTGCGCTTTTTTGAAAGCGATCATGGATTAACTTTGTCGATAAGTTTTCTCATAGTATGTTTAATTTTCCTACACCTTGTTCCCTTCTAGGTGTAGGTTTTTTTTTGCCTGTACCTGAATCCTGGTCTCTTCCCATTAAGCCGAGGATCCGGATTTGCTGATACTGCTTTTTTCTCCCCTTTCCACTTTCTAACCGAAATCAACCAGATAGCATAATCAACCCCCCATAACATAAATGTCAGTTTTTAATATAAAAAGGAAGCTGTTTATTTACAATTGTAGTTTTCTCATAGTATGTTAATGCTCCTACATCTGATCAAGCCTCCCCCCTGATGTAGGAGCCTTTTTTTATCCCACTGGTGCGTCGCCTCTGCCTCGGCTTACTCCCGGATAATGATCTCAAATTCCCGTTCCAGCCGGTGTCCCCGTTCGTCGACCAGGGTGAGTCGGTGCCTGCCCACCGGAGGATGGAGTTCCATTTCGTGGAAAGTCTGGGTGCTTCCCATAAATTGATTATCCAGGTGCCAGTAAATGGTGGTTTCCGGCAGGCGATGGGCTACGGTGAATACCGTCCGTTGTGTTACTCCGTCGAGGTCTGTGGGTACAAGGATGCGGGTGGGATAGCGTGGGTAAATGAGTTGCATGGGGGAACCGGGTTGACTGGTGGTTTCCCGGCAATCGGGCCGGACCGGAGGCAAGGAGCGGTAGGAAGGTTCGTGCCGGCGGTAGTAAAACTCCTGCAGTGGAGGCAGAATGAACCAGGGTTCATGGCGGATGTCGCCCGGGGCTTCACAGTCCGCGTCTACCTGGTAAGATCCGGAGTCGTCGAGGTGTACAAGGCGATGAAAAGGACATCCGGCAACCTTAGTGCCGTTTCGTGGCGCCCAGACGGTGTCGGCAGGACAGATCGGCAAGGCCCGAAAACCACTCTGCCGGCATATTGCCAGGCGGCGCATTTCATCATAGGGCGGATCGAACCATGGCGTGGCCGGCAAAAGATCGGCGAGGTCGAAGAGCACCGGGGCGGCGGCGCGCACCCCAACCAGCCCGGGCCGTCCTTCGCCATCAGCGTTACCTACCCAAACGGCGATGACGTGGGTAGGTGTTATGCCAATGGCCCAGGCATCCCGAAAACCGTAGCTGGTGCCCGTTTTCCAAGCCAGCTGACGGCTGGAGCTGAAGTACTCCCAACTACCCTCGCTACCCGGCCGTTCCAGTTGTTGCATGGCCTCAAAGGTGAACCAGATCGGCGCCGCAGCGAGCTGGACGGGGTTGTCGGACCGTTTTTCCTGAAGAGAGGGAGCAACCTGGTCATTGATTAAATAATCGGCTTGCCGAAAGTCCACCGGATCATATTCCCCGTCAAATGGATAATAATGCCCCAACGTTCTGGCCATCGAGGCATACACCCCTGCCAGGTCCCACAAGCTTGCTTCGGCGCCGCCCAGGATGAGGGTAAGGCCGTAGTGGTCAGGGGGCTGCGTAATCGTACTAAGACCTAGCTGCCGCAGATGGTGATGGAATTTTTCCAGCCCATAGTCGCGCAGCAGGTGAACCATGGGAACATTGAGTGACCGGCTCAATGCCTGCCGGGCAGGCACCACACCGCTGAACGATTTATTGAAGTTCTCCGGACGGAAACCGTGGATGGTGCTCGGTACGTCGGGGGTCAGCATTTGCGGTAAAAGCTGTCCTTCCTGAAGCATTAGAGCATACAGAAAGGGTTTGAGAATGGAGCCGGTGCTGCGCGGGGCGGTAATAATGTCCACCGCTCCGGCATGGTCCTTCCCAGCGCCGGGGGCATTACCGGCGTAGGCGCGCACGGCGCCGCTCTCTACCTCCACGATCAGGGCAGCGATGTTGTGTATGCCGTTGTGGCGGAGCTGTTGCCGGTGGCGTTGCAGGATACTGTTTACCTGCTGTTGTAAGCGCTGGTCCAGCGTACTGCGATACCGCGCAGCGCCGCCTTTTTGAGCGAAGGCGCGGTCGAGCAGATGAGGAGCGGTGCGGGGTAGAGGATGGGGCGTCTCTGGCAGGGCTTCGGCAAGGGCCAGTTCGAGGCTGAGGGTGTCGATCTTTCCCGACCGGTGCAGGCGCCTCAGCAGGCGGTTGCGCTTGGCGAGCAAGGCTTCGCGGTTGCGGCCCGGATGAATCAGCGCCGGGCTGTTAGGCAGTACAGCCAGAGTAGCCGCCTCGCTCCAGGACAAAAGCGCCGGCGGCTTGGCGAAGTAACGCCAGGTCGCTGCTTCCAGCCCGACGACGTTGCCGCCGAAGGGCGCATGGGAGGCGTATAATACCAGGATTTCCTCTTTAGCGTAACTCCACTCCAGCCGGGTCGCCATGATCGCTTCAATCAGTTTGTGCCAAAGATTGCGCGGCCGGTCGCCCCGGGCCAGGCGAATGACCTGCATAGTCAGGGTGCTTCCTCCGCTGACTACGGCGCCGGCTTCCAGATTCTGCATCAGCGCCCGCCCGATAGCCAGCGGATCCACGCCGGGGTGTTGGTAAAAGCGCCGGTCTTCGAATTCCAGGATAGCTTCCCGGAATTTGACCGGCACGCTGTCGAGCGCCGGAAAACGCCATTGCCCATCGGCGGCGATCCGCGCGCCCAGCAGCTCCCCCTGCCGGTCCTCCAGCACCGTACTATAGGGCGTGCGGAACAAAGGGTGGGGCAGGCAAAAGGCGTAGGCCAGCAGGAGCATCGCTATTACTCCAAGCGTAACACGCCAGTGGCGGCGAAACAGCCAATGACCGAATTGACGAAGTCGACGGCTCATGTTATTTGCTTTGGGTAAAGACGCAACTTAAGGAAAAATCGGCAGCGGGGCTACTATTCTATTATCAGCTGATCGACAGCAAATAAGCCAGTGAAAACTGAAAGGCCTGTTTTAGACGCTTCGCTGTTTACCTCCGTAGAGGTGATCTTTTTGTCGAAGAGGTGAAATTTCAACACTATCGTTCCTATCGGTAGAAATTTTAACATGCCCTTACTTTAAACCCGTGAATCCGGAAGCAGATCCCGGTGCTACAGAATTGTGTGGCGACAATTTTAATGACAACCGCAACCAATAGTAACAAAGATACTACCGGGGCTCAACTCCTGGTACGGATCGATAAGCAAGGGCAGCGGGAGCCTCCCATTCTCCTTTCAATTTAATGCTCTTTCCATTTTCTTTCCTATTTTAGCTTTGTTATAATTCTTTCTGGCTAAACTGTAATGTATGAATAACCGACTAATCTTACTAGTCGCGGTCTTGATATGGACTGCGGTCACTGCTCAGGCACAAATCATCACCGCGGATCCTGCCTTCCCTAAAGTGAGTGATGCTGTCACCATTACCTTTGACGCCACCCAGGGTACGGGCGGACTGGCCGATTGCAACTGCGACGTCTATCTGCATACCGGCGTCATCACCAGCGCCAGCGCCAATGCTTCCGACTGGAAAAACGTGGTCACCGAATGGGGCGTCGCCAATGATGACTGGAAGATGGAACGCGTATCCGGAGAAGCTAATTTATATCAGTATACTATTGAACCTTCTATTCGCGAGTTCTACGACATCGGTAATAACGAAACGGTGGAACAGATGGCCTTCGTCTTTCGCGATGCAAACGGTAACCTCGAAGGAAAAGCTACGGGCGGCGAGGATATCTACTACGAAGTTTTTCCCGACGATTTCGAGTTTACGGCCATCCTGCAGTCCCCCACTGCACAAAATATCGTCGCCGATCTTGGCGAAAGCATTACCATCCGGCTAACCGTTTCCGCGGAAGCGACCATCAGTGTATTTGAGGACGGCGTACTCCGCACCGAAATGACCGGACAAGAACTGGATTACGAGCTCCCGGTGGAGCAGACGGGCACTCACCTGGTGGAAATTGTCGCCGACGCGGGCAATGAGCTGCGGCAAACCTTTTCTTTCAATTATGCCGTTCCGCTCGATCTGTCGCCGCAGCCCCTGCCGGCCGATACGGAATTTGGGATTACCCTCATGGGAGATACCGCTATGCGCCTGGCGCTGTACGCCCCCGGTAAGGAGCATGTCTTCGCCATCGGCGATTTCAGCAATTGGATGCCCGACACAGATTTTCAACTGGCCAATACGCCGGACGGCGCCACCTGGTGGATCGATATCGGCGGTCTGAAGCCCGGTGAAAATGTGCGCTTCCAATATCTCGTGGACGGGGAGATACTCATCGCCGATCCCTACAGCCGCGTCATACTGGATCCCGTGCACGACGGTTTTATTCCGCAAGTCACTTACCCCGACCTGCCGCCTTATCCGGAAGGCCTGACCACCGGCATTGTCACCCTGGTCCAGCCGGGAGCTCCGGTTTATGAATGGGCGACAGATGATTTTCAGGCGCCTCCTAAGGAGGAATTGGTCGTTTACGAACTATTGATCCGCGACTTTATCGACCGGCACGATTACGCTACCCTGATTGATACCCTGTCTTATCTGGACGAGTTGGGCGTCAACGCTATTGAACTGATGCCCGTCAACGAATTCGAGGGTAATATCAGCTGGGGCTACAATCCCAGCTATCATCTGTCGCTGGACAAGTACTACGGCACGATCAACGAATTCAAGCGTTTTGTGGATTCCTGTCATGCCCGCGATATCGCCGTCATCCTCGACGTGGTCTACAACCATGCCTTTAGCCAGAGCCCCCTGGCCCGGCTGTACTGGGATGACAGCCAGAACCGGCCCGCTACCGACAACCCCTGGCTCAATCCGGAAGCCCGGCATCCTTTTAATGTGGGCTCTGATTTCAATCACGAAAGTCAGGCAACACGTACTTTCGTTGATCAGGCCATGAAGTACTGGCTATCGGAATTCCGGGTCGACGGCTTTCGCTTTGACTTGTCGAAAGGATTTACTCAAACCCAGTCCTTCAACGTCGGAACCTGGAACCAGTACGACGCCGACCGCATCGCGACCCTGAAACACTACGCCGATGTAGTCTGGAATACGAATTCCGACGCCTATGTCATCCTGGAACACTTCGCCGAAAACCGAGAAGAGGAAGAGTTGTCAGCGTACGGTATGATGCTGTGGGCCGGCTTTGGCGTTCATGATAATTACCTGGAGGCGGCTATGGGCTACAGCTCCAACCTCACTTCGGCTGACTATGCCTCCCGTGGCTGGGAAGATCCGCATCTGATTGCCTATATGGAGAGCCACGATGAAGAGCGGATGATGTACAAAAACATCAACTTCGGCAACAGCAGCGGCGGCTATAACGTGAAAGATTTCTCTACGGCGCTGGACCGGATAGAACTGGCGAGTGCTTTCTTCTACACCGTTCCAGGTCCCAAGATGCTCTGGCAGTTCGGTGAACTGGGGTATGATTTCCCCATTAATTACTGCCCGAACGGAACCGTCAACGAAGGTTGCCGTACTGATCCTAAACCCATCCGCTGGGATTACTTCGCCGATCCGGAACGGCGCGATGTCTATGAAGTGGTTCGTTCGCTTGCTTACCTGAAAACTAATTTCGATGTTTTTAACACGGGCGACTACTCGCTCGTTCTCAATCGCGACGACTGGAAAACCATCCACCTACGCCATTCCGAATTTAATGTAGCGGTGCAGGGTAACTTTGACGTCAGCGCCAGCTCCGTTTCTAATCCCTTTCCTAACACAGGATGGTGGTATGAGTACTTCAGCGGCGATAGTCTGCTGGTGCAGGATGCGACCGCTCCGCTCGCTCTTGAACCTGGTGAATATCGCCTCTACACGACGGAGCGTATCGAACGCCCCGATCCGCTGCCGCTGCTGACCAGCCGGCCGGTAGTAGTAAAAGACCGCTTCGAACTGGACGTTTATCCCAACCCGACGGATGGTCGTACCACAGTTACTTATCAGCTTGAGCAAAACGGATGGGTGCAACTTGAGCTTTACGATGCCCTCGGCCGCAGGGTGCAAAGCATAATCGATGCCTTGCAGCCACCCGGCCCTCATCATATTCCCCTTACCGCCTCTCTGGCGCCGGGCGCCTACATCCTGCACCTGCAGGTAGGCGGGGCAGTGGAAACCCGGCGAATAGTCGTGATGGAGTAACAGGGGGAACTTGCGAAAGGATCTAAATGCTGGTGGAAGTCAGCAGGTACCTGGATATAACGTGATCATAGCGGAGTGTTTCAGGAAATTGAGTTTTAAACAGCTGCTGGCTTCCAACTTCCCCTTTGCCGCGATGTGTCCGGATTAGTACAGTGGATTTTCCGGGTAAGGATTGGCAGATAAGGCCCCTTATTGCTTTGCAGAGAAATCCAACTGTTTGCCGGGGGACTCTTTCTCAGCCGAATACTTTTCCCTTATCGGCGCCGTTATGATGGTAATGCCGGTCCGGCCCAAGGGGCTTTTCCGCCAAACCAGGTATTCGACTTCCTGAAGCCCTGCGGTTGAATGGCGGCCGGCAGAGCCGCCGTACGCGCATAACCGGGAAAGGGCAAATGCGGTAAATTAGACCGGCCTGTTCTTGGAAATTTTCATAACTTAACAAGCCCTTCCGGTTACTGGTAATGTTGGCCTTATGATCCCCTTTTCTATTTCGCACATTTAAAAACAAGGGGGGACGGAAGGGCGAAGGACTATCAAAGGAAACTACCCATGAAACGATTTTACTTATCCTTAACGGCGCTGCTGTTGACGGTGTCAGTCTTCACTCAGGATACGCTCCGCAACGCTGGTGCGCCGGATACTACCCTCATTCCCAGAGCGCTGTTTTTTCAACCTAAGGATGTCCATGACATGAGGTTGTCTAAAAATGGGGAGCGGGTATATTTTCAGCGACATACGGCAGGAGACCAGGCCTTGTTCTATGTGGACCAGGCCGATCCGGACCGGGAGATCCGTTTGTCGGCGCGTGGCCGGATTCTGGACTGGACTACGACGCACAGTGACCAACTGCTTTTGTTTCTCGCTGATTCGGGTAACCGCCGAAAGCTGCATTTGTTGGACCGCGACGGCCGTCTGCTCCGGGATCTAACGCCTTTTCCTCTGCGTAATTTAAACATTGACGCCCTCAGCCGGCAGCTGCCTGAAAAAGTGGCCGTTTGGATTATCGCCCAGGATGTGCAGCAGGACGGTCTTTACCTTATCGATATGGAAGAAGGAGAGGCGGAGCGAAAAAGCCCTCGTCTTGGGTACGAGCAACGCTATTACGATGGGGACTTTCAACTCATTGCCGCTCGACGGCCTAATGCTTCCGGAGGCCAGACGGTATTCGTCAGGCGAGGCGGTCAATGGGAAGAACTCGTTCGCTACCCCTTCGACGAAGGGATGCTGGTCGGAGGCTTGCAGCAGGTGCTTTCGGTTAGTGAAAACGGCAAGCGTCTCTATCTGACGGACAACCTGGACAAGGACAAAACGGTATTGATCGAGTACGATATCGACAGCAGCCGCCAGCGCATACTGGTAGCGGATGCCAAGGTAGATATTCTGCCCAAAGGCGCTATAATCGGGGCCGATGGCTGGCCGCAGATGGTGCAAGGATTATGGGCTTCTCCGCGTCGGCATTACCTGCACGCGGTGACGCGGCGTGATTTTGAGTGGCTCGACGCACAGTGGCGGGGGCAGGCAGATTTTGTCGATCGCAGCGCCGATAACCGAACCTGGCTGCTGCGCCGGCTGGATGGCGGCCCCACCCAATATTATCTCTTTCGCCGGGGAAAGCGGCAGCTCATTCCCCTGTTCAACGATCTGCCTGCGCTGGATACCTTTCAGCTGGCTTTTCGTTATCCGCGTACTATGATGACCCGCGATAGCCTGGAGTTGCCTATCCACGTTTACCTGCCCCCTGACAGCGACAAAAATCACGACGGCGTGCCCGATACCCTGATGCCTACGCTCTTGTACGTGCACGGTGGCCCCTGGGCCGGTATTAATCACTGGAACAGCTGGTTTCATAATCGCAACTTTCAGTTGCTGGCCGACCGCGGTTACGTCGTGATCAATACAGAGTTCCGGGGAACCACCGGTTTGGGCAAACGCGTCACCCGCCTCGGCGACCGGCAATGGGGGGAGAATATGCATTACGATATAGTGGATATTGCCAACTGGGCCGTCAAAAATCGCATCGCTGATCCCGATAAACTCGGCATATGGGGGTGGTCCTACGGTGGATATGCCGCTGCTGCCGCCCTGGCCTTTGCTCCGGAACAGTTTGCCTGTGGTATCTCTATGTACGGCCCGGCCGACCTCGATGCTTTTTCCCGGATTCCTTTCACCGATGATGAACGATGGCGCGCCACCGTTGGCAATCCGCTCACGGAGGAGGGAACCGCACTCCTGCAGAATCACTCTCCCTTTCACCATGTCGATCGAATCGTCAAACCGATCTTGTTGACGACCGGCGCCAAAGACGACCGCGTGCCTAAAACCCAGGTGGATGCCTTCGCCCGTGCGCTGGCCGAAACAAACAAGGAAGTTATCTATTTCTATTATCCTGAGGAGGGCCACGATTACGCCGACGCCAAAAGCTGGGTTGCTTTTTGGACCGTCGCCGAACGGTTTCTTCACGATTACCTCGGCGGTCAGTTCGGAAAAGCCGGAGAGGCGCTCAAAGAAGCCAATGTCAAGGTTGTTTACGGCAAAGAATACATCGAAGGCCTGGAGGATTAACTGAGCAAAGCTATCTTTTTTTCTCCGTCACCACCAGCAAGGCAATTGTTCCGAGCAGGGTGCTCAGGATGACTTGAGGCCAGTGCCACAGGTGAGGGTGCCAGTCGAGTAGTCGTTCCCGGCCTTCGGTCCAGGCCAGGATGGTAATGATGCCGATAGCCAGCAAGGTGGTAAGACGAAGGGGCCACTGCTTACGCGCTAAACGCCGCAGCCCTCTGCGGAAATCTTTCAGGAGGATACTCAGAATAAAAAAACAGAGAAGTGCGCCGGTGATCATAGCGCCCCACAAAAAGCGTCGGCTGGAGTCAAGGTTCCGGATGAGCAGGGGAGGGGCTATATGCAGAGACCGCGCCCATTGCTTGGCGATCGAATGGGTAAGGGCCAGGCCATTATGGCTGTTGGTCAGGACGACAAGCCCGTCGCCCGTTTCCGGAATGGCGAAGAAATAACAGTACCAGCCCGGGGAGTGGTATCCACCGTTAAAAAGCACCGTAACCTCTCCGGGGCTTAGGTCCAAGAAGTAACCCAGTCCGTAGTGGGTTGCGCCGAACCCCTGCTTGCCGGTTACGCTGACGTAGGGGCGCTGCATTTGCTGAATGGTGCTCCGCTCAATTACAGGATATCCGCGAACTGCGAATTGCAAATTAGGTAGCCCCGCCGCTACCAATCGGGTCAGGTCCAGGGCAGTAGTATGGAACCCCTCCGCGGCAGGCTGATTGTCGTATTGCCTGGGTAAAGGCTGTCCGTGGTGATCATGGGGACTTGCAAATCGCGATGAGGGCACTTCGCCCGCGTCGAAGTAGCTGTTGCGCATTTTCAGGGGCAGGAAAATTTCCCGTTCGATGAAACTTGCGAATGAGTCTCCGGTAACATCTTCAATGATCATAGCCAGTAAACTGTACCCCGGTTTGGAATACAGGAATTGCGTGCCGGGCGGGTAAGCCACATGAACGGGCGGCAGGTCATCGGCTATTCCGGAGAGCAGAAGTTTGAGCAGCGGAACGGCGTCGGGCTCGTGGCGAACGGGAAAGTCGGAAGCGGGGAAGCCGCCGCTATGGCTGAGCAGCCGTCGAATGGTGACCTTACTGTGATCGAAGCGGGAGGGGGGCAACTGCCAGCGTTCGAGGTAACGTTCTACTGGTGCGTCGAGATCAAGGCGCCCCTGTTCTACGAGTTTCATTATTCCCCAGGCGGTGACGGTAGTGGCGATAGGGCCGGCATTGAAAATGGAGGAAGGCCGAACCCGACCCGGTTTCCCGGCATCGGCCTTCCCGAATCCTTCTGCCCAAACCAGCTGTGCCTCCTCGATCAAAGCTATACTTGCTCCAGGAACACGGAACTGTTTCTGCCATTTGGGCATCTGCCGTTCGAGCAGCAAGGATAAGTCTTCTCCCTGCAGGAAACACAGATAGGGTAGGAGCAGCAGCCATACCAGTAGGACCTGCTTTTTATAACATGGGGTCATTTTTTAAACCTTGATCGGATTATCAAAAGGCTTGGGATAGGCCCCAAAATACCATTAATACCGAAAACATCCGGCAAAGTAGACTCATAATGTTGATAATCAGCAGGGAACTTGATTATTTCAACGCGCCCACCATATCCTGGGGTTGCACCCATTCATCGAACTCCTCTTCGGTGAGCAGGTCCAGTTCAAGGGCAGCCTCCTTGAGTGTTTTATCTTCCGCGTAGGCCTTTTTGGCGATTTTGGCGGCATTGTCATAGCCGATATGTGTATTCAGGGCAGTGACCAGCATCAGCGAATTTCGCAAATGCTCTTCGATGCGTTTGTGGTTCGGCTCAATGCCCTGGGCCAGGTTTTCATCAAAGCTCACGCAGGCATCTCCGATGAGCCGGGCTGAAACGAGGAAGTTGTAAATCATAACCGGCTTGAACACATTGAGTTCGAATTGACCATTCATGCCGCCGACGTTTACCGCTACGTCGTTGCCGATGACCTGAGCCATAGCCATGGTCAGGGCTTCGCATTGTGTGGGATTGACCTTGCCGGGCATAATCGAGGAACCGGGCTCGTTGGCCGGAATCAGTAATTCGCCGATCCCTGAGCGGGGACCTGAAGCGAGCATGCGAATGTCATTGCCGATTTTCATTAGCGAACAGGCGACTGTCTTCAGGGCGCCGTGGGCTTCCACGATAGCATCGTGGGCAGCCAGCGCTTCAAACTTATTGTCCGCGCTGCGGAAAGGCAGACCGGTAATTTCGGCGATTTTGGCGGCCACTTTCTCGGCGTAGCCCTCCGGAGCGTTGAGCCCGGTGCCGACAGCCGTACCGCCCAACGCCAGTTCGGAAAGGTGGCTGAGGCTGTGCTCGATGGCGTGCAGGCCGTGCTTGAGCTGGGAGACATAGCCCGACAGCTCCTGGCCCACGGTTACGGGGGTGGCGTCCATGAAATGGGTACGGCCAATTTTGACCACATCCATATACAGATCCGCTTTTTTCTGTAAAGTGTCGCGCAGTTGTTCTATACCGGGAATGGTAACTTCCATCAGTATGCGGTAGGCCGCTATGTGCATGGCAGTGGGGAAGGTATCATTGGAGGACTGTGATTTGTTGACGTCGTCATTGGGATGTAGAAACTTCTCTTTGTCGCTGAGTTTCCCCCCATGCAGTACCTGCCCACGGTTGGCAATGACCTCATTGATATTCATATTGGACTGGGTGCCCGATCCGGTTTGCCAGACCACCAGCGGGAATTCGTCATCCAGTTTGCCGGCAAGGATCTCGTCGCAAACCCGGCCGATCAGCTCGGCCTTTTTTTCCGGCAATACTCCCAGGTCCCGGTTGGTCAGGGCGGCAGCTTTTTTCAGCTCGGCAAATGCACGAATGATTTCCAGGGGCATCCGCTGGCCGCCAATGTCAAAATTCTCCCAGGAGCGCTGTGTCTGAGCACCCCAGTAATGTTCGGCCGGCACCTGTACTTCTCCCAGGCTGTCTCGTTCTGTTCTGTATTCCATAACACTTGTTTTTGAACAATATTTAGTTGGCGTATTTTGGTTCTTGACGTCAAAATAGTATACTATGTTCACAAAATTTGTGAACGCCGTAAACTTATTATTTTTGATGGCGTTATTTATACATATTAATCTAAAATCCATCCTTCCCAAAGAGAATTTCTTCATTAAAACAAAATAAAACGAATTATGGCTTTTAAACTTCCTGATTTACCCTATGCATTTGATGCCTTGGAACCACACATTGATGCCCGTACGATGGAAATTCACCACGGCAAACACCATGCAGGATATACCAGTAAATTGAATAATGCGATTGAGGGAACCGACCTGGAAGGGAAAAAGATTAAAGATATCCTGGCCAACGTGTCGAAATATCCGACTGCGGTAAGGAATAACGGAGGCGGCTTTTACAACCACAGCTTGTTCTGGGAAATTATGTCGCCCGACGGGGGGGGAGAACCTTCCACCAATATGAATATCCGCAAGGCTATTGAGCGCGACTTCGGTTCTTTCGCTGATTTCAAAGAAGAATTCTCCGGTGCTGCCGGCTCGGTCTTCGGTTCCGGCTGGACCTGGCTCGTCGTCGATCCGAATGACAAGCTGAAGATCGTTCAAACCCCTAATCAGGACAATCCGCTTATGGATGTTGTGGACGAGGACGGAACGCCCATTATGGGTATCGACGTCTGGGAACACGCCTATTACCTGAATTACCAGAACCGTCGGCCGGAGTATATCAATGCCTGGTGGAACGTTATCAACTGGAAGGCGGTAACCGAGCGTTTCAATGACGCTAACCCCGGCGCTTCAGACCTGTAAGCAAATTTAGCCGCAGCACAAGCAGTAAAGGTCCGGGAAAGCTAAGGATTAGGTCCAAAACCCGGCGCAGGATGCGCCGGGTTTTGTTTTCTGCATTTTTTTTATATAAATTTGTTATTACCTTTATGTAAACAAGCAGGCACAGGTGCGTATTTTGACGCACCGGTAATTGCTAAACCCCATGTAATGTATTCCGTTGATAACGGAATCGATGGGCAAGGAATAAAATTCCTTGATCATTTTTTAACTAAATCCTTATCCCATGATCATCCTGAGCGTATTGCTGCTGGTTCTGCTCCTCTTTCGTCTGGAGTTGATGAGCGAGACCTGATAGCCCCGGCTAATCAATCAAGTTGAAAAAAGCTCCGCAGGAGATTCGTCTCCTTCGGAGCTTTCCCATTTACAAAAAGCTGTCCAGAATCAGGCTTCCCAGGTCATCGGCGTTAAAGGGGTTGAACTCACCGGCCGTCCGGCGTTCGCCGCCCAGAAGCAGGAAGAATGTAAAAGAATCATCCTCGTGGTTTTTGATATAGCCGGCGCCTCCGATTTCAGGAATGGTTTTCACGCCGCTTTGGATATCGCGCTTCAGCGTTTCGAGGTCTTCCCGGCTGGGAAGAGCATCGACAATGATTTGCGCGTCGAGGTAACGTTCCTCCACCGGGCGAATGTGCTTGATGTTGTCGGCTGCCTTCTGTAATAATTCGACTTGTTCGGTATTGAGGACTGAGCGGTTGACGGTAATTTTTTTGTTGACGGAAATATTGGTCAACCCAGAACAGGGAAGCCAGGTTTTCGTTCCTTTTACTTTAAAGGTATAAGAGAAGTTAAAGACTTTCCTGTTGATCAGATCACGCAGGGCTGACTCTAGTTCGCTGCGGGCCTGTTCGTCATCCAGTTCCGGCTGAAGAGCTCTTTTCATACGGTTGAGGGCGTTGATGTAGGGTTGAACGGCATTGCTGGTAACCTTGGAAGGCGGATCGCTAATCCAGTCACAAAGCTGTGCGTCCTGCTTATTCAACTCTTGGTTTATCGCGCTATTGGCCTTGTTTTGGGTGTCACTTCTAATGTCCTCAATCAAATCGATTGTGCGGTCGACAAGCGGAGGGAGGTCTTTGCGCAAGCCCCGCAGGCTTAGTTCGAACTGATAGTCTTCCAATGCCTCTTCCAATTCGGACTGCGCCGAATCAATTTTAGCAAATTGGTCATCGATCTGTTCAATGATCCACTGGTCTTTATTTTCCAGCAGACGGCTGGGTGGCATAGCAGTCATTTCCGTTTCCTGCTCGCGAAAGGAAGCGGCGGCACTCCAGGTTTCTCCCTTGGCAAGCACTTTGCCGCTCAGGCTGATGCCGTCATTGTTGGCCGTAACGGCGCCTTCTGCCGCTTTGGTTTCGCCGGGTACCTGAATGCGGAAAGCGCCTTCGAGCCCGATGTCGAACAAACCATCCTGCTGCAGGAAACCCCGCGTGCGCAGTCGCCCCCCAGGTTTGACGGGAAGGACGGAAGGCCACCAGCTCAGGTCGGGATCCGCGAGGCCGTTGACAAAGGCGCGGGCCTGCACGCCGCT
>CAZWDL010000037.1:0-56296 GCA_964632995.1 uncultured Saprospiraceae bacterium
ATGACGGAAAAAGAGGCATAAGAAAACTGAAGAATTAAGTGAAACAGCCTCTAAGAACAATGCCGGCTTATTGAGCCCGCTGACCTGTGCTCTTGCACCTCACCCTGAGGCCTTGTTTGAAACAAACCAGGGCGCGCCGGGAAAGCGCAGCCCGGCGCAGCGTCCGCCGAAGAGCGCTCTCCCCGCCCTCTCCCGGCACAACTTCTTCGACCTCCTCTATGTTCCACGTGGAACACTCAGGCGTTTTCATATCTCCCTCGATTTGAGTATATTCGCCGTTTCCAAAAACCTATTCTATAACTATCTGCTAAATATTGATTCATGAAACTCAACAGACACCTGATGCTGGCGGTACTGCTCGGATGCTTCTTCTCGCCGATATGGGCGCAGGAGAACACAAACAAAAGCAAGTTCCGTCAACTTGGACAGGAATTGCCTACGCCAAACGTATACCGCAATGCCGCCGGCGCTCCCGGCCACGCTTACTGGCAGCAGGAAGCCGATTACAAAATGGCTATCCGGCTCGACGATGAAAACCAACGCATCTACGGAGAGGAAACCGTCACCTATCACAACAACTCGCCCGATGCCCTCGATTACCTCTGGGTGCAGCTCGATCAGAATATGCGGGCCAAAGATTCCGACACCTACAAAACTCAACCCAGCAGCATCAACGACCGGATGAGCCTACGCCAGCTGAAATCCCTGATGCCGGAGTTCGACGGCGGCTTCAAACTGGATTACGTTCGCGATCTCAACGGCAATGATCTGCCCGTCTCTGTAGTCAAAACCATGATGAGAATCGATCTCGATGAGCCACTGCAACCCGGACAACAATACGCCTTTAAGATAAAATGGTGGTACAATATCAATGACCGCATGGAAATCGGCGGCCGTTCCGGTTACGAATATTTCCCCGAAGACGACAACTACCTCTACACCATCGCCCAGTTCTTCCCCCGCATGTGTGTCTACAACGATGTGGAAGGCTGGCAAAACAAACAGTTCCTCGGACGTGGAGAGTTCACCCTGCCCTTCGGAGATTACGAAGTGAGCCTCACCGTACCGGAAGATCACCTCGTTTCCGCCACCGGCGTTTTGCAGAATCCGGAACAAGCGCTGACCAAAACACAGCGGCAGCGACTGGAAAGCGCACGCAAGGAAAGAAAAGATCCGGTCTTGATTGTCACTGAAGCAGAAGCCCGGGAAAACGAAAAAGAGAAAAGTACTAAGGAAAAAACCTGGACCTTCAAAGCCGAAAACGTGCGCGACTTCGCCTTCGCTTCCTCCCGCAAATTTATCTGGGACGCCATGGGCGTCGATCAAAGTGACGGCTCCGTCGTCATGGCCATGTCCATGTATCCCAAAGAAGGTAATCCACTCTGGGAACGCTACTCCACCAAAGCCGTCGCTCACACGCTCAAGTGGTACACCCATCATACCTTTGATTACCCCTACCCCGTCGCCTGGTCAATCCATACCGATCGGATCGGCATGGAATATCCTATGATCTGTTTTAACGGTGGACGTCCCGAACCCGACGGCACCTACTCCGAGCGCACCAAGTACGGCATGATCAGCGTCATTATCCACGAAGTAGGCCATAACTACTTCCCTATGATCGTCAACTCTGACGAGCGACAGTGGACCTGGATGGACGAAGGCCTGAATTCTTTCCTCCAATACCTCGCCGAACAACAATGGGAACGGGACTATCCCTCCCGCCGGGGCCCGGCCGCCAATATCACTGACTATATGAAAGGCGATAAAAATAACATGACGCCTATCATGACCAATTCGGAATCCATCTTCCAGTTCGGCAACAACGCCTATGGCAAACCAGCTACCGCCCTCAATATTCTGCGCGAAACTGTACTCGGAAGAGAACTCTTCGACTTCGCCTTCAAAAAATATTCTAAGCGCTGGATGTTTAAACACCCCTCTCCCGCCGATTTCTTCCGGACCATGGAAGATGCTTCCGGCGTCGATCTCGACTGGTTCTGGCGCGGGTGGTTCTACACCACCGACCATGTGGATATTGCCATTGGTGATATTAAATGGTTCCAGCTCAATACTCAAAATCCGGATGTGGAAAATGCGCTAGTTCTTCAAAAGGAAGCGCCTCGCCGGATCGGCAGTATCCGGAATGAAGAAGTCATCGCACAAACCCAGGATGAAATCGATCCCTCCTTACGCGACTTTTACACCGAATACGATCCGATGAAAGTCTCCGTACTGGATAAAGAAGACTACCAGCGTTACCTCAATTCTCTTACCGAGGAGGAGCGCGCCCTCCTGGAATCCGGCTACCATTTCTATGAGCTTACCTTCAATAACCGAGGAGGACTCGTCATGCCGCTCATTCTCAAATTTGAATTTGCAGACGGCAGTACCGAAGAACAAAAAATTCCGGCCGAAATATGGCGACTCAACCAGGACAAAGTGAGTAAGGTTTTCGTCTTTGAAAAAGAATTACAGCGTATCGAACTCGATCCCTATCTCGAAACCGCCGATACCGATCGCAGTAATAACTACTTTCCTCCAAAACAGGAAATAGGACGATTTGAACTCTTCCGTCAAAAACTGATGGAACAGCGTTACAATCGCGAAAACCCGATGCAGCGCGAAAATCGCGCCAAAGAGAAAACTAACGGCACAAATTGATTCATGAAGGGCAGGTTTGGGCTGCGGGTCGGGTGGTATCCCGACCCGCAACCTAAACCCGTTTTTCAGACCGCTTCTCAATCAACTCAAGTAATTTAAAATCAATATAATAAGCATTAAATTTAAACACAATGTAAAATAACAAAAGTAATACAACTCGTTCTTTTACCTGAGTCCATACACAGAAAACAGCAAGCCCCTTATAACAACTTGCTTTCTAAATCAGGTTAGTCCATTTCTGATCATCTATTCCGAAGGAACACCAACTTCCAATACCCGACGTAAACCGGCTTGGAATTTTCTCAAACCAATAAAGGTTGGTACCCCCGATGATTATTCTTCTCTCCCATTTCTCCGCCAGTATATTTGCTTTTGCTCTGAGCACTTGTAGAACTGACAGTCTACTTTTTCCGAGCGAAGCACAGGACGATGTCCCCACTTGTAAATATCCTGTCAAAATAAGTGACGAATCAGCGGGCCATCGTCTTAAGTCAGACGCTGCATAGGAATTTTCTGTAAATTTGTTTTTGCAAAAGCAACTATACCTTTGGAGACGACTAATTATAAGAACCCCCGTTTATTAATAGATACGAGCAAGGAGGAGGAAGGCAGTGTCACCTGGCGCAGCCCGTCCAACCTGGCGATTATCAAGTACTGGGGCAAGCACGGCAATCAACTGCCTCGCAATCCTTCCATCAGCTTTACCCTTGATGCGGCCTATACCGAAACAACTGTTTATTATACCCCGCAGAAGGAAAAGTGGGAGGAGGGCATCCGGCTCAAATTCTTTTTTGAGGACCAGACTAACGAAGTTTTCGAAAAAAAGGTCCGGCAATACCTGGAAGGCCTGACTGATATTTTTCCTTTTCTCCGCCAATTAGAACTGGTCATACGCTCCCGCAACTCTTTTCCACATTCTTCCGGTATCGCCTCTTCGGCTTCCAGTATGAGTGCCCTTGCCCTTTGCCTGTGCACCATGGAACACCACTTTTTCAACACGCTGCCGGATGATAGCGAATTCCGGCAGAAAGCTTCCTATATAGCCCGACTAGGATCCGGAAGCGCCTGTCGTTCTATCTTCGGCACCGCGGCCGTCTGGGGCGCCACCGGTGAAGTAGAAGGTTCCTCCGATAGGTATGCCGTTCCCTATGAGGAAAAGCTCCACGAGCTTTTCCGGAACTATCACGACGATATACTCATTGTAAGCGAAGGGCGAAAAGCGGTATCGAGCCGCGCCGGCCACGCATTGATGGATGAAAATATATATGCCGACAACCGGTACCGGCAAGCGCGGCAGCGTTTTCATAATCTGCTGCGCGCACTTTCTACCGGAGACGTAGAGCAATTCGGTCAAATTGCCGAAGGGGAAGCACTGACGCTGCACGCGCTGATGATGACCTCCAGCCCCCCCTACCTGTTGCTTAAACCCAACACCATCCGGCTGATTGAACGGATCTGGGAGTGGCGCGAAGCTGAATCGGTGCCGCTGTATTTCAGCCTGGACGCCGGCCCTAACCTCCATCTGCTTTACCCGCATTCCGAAGTAGACAAGGTCCAGTCCTTTATCAAGCAATCCCTGCTGGAGTATTGTGAAAATAAACAGTGGATCGCCGATCAGGTGGGAAAAGGGCCTGTCGAAATATAAGGTCAGAAGTATCATGAAACGAGTTATCAAAAAGGCATATCTCCCGGTATTTTTTATCATAATGCTTCTCCACTCCGGCTGTGCTCAGCCGATACCGGAGAAGCGACCCGCTATACAGAATCCGGAATTCGATACGACCATTGCGCGAATGATCGATTTTTCGGTACCGGTTATGGGCGTAGAAGAATTAAAAAATATTCAAAATGAAGTTGTTATCTTTGACACCCGTGCCCGGGAAGAATTTGCGGTAAGTCATATCCCGGATGCCCGCTTTCTGGGATACGACGAATTTGAGAAGGAAAAACTGAATGGCGTACCCAAAGATACGACGATCGTCCTCTACTGTTCAGTTGGTTACCGCAGTGAAAAAATTGGAGAGCGCCTTCAGCAGCTGGGTTATAAAAAGGTATATAATCTTTACGGCAGTATCTTTGAATGGGCCAACCGGGGTTACCCGTTGGTTACTCCAAAGGGAGCGCCTACTGATAAACTCCATACTTATAACGAGAACTGGAGTCAGTGGGTAAAGTATAACAAAGTCAAAAAGGCTTGGTAACAAGCTTTTTTTATCACAACTGAGAAATCTAATTTTGCATCCACAGACCGGTCATCTTACCGGCGTACATCACAAAAAAGCATTCCTATGGTGGATTTATTTGAAAAGTTTGAAGGGAATAGAGGGCCGCTCGGTCAATATGCCGATGTGGCACATGGTTATTTTGCTTTCCCAAAACTGGAAGGCGATATCGGTCCGCGAATGAAGTTCCGTGGAAAGGAAATGATTGTTTGGAATATCAACAATTATCTGGGGCTGGCAAATCACCCCGAGGTGCGCAAAGTTGATGAAGAAGCCGCTCGTGACTGGGGCCTCGCGGCACCTATGGGCGCCCGCATCATGTCGGGTGAATCGGATTACCACGAGCAACTGGAAAATGAACTTGCCGAGTTCGTTCACAAAGATGCCGGTCTGCTACTCAACTACGGCTTCCAGGGTATTCAGTCTATCATCCAGGCCCTGCTGGGACGTCACGACTGTGTCGTATACGATACCGACTCCCACGCCTGTATTTATGACGGTATCCGCCTGCACCTGGGCAAGCGCTTCCCTTACGATCACAATGACGTAGAGAGCTTCGAAAAGCAAATCGAACGCGCCGCCGCTGCTGCGGAAAAATCCAACGGTGGTATCCTTGTCGTCACGGAAGGCGTATTCGGTATGCGCGGGGAGCAAGGCATCCTCAAGGAGATCGTCGACTACAAGAAAAAGTATAACTTCCGCCTGCTGGTTGACGATGCCCACGGCTTCGGCACTCTCGGTGAAAACGGCAAAGGCGCCGGCGTTGAACAAGGTGTACAGAATGAGATCGACCTTTACTTCAGCACCTTCGCCAAATCCATGGCCAGCATCGGCGCCTTCGTCGCCGGTGAGAAGGACATCATCGAGTATCTGCGCTACAACACCCGCTCGCAGCTTTTCGCAAAGTCCTTACCCATGCCTTATGTCGTCGGTAACCTCAAACGGCTGGACCTGTTGCGCAGAAATCCACAGCTCAAAGACGAGCTCTGGAACAATGTCAACATGCTGCAAAACGGATTGCGGGAACACGGCTTCGACCTGGGTGATACCAACAGCTGCGTGACGCCCGTCTTTATGCACGGCACGCCTTTTGAAGCCGGTAACCTGGTGCTCGACATCCGGGAGAACTACAACATCTTCTGCTCCGTCGTCATTTACCCGATGATCCCGAAAGGCATGATCCTTCTGCGGATGATCCCGACGGCTGCACACAGCGAGGAAGATATCGAAAAAACGATCTCCGCCTTCGGCGCCGTTTCCGATAAATTAAAAGCAGGACAGTACGCCTCCGAAAAAATCGTTTTCGAACAGGCCTGATCCTGTACCGACATATGAATACAGCAAACCCGGCTTTCCCCGAAAAGCCGGGTTTTTTATTTCTCCTTTGTGGCTTTATGCCAATTCCCTTGTTCCTCCTCGCAACCGATACCAGGATTATGGGAAGAGATTCGGAAGCAGGATTGAGGCCAAACTTTTTTTTGAATCAGCCTTCCGTTTTGCGAAAAACTTGCAGGGCGAGCAGAAGCACCACCACAGCGGCCAGTCCTAGCATAACCGGTAGCGCGACCCACCAATCCAATACGACCGGGAAGATCCGCCCGATGGCTTTCCATATATTATTGAACCCGAGAAAACAGGTGACGCCGACGATTAACAGCATCAGGGTATTGCTCCATACCGAGTTGACGTATTTTTCCGGAATCAGCTCCCGGTCATTAACTGCTAATATTAAAAAAACGGCAACTATGGGCAACAGAATACCGTTGATGGCCTGCGCCAGAATGATAGCGGGAATGGGTTGTACCCCTAGCAAGCCGAATAGCAGGCCGGTAAGCAGTACTGCTCCCCAAATCAGCCGGAAGTTCCGCGAGCGCATTTTCCATTCCTGTTCACCGGCCCCGAACAAACTACGCGCTGTTACCGCGGCGGCCAGGGGAGCTGTTACGGAAGAACTTATTCCCGCCGCAAACAACCCCAGTCCAAAGAAGGCGATAGACCAACTGCCCAGCTGAATGGCCAGGGCCTGCGCCAGTGATTCAAAGCTGAAAGTGCCGCTCACCGAAGTCCCTACAATCATGATCGCCACTGATATAATACCGCCGATGAGTATGGCCAGACTAATCCCCCAGCGCATTTCCTTCATGCTCTGACTTTGACTGATCCCCGAAGCCAAAAATAGATTATAGGGTACGATCGTGGTGCCGATCAGGCCGATCACCAGTAGTGCGCTGCCGGCAGGCATGGCCGGTTGTAAACCTTCGAGTATGAGTCGCCCTTCCAGATCCGACTGCGCCGCCACATATAAAAAGATGAGCCCCATAAGAGCCACTACCATTCCCAGGGCATTGGCAATCAGCCGGAAATTCCCAAACCAAAGCAGGGATCCGCAAAGCAATCCCAGTAATAAGGTTGCCCATCCCGTAGGCATGCTCGTAAATAAGGCGAGCCCCGAAAGGGCCCCGAGCAGATTGCCCGCCTGATAAGCAGCACAACCGAATGCTACAGCAAAGAAAAGCAGTACTTTTAACCGCCGGTTCCGCCGGCCGGAATACCTGGCAGCGATAATTTCTCCCAGGTTCTTACCCGAAGCTATGGTGATGCGGGCTGCCGCCTCCTGCAAAACGATCGTAGCCACGATAGAAAAAACCAACGCCCAGAGTAATTCGAGCTGAAAAGCAGCCCCCGCACTCGAGGCCGTCGTCACCGTTCCCGGCCCGATAAAGGCTGCCGAGATGATGGACCAGAACAGTATACTGAGTAATCCCCGCTGAAAATTTATCGCTTTCGGCATAATCAGGCATCCACTTTTGCTCCCTGAGTGATCCGCCGCACCTTGTAGGGTCTTTTTTGCTGAGACTCGAAATAGGTTCGCATCTGAATTTCAATAACGATGCCGATCGTGATCAACTGTATACCGGCGATCACCAGCATCAAACCGAAAATAATCAGCGGCTTGCCCCAGATATCCTGTCCCATCAGCTTGAGCACGAACAAATACAAATTGATGATCGCCCCTATGAGGAAAAGCAGCAAGCCCACATTGCCAAACAAGTGCATCGGCTTTTGCATGTATTTTTTAAAAAATAGCATGAGCAGCAAATCACTGATCACTTTAAAGGTGCGGTTCAGTCCATATTTTGAGCTGCCGTACTTCCGGGGATGATGCTTCACATCCACTTGCGTGATACGCGCACCTTCTAAATGCGCCAGTACCGGTATAAAGCGATGCAACTCTCCGTAAAGCCCTAAATCCCGCGCCAGGTCCTGGCGAAATACCTTCAGGGCACAACCGTAGTCTTTGAGGTTCACATCGGTCGTAGTCCTGATGATGTAGTTGGCAATCTTACTGGGCACTTTTCGCAGCAGCATGCCATCCTGCCGGTTTGCCCGGTTGCCGGCTACCAAATCCCACTCTCCCGATTCTGCCAGCTCCAACATATGGGGAATATCGGAGGGGTCATTCTGAAGGTCGCCATCCATAGTAGCGATGAACTCCCCTTCCGCGTGATCAATACCTGCCATCAGCGCCAGGCTTTGTCCGTAGTTCTTTTTCAGTTCAATGACTTTGAGCCGCGGGTGATCCACCCGGCGCAGCTCGGCCAGGGTGCCGTCGGTTGAACCGTCATCGACGTAAAGTATCTCATACTCGTAATCTTCCATGGCTGCGGTAATCCGCTCGATAAGTGGCCGGATATTTTCCTCTTCACTATAAACGGTGACGACAACAGATATTTTTGGTCGCATTAGCCTTTCGTATTTAAGTCTCTAAACAGCCTGACGGATCAAAGAAAACCTCTTATTTAAGCCTTCCCACGTGATAAGTTTTCTGACCATGACGCAGATACAGCTCTTCCAACTTTTCGTAATTCACCTTGGGGTAGGCCTGAGGGTCAATAATGTAAACGGGGCCTTTAACAAAGTTATCCTTTTTTATCGGAACGATCTGACGGCGTTCGTTCGTGATGTAAAACGAATTGGTCACCTGCATCAAGGTCCGCTCCCCGTATATATACAGCGGCTCTCCGATAAATTTATTTCCTACTTCTTCGGAGGAAATCCGGCAAAGGTTCCCAAAGTCATTGGCGTTGCGATCCGGCAGCACGAACCAGTCGAAACCGATGCGAAAAACCAGCAGGAAGAGAACGACGACCAGCAGGCGCTCCGAGCGCCATCTCCGGTACAGGTAAACCAAGAGCAAGGAAGCCGCACCAACGCTGACGGCTTTCGGCGTCCGTCCGATAATCCAGGCGCTGCGCTCCAAAAACAGGGGCGCAAAGCTGGCCCCCGCAATAATGATAAGCAAAACGAACAGCAGACCGTCCAGCGTACGGAACTGCCAGCTTCTTTCTTCCCGGTGAATGAAATGAAGATATACAAAAGCGGAAAAAAGCAATGGGGCCAGCATCAGCAGATAGCGAGGATATACTTCCGGAGAAGTCCAGTATACCAGAATATTGGCCAGAAAAACGATTAGGTTGAAAACGATAAAAGAATCACGCCGGAGCAGTTCCAGGATATCACGCCGGATGAAATAGATCGCGAATAAAGACCAGGGTAGAAAATGATACACCATCTCAAAGGGAAAGGTGAAAAAATGTAAAATGGTTGCTCCCCAGCTGTAGTGCACCACCGTTCTCTGCGTAGATTCGTAAACCAGCGTGTTGAATAAAGCCTGCAGCGAATTGTACTGATGATAGGTCAGATAATACCCTCCCACGATCAACAGAAAGAGGGCTGCACCCACAATATGAGGCAGGGAAAACAGCCGCAAAAATTGTTTGCGGTAAGCGAAATACACCAGCAGAGTTATGCCCTGAAATACCACGGCCGGCAAGCCTTTCAGTAAAAAGGCAATTGCTGCCAGCAGATAGGAGAACAGGAATAATCGCCAAAACCGCCCTTTCTCAAATTCGTGGTAGATGAGCATGAAAGACGTGAAAATGACCCAGGAAAAGGTGATGTCTATCAAAGCCAGCATGGAATCCCAAAACAAAATGCGGCCGCAGGTGATTAAAATAAAAGCATTGAGAAAAGCGATCTTGGTGCTGTAATGCCGGCGAAAAAAGTAAAACACCGTAGCTGTATACCCGAGTAAGGACAACACCGTAACAAAGCGGGCCGTGAATTCATCGATGTGGCCGGTCAGCTCAAAAAAGGCCAGCAGTATCCAGTTGAACAAAGGCGGTTTTTTATAATAAAACTCTCCGTTGAGCGTCGGTGCAATGTAATTGCCGGAAAGTTTCATCTCCAGAGCGACCAGCGAACGGATGGCCTCGTCATCAATAAAGGTGAGCAACCCAAGATTGATCAGCAGAGCCGGCAGCAGCAGCAATACGGCAGCAAGATAAAGCCACGGTCGATAGTTTTCCACCCGGGATCCGGTTTTGGTACAGTGAATCAGGGGCAAAAGTACGTAAAATTGAATAACGAGCGGAAGATGGTATCTTGCGCGTAGTGCACGTGAGCCCTGCTACGAAACGCTTGAAAAAGAACACAAGAAATCATGAACAAAGCTGTATTTATCTGCCGCGGAATCATTACAGGGAGCCTGCTCTGTATGGTCGCCTGTGCTAGTCCCGGTTCTCCGGAAGAAAATGAGGAGCGGGCTGACACCCTGTCGAAGGACAGCAGCGCCGCCGTTCAGTATCCGGGAGAAATCCCTTTTGACACCCTTCGCGAGGATACAACAAAAAACGCGGAAGAAGAATTTCTCTCCGCCCCACCCGATTACGACAGCACCCGATGGACCGAATTGCGCCGGCTGGATCCCAGCATCCGTAACGACCTGCGTTACGCAACGGACAGCAACTTTGTCGGGGAGCAACTTTACGAATGCGGGCGTTGTTTTCTGCGCCCCGAGGTAGCCAAAGCCGTGGTCGCCGCACAGCAGGAACTGCAACAACAGGGACTGGGATTGAAGATGTTCGACTGCTACCGGCCCCGCCCCATTCAATGGAAGCTCTGGGAAAAAGTCCCCAACCCTGGTTATGTAGCCGATCCGCGCAAAGGGTCAGTACACAATCGGGGAGGCGCGGTTGACCTGACTATTATCGATGAGGAAGGCCGGCCGCTGGATATGGGCACTCCTTACGATTTCTTTGGCCGCAAGGCCTATCATACTTATACCGGACTGGCCGATAGCGTGCTGGCCAACCGCCGCCTGCTGAAAAATTTAATGGAATCACATGGTTTCCGCTCCATTCGAACCGAGTGGTGGCACTACTCTTATACCAAAAAGAACTACCCTTTATCAGATATGCTGTGGAACTGTCCCTGACCCGAAGAAAATTATGGGACAAAACAGAAACAATGCAGATAACTACTACGTTATTTCATTTATATTATGGCGATCTTTATCTTTGATTGCCCGGGATGAATCCACACGCACCTATCGATCCTTCACATCCCAGGATCAGTTTTCAGTATGCACGCCGGTGCCGATACCCTTCCCCTTTTAACTGAAAAGAAGGACAAACAACCGGCGGGCAGCTATGATCAATAGCGTTGAGGTTGTGGAAAACAGCGTTCAATAGCGAACATTTTTAAATGAATAAAAAATTTGGCACATAAATGGCTCAAACAGCTAATCAATCAAAAGCCGAGGCAATAGATGCACTGGCCAGATCCTATAATGACCTTAAGGACGAGATTGCTAAAGTTATCGTCGGTCAGGATGAAGTAGTGAAAACAGTGATCATCTCTCTTTTTAGCAATGGCCATAGCTTGCTGGTAGGGGTTCCCGGACTGGCAAAGACGCTGTTGGTCAGCACCATCGCTGAAGTACTGGATCTCGACTTCAAGCGCATCCAGTTTACCCCCGACCTGATGCCGTCCGATATCACCGGATCGGAAGTACTTGACGAAGATCGCCACTTTAAGTTTAACCGCGGCCCGCTTTTTTCCAATATCGTGCTGGCTGACGAGATCAACCGTACCCCTCCCAAGACACAGGCAGCCCTGCTCGAAGCAATGCAGGAACGCTCCGTCACCGTGGCCGGTATCAGGCATGTACTGCCTTCTCCTTTCTTTGTGCTGGCTACCCAAAACCCCATCGAACAGGAAGGTACTTATCCCTTGCCGGAGGCACAGCTCGACCGCTTCATGTTCAATATTCCGCTGGACTACCCCAGCTACGAGGAAGAAATTATGGTGGTAAAAGGTACGACGACCGTGAGCAACTACGAACTCAGCCACGTTGTCTCGGGCGAACAAATCAAAACTTACCAGCAACTGATACGCAAAATCCCTATTGCCGATAACGTACTGGAGTACGCCGTTACGCTGGCTACCCAGACCAGGCCCAATACAGCCAGGGCCTCGGAGATGGTCAACGACTATGTCTCCTGGGGCGCCGGACCAAGAGCATCCCAATATCTGGTGCTCGGCGCCAAGTGCAACGCAGCTATCAAGGGCAAATATTCTCCCGATATTGAAGATGTACAAGCTATTGCCAAGTACGTTCTTCGCCACCGCATGGTACGCAACTACAAAGCGGAAGCAGAAGGCATCACGGAAGAGCACATCATCGAAAGCTTGTTCTAAAATCACTCACTGTCACTATTCACACAGACAGTCGGAATAGTGGTCAACACGCGGAAAGGAAAAAGCTTAAGCTGTGCGGGAGGGGCGACCACCTGCCAATATGGGGCTTTATCCATCCGCCTGTTGGCCATTTTATATTTACGGGTACAGGGCTCCGACAGGAAGCCCGTCGCAAAAAATCCAGGAAGCCTCCACTTTCCCTTGCACCAAAACACTTGCAAAACGCATCTTCAATACGATCGAAAACATTAATTTTATAGAAAAATAGTCGTCGAAATGAATCGATTTGGCAAATTAAATAGCTTTCACTGGGTGACAGTGGTGGCGCTCTCCGTACTGCTGTCGGGCTGTGGAGAAGAGGTGCAGCGAAGCCTCAGACCGATCCCGACCGCCTTCGGCAAACTCAACCAATTGGTTGTCATTGCCGATCAGGATGTGTGGGACGGCCCCGTTGGCGATACCCTCCGCTATTATTATTCCACTGCTTTTCCCATCTTACCTCAACCCGAGCCTATTCTCGACCTGAACCATTTCACCGCCGAGCAACTTACGGCGGATGTCTTGCGAAAGGAATTGCGCAATTATATGTT
Source organism: uncultured Saprospiraceae bacterium (assembly GCA_964632995.1). Lineage (GTDB taxonomy): Bacteria > Bacteroidota > Bacteroidia > Chitinophagales > Saprospiraceae > CAZWDL01. Next base: position 13,019 of record CAZWDL010000037.1, read on the forward strand.
CGTCGCGAACCTCAGCGATGAGCAGTCGATGACCACCAAGCTGGTCAAAAATGATATCGGCCAGGAGAACCTGCGCCGGGCCAGAGAAGAAGAGCAGTTCAGCTCGGTCGCCGGCCGGGACAAATGGGCCAAGGGGCAGTTACTGGTCTATCAGTTTGCACAATCCCGGGAAGAGTTGATACAGGTGTTGAAACGCAATTTTCCAGCTGTATTGAAGAGGATCCACGAGGCCGACAGCAAAAAACTGGAAGCTACCATCTATCTGGACGGGGAGAGTTACCAACTCAAAGAGGAGATCAGCAGTAAAATGGGCATCAACCTGCGCGTTCCTAATGACTACTTCCTCGCTACCAGCAAGGACAACTTTATATGGATGCGAAAGGAAACGCCTAAGTTCAGCAGTAACATCATGCTGCACAAGGTGAAATACACCGATCAGGATCAGTTGAGCAAAGCAGGCATTAAAGCCATTCGCGACTCCCTGGGCAGGAAGTACATCACTTCCACCCTGCCCAATACCTACATGCAGATCAATGATATCGATCTGCCCCTGCTGGTCGATGAAACAAACCTCGATGGGCACTACGCACTGGAAGCACGAGGCATCTGGGAGATTGTCAATGACTATATGGGCGGGGCTTTTATCAGTTATCTCGTTCACGATCCGGAGAACAACCAACTCGTTTTTCTCGATGGCTTTGTCCATGCCCCGGGCGAGGAAAAGCGCAACAACATGCAATATCTGGAGTATATCCTGAATACCGCCAAGATATGAATGTAGCTGTCTCGAAAGTAAGGCGGCGTGCGCCGCCTTACTTTCCCGAGATAGCCCCCTGCTTCTACTTCACGAAACCCAGGCTTTTATTGACGAACTTTGTCAGGTCAGCCCCTTTCAGCATATTCTGATGGAGGCGAGCCAGGTTGAACAGGTATTCGGCTACTTCCGCGCGCTGATCCGATGCTTCCAGCTTGACCAGTTTATTGGCGATCAGGGGATGGTTAGTATTGATCACCACATTGTAAGAGTCGGGCATTTCGCCGAGTTGCATGCCCTGTAAGGCCTGCATTTCCTTCATCCTGCGCATGAACTCCGGACGGGTAATCTGCACCGGAAAATCGTCGGGCGAAAGGGCCTTTAGCACTACATTGCCACCGGCATCGGTAATCAGCTGATTAAAGACTTCTTTCACCTGTTCCTCCTCCTTTTCATTGAGCACCGATTCTTTTTCTTCGTCCTTCTGCACCAGATTATCCACTGTATCCGAATCCACCCGTACAAAAGTGATTCCCTCCACCTTATACTCCAACTGCTGCATGAAGTGGTTATCGACGACATTGTCAAACTCCAGCACATCATAGTTCCGGTTCCGGCAGGATTGAATCAGGTTGTCGTGTTCCTGCGGCGTATTAGTGTACAGCAGAACTATCTTATCGTGCTTATCGGTCTGTCCTTCTTTTACCTTTTCCTTATACTCCTCGATCGTGAAGTATTCGTCATCGACATTTTTCAAGAGGGTGAATTTTTCTGCCCGCTCAAAAAATTTCTCATCGGTAATCATGCCGTACTTGACGAAAACCCCCAGATCGTCCCATTTTGACTCGAAGTTCTTGCGATCCTCCTTGAACAGATCATTGAGTTTCTCGGCAACTTTCTTGGTGATGTAATTGGTGATTTTCTTGACGTTCCGGTCGCTTTGCAGGTAGCTTCGCGATACGTTGAGCGGAATATCTGGCGAATCAATAACCCCGTGCAGGAGAGTAAGGAACTCCGGCAGAATTTCTTTAACATCGTCGGTGACGTACACCTGGTTGCTGTAGAGTTGAACTTTATTTTTCTGTACTTCGAAGTTATTGCCCAGTTTGGGAAAGTACAGAATACCGGTAAGATCAAATGGATAATCGATGTTCAGATGAATCCAAAACATCGGCGGCGCACTAAAAGGATACAACTCATTATAAAAAGCCTTATAGTCCTCCTCGGACAAGTCCGTAGGCTGCTTTTTCCAAGCGGGATCCGTATTGTTGATGAGGTTGTCAACTTCTACCGTTTTCTCCTCGGCCTCTTCTCCTTCTCCTTCGGTAACTGTCTCCTCACGGGTGCCGAATTTAATAGGTACGGGCAGGAATTTGCAGTATTTCTCCAGTAGTTGCTGAATACGATAATCCTCCAGAAACTCCTTGTCATCCTCATTCATGTGAAGAATCACATCCGTACCGCGGTCTTCCCGTTCAATTTTCTCCAGCGTATAAGAAGGATCTCCTTCGCAGGTCCATTTTACGGCCTCGGCACCTTCTTGCCAGGAACGCGTAAGCACCTCTACTTTTGATGCCACCATAAAGGCCGAGTAAAACCCAAGACCGAAGTGACCAATGATGCTGCTGTCCTCCTGATACTTTTCGAGGAAATCGGCAGCGCTGGAGAAAGCAACCTGATTGAGGTACTTCTTAACCTCTTCCTCTGTCATTCCAATGCCTCTGTCTCGAATCGTGAGCGTATTTTGCTCTTTGTCGATCTTAATCTCGATAGTGGGATCTCCGATTTTTCCCTTGAATTCTCCCCGCCGCGCCAGCGTTTGTAGTTTATTCGTGGCGTCAACGGCATTCGAAACTAATTCTCTAAGGAAAATCTCGTGATCGGAGTACAGGAATTTCTTAATGATGGGAAAAATATTCTCCGTTTGTACCGATATGTTACCTTTCTGCATAATGCTAAAGTTTTTTATAAGCTACTTTCAAATCATATGCCAGCATTTTATTCCTGACAAATTGTCACGGCTAACTTTCCAAGTGTCAAGGATCCCCCTTACCTGCCCGCCGGGAACAAAATTCGTTACTATTTACCATCCTGGCTTCGCCAGGAATTTTTTTAAAAACCACAGATTACACGGATTACCTAAAATGATAAGCTGTGGAAATCCGTGTGATCTGTGGCAAAAAATATCGCCGCACAGCAGCGATGACTGAATAATTACCAAAATTCTTGATTAAAGTAAAAAAGGTTTGACATTTATATTTAAAAATCCTATCTTGTGTCTATATTATACGGGTAACATATTTCCCGTTTCAAAGAGCTTCTACACTTTAAGACAGGCTAATCCTACAAGACCTTTATTCTAAGGTCTTTTTCCATTATTCTACGTACCATTTCAAGAAATTCTCGATCCTGTTGATGAATTTGCTCGTCGGCAGATTACTGAGATCACGAATTATCAACGTGTACTTTGACCTTTAGGGCAATCTATTTTTAGAGAGCCCGAAAAGAAAATCAAGGGTACACAACAGATGAGCAATAAGGCCAACAATCTGGGGGGAACGTTGGTCTTTTGCTCATTCTTTTAAAATAAATCTTTAAACAACTTTGGAGTCGCAAGACTCCAGGGAAGTGGGTGAGTCCAGTTCATCGGGGGGTAGAATTGGATCTTCACTCACTTTTTTTATACAAAACCGGGCGCCTTTATTGTGGTATCGCTAACTGGCAATTTGTTAAACAAATTACACTGCGACACCTCTCTAACGGGCGCTTTTTTTTTAGCTGGATTGTCTGATTTTTCCTACCCTGCGGGCATGACGTCCGCCTTCGAACTCTGCTTTCAGAAAAGCATCCACGATGGACAGGGCTTCTTCTTCAGAGATGAACCGGATGGGTAGCGCCAGTATATTGGCGTCATTGTGCTGACGGGCCAGCGACGCCAGTTCCGGCAACCAGCAAATTGCCGCCCGTATCCCCGCATACTTGTTAACGGTCATCGCCACGCCGTTGCCGCTACCACAAAGTACAATCCCCAGATCTGCTTCTTTTCGCTCTACGCTTTGCGCGACCGGATGAACAAAATCAGGGTAATCCACCGATTCGGCGGAGTGGGTTCCGAAATCCTGAACGGCTATCTGCCGCTCCCTGAGCAGATTAATGATTTTATCCTTATAAGGAAAGCCGGCGTGATCGCAGCCGATGACCATCTTTTTCTGATCCATGATTTATGATTAAAGTTGGGCCTCTGTTATCAAGCCTTCAGCTATTACATTCAACGAAAGACTTCGTCAAAAAGATGATGCGAGGTAATAAGTGATTAAAATCTGCTTACCTCATATTCTCAGTGGGGGTAAGTTCGTAACCTGCAAACATCTCTTCCAGCCGCTGCAATAATTCGCTGTCGTCATTTTCCCGGGCAATGCGCAGGAGGTCATCCTTAACGCGCAGCGCCAGCCCATATTCCGTGCTAAAGCTGGTTTCGATGACCCTTGAATCCAACGAATCGAAGAAGGCCAGCTGCTCACTTGTCTCGTTAGCCAGAATATCCAGATGCGGCTTCGCCCGGTCATAGGCGCCGGCTTCCAGGTACACCTGAATCATGGTATAGGCCCGGTAGTCGTAGGGAAAATTCATGTGAGGAAAAGACTCGAAGTATTTATCGATCATTTCCAGGGCTTGTTCCTTTTTACCTTCGTCAAGCATGGCCAGGGCAGCCCGGCGCATCATCAGCTGATGACTCTGTACGCTGGGGGCGTAGCTATTGTTGACATACAGATCATATTGGTCAAAATTACCCCAGCGGAATTTTTCCATCACGTTGGTATAGACTGCTTCGGTATTGACACTGCCGTTACCGACGACGCCGTACTGATTGGCTTCTCCTTCCGAACGATAGGGAACGATGCGCAGCGCAAGCCCTTCGAGTTGCAGAAAGTTATTCAGTCCCATCAATTTGTCGGGCCGCACAGTTACTGCGAAATAAATCGGACGTTCCCAAAGGTTGGAAGCGATAATATCGAGTACTGCGAGCTCATCCTTGATAATGTACTGCGGATCCCGTCCTCGCAGAGGCAGGGACAGTGGGATGCGCGATGCCAGCTGCCCGCCGCCGGAAGGATCGATGAGTCCATTTTCTACCATCGCAGCAGAATCGATGGGGATGAAAATATTTTTGGAAGGAATATGTGACTCGATCTCCCGGCCGGAAGAAGTGCGCAGCGGATGGTACTCTCCGATGAATTTCACCAGATCCTGTGCGCTCAGCGGCTGGTCCTGCCCGCCGGGGTTGTAGTAGAATACCTGGTTGCGCTTGTCGCCCCGGTATCCATCGGCCGGAACGCTCATCTCGATAGCCGGAGAATCATTGACTTTGCGGCGCAGCTGGTTGATGTACCAGTCTACGGCAATAAGACTGAGGTTGACCACGCGCACATCGGTGCGAATACCTTCCACTTCCTGAGCGTACCAGAGCGGGTAGGTATCGTTATCACCATAGGTAAAAACAATAGCATTGGGCTCACAGGATTGCAGGAAGTTATTGGCATAGTCGCGGGCGCCGGTATGATGCAGCCGGCTGTTATCGTCAAAGTTCTGGAAGCCCATCAGCACCGGTGCACTGAGCGCAAGCAAACTGACGATAGCGGCGGCTGAAATGCCGCTGACTTTTACGCGGTCGCGTAGCAGCTGGAAAAGCGCCGGCACCGCCAAACCAACCCAGATAGCAAAGGTAAAGAAAGACCCGACCAGCACGTAGTCCCGTTCGCGCGGTTCTCGAGGCGGCTGGTTGGAATATACGATAATGCCGATACCGGTTATGATAAATAGAGCGAGCAGCCCGATAGCGTCATTAGGCCGCTTTTTGAAATGAAAAAACAGACCAATTAGTCCAAACAGGACTGGCAGTAAATAGTATTTATTGCGCGCTTTGTCCGCCTTCATGCTCTCCGGCAGTTCATCTTGCTCATAAAGCCGCGCTTCATCGATGGGTTTGATCCCCGACAGCCAGTGGCCGTCGGCTTTATTCCAGGGTTCGTATCCTTGTTCGCCGTTCTGACGGCCGGCGAAGTTCCACATGAAGTAACGCCAGTACATCCAGCCGAGCTGGTAACGCACGAAAAAGCTGATATTATCCAATTGGTTAGGCCGGCCGGGGGGCAATGGAGCATCGGGATTGAGCCCTAACCAGCGCTTGTACAGCCGGGGTCTTCCCTGCGAAAAATCAGCCATCCGGGGAAAAAGCATTTTATCGCGATCGTCAAAAACGTAATCAAGTTTCTGATCTACGATTTCGTAGCGCTCACCTACGCGGCCGTAGCGCTCTTCCACCTCGGTACCCACCGGTTGGGCTTCGAAATGAGGACCGCGGAGCAGGGATCGCTCACCGTATTGTTCGCGGTTGAGATAGGGCAGCAAACGCATCGCATCGGAAGGGTCGTTGATATTAACCGGCGGATTGGCGTTGGCGCGAATGACGGTCACTCCAATAGTGGAAAAACCGATCACCACCAGAATGGCGCCCACCAGCAAATGCTGCAATACCGGATTCCCTTTTTGATGCGCATAACGCAACCCGAAGTAGGAAACTGCGCCGACCACCAGTAAAGTAGGAATCAATCCGGTATGAAAAGGAAGCCCCAGCGTATTGACCATAAACAGTTCGAAGACGGACCAAAGCTGCGGAATGCCGACAATAATCAACACCTGAATCCCCAGGATCAAGGCTACGCCAATACCCGCAGCGGCGATCGTGCCCCAGAAGGTGTGCTTTTCGTAACGCTTGAAATAGTAGAAAAGCGCCAGCGCCGGAAAGGTGAGCAAACTCAGCAAGTGTACCCCTATAGAAAGACCGGCAGCATAAACGGCAAAGATGATCCAGCGATCGTTCTCCGGGGAGGGTGGCAGGCTATACCACTTAATGACAGCCCATAGGGTCATTGCTGTAAAGAAGGTCGACATAGCATAAACCTCCCCTTCCACGGCCGAAAACCAGATCGAAGAGGCGAAAGCTGTCGTCAAACCGGCTACCAGGCCAGCACCGCCCAATGCAATTGATTGCCCCTCATCCGGCGTTCCTTCCATACCCACTATCGAGAGCTTACCCAGCAACATGGTGACCCGGGCAATGAAAAAGGCGGCAAAAGCCGTACATAAGCCGGACAGCAGGTTAACCGCAAAGGCGATATCCGCAGGATCGCTGGACAGTAAATCGCCTATTCCGGCAAATACCCGTCCGATCAGCAGAAACAAGGGAGCTCCCGGCGGGTGCACCACCTGTAACTTGTAGGCGCCTAGAATAAATTCTCCACAGTCCCACAAACTTCCCGTTCGCTCCGCTGAGAAAAAGTAAACCGTCATGGCAATGCCGAAAACCAACCAACTCGCTATACTATACCATCGATTGAACGATTTCATCTATCTCTGTCTTGTTTTAGGGTGATTAGAGGCTCCTTCAGAAGTTCTGCACAGGGAAGAATACCCCACTGATGCAGAACTTTCCCCACATTACTAATGAACTGCAAAGGTAAAAAATTATTGTAAAGGAAAGAGGGCGGATAATAGTTGTGAGAATCAGCATAAAGCAAGCTGTTTTGATTATTTCCCATTACCTTTGTCTGCAGACGAAAGAACCGATGGATAGGAGGATTGATGGACCGAAGGGTGTTCCCCTGATTCCCTACATCTAATCCCTCAGTTTTTTCCCCGCTGAAGCCTATGGCGGATGCGCGGCATCCCTATCTCATACCAACTGCGTAAACTATGTTGAAATTAATCATCACCGGACTGCTCGTTTACTTCTTTTACCGCGTCTTTTTTGACCGCCCCGGCCTGGGCAGTGGCCGCAGAAACCCCGACCGGAATATTGAAACCCCTCAGGAAGAAGATGAGGGCGAATACATTGACTATGAAGAAATCGACTGAATTTAATATCGGCGACCTGGTACTGTACAAAAACAATCAGCTTATCGCTTTCAACAAGCCCGCCGGCCTCGCTGTACAGCACGATAAAACCGGTGACAAAAGCCTGTTCGACCTGGCGGAGATTTACGTAAAACATCCGCTCAATCTCATCCACCGGATCGACCGGCCGGCGACTGGAGTGGTCTTGTTCGCCAAAACAAAGCGAGCCCTTACCAACCTTAATGAGCAGTTTGAAAACCGGCAAGTCACCAAAACCTACTTTGCCGTAGTGGGTGAACGCCCCGACGCCGAGCAGGCAGAACTGTTGCATTACTTGCGTAAGGATGCCCGCACCAATAAGGCTGAAGTACTGAATGAACCCGCTCCCGGCGCCGTCGAAGCCCGACTACGCTACCGCTACTACGACAGTATCGAAAACTATCATTTACTCAAAGTGGAACTGATCACCGGCCGCCATCACCAGGTCCGCGCTCAGCTCGCCGCCATCGGCTGCCCCATCAAAGGCGATGTCAAGTACGGTTTCCGGAGAGGGAATCGCGATCGCTCCATTCACCTGCACGCCCGGAAACTGGTTTTTCGCCACCCCGTATCCGGTGAAACGGAAGGCATTGTTGCACCGGCGCCCGACGATCCGGTATGGAACGCATTCAATATTTCCGAGCCCTATCTAGAATCCTAAGCATGCCTTCAAATCCAATGGATCTGCTGCTAAAGTATTTCCCGCAACTCAACGCCCGGCAAACCGAACAGCTTCAACAGCTCGGGCCCCTGTACCGGGAGTGGAACCAAAAGATCAATGTCATCTCCCGAAAGGATATCGGCAACCTCTACGAACACCATATTCTGCACGCTATGGCCATCGCCAAAGTGATTGACTTCAATCCCGGCGCTTCCATACTGGACTTGGGCACCGGCGGAGGCCTGCCGGGTATTCCCCTGGCCATACTTTTTCCCGAAACCCAATTTCTACTCATCGACGGCACCCGGAAAAAGCTCAATGTCGTTGAGGCTATCCGGGAAGCTACCGGCTTGGAAAACGTCAGTGTCCGGCACATACGGGCCGAAGAACTCCGCCGTCGTTTCGACTTCGTCGTATGCCGCGCCGTCGCCAGCCTCGACAAGCTCGTCGAATGGAGTATGCCCCTCTTGAAAAATAAACAACGCCACGCCCTACCCAACGGCCTCATCACCCTCAAGGGTGGGGATGTGCAAACGGAAATCCGCAGCCTGCCCCGCAGCCATTATGCCGAAGCCTTTCCACTTTCTGATTTCTACGATGAGGAATACTACCAGGAAAAGTACGCCATTTACGTTCAGGGGTGAAATGGATTCTTAACTCCAGCTATTCACAGATTATTCTACTACGAAGACCCCATGAATAATCCGGGTAAAGGGGATTTGAATTCCTCCGGGCTGGCCGGCTCCGGCCAGCTTCCGGTAGCACCGGCAAACATTGCACCTTCACCGACTACAAACAGCTCTTCAGTTTATACTACAAAAACCATACATACTGAAAATTTATTTTGATTTAAAATCAAAAAGCAGTATATTATACATCTATTTATCGCATAATCCAATACCTTATTCCATGAGAACACACGCAAGGGAAATCATGGTCTACTACAATCCCGAGTCGAGTTCCTACCGGAAAACGGTAGCCCATGCCAAGAGCATGGTGCCTCACCTGAAGACCTACTCCTTTACCCAGGCGCCCTCCAACGGCACCAGCTGGCAACAGATTTTAAAGGCTTTGAACCGGCACCCCAAAGAGTTGCTTAACAAAGCTCATCCCTATTACCAGGCCCATATCCGCGGCCGTGACTTTGATGAAGAATGCTGGGTTAAAGTCCTCAAAAACAACCCAGACCTACTGAAAGCGCCCATCGCCATCCGCGGTTCGCGCGCTATCCTCTGTTCCACCCTACCGACATTTATAGGCTGACAGAATTTACCCCTTTTTTTAGCCCTGATATTCTGTAAATTCGATTTGTCTTTTTCTCCAACTACGTGGTGTATTCTCCCTAGCTTTTTGTACATTTGAATTAATTAAAACAACGAGTACACTATGTCTTTTGAAGTTGAAGGTAAACTCCATAAAAAGTTTGACACTGAAAGTAAAACCGATACTTTCCAGGCCCGGGACTTTGTCCTGGAAATAAGCAACGGCAACTATCCGCAGTTAGTGAAATTCCAACTGGTCCAGGATCGCTGCTCCATGGTCGATCCCTACGAAGAAGGGGACATGATCAAAGTCCACTTCGACCTGCGCGGCCGGGAATGGAACGGCCGGTATTTTACCAATCTCAATGCCTGGCGGATTGAAAAAGCGGATGATACACCACAAGCCGGACCGCCACCGATGGAAGCCGATGACTCTTTTCCTTCCATCTCCGATGAGCCCACTCAGGAAGCTGATGATGATTTACCGTTTTAGGGCAATGATCATAGGGATATGCCTGCTCTTATGGGCCGGCATATCCCTAACCGCTCAAACCCTGACCAGTGCTGAAACCCGGTTTGCCGATACTTTCTCGGAATGGACGCTTTATGCCGCAGAGGAAGAAGGAGAGCTGCTCCGGCGCTGGCAAAGCGGGGACGACTGGACGAGCTGGGACTATCGCCTCGGCGGGCACAGCGGCCAGATACAGCTGAAGTGGACCGGCAATCCTAACGAGTGGGAAATCCGTGGCGACAACCAAATCATTACCGCCCGTACGATCTGGAAAGGCGACTTCCGGGAGTGGCGCATCAGCAGCCCCGGACACCGCATCGAACTGCGCAGCCGTTACAAGAATATCCTCGAAGAATGGGCAATGGAAAAAGAAGAGACAGGCTACTTCGGTATGTATACTACCTGGGAGGGTGATCCCAGAGCATGGACTATCGTCGATGAGCTGGACGAATCGGTTTCCTTTCCGATAAAAATGGCGCTAGTGTTTCTCGTGCTGTATCACAGCACCCCCAAGCTGTAGTTCGTAAATTTTCAACGGCGAGCGCTAAAAAGTAATATAGGCCAAGCTAAATTTCACTTTCAGGCCTCCTCCAGGATCTGCTCCGCATGCGCTTTGGTTTTCACCTTTTTAAAGACCTTCTCGATCTTTCCCTCCTCATCGATCAGGAAGGTGGTGCGGAAAATTCCCTCGTAGGTGCGTCCGTACATCTGTTTCTCGCCCCATACGCCATACTTATTGGCAATTTTCTTATCGGTATCGGCGATAAGTGGAAAGGGCAGATTATACTTTTTTATAAAATTCTGATGTTTGCGCTCGCTGTCGGGGCTGACCCCCAGAATAGCGTAGCCTTCTTTTTCTAATTGCTCGTAATGGTCGCGCAGGTTGCAGGCTTCGGCAGTACAGCCGGGAGTGTTGTCTTTCGGATAAAAGTAAAGGACCAGCTTCTGCCCCTGGTAATCGGACAGCGATATTTCCTCTCCTTTTTCATTCACTCCGGAAAACTCAGGAGCTTTATCTCCTTCTTTAAGATGTGTCATGGTGCTCAGTGGTTTTGTTTGAACATGGTGAATAACAATCCATATTAAAAGTGGTTCACCCCTCGGTCATCAGCGCAGGAAGGTTCCCTTATACGTTTTGGTATTACGCTGACTGTCACTGACGACGAGCCGGAAGGAATGCTTACCAGGATCGAGCCGGCCGTCAAAATGATATGTGAGCAGATCATTTTTCGCATCGTATTCCATCAGAGCCCATTCGCCGTCGATCTCAGCACGGTAGGTGAGTCCCTTTGCCCGGCCGGAGGAGGGGTAGTTGTCTCCTATTTTGAAAGTCATCTTATTGTACCCCCGCAAGTCGGAGCGGAAAATGACCGGCTTGACGGTCGGCGGCGTTTTATCCACCATAATGCAATAGTCGCCCAGGGCGCGCGCGCGGGTATGCAGCATACCGTTTTTCCATTCGCCACCGTAGTTGGTCACCCGCTCTCCTTTTCCGCAATAGGCGATAAAGGCTTTGTCCTTGAGTTTATCCGGCAGGAGCGTAGGGCGTATGGCCAGGTTAAAATAGCGATGTACCGGGGTGCGATAGTCGTGCAAGCTGTGGACAGCCGAATATACCCCATCCGACTTTTCCTCGTCGGCGGTGTAATTCATATACAGGGTTTCGTAAAAAGAACCTTTGGGAAAGCTTACCCGCATACTGTATTTTTCGATGGCATTTTCCTGATCATGCAGAAGCACGTAGTTGTAGGCGCGCGGCTCGGGCCTGGGCACTTCACCCCGTTGAACCTGGAATTCCAGTTTCGAAGTATTTCCGGCAACATCACGAGCGACCATCGTTATTTTCGAAGGTTGATCGGCGTAGAGGGTCACCACTCCGTCATTGGCTGCTTGGCTATAGATAGACAGGCGGTTGCCCGGCATCCGGTAGCAGCGATGGAAATAAGCGCGGTTAGCGACCTGCTCCCCGTAGTCGAGGTGCGCATTGAGATAACGCGTTTCTGAAAAACTAAAGTCCTTCATTTCGAAGTGGTAGACCAACTCATCATCGACATAAGTATCGAGGGCATAGATGCCGTTCCAGTTCGATACGCCATCCATGTGATCGTAAACCTTGAGCGCAAAACCGGCGCGCCAGGCTCCAATCGTCAGCGGATTGCCCGGAATAACGTAGCGATCGCCCTTTTTAACGAGGTCATAGGTTTTCGCATCCAGCGCTTCGTGCTTATCATCGAGATGATATATACGCAACTGATGCATGCGTGGTGCTTGCTTATCGGCTACTGTCAGTCCAAATAGCAGCGGGTTGATAGGTTTTTCGGTTTTAGAATCACGGATCTCAAAATGCAAGTGAGGACCGAAAGAACTGCCCGTCGTTCCCATAGCCCCGATTGTTTCTCCTTTTTTAAATACCCATTCATCCTTCCCGGGAAAGAGCTCTATCTCAAATTTTTCGCGATCGTACTGGTGGTTTTTAATATACTGCTCAAGCTGCGGAGTAAAATTGTTCATATGAGCATAGACCGTTGTATATCCTTCCGCATGAGTCAGGTACAGCACCTTGCCGTAACCGTTCTTTTGAACCTTGATACGAGAAATGTACCCGTCGGCCGCGGCGTATAAAGTCTGCCCGATAGTTCCTTTTATGTCAATGCCGGAGTGAAAGTGATTAGGTCGCAACTCGCCGAAGGTTCCCGACAAGCGCAAAGTATTGCTCACCGGCGAGCGAAAATAATCCTTCGGGTAGGTCTTTTCGTCCCCCGGAACGGCAAAGGAAAAACTGATAAGAATAACGAACAACAGAATTGTAGAAAGACAAAAGCGCATGATGAATGGTTTTGGTAACGCCGGCGAAAATTAAATGATCAATGCACTGCCGTATTCCTCTATTTTCAGGATTCAGGATAGCATTCTATTTTTCAAATTTACCCAGTTTTTCCGGTAGATGCGACCACTTACCGCGAAGATTCGGCTCGTTGATATTTTTTTCCAAATATTCCATAAACAGCTCCCTGTCGATATTTTTAGCGCCCAGGCTTTCCAGGTGCCGGGTTTCCTGCTGACAATCGATCAGCCAGAAATCCAGCTTCCGCAAAAGACTAACCAACGCGATGAATCCGAATTTGGAGGCATTGCTCACCCTCGCAAACATGGATTCTCCAAAGTAAATTTTACCTAGCGAGACGCCGTACAGTCCCCCTACCATTTCTTCTCCCTTCCACACTTCAACGGAATGTGCATATCCCTTTTCGTGCAAGGTGCAATAAGCTTCCAGCATACCCTCGGTGATCCAGGTACCCCCGAGTTGCCCTTTGCGCCGGCTCATCTGGCACTGACTGATTACCCCGCGGAAATCCTCATCCAGGGTGTAGTTGAATTTTCGCTTATTAAAATATGGACGCATACTCTTCGCCACCTTCAGATCTTCCGGGTAAAGCACAAAACGAGGATCCGGAGACCACCAGATGATCGGGTCCCCTTCATTAAACCAGGGAAAAATGCCCATCTGATAAGCCAGCAGCAAACGCTCGGGGGATAAATCGCCCCCCACGGCCAGTATACCATCGTCATTAGCCAGTTCCGGGTCGGGGAAAGCCAGCTGGTCTTCTGATAACCAAAAAACGGGCATATGAATTATCTTTCAAAATTCAGGTGATAAAATTGTACAGCAATAATCGTTAAACCACTCTCGCTTATGGCTTTGGCTTCATATCCTGAAACGGGGATATGTATTTTTTATCTTTTCCACAGAGTTTTCCACAGGGTTTATATACGCCGGCCAAGCATCTGATAGTTGACGAATAAAACCGCTGACAGCAGTAAAAGAGCGCCCGCCTGATGCATTACTCCCAATCCTACCGGAATGACGCCGATAGAGTTCACCAGGGTCAGAATTCCGAGGCTGACCTGAATTATCAACAGGGTTACCAACAAGGTCAACCCCAGCCTGAAAGTGGCTTCTCTTACTTCTCTAAACCCTTTTACCACGAACCATAAAACCATGATTGTCAGTACATAAGCCGTAAAACGATGTAAAACCTGTACCAGCGCGGGCATAAAGAGGGAACTATCGTAGTTCACAAAGTTTTCCACATTCCATTCTGATGCCTGCAAAAGTATCGCCGGTACAATCGCGCCGTTCATATCCGGCCAGGAGGGATAGTATAAACCGGCCTTCATTCCCGACATGATTCCCCCCAGTACAATTTGAATAGCCGTGACCGCAATCAGGGGCACTCCCCATTTTTTCAACAGGCTATTGTGGAAAACTTTCGGGCGGGGTTGAATAACCCGGAGTGTGGTCCACAGCAGGTAGCTGAAGAGGATTAGCGCCAGCGATAAGTGCATCGTAAGCTTGTAGGCGTTAACCCAGGGCCGTTCTATTAAGCCACTGGCAACCATGATCCATCCGAAGGAGGCCACCAGCACCGCCAGCAGAAAAACGATCCCCAGCTTGCGCAATAAGGGCTTGTCAAACTGCCCGCGCCAATAAAATATTCCAAAAGGGATGAGGAACACAAACCCCATCAACCGGGCCCAGAGGCGGTGAAAATACTCCCAAAAGTAAATGAACTTGAACGCCGACATGCTCATCCCTTCGTTGATCTTCTGATACTGAGGAGTGGCCTTGTACAGCTCAAAGGCTTCTTCCCACTCCTGTGCATTGACTGGCGGCAGGGTCCCCGTTACGATTTCCCAACGGGTAATAGACAAACCCGATCCGGTCAGGCGCGTGATACCCCCGACGACGACCTGCACGAAGATCATAAAAAGCCCGGCGACCAGCCAGACCTTGACAGCCGTGGAATACGAGTGGCTACCGGTCGCTTCACGCTTCGCTTTATTTGTTTTTACAATTGTTTCCATAATTCCTGTGTGTAGGCAGTGGTTTACGGTTCTTTTTAAAACGCAATCAATCGCTTTTCAAGAGAATACAAAAGTATATGGATTTGTTTGGGCTCGGCATTTTTCTTTCCGCCGCTGACTGGTATTAATAACTATTTTAAATAAATTCTTTTCCAAAACCCTATCATCATCAGGGCTGTTAGTTTGTGAGTAATTTTCTGCGTTAAAATTAGATTAAGTGAATGTTAAGGATTTTGCACTTGTTTTCCACAGCTTATTGACAACTCCTTTTCAGCAATCACAACGCACAGAGAAAATTTCCACAACAGCCGAAAAGTTTTCCATAGAATAACTTTTTTTTAACCAGGCCCGAAAAGCTGCCGGATGAATGTAGAAAACCAGTGTGGAAATCCACGAAAATGGCGGCCGGTGGATTTTTTACGCCCCGCTCTCTTGCCGTTTCTTAGTAAGTGTGGATAAACCACGGTGCTTTCTACGGGTCTTTCCACAAATCGTGTGGAAAACCGATACCGGCAAAGCCTTGATTTTTATACCTTTACCAGCGCTTCGTTTTACCCATGTTAATAAACCTGTTAAACGGATTTGTTTGACAGGTGTTTAAAATCCGATCGACTATGTGCGGCCGCTTCTCCTTTTACACTTCCAAAGAAAAACTAAAAAAACAATTCGGTGATATCGATGTGGACGATAATCTGCGTACTAATTATAACGTAGCGCCTACTCAGAAGAGTTACGTCATTACCAATAAGCAGCCCGACCACCTGTCATTGTTCACCTGGGGACTGCTGCCCTACTGGTCGCGCGACGGCAAAGTGACGGGCCGGCTCATTAACGCCCGCAGTGAGGGCATTGCCGCCAAACCCTCCTTTCGCGTACCTATTCGACGGCGCCGCTGCTGGGTGCTGGCCGACAGTTTCTACGAGTGGATTCGACAGGGCAATGAGAAAATACCTTATCGCATACTACCCAAAAGCGATGAACTGCTGGTCATGGCCGGTATTTGGGATGTTTGGAAACAAGACGACGAGGTAGTCCGTAGTTTTTCCATCCTTACCACACCGCCCAACCGGGAGATGAACCACCTGCACAATCGAATGCCTCTAGTGCTCAACAGCCGTGAAATTCAGGAACAATACCTCTTCAGCGAGGACCTGGATGAAGTGCTCGGCCTCCTTCAGCCCCCTCCGGACGGGGTACTCGAGTATTACCGCGTGTCCCAGAAAGTTAATTCCTACCGGAACAATTCCCCGGATTTACACGAACCTGTAAACGAAGAGTAGTGGGAATCGAAAAGCAGATCATTTCGGCTTTCTCCTTTTAGTAGAGTCTAAATCATTTTTACCAGGAAATACGGTTATGAGAGTAGTTATTCAGCGCGTCAGCGAGGCGAGCGTTACCATTGAAGGAAAAGTTAAAGCTAAAATTGGTAAGGGCCTGCTCATCCTGCTGGGCGTCGAGGATGCCGATACCGGCGAGGATATCGACTGGCTGTGCCGGAAGATTAGCAAACTGCGTGTTTTTAACGATGAAAACGGGGTGATGAACCTGTCGGTTCAGGATGTGGAGGGGGAGCTGCTGGTCATCAGCCAGTTTACCCTGCACGCCAGTACGAAAAAGGGCAACCGCCCTTCTTATATACGGGCTGCCAAACCCGAGGTCGCTATTCCCAGGTATGAGCAGTTTGTGGCAAAACTACGTGAAACTGCCCGCCGCCCCGTCGGCACCGGTACCTTTGGCGCCGATATGAAAGTCGGTCTGGTTAATGATGGCCCGGTAACCATAATTATTGATAGCCGGAATAAGGAATGATGCGAAGTCGGAAAGCGTAAAGTAGTTGTCAATCTTTTCTATCCGCCGAAGTCCTGCCCGCAAAGAAACGGGAGGTAGGGGGGAATCCTTTAATCCTTTCAATCATGACCATCAAAGAAGCCCAGCAACACGTCGATGAGTGGATCAATACCATCGGGGTGCGCTATTACAATGAATTGACAAATACCGCTGTCCTCATGGAAGAAGTGGGCGAAATGGCCCGACTGATGGCCCGCCTGTACGGCGAGCAGTCTTTTAAAACGCCTGAACAGGCGGAAAGCGCCTCCACCGATCTGGCGGAGGAGATGGCCGACGTGCTGTTCGTCCTCATCTGCCTGGCTAATCAAACGGGTGTCGACCTGACGGAGGCGCTGGAGAAGAGCCTGGAAAAAAAGACCCAACGCGACCGGGAAAGACACGCTTCCAATCCGAAACTCAGGAAGGGAGATAATTCCTGAGTGTTTGAGTTTCTGAGTTCGCTGCCGCCCCGGGTAACCCAGGCGCTTATTCTTTGAAAGGAGAATTTTCCTGCTGTTGCCGGATCATCCGCCAGGCGAGATGAATGCTGACAGCCAGGGTGGGAACAGCCAGGAGAATGAGCCAATCATAGGCTTCCTGCAGAATAAAGAAATCGTAGACACCGTGGACCAGCACCGGCAGCAGGAGAGCGATGAGGAGAAAGCGCCGTCTTTTCAGCGGCTGAAATTTGGCCTTGCCGGCAAAATAGCCCATCATGACTGCGAAAGCGGCGTGGGCTGGCACTGCCGTGAAGGCCCGAAGGATGACCGTCTCCACTCCAAAGCGGTAGGCATAAAGGATATTTTCCAGCGTGGCGAACCCCATCGCGATGACCACAGCGTAGATGATGCCGTCGATCGGCTCGTTGAAGAAAACTTGCCGGAAGGGGTACAAGACCAACGCAAGAAACTTGACCAGCTCTTCGCTCAGGGCTACGATCACAAAGGAGGAAAACAGAGTAATCCAGAGGTTTTGCGTGTCGTCAAAGCCGGTGTGGTGCGTCCACTCTTCCAGCTTCAGTACGGGAAAGGTAATGAGCATACCCAGGGAGAAACATAGGTAAAGATGCAGAGGCGATTCCTTCTCATACTTATCCATCCGGTAGATGAACCAGCAGAAGAGCAAACCGGGGCAGACTGCTATCAGAAGGAGCAAAAAATCCATACTGCGCATTTTGGATCGGGGCTTAGCGACACATATCCCGCATTTCTCAAAATACGTCAAATTATTGAATGTGAAATACTTCGTATTGAACAGGCTATTTTTTAACTATTCATCAACTTGAGTTCCTCATCGTACACCCCGGCCATCCGCCGCCAGTCGTAGTGCGCGACGAAATGCCGGTACCCGCCTTGTCTGCGAATGGAAGTTATCTTTTTTATCGCCAGTTTAAGTTTGCGATAGAGTTCCTCGTCGGTATCGTAAAGGTGCTCCCCTCTGTCTGCTTCCGGCACATGGGCGGGGAAGGCTAGCCGCCTGGGAAGCAAGGGGTAGCAATTGCAGTAAATAGCTTCGACGCTGCTGCCTCCGAAAAAATCCTGCCGGCTGGTGACGGGCAAAATATCGGCCTGCCACAACAGGCGGGCGTAAGTTTCCCGGCTGTCGGCATAGCCGAAGTGCAGGATGCGGGTGGCCAGGCGCCGGCGCGCTTCTTCAAAAATAGCAGGCCTGTTCTGAAAGGATTCTCCCAGCACAATAAGGTAAAAAGGAATAGCTTCCTCGTGCAGACGAAACAGCAGGCGGAAAAAAGTCTCCGGATCCTTATCGTATTCCCAGCGGTGATTCCACAGCAAGACGGCGGCTTCTGGTTTTTCGGGGAGCAGATCTATATCGAGAGATTGCAGGTCCAGTCCCAGGGGTAACACGGCGCTCTTCTGCTCAATGCGTGCAATGTTCTCGGTTTCCTGGTAATCGGGAAACTGTTTCAGAAAGGCGGGAAGAGCCTCCAGGAAAGCCCGGCGGTGGTAGAGCGAGTTAAAGAATACGCGGTCGGCGGCCAAGGCGGAAGTATAATTGATAAAGCCGTAGTGATGATTGCGCTGCAGTTCCACATCGGCGTCGGCCGGCGACCAGGGGTAGGTAATTTGATTTTCGTGAAAATACATCGCCGTGACGGGCCTGCCCTGATGACGGGGCAATAGCGCGAGCAGGGTGGTCAGGTCGATCATATCGCTGGCCAGGATCAGGCCGGGAGAACGGGTACTCAGCTGCCGGCCTAAAGTAACAGCGGCGCCGTGCATCCGCCACTTCCAGTGCCGGCCGGGAAGCGTAAGCAATTGCATCTGATGCCGGCTGTGGCGGCGATATCCTTCGGCCCATTGGCGGTGGCTGCCGCCAAAGAAAGCTTCTATCAAAGTGATTTTCATGTTAAGGGATTGCTAATATTTTGTACCTTAATAACGTAAGTAAGCCTTTTTCTTATCTTTATCAAAGAGGATGCTGTTCAGCGTATATTGTAAGGAAATATTTTAGTGAAGTAGAAAGAATTGTGATCAGATGCCTGGATTTTCTGATATAAAAAAGAGATTGTCCAAGATAGAATCGTTGGAACGGGAGCTGAACCTCAAGCAGCTCCAGGTCAACCGCCTGTTGAATATCACCCAGGCGATTAACAACAACGTTTCCGCCGAAGGGCTTTTTGAAATGTATCGCTCCTTTCTCAGCTGGGAGATCGGCGTGAGTAAAATGGCGCTCTATGTGCGCAAGGAAGAAGAGGAATGGCTCTGCGCCAGTTCGATCGGCATAAAACCCGAATTACTCGAGATGGACATCTGCGAGACCCTGCCTACCTTCACCCGCCTGCGCAACCTGGAGGGGCATGAGCACCCGCTGATCAAGGAATTTGATGTCGTTATTCCGGTTCGACACAAGGAAGAGGCTATCGCCTACGTTTTTATTGGTGGTTTTGGCGAAGATGAAGATATGTATAATAAGGTGCAGTTTATCACCACTATCACCAATGTCATTGCGGTGGCTATTGAAAACAAGCGCCTTTTCAAACGCCAGCTCGAACAGGAACGCCTGAAAAAGGAAATGGAACTCGCCAGTGAGGTACAGCGAATGCTGATACCGAAGACGCTGCCCCACAAGGCTGCTTACGAACTGGCCAGCATCTATAAACCTCACCTGGGAGTCGGTGGAGATTATTTTGATTTTATGGAATTTCCCGATGGGAAAATTGTTTTCTGTGTAGGCGATATTTCGGGAAAAGGGGTGGCGGCGGCTTTATTGATGGCTAATTTTCAGGCCAACTTTCATACGTCGATCAATAAACAGGCCAGGCTGGACGAATTTATCCGCGATCTCAACCATTCGCTCAATCTCATCACCGGAGGAGAGCGCTTCATCACCTTTTTTATTGCCGAGTACGACATCAACGAGCGGACCTTACAATACGTCAACGCGGGGCACAACCCGCCGGTACTCGTTAGTGACAACGGCCTGGTTCTGCTCAACAAAGGTTGTACGATCCTGGGGTCGTTCCGGAAGCTGCCTGAGGTTGAGGTCGGCCGGATCCAGATCGAGGGGGAAGCAATCATCTTCTCCTTTACAGATGGACTGACAGATTTGCAAAACCGGGAAAATGAGTTTTTGAGCGAACGCATGCTCTACGAATTTGTTGAGCAAAACTACCGCCGATCCGCTTCTTCCTTTAATGAGCTGTTGATGGAACACATCGAGCATTTCAAGGGAGCCGAAAAATATCCGGATGACTTTACCGTTTTGACTTGCAAAGTTACTGCCTGATCGCAGGCATACTCACGTCGCTTAGAGCATGTTTAAATTTCGTTTTCGAGTTCCAAACGGATGGATTTTGCCTCTGGGCGAAAAAAAACCACAGCCCAGGGCCGAAGGATAAATTTTAAACATGCTCTTAGTCAGGCCTCATGCGCTGTCTGTCTATTTAGGCGCCCAACCGATCTATTGGATTGGCAGCCGGCCGGCCTTTTTCTAAATTGTAAAGGATTTTGACAGAATTCATCTAAAATTGAAAGAAAGCGCAGCTTCTATCCTTAATAGATAAACTTAGGTGTTCGTGCAATTGTAATTAAGGTGGAAGCTTTAGAAAGAATAGTAATGAAGGATAAGAACGTTGCAGGAATACTGGCATTATTTTTTGGATGGATGGGCATCCATCGCTTTTATTTAGGACAGGTGGGTCTTGGTATTCTGTATGCCCTGTTGTTTTGGTCGGGCATTTCTGCTGTACTGGGTCTGATTGATGCGATCGTGTTTTTTTCTATGGATAAAGATGCCTTTGATATCAAATACAATCGCCGATACTACCGCGCTGAACGCCGCCGCGAAACCGATTTCGACCGTCGCCAGTACCGGCGCGACCGCTGGGAGCGTCGCATGGAGCGTCGCCGGGAGCCTCAGCACATGGCTGAGCGACAACGACCTGTCAACCAACACCAGCAACGCCGCCCGGCCCCAAAAAAGCGAACCAAACGCCCCAATCCTTATAAGACCAGCGGTAGAAAAAAATATATGGAGTATGACTACGACGGGGCCATTGCGGATTTCCAAAAAGCATTGGAAATTGACCCCAAGGACGTAGCCGTACACTTTAACCTGGCCTGCGCTTATTCCCTGAATGAGAATACGCAGAAGTCACTCGAACACCTGGATAAGGCAGTGGCTTTTGGATTTGATGATTTCAACCGGATCCGCGAACACGACGCCCTGGCTTACCTGCGGATTCAACCGGAGTTCGAGCAGTTCGAAGCCAACGATTTTCGACTGGCCGCTCAGCTGGAAGCTCCGAAAGAGGACCTCCTGGACTCCTCTACCGAATTGCTGGAGCAGCTGAAAAAACTGGGTGAGCTTAGAGAAAAAGGCCTGCTCACCGATGAGGAATTCGACGTGCAGAAAAAGAAACTACTCAACGAGTAAACTAGCTGACACTAATAAACATCGCTTAGTAAGATAAATTGGATCCCAAAAGCTTTATTCATTAGATGGAAATGCCGAAATCCCACACGCAATCAATCGTTATTACGAAAAAGTGTAAATTACGAGATAATGACAGCAGAATCACTGGTCTCGAACAGTATCGTACCGCTTCGCACCTCAGATACCGGCGAAGAGGCGATCGAGATGATGAATGACTTCCTCGTCCGGCATTTGCCTATCGTCAACAATAAGCAATTGCTCGGACTGATTTCGGAAGATGATATACTGAACTACGACGTAGAAGAACCCATCGGCTCCTACAGTCTTTCTCTTATCCGCCCTTACGTTAGTTCCAAAGATCACATCTACGAAGTTATGCGGCAACTGGCGGAGTCCTTTCTTACCCTAATTCCCGTAATCAATGATGAAGGTGATTATGTCGGCCTCATCACTCAAGAAGATCTGCTCCGGCACTTCGCCCAAACCGCTTCTTTCGCAGAACCCGGCAGTATCGTCGTATTGGAAATGAGCCGGCGTGACTATTCGCTGGCCGAAATTGCCCGTATCGTGGAATCGGAAACGGCTCTTATCTTAAGTGCCTTTATAACCTCACATATGGATTCCACCCGGATAGACGTCACCGTGAAGATCAATCGTCAGAATATCCAGAATATCCTGGCCACCTTCGACCGCTTTGAATATCAGGTCAAAGCTAGCTTCAATGAATCGGAATACATGGATTCACTACGCGAACGCTACGATGCGCTGATGTCTTATTTGAAAGTTTAAACTTCTATGGAAGAGGTTTATGCGCATATTTTTATTTATTATCACATCCTTGCTCGCTTGCTGCAGGCTGACAGCGCAACCGGCGCCGCCGGCTGAGGTATACGTGGATAAGGTAAGCATCGAGGGTAATAAAAAGACGCGTCCGGAAATTATCCTTCGCGAGCTGCTATTTTCGGAAGGCGACACGATTTCCCTGCCACAGCTGGGAGAAGTACTGGAGCGCAGTGAACAATTGGTTTTAAATACCGGCCTGTTCAACGACGCGAGTATCGTATTCAAAGACTGGGAAGGAAGTACCAACAGGGTGCATATCAGCATCAAGGTAGAAGAAACCTGGTACCTCTATCCTGTTCCTGTATTTGAGCTGGCCGACCGCAACTTCAACGTCTGGTGGGTAGAGCAGGGAGCATCTCTCAAAAGAGTGAACTACGGTCTCGATTTCACCCACCTCAATATGTCGGGCCGTCGCGATAAGCTGTCTATCGGTCTGCGTTACGGGTATACCCGCAATTACCGGATCAATTATTCCTTGCCCTATATCAACGCCAAACAAACCCTTGGCTTTGTCAGCGAAATCTCCTTCTCCCGCAACAAAGAAGTCAACTACGCCACAAAGGACAGCAAGCAGGCTTTTTACCGCGACGAGGACGGCTTTCTCTATCAGCGCCTCCGTGCGGAAGCAGGGCTGTCGGTACGTCCCGGCCTTCGGACCAATCACCTGTTTGTTGCCGGCTTTCGCCAAAATATGGTCGATGAAATTGTGCCCGGCGAACTCAATCCGGCTTTCTTTATGGAAGGCCGCAAACTGCAGCGTTACTTTTCCCTGGCATACCGCTATACCTTCGAAAACCGCGATGTCGTCTTCTATCCCTGGAAAGGCGACTATTTTGCCTTCGCACTAAGCAAAGACGGCATCGGGATCTACGATGATAGAAATGCACTGACGGTAAGGGCCCGTTACGACCGGCACTTGCCTTTCTCCCAGCGCTTCAGCCTGGGCATGAGCCTGCGCGGCAAACTTTCGCTCATCAGGAGCCAACAACCCTATAATGATAACCGGGCCATGGGTTTTATGGGGAATACCATTCGCGGATTTGAGTACTATATCGTGGATGGGCTGGACCTGGGATTGCTCAAAACGAGTCTGCACTGGAAAATTCTGAGTACCCGGTTCAATTTTGGTAAATTGATGCCGATCAAAGCTTTTCGCAGTATGCCGCTGAAGCTTTTTCTGGCGCTCAACAGTGATGTGGGGATTGTCAATGATCCTTTTTTAGAAGCTTCCAACTTTCTCAGCAACCGCCCGATGTGGGGCGGCGGACTGGGGTTGAATTTTTTACTATTTTACGATAAAGTACTCCGCATCGAATACAGCCTCAATGACCTTGGAGAACACGGACTATTTTTGCACATCAATATGAATATTTAGGAAAAACACCTATAAACGAATAAGCATCCCTGTGACCACCCCGGGTGTTCGACAGCGATCATAAAACAACGCGTACCGAAATGCAGGTCGTTATTTTTAGTAAATTGGTTAAAGAAAAGGATATCCCCCATATTAAAAACCTGTTCAATGCACTTCATGAAGAGGGGATCAGTGCCTATGTGTATGGCCCTTACCTGGAGCAACTCAAAGGGAAAATCGATTTCCCGCGCGACGTCGGTGTCTTTGAGGGATATCTCGATTTTAGTGTAAAAAAGTTCGACTTTTTTATCACGCTCGGAGGCGACGGCACTATCCTGGCCGCTCTTACTCATGTGCGCGACAGCGGCGTGCCTATTATGGGTATCAACCTGGGCCGGCTGGGCTTCCTGGCCAGCATCGAAAAAAAACGGATCCGCGAAGCGGTGAGCCTTATGAAAATGGGACGCTTCGCCATTGACGAACGTCGCCTGCTCTACCTGGAGTCCAATCTGCCTATCTTCGGCGATATCCGCTTCGCGCTTAATGACTGTACTTTGCTTAAGCGGGATACTTCTTCCATGATTACTATCCACACCTTCATCAACGGCGCCTACCTGAATTCGTACTGGGCCGACGGTATCATCGTCTCCACCCCCACCGGATCGACAGGCTACTCCCTAAGTTGCGGCGGGCCCATCATTTTTCCGCGCTCGGGCAACTTTGTCATCACGCCCGTGGCCCCCCACAATATGAACGTTCGTCCGGTGGTGATCTCCGACGACTCCGTCATCTCCTTCGAAGTGGAAGGACGCACCGAAAACTTCCTCTGTACGCTAGACTCCCGCTTCGAAAATATCACATCAGCGCATCAGCTTGCTTTGCGCAAAAATGACTTCTCTATTCGCCTCGTGCAACTGCAGGATGTCGGATTCCTGGAAACTATTCGCAGTAAATTGGCCTGGGGCGTGGATTCGAGGAACCATTGACTGAATGCCGGGCCATTTTTTAGTTGACAAAATCATCGTATGGAAGTAACTTTACGGCATGGAAAACAAGATTACCGGGCGGATTTCTCCAAGCCGCTGGATATCTCGATTCCGCTAAAGCAGGGCCTGGAAACGGTCAACTGCTTTTACGCCCCGCCCGCGGAATTCGAACCTTTGGTGTCCGGTGATTTTACCGGCTCAGTAGCTGCCGGAGCAGCAGTCAATTTTTACAACGTACGGATCAACCCGCACGGCAACGGAACTCATACGGAATGCGTGGGACATATAACGCGCAAGCCATATACTATTAATCAGTGTCTGAAATCGTTTAATTTTATCGGGAAATTGGTGAGCATTTTCCCTACCAAAACTGTTGAAGGAAATAGAGTTATTCTTGAAGGACAACTCAGGGAAGTGTTTCAAAAAGGGGAGGCCGTCGCGCTGATCATCCGAACCTTACCCAATGATGCACTCAAGCTGCGCAGCAACTATTCCGGAGCCAATCCACCTTATCTGGATCACCACGGCGTGGCCTATCTCGTCGAATGCGGGGTGCGCCATTTACTGGTTGATCTGCCTTCAGTTGATCGCGAAGAGGACGGCGGTCGCTTAGCGGCCCACCAGGCTTTCTGGCAATATCCCGGTCCGCTCCGCGAGGATTGCACCATCAGCGAACTAGTGTACGTTGATAATGCCATCCGCGATGGTTATTACCTGCTGAATCTGCAAATCGCCAGCTTTGAACTCGATGTGAGCCCTTCAAAACCCGTTTTATACCAGTTACAGCCAATTTGAATGTCTTATTTTCAATCCACATACCACTCTAAAATCTACCGGGATTTCAAAGAAATAGAAACAACAGCGTACCGGCAGATTATCCACTTCTACGAAGAAAAAGAAGAGGCGATCCGGCAGTTGGACTTTGAAGAGTACTTTGACCTGCTGGTCTACTATGTTGATTCACTCTTCGAAACCGGCTCTTATCAAAAACACCTGCTCATGGTGGATGTGGTCATTGAAAATTCTATCGAACACAATATCCAGTTTCGCAGTGGAGAGGACGTTTTTCAGCGCATGTTGTTCCGAAAAGCAGCTTCTCTTTACCATATGACGGAATTTAACCGCGCCGATTACATCCTGCGTGAATTGATCAAAATCGACCCTTATTACCAGGATGCCGTCCTCTTCCTCAAGAAATGCTTGCGCAAAAAAGAACCCGATCTGGTCAATCACTTCCGCGCCGCTGGTATCTTCCTCTTTTTGCTGACGGCTTTCATCATATGCCTCGAAGTACTTTTTGTACGCCCTTTTTACCACATGCATGCCGACCTGGTGGAAACTTCCCGAATATCTACACTCCTCCTCGGCTGTACCGCCATCGTTGGCGGGCACCTCATCCATCGCTGGCGCATTGAACGGGAAGTCAATGACTTCACGAGTGAAATCAGACAAAAAAAACGCGCCGCCAACCGGAAAACAGAAAAGCAGATCAGCAGATAAACCAAAAACCTGAAACAGAAGAACAGATAAATCGTAGAATAGGTAATCTCAGGAATTTTGTGAATCCGTTCCTGATTTCCGTTCCACATTTTTCGATTTATCCGTTTTTCTGTTTACTTGCGCTTTATCTGTAAGATCAACCTGAAAAACCTAAAACAAAACAAGATCATGAAGCCGACACTATTAATTCTAGCTGCGGGCATGGGTAGTCGCTACGGCGGTCTGAAACAGGTAGACCCCCTGGGTCCCGAAGGCGAAGCACTCATTGAGTTTTCCATCTATGATGCCATCCGGGCAGGCTTTGGAAAAGTAGTATTCGTCATCCGGGAAAACATTGAAGATATTTTCAGAGAAAAAATCGGTGATAAATTCAAGGACCGAATAGAAGTGGCCTACGCTTTTCAGGAAATCAATACTCCCGTTCCCGGTGTCGAGGAAATTCCACATCGCGAAAAACCCTGGGGCACCGCCCACGCTGTATTGGTCGCCCGCGATGTCATTGAAGAGCCTTTTGCGGTGATCAATGCCGATGACTACTACGGCATCTCGGCCTTTCAGTCTATGGCTGATTTTCTGCAGAAGGAATGCTCGCCGGAAACTTACGCCATGATCGGTTACGAACTCAAAAATACCCTTTCCGATCACGGTAGCGTGTCGCGCGGCGTCTGCGAAATGGATGCAGAGCATTACCTTACCACCGTCGTCGAACGCACCAAGGTCGAACGCCTCAGCGGAACCGTTTACTACCAGGAAGGAGAAGAGCGCCACACCCTGCCGGAGGATTCCCTGGTATCGATGAACTTCTGGGGCTTCCACCCCAACGTATTCGAATACATGCGCAAGCAGTTCGTCGAGTTTGTCAAAGAAAATAAAGACAATCCGCGGGCCGAGTTCTTCATTCCGCTCGTGGTCAATCGCCTTATTCAGGAAGATAAGATCAAACTGAAGGTGATTCCGAATCAGGAACAGTGGTACGGGGTGACCTACCGGGAGGATAAACCCGTTGTTCAGGAGGCCTTCAAAGAATTGACCGAAGCCGGGAAGTACCCGGCGCCGCTATGGAGCTGACCGGGCTCTGCGGTTACGTAATAAATTTGTTTTGCAAACGTATTGCATTAAAGCGCACTGATTACCCACACCTCTATCTGGGGCTAACTTCATCAGTTTTTTTGTTTTCCCCGCCCTCGTTTCTCTGGCGGGTAAATATTCTTCGGTTCTGAATGTCAATAAAAAGGTGAAAAACTACTGAAAAAGGCCGGAACCGCAGAACAGAGGAACCGTAGAATCGCAAAAGTTCGGTCCCAACTAAAGATGTGGGTAATCAATACACATTAAAGCCTCCTAAACGCACCGTACAAGAAACAAACAGTTGATGCGCAAAGACCTTCTCCGCATAGTCCGGCAATTTTTCCCGCATCAGGAACTGACCGATATTCACCCCTACGGCGCCGGGCACATCAATGACACTTACAAGCTGGATCTGGCTGGGCAGGAGGGGTATTTGCTGCAGCGCATCAATCGTCACGTTTTCCGGGAGCCGGAAAAGGTGATGCATAACATCAGGGGGGTGTACGAGCACCTGTCGGAAAAAGAAAACCAGGACTGTCTGCTGCGCCCGGTGGCTGACCGCTCCGGCAACGCTTGTTATAAAGATACTTCCGGTGAGTACTGGCGTTGTTTTCCCTTCTTTTCCGGCACCTTCTCTCCCGATGCTCCGAAGGATGCCCCGCAGGCACGCCGCGCCGCCCGCGTGATCGGTCAATTCCTCAACGACCTGCTCTCGCTTTCCCCGGAATCGATCGAAATTACCATTCCCCATTTTCACGATCCGGTAAAACGCATGGCGCATTTCCGCGAAGTGCTGCAGCTGGACCCTGTCAACAAAAAAAAAGAGGCAGAGCAAGAGATCGCCTCTTTGCAAGAACATCAATCCCTGTTTTCCCGGATCGCGACCCTCAAATTACCACGGCGCGTGGTGCACAACGACGCCAAAATCAGCAATGTGCTCTTCGACCGGCAAAGCGGCAGGGCCCGCTGCCTGATCGACTGGGATACCATCATGCCCGGCGTCATATTATCCGACTTCGGCGACCTGGTGCGCAGCTGTACGCCACCCGTCGATGAAAATAGCACCGACTTGTCGCGCATCGAAGTCGATATGGACATTTTCCAGGCCCTCTGTGAAGGCTTCATCCCTCCTTTATCGTCAAACCTCAGCCCTGTCGAGAAACAATACCTCATTACAGGTGCTCCCTGGATCACCCTGGAACAGGCCCTGCGCTTCCTCAGCGACTACCTGGAAGGCGATTCTTACTACAAAACGGCCTATCCGGAGCAAAATCTTGTGCGCACGCGCAATCAGCTGCGCCTGTTCCAGGCTATGCTCGACCGGCAGAAGGAGATGGAGGAAATCGCCGCTCCTTTTTTATATAAGGATTGCGGCTAATTGATTATATTAGTGCTACGAGAATAAAGTGACTGGTCATTTTTGTTCTTTATTGTCAATTTTGAGAGTGTGCCGGTTTTATTGACGGGGTGCTCTGAGTCACCCCGTCAATAAAACAGACAGCGCATTAATCCTGAAGATTTCCCTAATAAGCACCTGGATAGCATTTGCCGGATGAAGAAAATGATTTTCAACATCCTTGTAATTCTGTTACCTGTCCCCAAAATCTAACGACTACATACCAAAATACATTTGTCATGAAATCCATCTATTTGCCCTTATTACTCACCCTGGCGTTTTTCCTGTCTGCCGTCAGCGTCGGGAGCCAGGAAACGCCCGACTGGGAGAATCCCGAAGTCGTGGAAATCAATAAGGAGCCCGCGCACGCCGAGTTCTTTCCCTACGAAAGCCGGGCTAAAGCCCTGGCGATGGAGCCTTCGGCCTCCGACTATTTTCAGTCACTCAACGGCTCCTGGAAATTCAACTGGGTGCGCAGCCCGGAAGAGCGGCCCGTCGATTTCTACCGCGAAGATTTTAACGACAGCGGTTGGAACGATATCCCGGTGCCCGCCAACTGGGAACTGCAAGGCTATGGCATTCCCATTTACACCAATATCCCCTACGAGTTCGCACCCGATAATCCCAACCCGCCGGATATTCCCGACGGCTATAACCCGGTGGGGTCCTACCGGAAGACCTTTACCCTGCCCGGTAGCTGGGACGGACGGCAGGTCATCCTCCACTTCGGCGCCGTGAAATCGGCTTTCTACCTGTGGGTAAACGGCAAAAAGGTGGGCTATAGCCAGGGCAGCAAACTGCCTGCTGAGTTCAATGTCACGCCCTTCTTGAAAGCAGGCGATAACCTCATCGCCGCCGAAGTGTACCGCTGGAGCGACGGCAGTTATTTGGAATGCCAGGACTTCTGGCGCATCAGCGGCATCGAACGCGACGTATACCTCTACACCCTGCCGAAGTATCACCTGCGAGATTACTTCGTCCGCACTGATCTCGATGAGCAATATCGCGATGCTACCGTAGAACTGGATTTGCATTTCCGCAATTATGCAAATACCGCCTCCGGAGCGCTGGAGCTGGACATCCAGCTGCTCGACGATAATGACCGCTCTGTGCTCAGGGAAAAACTGGATATCTCCAGCCTGGAATACTCGACCAAAGATCAATCTTTTAGCGAAAGCTATATGGTGAAAAATCCCGACAAATGGACCGCCGAAACGCCCAACCTTTACACCTTGCTGCTGGAACTCAAAGATGAGGACGGCAATACGCTCGAAGCGATTAGCCAGCGACTGGGCTTCCGCGCGGTAGACATCAGGGACGGACAACTAACGGTTAACGGCGTGCCTATCCTGGTAAAAGGGGTCAACCGGCACGAGCACGATCCTTCTACCGGCCACGTGATTTCCGAGGAGAGTATGATCAGGGATATCCAGATCATGAAGCAGAACAACATCAATGCCGTTCGCAGCTCTCATTATCCTAACCATCCGCGATGGTACGCGCTCTGTGATCAATACGGACTCTATGTCGTCGATGAGGCCAATATCGAATCGCACGGCATGGGCTACCAGCTGGATAAAACCCTCGGCAATGATCCGCGCTGGAAGAAAGCCCACCTGATCCGCACTCAGCGCATGGTGCAGCGAGATAAAAACTATACCAGTATCATCGCCTGGTCGCTGGGTAATGAAGCGGGTAATGGAGTCAATTTCTATACGACCTACGAATGGACCAAGGAGTTCGATCACACTCGTCCGGTGCAGTACGAGCGCGCCGGTTTCGGCTGGGGCAACAATACCGGCATCGAATGGAACACCGATATTATGGTCCCCATGTATCCCTGGAAAGAAGAGATGACCCGCTATCTGGAAAAATACCCCGACCGGCCGCTCATCCTCTGCGAGTACGCCCACGCCATGGGCAACAGCATGGGTGGCTTCAAAGATTATTGGGATTTTTTCAACGAGCATCCCCGCGCCCAGGGCGGCTTCATCTGGGACTGGGTGGATCAGGCGCTGTACAAGGAGAACGAAGCCGGTGACACCATCTTCGCCTACGGCGGCGACTACGGCCCTCCCGGTACTCCCAGCGACAATAACTTCCTGTGCAATGGCCTGGTACAGGCCGACCGCCGGCCTAATCCGCATCTCTGGGAAGTCAAGCGCGTCTACCAGTTTGTCAATATCGCTCCGGTCGATGTGCCGCAGGGCGTTATACGCGTGGAAAACGGTTATGCCTTTAAAAACCTGGACGGCCTGTACCTGCACTGGTCCCTTATTGCCGACGGCAAAAGCTTGCAGGAAGGGGATATCCGCGAACTTGAATTGGAGCCCGGTGAGAGCCAACTCCTCACCATACCTTTTGATAAAGCCTTGCCGGAAGGGCCGGAATACTTCCTCAACTTCTCCTTCCGCAGCAAAGAGGAAGCACCACTGATTCCAGCCGACTTCGAGCTGGCCTGGGACCAGCTGCCCCTGGCGGAAAATCCGCAGGTAGTAGCCCTGTCTACAACCGGACCCGATATCGTCAGCACGACCGGCAACCGGGATCAGCTCAGTATCAAGGGCCGTAATTTCGTAGTCGAGTTCGATAAAGATGACTGGACCATCAGCGCCTATTCCTACGAAGGCAAAAACCTGATCCTCGAAGGGCCCCGCCCCAGCTTCTGGCGCCCGCCCAACGATAACGATTACGGCGCAGGCCTGCAAAGACGCCTCGAAATCTGGCGAATTGCCTTCGGCCAGGCTACGGTGGCGGAAGTGGATATCGATGATAAGCAAAAGAACAAAGTGCAGATCACCGTGCAGTATGACTTGCTCGAAGGCGACGCCAGGCAAACCGTTACCTATACCATCCACGGCAACGGCGCCATACAGATCGATAATAAATTAAAAGCAGCGAAGGGCAGCCATCCCATGCTGTTCAAATACGGCGCCATGCTGACCATGCCCAAATCCTACGATCAGATCTCCTGGTACGGCCGTGGCCCCTGGGAATCCTACTGGGACCGCAAAACCGCCGCCACAGTCGGCCGCTACAGCGGTAGCGTACGCGAGCAGTTCTTCCCCTATGTACGGCCGCAGGAGACGGGCAACAAAAGCGATGTGCGTTGGATGGCCGTCCATGACCGCGACGGCAACGGCTTGCTCTTCGCCGGCCCGCAACTGCTCAACGGCGCTGCCCTGCACTTCCTGCCGGAAGACCTGTACCCCGGCCTGCAAAAAGGACAAACCCATGCGGCTGAGTTGGAGGAACGCAACCTCACCGCCGTTCACATCGATATGCAACAGATGGGGCTGGGCTGTATCAATTCCTGGGGCGCCCTGCCCCTGGAAAAATACCGCCTTCCCTATCGGGATTACAGCTACTCCTTCCTGATGATGCCGTTTAGCGGCGTGGAGGAAATGGATGGGCTGTTGAAACAGGAAATGGACTGACAAAAAACCGGGACGCCGCCCGTCGGGCGAAAGGCGCCGCGTGTTAAGCATTGCTCCAGGTGACATCTTTTTGCCACTACGATGACTTTCGATTAATTCGTTTGTTCACATGAGCAAAAGATGTCATCTGGACTGCCTCAAAGCAGTGGCGCTGGAAAACGGGAATATCTTCGAGCAGCTGATGGAAACGACCAAATACTGAACGATTGGGCAGATCACGCACGCACGGTATGAAGTCGGCGGGGAGAATTGGATGAATAGGTGAAGTATACTGACCCAACTATTCCGGCAGGCTTTTCAACCATCCCATACACCTGTGGAAAATATCAGGCTTGACATACATCATAGGGCAGCCGCCGGGAATGACTTCCATGCCTGACTTCTTTGCCGTTTCGAATGCTTCGGGATCGTAACTACCCGGCCCCATACCTGTGTGCATCCATACCTGGGTGATACCGCGTTCGGCGCAATCTTTTACGGCCTGCTCGGTAGCACCCGCCGGGGTACAAAGTACAGCGCCCTGGACAGGTTCGGGGATAGACTGTACATCCGGGTAACAGGCAACGTCTGTGACCTGATCGGCCTTCGGATTGACGGCAAAAACCTGATACCCGTTATCTTTTAGTTTCTTGTAGATGGCATTGGCGGGCTGGTTGCCCTGACTTGAATATCCCAGTACCGCAATACTTTTTAATTGAAGAAAGGCTTCAATTCTCGGTTTATATGCCGCATTCATGACGGATTGGTTTGATTCGGTGTTAATTTAAATATTCCAGGGTTATATGAAGATGACAGCGGTCATTACAGGAAAGAAATTTTTGGTATTTAAATGGCGGTTCCTTTAGCCCGGAAAATTCACAAAGAATTTTCCGCCCGGAGGGCTGACGAATTGCAAAATTTTGCAATTGTCAGAGTTAACCCTGACACAAATTTTTAAAAATCAATGGTTTTAGATCATTTGTCGTCATTATTCATGGACTTACCATGAATAATCCGGGTTAGCTTCCCTAAAATGAAGCAGTATTTGATGTTCGATGCCAGCTACAGGTTATTTATCCAGATCGAAATACAAGTCCCGGTGAAGCTGACACCGTGGATTAAATGGGGAGCTGCAATGTGGGCAGGCGCTATCACCATTCATATACTCAGATATAGTCAGTGTCGCCCGGCAGGAGCCGCACAAAATCGCAGCTTCCGTATCGAACAACCTTTTCGGCCACCGCTCCGCCTCGTGTCCCGCCACGTCCCGGTGGCATTCGTAGCACGCATAAAATTCATTACAACAGGCAAATTTGATGGAGACGATATCAAGCGGCGAATGCCAGTGAGTACAGCGGCCTTTTTGGTCGATTACCTTACCTTTTATGATTGGATTATTCAAAGCTTTATTTTTCTGAAAATCTTTCCTATCGAAAATAAAGCAATATCCCGCTACATTTACGAAACTCCAAAAATGATTTGCAAACGCACTTGTCCATCCTGGTATTCCGCCGGCGTCCGGCCCGTCTCCTTGCTTAAAGATCCAGGAAAAGAAGGAACTGGAACGGGAGATAATACTTTCGCTAAAAAGACAATAAAAGAAGCAGAGCGCCGGTTATAATATTTGACCGGCATAACATTTCCCTGCCTTTTAGGTAAATAAATAACCGAATCATCGTGTATTTAGAAAAATTAGCCCTATACGCTTATAACCGGCTCGGCAGGCCCCGGGCTATCTCCGGTTTTATATCCAGCTACGGACTGGATAATCGCAGATGGCTGCTCACCTTACTGCCGCGCCATTCCGTCGGAGCTGAAATTGGAGTATTCAAAGGCGACTTTTCGGAAAGACTTTTTCACGCTACAGAGCCCGCCGAGTTCCATCTGATCGATGTCTGGCAAGAACGCGAGGAGTACGAAGCGGCGGATCATTACTACGAGAAAAGCATGGATTACTACTACCGAAAAGTGAAAGCCAGGTTTTCTCAACACCAAAATGTACAGATTCACCGAAAAGAATCACAACAGGCGCTGAAGACCTTTCAAGACAATTATTTCGACTGGGTATACGTGGATGGCGATCATGCCTACCAGGGCGTGAAGGGGGACCTGGAACTGTGTTTGAAGAAGGTAAAACCCGGCGGACTGATCTGCGGCGATGATTACGTGCTCGGCCGCTGGTGGGGCGATGGCGTCGTCAGGGCCGTCAATGAGCTGATACAGAACGTTAAGGTTGAAGTAATAAGGATAGAGAACAGACAATTCGTTTTGAAAAACCTTCGGTAATAGTACCCGCCATTTCCGCTTTCCTTCCGCCCTTTCCCGCTTGATCAAGCAAAGCCGGTCAGGTAACCTTTCCTATTTATGATTCCTACCCACTCGTGTAGTTTCCCCTCATCCTGATTCGTGCTACATTCCCTTTGTTAAAAATAAAAGGTTCTCCTATGGGATAATTGACGCCTTTCCCAACAGACTCATCAAACGATTCAGATTGCCGGACCGCTTAGCTATTCATTTCAGGAGCATTGCTCTCTGGAAAGGCAATCATCCTGTTTCCATTCTTCAAAAAAACCAGGCATGAAAAAATTACTACTATTTTTAACGTTGCTGCTCTCTACCGCTGCTCGCAATCTTCGAATCCGCTGATCGTAGTGCACGGCGTGCCGCTGAGCAATGCCTTCGACGGCGCGCCGGTCGACGGCCCTCGCTCCAATGAGTCACTCAACCGGGGATACGACTTCGGTAACCAGCTCAATAATATCAACCCGCAGGACATTGCCAAGGTCACCGTTCTGAAAGGCGCCTCCGCTACAGCCATGTACGGCAACCGGGCAGCCAACGGCGTCATCCTGGTAACGACCAAGAAGAGCGCGGACACCCAGAACCAAATCGGCCTCCGCTACTCCGGTAATGTCGTCTTCTCCCGCCCCCTCCGCCTGCCCACCTATCAAACCACCTTCGGCCAGGGCTGGGACGGCAGGCACCTGCTAGAGGAAAACGGATCCTGGGGCCCAGGTGTATACCCAAAGTCCGGAAGCGAGCCAGTATTAGAACATCGACAGCTACAACGTCACCACCGACCTTTTTAACCGCTGCTGGGCAGAACTGTACGCCGGAGCGCTGAATGACTACAAGTTCATCATCGAGCAATCGCTGGAGGAAGAAGAATACCATTTTTATCTGATCGCCAATCTGCTTCAGGTCTACACCTTCCAGGTGCTGGCCGATCTGCACAACCAGATTCCCTTGGCTCAATCCCTCGACCCCACTAATATACAGCCCGGATACGACGACGGCCCGGAGGTCTACAGCGCGCTGCTGCAGCAGGTCGGCGACGCCCTGAATATCTACGAGTCTCATGTCAGTGGATCCGATGCCAATCCCGGTACGGCTGATCTGTTCTTCGGGGGCGACATGGATCAGTGGCTGCGCTTCGCCCATTCGCTGAAGCTGAAATTACTCATGCGCATTTCCTTTACGGAAATGGCCGACACCGATCTCACCCTCGAACTGATCGACCAGGGGCAATTCATCACACAGGACGTGGCGATGACTCAGTTTTCCGATGTTCAGGGCAACCGCAATTTCTTCTACGAGATCGAGAAACAACGACTCGGCGGCGTATACGAATATCCCACGAGCGGAGAACTGGAAACCGACCTCAAACAAATTATGCTGCAAAAGTGGGTTGCTATGGCCAATGTGCACAATATCGAAGCTTTCTTCGAGCTCAACCGGACCGGGTATCCGGAGTATACGATGCTGGAGCCCACCGATCCGAAGTTTGAACCGGGTACGCTTCGTTATTCGATCAGCTCGGTATTGCCCGACGGTCAGGCGCCCCGCCGATTGTTTTTTCCGGACATTTCCGTTTCCGTCAATCAAAATGTGCCGCCACAGCCCAACAGCATCGCCGAGGCGGTGTGGTGGGATCAGCGTTGAAAGCCGGCCGGATTCCTTAAACCTTGAACATTTCTACCACCAAATCCTCCCACTTTTCTTTCCCATCACTTTGCTACTATTTAACATTATTCTAAATAATAGGCGTAAATCCAATTATTATTCGTAGAGCTCGTTTTTTATCCGTAAAATAGTTAGTAGATTTAAAGCTCTCTTTGGAACCGGATATTTTTCTGATAAACAATTAGCCTGTTAACACCAAACTCACATGCACCTCACCGGAAAGCATACTTTCAATGCATCAAATGAAACAGTATGGAATCTCCTTATGGATACGGACGTACTTACCCGCATCACGCCTGGGATCACACGCCTGGAAGAAATAGAAAAAGACAAGTACACCGCCATCGCCGATGTGAAAATGGGACCGGTCAGCGGCTCCTTTAAGGGCGACATGGAAGTAGCGGATAAGACGGAGCCGGAGTACTTCATGCTCAAAGTCAAACAGAATAGCCGTATCGGGAATGTTTCCGCCGACGTGGCCATTCACCTAAAAAATGTCAGTGAAGAAAAGACGGAGCTTACTTTTGAAGGGGACGCCAGGCTCTCCGGCTTGCTTGCCCGCACCGGGCAACGCGTGTTGAGCGGCGTGGCCAATACGCTGACCAAGCAGTTTTTCAGCGCACTGGAGGAGGAGGTTGAAAAATCGAAAGCTGCCAATACCTAAACTGACTTGATTCAAGGGATGACTTGCAAGTCACCCCGTCAGTTGACTAACATTGTTTTCTCCAATTATCAAAAAGTAAAAATGACTTATGGCAACCAACATCCAAGTGACTATTAATGGAAAATCGTACAGCCACGAAGTAGACGGGCGGTTGCTGCTCGTCCAGTACCTGCGCGAGGTGCTGCGCCTCACCGGTACGCACGTTGGCTGTGACACCAGCAACTGCGGTGCCTGTACGGTACTGGTCGACGGGCAGGCGGTCAAAGCCTGTACCATGCTGGCCGCCCAGGCCGACGGCCGGGAAATCATCACCATCGAAGGGTTGGCGGAAAACGGACAGCTGCACCCCCTACAGGAAGGCTTCCACGAAGAACACGGCCTGCAGTGCGGTTTCTGCACCCCCGGCATGATCCTGACCGCCGCCGACCTGCTGAACCGCAACCCGGATCCTTCCGAAACGGATATCCGCGAAGCCCTGGAAGGCAACTTCTGCCGCTGCACGGGCTACCACAACATCGTCAAATCGGTGCAATACGCGGCTGAAAAGATGAAGAAGGGAGAAAAAGCCGCTGCCACCGCATAAGTCACCCGGTTTCCCTTAATTTTTTGATCGTTCCATTAAAAGAAAAACACCATGACCTATATCGGTAAATCCGTTAAGCGCGTAGAAGACAAGCGCTTTATCACCGGCAAAGGCCAGTATACCGACGACATCGTCCTGCCCGGTATGTGCCACGCCGTTATTATCCGCAGCGATTACGCCCACGCCAAAATCAACAGCATCGATACTTCTGCCGCCGAAGAAATGGACGGCGTCGTAGCCGTCTTTACCGGCAAAGATATTGAGAAGGCCGGTATTAACGGCGTTCCCTGCGGCTGGCAAGTCAACTTCAAAAACGGCGACACCATGAAGGAGCCCCCGCACCACCTGCTGGCTATCGACAAGGTGCGCCATATGGGAGACGGCGTAGCCGTTATCATCGCCGAAGACCTCGCCACTGCCCGCGACGCGGCCGACCAGGTGATGGTCGACTATGAAGAGCTGGATGCCGTGGTTAATCCCGCTGAGGCTGTTAAAGACGACGCCCCCCTCGTCCACGAAGATGTGCCCCATAATATTTGCTTCGACTGGGAGCTCGGCAACCCCAAGGAAGAAGTGGATGCCGCATTGGACAGCGCACACCATATCACCAAACTGGAATTTGTCAATCAGCGGGTGATCCCCAACGCCGTAGAACCGCGCTCGGCTATCGGCCACTACCAGGAGTCTAAAGACCACTATACTTTATATACGACCTCTCAGAACCCACACCTCACGCGTCTGTTGCTCAGCGCCTTCGTGCTGGGCATTCCCGAACACCGGGTGCGGGTAGTGGCGCCCGATGTTGGCGGCGGCTTCGGCAGTAAAATCTTTCACTATATCGAAGAGGCCCTCATGGTCTGGTGTTCCAAACAGCTCAATCGCCCGGTCAAATGGACCGCTACCCGCAGCGAAAGCTTTATGACCGACGCCCACGGCCGCGATCACGTCACCACGGCCGAAATGGGCTTCGACAAGGAAGGCAAGACCGTCGGCCTGCGCGTCAAAACCTATGCCAATCTCGGCGCCTTCCTTTCCACCTTCGGCCCTTGTGTCCCTACCTGGCTGCATGGCACACTCCTGCAGGGCCTTTACACTACGCCAAAAATCAACGTGGACGTCACCGGTGTCTTTACCCATACCGTCGCTGTAGACGCCTACCGCGGCGCCGGACGCCCGGAAGCTACTTACCTGCTCGAGCGCCTGATGGATACCGCGGCCCTCGAAATGGACATGGATCCCGCCGAACTGCGTTTTAAAAATTTTATCCCGCCATTCGACGGCGTCAACGAGCCGGGCTACGAAACACAGGTTGCCCTGACCTATGACAGTGGTAACTACCACGGCGTGCTCGAACGCGCCCTGGAAATGGTTGGCTACGAAGACTTTCGCAAGGAGCAGGAAGAAGCCCGGAAAAACGGCAAGTACCTGGGCATCGGCTTCTCTACCTACATCGAGGCCTGCGGCATCGCGCCCTCCGCGGTAGTCGGCGCCCTCGGCGCCCGCGCCGGCCTCTACGAAGTCGGACAGGTACGCGTGCAACCCACCGGAACGGTGAGCGTTTATACCGGCTCGCACTCGCACGGGCAGGGCCACGAAACGACCTTCGCCCAGGTCGTCGCCGATCGCCTGGGCATCGACCTCGATGACGTCGAGATCGTGCACGGCGACTCTGAAGCCGTCGCTTTCGGCATGGGCACCTACGGCTCCCGCTCACTGGCCGTGGGTGGCAGTGCCATCATGAAGAGCCTGGATAAGGTAATTGAAAAAGGCGCCAAGATAGCAGCCCATAAACTGGAGGCCTCGGAAGATGACCTTGAATTCAAAGAAGGGAAATACACCGTGAAGGGCACCGACAAGAGCGTCGCCTTCGGCGATATTGCCCTGACGGCTTATGTGCCGCATGATTATCCGGAAGGGCTGGAGCCGGGCATGGACTTCTCCAGCTTCTACGATCCGGCCAACTTCACCTATCCCTTCGGCGCCCACATCGCGATCGTTGAGATAGAAAAGGAAACCGGACAGGTGAAACTCAAGCGCTTCATCGCCGTCGATGATGTCGGCAACGTCGTCAACCCCATGATCGTCGATGGGCAAATCCACGGCGGGCTCGCCCAGGGCATCGGACAGGCATTGCTCGAAGGCGCCGTCTACGACGAGAACGGACAGCTGATCAACGGCTCCTACATGGATTACACCATGCCACGCGCCGACGACTTCCCCAGCTTCGAGGTCGACCGGCAGGTGACGCCCTGCCCGCACAATCCGCTGGGCGTTAAAGGCGCGGGAGAAGCCGGCACCATCGGCTCCACCCCAGCCGTCGTTAACGCCGTCATGGACGCCCTGTCGCCCTTCGGTATAAACGATGTGCCCATGCCGGTTACCTCGGAACGCGTCTGGAAAATCATGAATAACCATCACTAATATCACCAAGAGTGAGTGCGAAACGTTCTTTTAAATGATGGACCGGAGGCACTAGCATCAACCCAGCAGATTTCCGGTTCAACCAGAAGAACAAAACCGACTCACTATTCCAAAATATCAACCAATGATTCCCGCAAAATTTGATTATCATAAAGCCGACACCGTTGACGAAGCCTTGTCTATGCTCAAAGAACACGGCATGGATGCCAAACTGTTGGCTGGCGGCCACAGCCTGCTGCCCGCAATGAAACTCCGGCTCAACATGCCGGGCGTGCTGATCGATATCGGCCGCATCCCCGAGCTGCGCTTCATTAAAGAAGAAGGAGATGAGATCGTCATCGGCGCCGCCTCGACGCACCACGACATTGCCCGCTCCGAGTTGCTGCAGGACATCATTCCGATGATGAACCAAGCCGCCGAGCTGATCGGCGACGTGCAGGTGCGCAACATGGGTACCTTGGGCGGCAGCATCGCCCATGCTGATCCCGCCGCCGACTGGCCCGCTCTCTTACTGGCAGCTGACGCCAAGGTCGTGGTCAAAGGCCCGAATGGCGGCCGCAGCATCGACGCCAGCGATTTCTTCACCGGCTTCTACATGACTGCGCTGGAGCCGGAGGAGATCATCACTGAGATCCGCCTGCCGGCGCCCCCGCCAAATACGGGCAGCAGCTATCAGAAATTCATGCAGCCGGCCTCGCGTTTCGCTATTGTGGGCTGCGCCGCTATGGTCACCAAGAAGGGTGGGGCTTGCGACCGCGTACGCGTCGGCTTCGCCGGCGTAGCCGATGCGCCCTTCCGCGATACCGCCGTCGAAGCAGCCTTGCAGGGCCAAGAGCCTACGGAGGAAAACATCGGCGCCGCCGCTGAAAAAGCCGCCGCCGATGCCGATATCATGAGTGATCACTTCGCTTCCGAAGCGTATCGCAAACACTTGGCGCGCGTGTACGCAAAACGGGCTTTGATGGCAGCCGTTTAGACTGGTGGGCGAAGCTGTGCTTTGCGAAAGGCCAGGAGAAAAGACCTTCGTCCTTAACGGAAAATTTCCAAACCACAGAGAACCCAGTGGATACAGGGCAGTCACGCTGTAAAATCTTGTGCCCCTGTGTCTCTGTGGTGTATTTTGCTCTTCGCCACGGCGGGGAGATTCAGACAATACTGAGTTTCAACTGATGAAGAACAAAGAGTTGGACCGCATCCGCGATATGCTCAACGAGCAAGGCTACATCACCGAGCCGGCGATCGTGATGTCCGTATACCTCGCAATGCAGCTCAAAAAGCCACTGCTCATAGAAGGGCCGGCAGGCGTAGGCAAAACCGAGATCGCCAAAGTCATGGCTAAAGCCCTGGATACCGACCTCATCCGCCTGCAGTGCTACGAAGGTCTTGACGCTACCCACGCACTCTACGAATGGAACTACCAGCAGCAGTTGCTGCACCTGAAGATGGAAGAGCGGAGTGAAAAAACGATGGAAGAAAAGGAAAAAAACATCTTCAGCGATAAATTTCTGCTGAAGCGCCCTCTGCTGCAGGCAATCACCCACCACAAGATGCCCGTACTGCTCATTGACGAAATTGACCGCGCCGATGAGGAGTTCGAGAGTTTTCTGCTGGAAGTGCTCTCCGATTGGCAAATCAGTATTCCGGAGATCGGCACGGTAAAGGCCACCCATATCCCGCAGGTGATCGTCACCAGCAACCGCGTCCGGGAGCTGTCGGAAGCCCTGCGGCGCCGCTGCCTGTACCTGTGGATAGAATATCCGGAATTTGAAAAGGAACTGCGCATCGTCAAGAACAAAGTACCCAAGATCGATGAGCGACTGGCTGAAGAGATCTGTGCTTTCATGCAGGAATTGCGGCAGCAGCGCCTGGAAAAGACACCGGGTATCGCCGAAACGCTCGACTGGGCCCTCGCTCTCGCCGGCCTGCATATCGATCACCTCGATAAGGAGATCGTCGAATCGACCCTGGGCATCGTCCTCAAGGACTGGCAGGATATCCGGCAGACGCAGCTATCGCTATCGGAGTTATTTGAAAAGGTAGGGGTGAGCTCCAAACTAGAAGATCTGTAAATGCCCCGGATCAAATCTATTCTGATATTTGCCCTGCTAACCGTACTGACTCAGGTGGGCGCACTAGTCTATAAACCTGTTGGGGGTTATTATCAGGAAAAACCAAGTCGTCCGGTTGAAAAGCCGGCTCTTACGGTTAGGCAGCTTTCTGACGCTCTATCTTCTGGCAACCTTGTTCCTCATTCCACCTGTCGCCCGGCACTTTGGCCAGGCGCCGCTTCCCTGGAAAGCCTCGGAAACCACTCCCATCGCTCCCAGAAACTTGTCATCCTATCACCAAAATCCTTATCTTTATTCCGCTTCTCTTTCTGCATCTTTACAATGGCCTCCGGTTTACTACCCTTTGCTGCCCTTACAACCGAACCTGTCTGAGCTATCTGTGAAAGATAAATCTAAACCCTGGAAATAATGATCACTAAGACGCTGCTTTTTTCCGTACTACTCTTGTTGCCGCTTACCGGCACTGTCCAGCAAAGCCCCACGGATACTCCGCCGGAAGTGCCTCCTGCTTCCTCCATTCAATGGATGACCCTCGACCAGGCGATCGACGCCTGCCGCCGTCGCGGCCGCCTCATACTGATCGATATGTATACCGACTGGTGCCGCTGGTGCAAGGAAATGGACCGGGATACCTTCCGCGATCCGAAAGTGGCGGCGTATATCAACAAGTACTACTACCCGGTGAAATTCAACGTGGAAAAGGCAGGCCCTGTACATTTCCGCGGCAAAACTTACCAGTTGCTCGATGCCGGCTCTAAGCAAATCCATGCCCTCGCCTGGGAGCTGCTCGACGGCAAACTCGCCTACCCCGCCTTCGTCGTCCTTGACCCTTACCTGAGAACCGTCCACGTCACCAAAGGATACTGGAAACCGGAGCCTTTTCTCACCGAAATCAAGTGGCTGGTCAGGCAGCAGAGGTAAGATGGAAGGGGCGCTGCTTATGCTGCCCTGCTTTCATCGTCTGAC
Organism: uncultured Saprospiraceae bacterium; assembly: GCA_964632995.1. GTDB lineage: Bacteria > Bacteroidota > Bacteroidia > Chitinophagales > Saprospiraceae > CAZWDL01. The sequence continues at coordinate 55,958 of CAZWDL010000037.1, forward strand.
TAATTGAGAATGAAATTTGTTTGAAGCTGTTCCAGGTCAGGCTATCTGGCGTAGAGGCGTTGTTTTCCGGCTTTTCACCGTCCGTAGCGGGCAGCGGTTCTGCTGTGGTTCTGTCGGATGTTACTCCTAACCCGGATTATTCATGAGTTAATCTACTACGAAGCCAAACTGCCCGCCATTCTTGGGTGTCCTTCCCGACCCTTTGGGTACGGGGCAGGCTGTCAGTCGATGCTCACCGTATCTGGGGATACGGCTGCGCGTCTCCTTTCTGCCTGCCCGTCTGGGCGGGAGTCCAAGCCTGGCAACCATTTTGGCTTCTCGTGACGAAGAACCCATGAA
>CAZWDL010000038.1:0-6261 GCA_964632995.1 uncultured Saprospiraceae bacterium
CCGGCCCTCGCCATGATCGTCCAGGCCGCCTGGGCCATCCTGCTGCTCCTCTTCTGGGGAACCTTCTCCGATCTGATCACCTACGTCACCTTTATGGACATCGCCTTCATGACCCTGGCGGGCGCCTGTGTCTTCGTCTTCCGCTTTCGCCGTCCCGAGGCCGAACGGCCCTATCAGGTGGCGGCCTATCCCTGGGTTCCGCTCATCTTCGTCATCGTTTCCGGTGCTTTTGTGCTCAATACGCTCATTCAACGGCCCGTGCAGGCATTGGCGGGACTGCTTTTTCTGGGACTAGGGATAATGGTCTTTTTTCTGTACAGACGCTTTTCAGCTCAGTAGAATTACGTACTCTGGAAGTGAGCGAAAAATTTATTAAAAACAAAACGTTTTAAATAGTTGATTTTTTGATTTTTTTGTTTTAAATTGAAGATAAATATTTAGCGTGAGACAGTACTTCTTGAGAAAAGTTTAGAAGTTTAGCGTTTCGCCCTTCCTACGGACCGTCCGGTCGGGCTCGCTGTTCTAGGAGTTTAGCAGGTCTGAAACCGAGAACCTCATTTTCAGATCTGCTAAACTCCTAAACCACTGGCTCCGAAGGAGCGGTGACTAAACTTCTAAACTTTTCTCTCGATTTCTTCCGTTAATCACGCTCACCTGAAACAAAAAAAGATAAAATGCCAAAGAAAGCACCCAACCCTATTCCCGAAGGTATGCAGCAGCTTACCGCACACCTTTGGTTCAACGGCAATTGCCGCGAAGCCGTCGATTTTTACCAAAAAGCCTTCGGCGCCGAACTGCATTCTCCAATGGTGGACGGTCCCGACGGCAAGAGCGTCCTGCACGCCATGCTCAAAATCGGGGACTCCAACCTCATGATGGCCGACGCCTGGCCCGGCAACTGGGAACAGGGACCCAAAGACCACGCCACCACCGGCCTGTTTCTGTATACGGAAGACTGTGACGCCCTTTTCGAACGCGCTTTGAATGCCGGCTGCGAAGAAATGGATGAAATGATGGATACTTTCTGGGGCGACCGCATGGGCAAGGTCAAAGACCCCTTCGGTCACACCTGGGCCATCGCTACCTATAAGTGGATCATGACGCCTGAAGAGATGAAGAAAGGAGAACTGGAGTGGTTGAAGACCCTGGAATAGCTCTTAATTTCTCGAGTGTTTTAGTTTTTGCCGCCCGTCACCTTGTTCCGGTCGGGTAAAAGTTCCTGGGTTCTGGTGCCGGAGGCACTGATCCGCTCAAACGGGTGAAATCCCGGGTTTCCGGGGGCGGGCAACTCAAACACTCAACCTTCCATATTTACCCGGTGTTGGAAAAAATGATATGTCAACAGAACGCTTTTCCGACAAGGTAGCCGAATACATCCGCTACCGCCCGGGTTATCCGCCGGCCTTGCTGGAGTTCATGAAATCGGAACTCGGACTACTCCCCACCCACGTCATTGCCGATATCGGCGCCGGCACGGGTAAGCTCAGCGAGCTGTTTCTGCGCAACGGTAACCGCGTCCATGCGGTGGAGCCCAGTGCGGCCATGCGTCAAGCGTCACGGGAATTATTAGATGATGATCCGAACTTTATCCCCTTGCACGGCACAGCCGAACGCACCGGCTTGTCGAACAACAGCGTTGATTTCGTCGTAGCGGGGCAGGCTTTTCACTGGTTTGATCAGGCGGCCTTCCGGGAAGAGTGCCGGGCCATGCTTCGCCCCGAAGGCCGGATATTACTCATCTGGAACGACCGCGACGACGAGCGCTCCGCCTTCCTGCGCGACTACGAAGCCTTCCTGCAACAGTATTCCACGGATTACCACGAGGTTGACCTGCGTAAGATCGACGAAGAAGATTTTGACCGCTTCTTCGGCCCGGAGAATTACGATACCCGCAGTTTTGAAAACTACCAGGACTTCGATTTCGAGGGGCTGCGCGGCCGCTATCTGTCCTGCTCCTACGCGTTACCCAAAGGAAATGAACAGTATGATGAAGCCATGGAGCGACTGCGGGAACTGTTCGACATACATCAGAAAGGGGGAAGCGTTCGCATGTGGTACCAGACGGAGGTCACGTTTACGAAACCTCCAAAGGTGTGTTGATTACCCATAAGTTCGGTTTTGGCTACTTCTACGGTTCGTCTGTTCATCGGTTTTACTGTTCTGCGGTTCTGAATGTCAATAAGAAGGTAAAAAACTGCTTTAAACAGGTCAGAACCGCAGAACAGAGGAACAGAAAAACCGTAGAACCGCAGAAGTTCAGTACCGACCAAAGATATGGGTAATCGATACACCTCCAAAGGTTCCTTAAACGTTTCTCAAACCATTCACTTTCCTGCCGTGTTGAATCTTCCGATAACGAATTATTTTATAGGTTTGCAAGTTGCAAGCCAAGACAAGATAACATAAGAATGAGGTATAGGCAGGTCTTTGTCGGATATTCAATCCTCCAATCCCTCAATCCTTTTAATCAAAACACATGTTAGCCAAGGAAGTCAAACAACTGGCCGAGGAAATATACGACGAGGTGTTGCACGTGCGGCGGCACCTGCACAGCTATCCGGAATTGTCATTTGAAGAGTACGAAACCTCGCGCTTCGTACAGCGTAAATTGAGCGAGTTCGGTATCGATTTTGAAAACGGCATTGCCGGCACCGGCATAGTCGCCCTGATCAAGGGGCGCAACCCGGAAAAGAAAACCTTCGCCCTGCGGGCAGATATGGATGCCCTCCCCATCCAGGAAGAGAACGACGTGCCCTACCGCTCCAAGATCGCCGGCAAGATGCACGCCTGCGGCCACGACGTGCACACGGCCAGTCTGCTGGGCGCCTGTAATATCCTCAACCAGTTGCGCGACAAGTTTGAGGGAACCGTGAAGTGTATCTTCCAGCCCGGCGAGGAGCGCACCCCCGGCGGCGCCTCCCTGATGATCAAGGAAGGGGTGCTGGAAAATCCGGCGCCCGTGGGCATCATTGCTCAGCACGTCTATCCGCTGCTGCCGGCAGGCACGGTCGGCTTTCGCCCCGGCATGATGATGGCCTCCTGTGATGAGATCGACCTCTACGTACGCGGCAAGGGCGGGCACGGCGCCACCCCCAACCGCACCATTGACCCCGTTGCTATGGCGGCGCAGATCATTACCGCGATGCAGCAGGTGGTTAGCCGCCACGCCGATCCCACCGTACCCAGCGTCCTCACCTTCGGCCGCATTCAGTCGAAGGGAGGGGCTTACAATGTTATTCCCGACGAAGTGCATCTGCAAGGTACCTTCCGCACCTTCAGTGAATTCTGGCGCTACAAAGCCCATGATAAGATTCGCGAGATCGCCGAAAACCTCGCTAAAGGACTGGGCGGCTCCTGCCAGGTAGACATCACCGTGGGCTACCCCTTCCTGATCAATAACGAGGAGCTCACCGAACGCTGCCGCCAGGCCGCTATCGAATACCTGGGACCCGATCATGTACAGGAGATCCCGATGCGGCTCACCGCTGAGGATTTCTCCTTTTACACCCACCATACACACGGCTGTTTCTACCGCCTGGGGACCGCCGACTACGAACGCGGCATCGACGCCCCCGTTCATACTTCCACTTTTGATGTGGATGAACAAGCCCTGAAAGTCGGCGCCGGCCTCATGGCCTGGCTGGCCCTGGCCGAACTGCAAGGGTGATTCATGGCTCCATGCCCTCATGGTTTCATTGTTGTATTGACTGAATAGCTCCAGGTGTAATTGTCATTCGGTAGTTTTAGGTGATTCGATTTTGTTCGAAAAGGTCGTTTAGTTGGGGCTCAACGATCTCGAACCGTTTCGAACCAAAACCTCCTGCTTTCTTATTATTTATGTCGAAATACTAACCTTAATCCGGGTTAAGACTCTGGAACCGTGAACCAGTCTTTTCCATTGCCAAATTCCGGAATTCTGCGTACATTAGAGAAAGTTGTCTTATCCCTTTCCATCCCTTATTGCCCGGCATGCAGAAAGCCTGTTTCCTGAGAGAGAAAAACTTTCCTCATCAATGGAAACGACTAAAGCGACACATGTATGGACGCGACACTTAAACTCAAGAACAAGCCGAATATCATCGGAGCGGCGGCCAACTTCACGTACCACTGGGGCATCAATTCCGGTCTGGACGGGGCACACGCCACCCGCCTGGCGGTGGCGGTCAGCGAACTGGTGACCGATGTGGTGCTCTTCGCTTTCGGAGAGCAGGAAGGAGAAATGGAAATTGCTTTTCAACGACACGACGACAGGGTAGAGGTGATCGTTCATGAATACGGGGAACCCTTTAACCCCGACCGGCATCGCTACGAACGGCGACGGGCCCTGGAGGAAGGTAACTTTACCGGCGCCGGCTTTGAGCTGGTGCAGCGGCTGAGCGATGAGTTCATCTATCTCAACAAAGGGAAACAAGGAAAAGAGTTTCGCCTGGTGCAGCATATGAACACCCCCCATATCACGGAATTGCTGCCGGCCCGCGAGCTCAGCAGCGCCGCTGATCATTCGCAGGGGCCGCAGCAGTACACCGTCAAACCGGTGGCCATCGAGGATGCCGAAGATATTTCCAAACTCATTTACCGTACTTACGGTCACACGTACTACAAAGACAAACTCTATTTTCCCCGCCAACTTGAACTGTCTATTGAACAGAAAGAGAAAATTGGAGTCATCACCCGAACGCGGCAGGACGAACCGGTCGGATACTTTGCCGTTTTACGCACGACCGATTCAAATATATGTGAAGTCGGCGAAGCCGTAGTAGCCATCAAACACCGGCGTAAAGGACTGATGAAAATGATGCTCCGCCAGCTCATAGAAATGGCTCGCGAACGGGGATTGCTGGCGGCCTTCGGAGAGGCGACGGGAGCACATATCATCAGCCAGCGCGTCAACGCCCAGTTTGGGTTTCACACGGTAGCCATCGTACTTTCAATCAGCCCGGTAATGGTGCTATCCGGTTTCGAAAAGCACGCCTCTTCACAGGATCTGAGCTCGGTTTTCGAATTCGTCCTGCTGACTGATATTCCGACCCGGGAAGTATACCTACCCGAACAGTATAAGATCATATTGCTGGATATCTACCAGCTGCTGGGTGTGGAAGTTACCGCCATGCTGGAAAAAAAGCCTGCGCTGGCGGAAATTGCCGAGCTGGAAGTGCAAATCGCCTACGAAGATAACTTCGCCCTGATCATTGTCCGCCAGTTTGGCGAAGACTTCGAAGATCAGATCGACCAGATCTTTAATAATTTGGAGGAGAATGAAATTCGCACGATCGATATCGATCTGCCCGTTAGTGATCCGGCGACTCCCATGCACGTACCCTTGCTGCGCCAAAGGGGATTTATTTTTTGTGGTCTCATGCCGCTTTTCCATCAGGAAGCCGATTACTTTCGCCTGCAGTTTACTTTTGCCCGGCTCGATTTCGATCTGATTCATGCTTACTCGGATATGGCAAAAAGACTTAAAGCCATCATTCAAAATGAATATTATGAAACATCGGCAAGAAGGGAACAGGTTATATCTTAAGGTGGAACAGAACCTCAACCTCATTACCGCCGGTCATATCGAACGACTCGCGGCGGAATCCGGAGAGGTGCATCTTGATTTGTCTGACGCACGCATCGTCGATAGCGAGGGTGTCATCCTGCTGTGGCGCCTGTTGCGGGAAAGGAAAAAAGTGTTGCTGTGGAGGCCGCCCCGCATATTATCCGAAATGATCGATATTCTGGAACTGGAAGAGTTGTTGCCTCTGGAAGAGATGCTGGGGCAGCCTTTTGAAGAGCGGAAAGACGTGGAAACCGGGTGACGGAGGGCAAAATTCAGCAATATAGGAATCAGGTGTTTCAAGGGTGGCTTTTGCGTTCTTTATCTGCAGGAAAGGGAAACATTTCACCGGGGTTTTCGTAAAAGAGCACGAGTAAGTGTGCCTCCCCCCAGGCAAGCAGACTGCTATGATTGAGATGAACTCATTGTTCTAACCCAAACCTGAAAGTGATTTATGCCTAAAATTTTGATCGTTGACGACGAAGGCAGCATTCGTCGGACCTTACGGGAGATTCTGGAATTTGAAAAATTTAAAGTCACCGAAGCTGCAAACGGTATGGAAGCGCTGGTGAAGCTGAAAAAAGACAGTTTTGACGTGGTGCTCCTGGATATTAAAATGCCGAAAATGGACGGTATGGAAACGCTGGAACGCATCCAGGAACTACAGCCGGATGTGCCCGTAGTGATGATTTCCGGCCATGCCAATATCGATACGGCGG
>CAZWDL010000038.1:6271-55605 GCA_964632995.1 uncultured Saprospiraceae bacterium
TAGAAGCCGTAAAAAAGGGGGCCTACGACTTTATCGCCAAACCACCGGATCTCAACCGCCTGTTGATCACCCTGCGCAATGCTATGGATAAGAGCAACCTGGTCACCGAAACCAAAATATTGAAAAATAAGGTGGCCAAGGCCAAGGTGCAGGAGATCATCGGAGAGTCCCAGGCCATTGCTCGCATCAAGGAAACCATTGACCGGGTAGCGACGACCGATGCCCGGGTGCTTATCACCGGCCCTAACGGAACGGGCAAAGAGCTGGTCGCCCGTTGGTTGCACCAGAAAAGCCCACGCTCCGATAAACCCGTCATCGAAGTCAACTGCGCCGCTATTCCTGCCGAACTGATTGAAAGCGAACTGTTTGGACATGAAAAGGGGGCCTTTACCTCCGCGATGAAACAGCGTATCGGTAAATTTGAACAGGCCAACGGCGGCACGCTTTTCCTGGACGAGATCGGCGATATGAGCCTGAAAGCACAGGCCAAAGTGCTGCGTGCCCTACAGGAAAGCCGGATCACCAGAGTAGGCGGCGATAAGGAAATTCGCGTCGACGTGCGAGTAGTGGCGGCTACCAATAAAGACCTGCGCCGGGAAATTGCAGCGGGGCGTTTTCGCGAAGACCTCTACCACCGGCTGGCCGTTATTCTCATTAACGTTCCTTCACTGAATGACAGAACGGAGGATATTCCGCTCCTGATAGAACATTTCAACAAGCAGATTTGTAGTGAATACGGCATTAAGCCGAAAGGCATTACCGATGCCGCTATCGCCGCGCTTAAGGAAGTAAACTGGACCGGCAATATCCGGGAGTTGCGTAACGTTGTAGAACGGCTTATTATTCTGGGTGGAGAAAAAATTGATGCCCAGCACGTTCAGCGGTATGTGTCTCCAGCAGCGAATATGCCGCAGCAATCACTGGCAGAAGTGTTTGCCAGTTTTAATGCTGTAGAAGATTTACACCGGTATATTGATAAGGCGTATGCTGATTTCAAAAAAAATTGATTGCCCGTCGCTAAAGCACTCGCCAATGAAATGAAAGCCTGTCAGTGATGACGGGCTTTTCTATCCTTCACACCCATTACCAGCGGAACGCCGGCGCCGGAGTGATGTCCGCTTAAGCACCCGGAAACCGCACTTAGCGGTTTGCATGTAATATTAACTATCGGAAGGCGCCGTTAACGGTTCCGATCACTGAATCTTGTATTTCTGATGAAAGAAAAGATAGAAAAAGACGGCAACGGCAAAGTAGGAGAAAATGGAACTACTGCCGAGCAACAGCAAAAACACCCCATGAAAGAGTGGGGCAAACACCTGAAGGGAGAAAACTCCTGGACGATGTTCAAGGTGATTTCCGAATTCGTCGACGGGTTCGAGACCCTTAATCAGATCGGTCCCTGTGTTTCTATTTTCGGATCGGCGCGAACCAAACCCGGTCATCCTGCGTACAAGAAAGCCGTAGAGATTGCCCGCCTACTGACCGAGGAAGGATATGGCGTAATTACGGGTGGCGGCCCGGGCATTATGGAAGCCGGCAATAAAGGTGCACACCTCCATGGCGGTAAATCCGTCGGCCTTAATATTGACCTGCCCTTCGAGCAGGGGCATAATCAGTATATCGACAACGACAAGGTGCTCCGCTTTCGCTATTTCTTCGTCCGGAAAGTGATGTTCGTTAAATATGCTCAGGCTTTTGTCGCGTTGCCCGGCGGGTTTGGCACCATGGATGAGCTCTTCGAAGTACTTACTCTGGTTCAGACCAATAAAATCTCCAAAGTGCCGGTTATCCTGGTAGGTAAAGAGTACTGGTCGGGGCTGAAGGACTGGATCCGGCAAACTATGTTGGAAAAAGCGGACAATATCAATGAGGACGACCTCGATCTGATGCCCATCACCGATGAACCCAAGGAAGTACTTCGCCTGATCAATGAATTCTACGAAAGAAAGGCCGGAGAGCTTGGACCGAATTACTCGCTCTAACACTTCGGGAGTACAAAGAAGTATTCCGCCCAATAGAACAGGCAGGACAGGGGAGCGGAAGGTCCGCAGTATTCATCTACTGCGAAACCAAACCGGCGGCTATGCTCAGGGGCCTCCCCGAACGCAGCATAAGGGAACGCAAAGCTGATAGCCTTTTGACGTCTCTTGACAAAGAACCCATAAATAATCCAGCTTGGCTTTCTACCGGTCTTTTGCGGTTGGAAACAGCAGTATGGTTGGGCGACTCTGACTGGCATACCACCACTCTATGTATCGGTGAACCCTCCATTTGTCGATAATTTCCATAAAATGGAAAAACTCAGGCAACCGATGGGGGGACTTATACGTTCTACCCATTAGTTAATATGGGTGCCGGTTGAAGTAGTGCGCATGGAACAATAGCGACTATTGGCGCCAAGAAGCTGAGTAGAACCGGCTCTCTTTTTCGTAATAACCTCCCACAGCGAGGGCGGGTATTTTGCGGTCTGTAAATCAACCGCTTCAGTAAAATATTAAATCTGTGATTGCTACCAAAATAAATCCGACGACGGAGGATCAGGTCATCGAGGTAATCAGCTGGATGTTGAATACCCCTCCCTCCCATATCCATCCTTATTCCAGCCTGCAGGATGATCTTTATCTCGATGGTATTGATACGCTGCTGCTTATCGCAAAGCTGGAAAGCTGTTTCGACGTCTATCTTACTCCCGAAGAAGCAGAATCCATCGAAACTATCCGCGATATGGTAAGTTACTTTTTGAAACGTCAAGCAGCCTGAATAAGCGAAAAAACTGAGAAATCGAAAACACAGAAGCCGGGTAAGCTGTCTGCCCGGATGACTTTTTTCTACCCGTTTTTCGCTTATTTCACATTTACACCTTTCGTGAATTTTCAGACTTTAGAAAATGTCAGCCTGGCCGACATTGTATCCACCTTCAACCGCGCCTTTGCGGATTATATCTTGCCCGTTCAACTCAGCGACGAAACGCTCCGGCGCAAAATGATAGTTGAGAATATAGATTTGTCCTACTCCGTAGGGGCTTTTGATCAGGAAAAGCTAATCGGTTTTGTTCTTCACGGTCGCGACGAAATACAGGGAAAGGAACTGCTGTATAATGGGGGCGCCGGAATCATTCCGGAATACCGGGGCAGGGGACTAACGAGTAAGATGTATGCTTTCCTTTTACCCCGGCTTAAAGAAGAACAGTTTACGGCCTGTTTACTGGAAGTAATTACCAATAATCAGCCGGCTATTCGCGCCTATGAAAAAGCCGGTTTCCAGCGACTGCGGGAGCTGGCCTGTTTTCGCGGTAATGCTCCTATCATGGATCCTCAGCGGTTTGAAGAGGTCGAGGTTCATCCCCTACGGGAAAAAAACTACGATGGGTTTCAGCACTGCTGGAATTTCGAACCTACCTGGCAGCACAATCTGCCTACTATGCGGCGTTCGGCCAACCTGACCACCGGTATTGGTTTATTCCAAAAAGGGCAGATGGCGGCCTATGGCATCATAGATTTGCAAAACGGCCGGGTCAAGCAGTTCGGCGTAGCCCCCAACGATCGTCGTAAGAGATACGGCACCCTGCTGTTCCATCATATGGGGCAGTTAAATAGTCCTGAACTCAGCGTATTGAATGTCGATACCTCTGATGAGGCCACCATGGCCTTTCTGGGCGCGCTGGGATTCTCCGTTTTCACATATCAGTACGAAATGGAACTATCCCTGTGAGAGGAATACAGGTGTTGTGAAAATGGGATTGTGCTTATCTCCTCTTTCTTTAACTTCTTTGTCATGCGACAACTACGGCATTTTCCTGAAAGTAGTACCGCACGGCTCGTCCTGCGGCAGATCCGGCCCGGGGACATCCACGAGGTGCACCGGGGCCTTTCCGATCCCCGGGTGACCGTTTACTATGCCGTTGCGTTCCCAACGCTGGAAGCCACCCGGGAACAAATGGATTGGTACGAGCAAATCTGGCAAGAGCGAAGCGGACTGTGGTGGGCCATCTGCCTCCATGGAGAGGAGCGAATGATCGGCGCCATAGGCTTTAACAACTTTAAACCGGCGCCTGAAAAGGCCGAAATCGGTTACTGGATCTTACCGGAATACTGGGGTAAGGGTTATGCTTCAGAGGCCATGGAGGAGGTGCTGAAAATCGCTTTCACCTCACTGGGACTACACCGAATCGAAGCCTACGTGGAAGGAGGAAATGAAGCCTCTGTGCGAATGCTCCAACGCTTTGGCTTTGTGCATGAAGGCTGCATGCGGGAATGCGAGGTGGAAAATGGCCACTATATCGATGTGCATGTCTTTGCCCGTCTTGAAAGCGATCCGGGAGCATAGCGGATTTATTCAAATATTCATATACGACGCAAATTCATGCAATCTCGTTTCGACATCAGTATAGAATTCCTAACTTCGTGCAGAAATCTATATTCTCAACCTGACATCGCTTAACGCCAATGAAACGTTCGATTCATGCTGTCTGCCTGTTCCTGCCTTTACTGCTGAGTTTTTGTCACGGACCGGAAGATAAGGCAACAACAAATTCCGGATCTGCTGAGAAGTGGTACAAAGGCAATACCCACGCCCATACAGTCATATGCGGACACGCCGATACCGGGCCCGCCGAAGTGGTTCATTGGTACCATGATCGCGGTTATCATTTTCTCATTCTCAGTGAACACAATCACTTTATCAACCCGGATACGGTAACGCTGCCCGATAACCCGAGGGCGGATTTCATACTCATCCCCGGAGAGGAGGTGACCGGGGCGCAGGACATTCATACTACCGCGATGAATATCGGAGCTTACGTTGCCCCCGGTCCGCAAGGACCCGATAAGACGACGGTCATTCAGGCCCACGTCGATTCCACCCGGGCGCAGGAAGGGATTCCGATCCTGAATCACCCCAATTTTGTCAGCGGCGCCCACGCCACTGATATACTGCCTGTTCAGCGTCTGCATCTCTTTGAATTGTACAACGGTCATCCCCTGGTGTACAACTGGGGCGAGCACACGACCTACCACCACGTCTCCACCGAAGCCAAGTGGGATTCCCTGCTGAGCGGCGGCATGCATATATATGGCGTTTCCTCCGACGATGCCCACATCTTCCAGGTTTTCTCGGCCGATCAGAGCAATCCGGGACGCGGCTGGGTCATGGTGCGCAGCGATACGCTTACGCCTGCCGCCATCACCGATGCGATGGCCCGTGGCGATTTCTACGCCAGCAGCGGGGTGATACTCGGGGAGGTCAAACAATCAGGTGATCGCTACATGCTGACCATCGACACGGCCGCTACCAATCGCGAACTGGACTCGCCCTTCCTGATCGGTCGCCGGGCCGATGAAACCAAAACAGGTTACTTCATACAGTTTTTTGGCGATCAGGGACGCTTGCTGCACGAAGTGGAAGGGCTGGAAGCTACCTACACGCCTCAGGCAGGCGATGCTTACGTGCGCGCCAAAATCACCCGACGGCGCCGTAAAGGCAGCCTCATTCTGGAGCATTATGCCTGGACACAGCCCGTTTTTGAAGGAACGGATTTCTGACAATAAATATCAGCCTTTTTTTAATTTAAATGAGATCAGGACGGGCAAACTTCATGGAATTCGCCAAGCGAATATTCCACGGAGTATCCCTTCCGCTTCCCAATACTGTTCCACAGAACATTTACGGTAGGACAGCCGTTTATCTCAGCGTGTCTTTTAATCATGACATATGTCCTCTGTAAAAACCAGCAGAAACGCGCTGATTTTCATTTTCATCACCGTTTTGCTCGACGTGATCGGGCTGGGGATCATCATTCCCGTGATCCCGGCGCTCATCATGGAACTGACGGGGGAGGGGTTGAGCCGGGCTTCCATCTACGGCGGCTGGCTGCTATTCGTGTATTCGCTGATGCAATTTTTGTGCGCCCCCATCGTCGGCAGTCTCAGTGACCGCTTTGGACGGCGGCCCGTGCTCCTGTTATCGCTTACCGGTTTTGGACTGGACTACATCCTGATGGGGCTCGCGCCGACTATCGGCTGGCTCTTTCTGGGGCGTTTCCTGGCGGGCATCACCGGCGCAAGCACGGTGACGGCCAGCGCTTACATCGCCGATGTGAGCCCTTCGGACAAGCGGGCCCAGAATTTCGGGCTGATCGGCGCGGCCTTCGGGTTAGGCTTTATCATCGGGCCGGTCATCGGCGGCCTGCTGGGAGAGTATGGGGCCCGGATACCCTTTTTCGCGGCGGCGGGACTGACGCTGCTCAACGTCCTCTATGGCTTTTTCATCCTGCCCGAATCACTGCCGCCCGAAGAGCGGCGCGCCTTCGCCTGGAGCCGCGCCAACCCGTTGGGAACGCTACAGGAAATGCGTAAGTACCCGGTCCTGGTAGGCCTGGCAGGCGCCCTGGTGCTGCTTTACTTGTCGAGCCACGCCACCCAGAGCACCTGGACTTTTTACACCATGGAGAAATTCGACTGGTCGGAACGGGAGGTCGGCTATTCGCTGGGCTTTGTAGGCCTCATGGTGGCCATCGTGCAGGGTGGGCTGACCCGGGTGCTCATCCCGCGCATCGGCCCCCGCCGGGCCATCTTCGTCGGCTTTACCTTGTATATCATCGGCTTCCTGGGCTTCGCCTTCGCCGATGCCGGATGGATGATGTTTGCCTGGGTGGTTCCCTTTTCCCTCGGCGGACTGGCCGGGCCCGCCCTGCAGGGCATCATGTCGAACCAGGTGCCTAAGAATTCACAGGGAGAGCTGCAGGGCGCCATCACCGGCCTGGTCAGTCTCTCCGCTATTGTCGGGCCACCCGTCATGACCTACCTCTTCGGTTATTTTACCTCCGACGCCGCACCCTTCTACTTCCCCGGGGCTCCTTTCCTGACCGGCGCCCTGCTCGTGCTGGGTAGCGCCCTGTTGGCGATCCGGCCGTTGAGGGGCTCTCAGTAGAGCCCTTGCCTTTGCTCCGCTAGAAACGGCCGGCTGCCAATACTCCATAATCCATTATCCACACCCTGTGGAAAAGTTCTGCCGCCCGGGCACCTCCGTTTTACGATTCTTTACCTAACTTCGAACTCTTAATAGTGCCGGAGGTACTAGCAGGAAAGATGTTATTACTCTAATTTTGGGCAATTGACGGAGTGACGCAGCGTCACTCCGTCAATTGAACTGAAACGATTTGTTGATTGACAAAGTGACTCGAATTCACTCTCAATTGAACTGAAACCAATTAAAATGCCGGATTTTTGCCACCTCCACTGCCATACTCAATACTCCCTGCTCGACGGCGCCTCTGATATCGGTTCCATGATGGATAAGGCCGCCCGGGATGGCCAGCAGGGCGTTGCCCTCACCGATCACGGCAATATGTTCGGGGCCTTTAAGTTTGTGGCAGAGGCCAAAAAGCGGGACCTCAAGCCCATCGTCGGCTGTGAGTTCTACCTGGTAGAGGACCGGCATCACAAGACTTTTTCGCGTGCCAAAGGAGAAAAGGACAAGCGTTTCCACCAGCTGTTGCTCGCCAAAAACCGGCAGGGCTATGAGAACCTTTCCAAGCTCTGTTCCCTGGGCTTCATCGAAGGGTTGTACTCCAAATTCCCCCGCATCGACAAGGAGCTGATCGAGCAGTACCACGAGGGGCTGATTGCTACAAGCTGCTGCATCGGCGCTGAAATTCCACAGGCCATCCTGCAGGGGAAGGTGGAGGAAGCTGAGCAAAAACTGCGCTGGTGGCTGGATATGTTCGGTGAGGATTTCTACATCGAGCTGCAGCGCCACCGCGGCCTGGAAAACATCGACGGACTGGGCGTCAGCCAAGAGGACATCAACCAGCAACTGCTGCGCTTCGCCGAGAAGTACGATGTCAAGGTTATCTGCACCAACGATTCCCACTATCTGGAGGAAGACGACTGGCTGCCGCACGATATCCTGCTCTGTGTCAATACCAACAGCCTGCTGGAGGAAGAAAAACGCTTTAAATTCCCCAGCTCGGACTTCTACTTCAAGACGCAGGCGGAGATGAATAAACTTTTTGCCGATGTGCCTCAATCGGTGGATAACACCATGGAGATCTACTCCAAGATCGAATCGCTGGAGCTGGCCCGCGACGTACTGCTGCCGGCCTTCCCCCTGCCCGAGGGCTTTACCGACCAGAACGATTATCTGCGTCACCTCACTTTTCAGGGCGCGAAGAAACGCTACGGAACGATTACGCCCGAGGTCAAGGAGCGTCTGGACTTCGAGCTGTCGGTCATCGAACAGTCGGGCTATCCCGGCTACTTTCTTATCGTACAGGACTTCACGACGACCGCCCGCCAGATGGGCGTCAGTGTGGGGCCGGGCCGGGGCTCGGCAGCGGGCTCAGCCGTAGCCTACTGCATCGGCATTACCAACGTAGACCCCGTCAAGTACGACCTCCTGTTTGAGCGATTCCTCAATCCCGAGCGCGTCTCCATGCCGGATATCGATATCGACTTCGACGACGTGGGACGCCAGAAGGTGATCGACTACGTTATCGATAAATACGGACAGAACCAGGTGGCGCAGATCGTCACCTACGGTACGATGGCCGCCAAGTTGAGCCTGCGTGATGTCGGCCGCGTGATGAACGTGCCCCTGTCCGATGTCGATCGCGTGGCCAAAACCTTCCCCACTCACCTGAAAGCATCGCTGGCTAAAGTACTGGCCGACGGCGATGTGGATCCGAAACTGAAAGGAGCGCTCAACTCCGACGAGCTCGACAAAGCTTACCAGTTCCGGCAGCTGGCCGAGAATCATGATGATATCGGTAAGATGATCCAGACGGCTCGCAAGCTGGAAGGATCGATACGCAACACCGGTATTCACGCCTGCGGCGTTGTCATCACCCCGGACGAGATCACCAAATACGTTCCGGTCAAGATCGACAAGGACTCCAATATGCTGGTCAGCCAGTTCGATAACTCGGTCGCCGAACTGGCCGGCCTGCTGAAGATGGACTTCCTCGGACTGAAAACGCTCTCCATCATCAAGGATGCGGTACGCATGGTCGAGGAAAACCACGGCGTCAAACTGGATCCGGACGAGGTGCCGCTCGATGACCAGAAAACCTACGAGCTCTTCCAGCGCGGCGAAACGATCGGCATTTTCCAGTATGAAAGTTCGGGAATGCAGAAGTATATGAAGGAACTGGCGCCCAGTACTTTCGAGGACCTCATCGCTATGAACGCATTATACCGGCCGGGACCGCTGGAATATATCCCGGACTTTATCGCGCGCAAACACGGCCGCCAGCAGATTACCTATGACCTTCCCGAAATGGAAGAATACCTGTCGGATACCTACGGGATCACGGTGTATCAGGAGCAGGTCATGCTGCTTTCGCAAAAACTGGCCGGCTTCACCAAAGGCCAGGCCGATATGCTGCGCAAGGGGATGGGGAAAAAGAAGAAGGACCTCATCGATATGCTTTTCCCGAAGTTTATCGAGGGAGGTAAAGAACGCGGGCACCCGGAGGACAAACTGAAAAAGGTCTGGAAAGACTGGGAAGCCTTCGCCTCCTACGCCTTCAATAAGTCGCACTCTACCTGCTACGCCTTCGTAGCCTTTCAGACGGCCTATCTCAAGGCGCACTATCCGGCCGAATTCATGGCCTCCGTGCTGACGCATAACAAGAACGATATCTCCAAGATCACCTTCTTCCTGCAGGAGTGCAAACGCATGGGACTGACGGTGCTCGGCCCTTCCGTCAATGAGTCGGCATCCGACTTCTCGGTCAACCAGGACGGCCACGTGCGCTTCGGACTCTCGGCTCTCAAAGGAGTAGGAGAGGGGCCCGTTGAGGAAATCCTCAAAGAACGGGAGGAAAACGGCCCCTTCGAGAGTCTGTTCGATATGATGCGTCGTTGCAACCTGCGCGCCGTCAACAAGAAAGTCATGGAAAGCCTGGCCAACGGCGGCGGCTTCGACTGCTTCGAGGGCACCCATCGCGCCCAGTACTTTGCCCCCTCCGATAAGTTTGACTCTATGCTCGAACACGCCTTGCGCTACGGCAACGCCTACCAGGCGCAGAAAGCCCAGGCCGTCAACTCCCTCTTCGGCGATACCGATGAAGTCCTCATCCCCGAGCCCGGCATGCCCGAGCGCGAACCCTGGTCGCTAATCGAAAAGCTCAACAACGAAAAGCAGGTCACCGGCATCTACATCAGCGGCCACCCGCTGGACGACTACAAGCTGGAGGTGGAGAACTTTACCACCTGCTCCATCGACGAGATCGAAGATAAAAAGCACCTCTCCATGATCAACGTGGCCGGCATGGTCACCATGGCCCGCCATCTGGTGAGCCGCAACGGCAATGGTTGGGGCATCTTCGAAATCAGCGACTTCAACGGCAGCTTCGAATTCAAACTCTTCGGCGAAGATTACCAGAAGTTCAAACACCTGCTCGAAGACGGCAAAGCACTCTTCGTCAAAGGCAAATACCAGAAAACCTGGCGCGGCGACGACCTGGAGTTCAAAGTCTACGAGATCAAACTCCTCGAAGGCATCGCCGGTACGCTCACCGAATCCATCACCCTGCGCCTGCCCCTCGAATCAATTACCGATGAGATCATCCAGAAGATTGAGGAATTGTGCAAAACCCACAAGGGACAGCACCGCCTCAAGATGGAATTTATCGACAAAACCAACCGCCTCAAGCTGCCCATGATCGCCAAAGAGCAACGGGTGGATGCCACGAACGGGTTTACCGCGGCGCTGGAGAAAATGGGGGTGGAGTTTAGTATTAATTAACAATCAGGAAGTGAGAAGGCGCCGTGTCGGGCGGCGCCTTCCAGGGCGCCCCCCGACTGCGAACCGCGAGTGGGGGAAGGTGGTTCGCTTGCAATTTTTGAGGCCTGTATTCTGGATACTTTTGGAAATCGAAAATCAGGTACTTCTTTCCTAGTACACAGTGTACTAGTGCCGGAGGCACTAGATTCCCCCTGCACGTACTTGTGCTTCGTCTCAGTAATACTTACCTTGAAGCTAGAAAATCTTGTGCCAAACACAAGACTATCATATCCCGATGCGGAAAATTCACCGCAACGTGCAGAACCTGGCGCCTCCGCAGTTTCGACTGGAATGGTGAGGAACCGCAGAACAGTAGAACCGAAGAACAGCAGAACAGAATAAGTGGGGCCGGCACGGTAGAGCAGTAGTCTGGCCGGGGAAGGAACAGCAGAAACCATGCAGCGGCAAGTGCCGTGATTAAAGTCTTTGCATTTCTCCAGTCAATTCCAATAATTTTCATTCGTCAGTAATTCACAGTCAGTTTCCTGCTGAGCATTCCTTCAGCTGTTTTAACCCGTAGGAAATAGAACGGCCTTTTCAATTATTGCCAACAAATTTTCCCATCCCATCGTTACTATCCCATAAGTGCAACCTTTTTTTCTGCTAACAAAAATTCTGCTCTCATGAACCGTTGGCTAAAGGCAATAAACCTCTCCCTGCTTGCCGTTTTACTTTTAACCCACTGCACCGGTAACGGCGATTCCGCTTCCACCGATAGGCAGGAAGCTGAAGTACTCGCCACATCATCTTCCGAAAGCCCGGTTTTGCAGGACAGCACCGCAGCGCCTGCCCGCCTTATCCGCGCGGGAGGACAGGCGGTACCCGTGTACGAGGATTTCGCCGGACTGGCCCCCATTTTCGAAAAACAAAACGATACCACCTACGTCATCAATTTCTGGGCCACCTGGTGTAAGCCTTGCGTCGAGGAATTGCCTTACTTTGAGCAGTTGCACGAGCGGTTCGCCGGCGAAAAATTGCGCGTCATCCTGATCAGTTTGGACTTCGAACGCGACCTGGATACCAAACTCAAGCAATTTGTAGAACAAAACCAGTTGAAATCCGATGTCATGGTACTACTCGACGGCAGTTACAACGAATGGATCGACAAAGTCGATGCTTCATGGGGCGGCGCCATCCCGGTCACTGTGATCTACAATGCTAATGACCGGCAATTCGTAGGCCAGCAGCTACCCAGTTATGAACAGCTGGAATCCATCGTGTCATCTGTGCTGTAGACGCCTCGCCACAGGCCCTCTGCGAATACCATTTCTCTGACTCATAAAACCTTAACCTGCTATGAAAAAGTTATTCACTCTATCTGCTGTCCTTTTAACAGGACTGTTCTTCCTTACTTCTGCTGTGCTGACTAACGGTTTAAACGTAGGAGATAAGGCGCCCGGCTTCGAATTGAAAAACATTGATGGGAAAAGGTACGCCCTCTCCAATATCAAGGATGCTAAAGGAAATACACCAAAGGGCTATATCGTCACCTTCACCTGCAATACCTGCCCCTTCGCCAAGATGTACGAAGACCGCCTGGTTGCCCTGCACAATAAAATGGCGCCCCGGGGCTGGCCGGTCGTTGCCATTCAGCCGAACGATCCGGAAATGATGCCGGGAGACAGTTTTGAGAATATGAAGAAACGTGCGAAGGACAAGGGTTTCCCCTTCGTCTACCTACTTGATGAAAAGCAGGAGGTGTACCCGGCTTACGGCGCCGAACGCACACCGCATATCTTTCTGCTGGATGCCGACCGCACTGTTCGCTACATAGGAGCTATCGATGATAACCCGCAAAATGCAGGGGCTGTCAAGCGCAAATACGTCGAGGAGGCGATTACCGCTATCGAGGCGGGTAAGGAAGTGGAGCCGAAAGAGACCAAAGCTATCGGCTGTTCTATTAAGGCGAAGAAGTAATACGATGCTGTTGATCGTAAAAAATAAGTCATCCCGAATTATGGTGGCTACTTTACACAAGTAGGGGTTGCCGAGACCTTCGGGTCGGCAACCCTTACTTGCTAAATCCAAAACGCCAACGGCCCTTACAGCACATCCAGTGCTTTGGCCAGATAGGTCAGGGAAAAGGGCAAGGCCAGCCAGAACCACTCATTGGCGAATATCAGTAAAAAAATAACGATGGCCGTGGATACGAGAAAGATGATCCAGTCGGTCATTTTTGAACCTTTCGATACTTCCATGGTATTTTTCTTTTTTGCTCGCACAAAAGTAAGAAAAACCGAAGAACAGAAGAACAGAAGTGAAAGTAAAAAGTCATCAATGGCAGAAGTTTGACCAACTTCTCAGGATCCTTACTCTTCATTTACATCAGGCCGGAACACAATTCCATTGGGTTGTTGCAGGTCTCCGGAGTCGATGAAAACATCGATGAAGTTACCGCGCTGGTCATAGCGCAGAACGCTGTTGGCCTGCCAGTCGCAAAGATAGATGCGTTCGTCGGGGCCAAAGGCTACACCTTCCAACCGTTCCAGCCCGCTGATAAAGGTGCCGAGGAACCTGCCGTTGCGTTCGTTGAACTCCAGCACGCTGCCCGATTGCCAGTCGGCTACATAAAGGTCTTCATCCTCACCGAACCAGATGTTGGTGGGGCCGTTAAGGCGGGCTTCATCACGGATGCTGCGTTGGAAATCGCCGTCTTCACTATATCGCCGCACTTCTTTGGAGCCGAAACAGGCTACGTAAAAACTGCCTTCGCGGTCCCAGGCATGGCTGAGCGGCTGGTTCAGGTTTTCTGTGAACTCATCGACGAAGACACCGCTGCGGGCGTCAAAACGGGCTACACTGGATTGACGCTCGCCCCACTGGCTTACGTAGAGCAGGCCATCGGGGCCGAAGCTGATCTTGGTGGGATTATCGAGCGTATATCCGGTAGTGAACGCGCCGAGAAAGGCGCCGCTGCGCGAATCGTAGCGATGGATAGCCGAATTGCCGCGGCCACTGACATAAAGATTGCTATCGGGGCCGAAGGCGACTTCCTGCGTCATCTGCAGGTTGTTTTCTCCCGGTGAGACAAAATCGCCGAGGAAATGGCCGGTCTGCCCGTCGTAGTGCTTAACCGAGTGATCATTACGGCTGCTGATGAAAACATCGTGCTGCAGGCCAACTTCTTCCTGGTAATAGCTCGTTGTCTGACGAGTACAGGAAAAGCCGGTCAGGAAGGAAAGGGCGAGTAGGAGGGCGTGATGGCGCATGGTTGATGTCATCGGATTATCAAATTCGGTTGAGTGAAAGCGGGGAAAAGTGTTTATCTTTTCCTTTCTTAGGCAAATTTTGTGATCAGCCGAAAATGAGAAGCAAAAGCGACCAAAGGGAGCGTTGATTTTTATTTTTGACTGACTTTCAATCACGAGATTTGTCTAAGAATCATCTTTTCTCTGTCTAACGGCAGTGAGCCAAGCTAAGTTTATCTTTGCCTGCCCCCATGACGAAAAGGGGCATTTGTTAGGGCGCTTAAAAGAAATCATATGTCTGTATTGCGTACAATCCTGCTCTTGGGAATCTTTGCTGTACTTGCCTGCAGTAAAGAAGATGACAACGAACCCTCCGATCCTTTTCTCGATTCCTGGGAAGTCATTAACGGGTCGGGCGTAGGGGTGAGCGAATTGATTGGAACCGTATATTCCTTTGCATCCGACGGCGATTTTACCGCTTCCAAGGACGGAGTAACCCAGGTAGGAACTTTTACCCGCACCGATACGGAACTGACATTGGACTTCGGGAATACGACGGTAAAGTATCTTTATAGCATTACCGGCAATCAGATGAGCTGGGCCAGCACTGCCACGGGGAGAAATCTGACGCTGCAGCGTCGATAAGTTCAGTCGGCAGAAGAGGGAATGACTACCACGGGCAGATCCTGCTCCTTGTAAATCTGATTAAAACGGGAGACGTCCTTATCCAGAATATCGTGGTAAATCGACTTTTGCTCCCGCCAGGTGCGTAGAAGGTCCTGCATGCGTTGCCGGGCGCCATCGGTTACATGGGGTGCATGCGTATCGAGGCGTTCGATGAGGCTGATAAACTCCGCGTTCAGGCGGTTGGGATAATTGATGACATCCTGATCGGTTTTCTGACGGGGCTGGATCAGCCGTTCCTCCCATTGTCTGATACGTTGTTGTACCGCTTTGCCCTGTTGGATAAGTTCTTCCGCGCAGCCTGCTTTTTTCATTTGTTTGGTCAGGAAGGCGACCTGTTTTTTGACCACCCGCATTCGCTTGACGGACTGATGGATGTCACGGACGGCGTTTTCCATGCCTTGCAATGCCTCCTGTTGTTTGGCGTAGTCTTCCGGCGAGGCGCTCAGGCGCGGATCGGGAATGATTTCAAAGGGCTGCTCCAGGGTGTCGCCGGGGCTGATCAGACGGAGCGTATAGTTGCCTGGAGCCACCAGGCCGCTTTGATAGCTGCCATAAACAAAGATATCGGGAACGCCGGGGATAGGGGTACGGCGCAGGTCCCAGTGGAAGCGATTGATGCCTTGCCGGGAGGGGAGCATGGCTTCCCGCTCGGGGCCGCCCGGATATTCTACGAAGTTACTGTCCGGTTGATTGGTGAAAGTTCGTACCAGGCGTTGGTTTTTGTCAAGTATCTGCAGGGTCAGCAGTTGACGGTCCATATCCCAGGGCAGGTAGTAGTTGATGATGACGCCGTTAGGCGGATTGGCCCCCATTTCGGCGGGTGGTTCCGGATGGGTTTCGGCATGGAAGCGCACAGTGGGCTTGGGGCGGAAGAGCAGGGCTTCCCGGCGTGGCAGCACCCCCATGCTTTGTTGCAGAGGGCCCAGGTCATCGAGTATCCAGAAGCCTCTGCCGGAAGTAGCTGCGATGAGGTCATTGTCCCTAATGGTGAGATCGGTTACCGGGCATACCGGAAGGTTGAGCTGCAGGCGCCGCCACTGCGCACCCTTATTAAAGGAGATGTAGAGCCCTCCTTCAGTTCCGGCGTAGAGCAAGCCGGGGCGAAGGAGATCCTCTCTAACGACGCGGACGAAGTGATTGGCCGCGATCCCCTCGTTTATCCTCGTCCAGGTTTTGCCGTAATCAGATGTGAAATAGGCCATAGGCTGGAGATCGTTGAATTTGTACCGGTTGGCTACCAGATAAGCCGTAGCCGGATCATGGGGCGATACTTCAATAGAATTGATCACGGCTTCTCCGAGTTCTTTTGGAGTGATGTTTTTCCAGCTTCGACCTTCGTCCCGGGTGAGGTGGACCAGCCCGTCGTCGGAGCCGGCCCACAACAGGCCGGGCTCGTGGGGGGAACAAGCGAGGTAACTGATCGTGTTATAGTTTTCCGCACCGGCGCCTTCGTTGGTAAAAGGCCCTCCGCCGACGCCCTGTTTATCCGGTTCATTGCGGGTCAGGTCAGGGCTGATTTCCTTCCAGCGCTGCCCTCCGTCCGCAGTTCGCAATACCTGATTGGCCGCGTGGTACACCACATCCGGATTGTGCGGGGAAACGACAATGGGGGAATTCCAGTTAAAGCGATACTTCATGTCTTTGGGTTCGGTGGCCAGCCGCAGGGCGGGATAAGCACTGATATCTCTGCTCATCTTGGTCTCTTGGTCGTATATCTCGATATAGCCCTGGTAGCAGCCGCCGTAGATGCGTTCCGGGTTGTCGGGGTTGAAAGCCAGGAAGGCGCTTTCACAGCCGGCCACCGGATACCAGTCTTGCCGGCCGATGCCCGGGCCCGGGGTGCGGCTGGGAATAGCCACCGTAGTGTTGTCTTGTTGACCGCCATAGAGATAGTAAGGGAAGCGGTTGTCGGCAATGACGCGGTAAAATTGCCCCGTGGGTTGATTGTACTGGCTCGACCAGGTATGCCCACCGTTAAAAGTAATGGCGGCGCCGCCGTCATTAGCAAGAATCATGTTGGAGGGCCAGCCGGGATTGATCCATAAATCGTGTTGATCGCCATGCGGGGTACTAATCTCTTCGAAGCGGCGCCCGCCATCGATCGATTTGAGCAGGGGTTCATTGAGTACATAAACGGTTTCCGGATCCTGAGGATCGGCAAATATTTCAATGTAGTACCAGGCGCGGGCCACGGTTGAGCGATCCCCGCTGGTCTGCTGCCAGGATTTCCCGCCGTCCTCCGAGCGGAAAACGCCGCCGTTACCGGCTTCGATATTGGCATAAACGATTTTTGGGTTGGCGGGGGAGACGTCGACGGCTACTTTACCCATTTCGCCGGGAAGCCCGTTATTGAGCCGCTCCCAGTTGTTACCGCTGTCGCTCGACTTGAACAGGCCGGAGCCCGGACCGCCGCTGCGTACACTCCAGGGGTAACGGCGGTGATCCCACATACCGGCATAGAGAATGCGAGGGTTGGAAGGGTCGAGGCTCAAATCGCAGGCCCCAGTGGTATTGTCGATGTACAGCACCTTGCACCAGGTCTGGCCGCCGTCTTCACTGCGGTACACGCCCCGGCATTCGCTGGGGCCATGCAGCGCGCCCTGTACGGCGACGAAAAGGTGCTCGGGATTGTCAGGATGGATGACGATCTCAGCAATATGCCTCGACTCTGTAAGACCGAGGTGCTTCCAGGTTTCTCCCCCGTCAGTCGATTTGTAGACACCGTCGCCGTGCGTCGTCATGGTGCCGCGAACAGCGTGCTCCCCCATCCCTACGTAGACGATATTGGGATCTGAGGGCGCAACGGCAATTGCTCCTACCGAACCGGTGCGGAAAAAGCCATCGGAGATATTATGCCAGGTCATTCCGGCATCTTCCGTCTTCCAAAGTCCTCCACCGGTACTTCCCATGTAATAAGTCATGGGGTTCCGGGCCACTCCGGCTACGGCAACACTTCGGCCTCCCCGAAAGGGTCCGATATTACGCCACTTCAATTCCTTAAAGTGAGCAGGGTTAAACATTTCAGCGGGAAAAAGAGCCCGTCGCGCTTGACAGGGAACTTGAAGAGGTGAAAATAATAGGTAGATGAACAGCCAAACTGCAAGCGCGTAAGTCTGTCTCATAAAACATCAATATTTTTTCAGGGCATGCCCCATCGGACAGTTGCTCCTAGTGTACAATGTAGTTTTCTCACGGGAACAGAGGCTGGTTTACAGACCCTTCCCGAACGGATAAAAGTAGTTATTTCTACCCGCCTTTGAAGATATCATGGACTATAAATGATTGTGAGACGGCGATGGAGGGGAGAACGATTCAATTCAAAAATAGCAATTTGATTGGTAAAATGCTATTTTTCAAGTGCTTTAGTATCTATTTTAACTTTTTTAATGCTTGATTTACCCTGTTTGGGGTAGGGGGAAGGGGTTCAGAGCCCTGCAACCATCCCCCCTTCCTTCCTGGAACCCCCGGGATAACGCATGATAATTCTGCGGTTCAATATTCGTCGGTTCCTATGTTCTTCTGTTCTGTGATTTTTGAAAAAATGAGATAATCCGGTAAACAGCCCGGAACCGCAGCATATTTACCCCGTGGAATAGTCGCTTCGCGATTCCATGGGGTTTACCCGTCCTGAGGAACAAAGGCGGGGAAGAAGTGACCCAAGCCGGCTTATGGGTGATCAATCCTCCTTAATCACCCGCAATCCCGTATATCCGGCGCTGCGTTTGACCTTGTCAGAGTTCGGGTCCACGTAATCGTAAGCTGAATAGCCGTAAGTAGAGCCGTCGACGGCGTATTCGGCTAGGTTGCCGCCCAGGTCATAGACGCTGGCTGTACCAATTTTAGCTGCTTTAAAGCTACCGGTTTCCTTGACCAGCTCGCTGTCCAGTTCCTTCATCTTTTCCTTGAGTAGGGGGACTTCGTCCCAGGTGATGTCGAAGCCCGCCCAATAGTTGAGGGTGTTTTCTTTGGCGGCGATTTTGTATGCCTTCTTGTGAAAATCTTCTGCTTCCGCTTTGGTGGGCAGCCGGTAAAACTCTCCGGTTTCCTCCGAGATCCAGCGGATGTAGTTCTGGGCTTCGACGTGGGTGACGCGCACGGGAAAGTCATCTTCGCCGGCGGAATATTCGTGAGTGTGGTCATAGGCTTTGAACTGGGCGTTGGTCACTTCGAAGCGGCCGATGGAGAAACTGTCGGCGGCTACTGCTTGTACTTCGGGAAGGAGCATCCCGTCTTTAAATACACCCAGATGGCCGTTGTGTCTGGCTGCCTTCTCGCGTTTGAGGCGATGGGCCAGAGGGCTGTCTTCTTTGAAGGCCTCGTTCTCCATGGCATCTTTGCCGAAGAGGTGCTTATCGATCCAGGCGAGTTCTTCTTCCATTTTGCGCATCTGGTGGGTGATCTTCTGCAGGCCGTGGGGCTGATCGGGGAACCAGAGGAAACGCACCGGCGCCTCGCCGATCTGTTGCAGGGCGCGGTAGTACTCCCAGCCTTGATCACGGGGCACAGCGCGGTCCTCGCTGCCGTGGAAGATGATGGTCGGCGTGCTCACTTTTTCCATTTCAAAGAGAGGCGAATATTCTATATAGGCTTCGTTGTAGAACTTCTCGTCACTATCGTCCCAGGGGGCGCCGCCGAAGTAGCTTTGATCAAAAGAGACGCCGAAGCGGCAGGTGCCGAAGTCAGAGGTCCAGTTTACGTCACCTGCTCCCGGGGCCGCCACCTGGAACATATCCGGGTAGCGTACGGTGAGCATGGTCGTCAGGATGGCCCCGTTCGACCAGCCCATGGTGCCCAGGCTGTCCATATCGATCATGCTGCGGCGGTCCAGTTCGTTGATGCCGTTGATGATGTCGGTGAGTTCCGGCGTGTAGTAATTTTTCTTGATCGATTCCACGAATTCCAGGCCGTGGTTGCTGGAGCCGTGATAGTTGGGTTTGAGGACGAAGGCGCCGCGCTGTGACAAGAGCTGCGGATAAGTGCTCCAGCGCTCGCGCCAGCGATCGAGATCCACGCCGGAGGGGCCGCCGTGGATCGACAGGACGAGCGGGTAGCGCCGGCCTTCTTCGTAATCTTCGGGGTAGTACAGAATACCGTTGACTTCGTCGCCGTTGTATCCCTTCCAGCGGAAAATCTCGGAGCGGGCCGTAGGTTTTTTCTGCAACTTTTTATTGAGCTTCACCAACTCTCTTTCATTGGAAAAAGTAATGCCCTCACCGCTGCGTTCGAGGTCTGCGACGAAGTACCGGGGCAATTTGGAGGCGGTGGAGTATTCGTAGGCGACTTTGCTGCCGTCCTTGTCTACCGCCGACAAATACACATGTTCGTTCTTGTCGCCCAGGTCGATATCCGACTTGGTCCAGCTGTCGCCGTTTTTGCGGTAAAAAGCCAGCTTGCGGGTGGGACCGTTGGCGAGCGAGGCGATAAAGTCGTTACCGGCTACGTAGAAATCGCCTTCGGTAGCCCATTCCCATTGCAGATCCACTTTGTCGTAAGCCTGTTCGGAGAGGTCGTAGTAGTATATTTCCGAGATGCCGGCGCCGTTCCATTCCGGATCGGAAGAGCGGACGGCGGCCAAGTAGAAGCCGGCATGGTCTTCGGTAAACTGGAAATTATAGGGCGTCTGCAGGTCCTGCAGGATACGTTCCTGTTCTCCGGACTCCAGGTTGACCAGGAAGTATTGCGGATCAGGTTGGGCATCGGCCGGGTAGTGGGGGCTCATCTGTTGGTAGTAGAGCAGCCATCCTCCGTCGCGCGAGAGCTTGTAACCGGAGATAGGATATTGGTTCTGCGTAAGCCGGGTCGACTGCTTTGCCTCCAGGTCGAAACTATAGACGCGCTTGATATCCCAGTGCATGGAATCCTCCACCACCACGGTATTGTCTTTCTTTTCCTTGAGCTTTTGCTCGTAGAGCGTCTGGCCCTCTTCGGAGATGTAGGTCAGCGTGCTGTCGTTGAGCCACTGAAGGGAGGAGATGCTGTTTTCGAATTCGTGCACTTCGGTGGGTTCTCCCCCGTAGAGGCTTAGCGACCACAGCTTTTTCCCTTTATCGCGGGAGGAGAGGAAGTAAATAGTTTCGCCATCGCGCGAAAAGAGGGGGGAGGAGTCGCTCTCATCGGCGTTGGTTAGCCGGAAGCTGCGAAACTGGCCGTCTTTCGTCAGGTCTAACCGGGTGAGGTACAGGTCATTGACGAATTTGTCCTTTTCTTTTACGCCGCGCCGCTTAGTCCACGCCACCATATCGGCATTGGGTGAAAAAACCGGGCTTCCGAGGTATTCGGTGTGTATGATATCTTCGGGCTTCCAGCGGTCGGGACCGGTGTTATCCTCCTGGGCGTGTAATGGAAGATAGCATGTGGTCAGCAATAGCAGTATGGCGTTGATTTTTGATAGTCGCTTCATTGATTTTATATATAAATGGTTTATTGACGGGGTGACTCAAAGTCACCCCGTCAATTGATTGAGAACCAAAATATAATTCTTGTTCAAATGATTCCTCTTTCCTGCAGTTCGGCCTCCAGCGCTTGGGGTGATTGGAAATGGATCGCATCCAGGCCCACCTCCCGGGCGGCTTCGACGTTGCGCAGGCTGTCGTCGATAAACAGCGCGCGTTCCGGTTCGAAACCGTAGCGTTCGAACAACAGCCGGTAAATACGGGTATCGGGCTTTTTAAGCTTTTCCTCTCCCGAAACAAGGATGCCTTCAAAACGCTGCAGAAAAGCGTAGCGTTCCCGTGCGATGGGAAAGGTCTCGGCCGACCAATTGGTCAGCGCATACAAGCGATGCTCGTCGCGCGTATGGATCTCTTCCAGTATGGCGACGGTTTCTCTGATGGCGCCGCCGAGCATCTCTTCCCAGCGGCCGTAGTAGGCGCGGATGGCTACCTCGTGTTCCGGGTGGCGTTCGACGAGCCACTCGGTGGCCTCCGCCAGCGGCCGGCCGGCATCCTGTTGCTCGTTCCAATCCGGGGTAGCTATTTTTTCAAGGAAGTGCCGCATCTCTGCTTCGTCCTCGAATATTTTCCGGAATAAATACTCCGGGTTCCAGTCGATGAGTACGCCGCCCAGATCAAAGACGACGGTTTCTATTTTCTTTTCAGTCATGAGTGATCGATTTTAGTCCCAGCTTCCGTTATTTAACTTCGGTTTTAATGTATTCCAGGGCCAGCCGGGTAAGCTCCAGCCAGTGATCCCTTTGTACTTCGGGAACGACGTACCACGCGCGCATGGGGCCCTTGTTTTTGAAGGGATTCAGGTGTTCCCATTCTTCGAGGCCGACGCTGTCCGGGTCAAAGTTCTTATCCAGTTTAAAGACCATAGCGTCTTTCCAGAAAAAGGCAAATACCTTGTCTTTGTACTTAATGCCCGGAGAAGACATCATCTTCCCCCGTTCGACATGGTCGTGCCGCCGGCTGATTTCATCGGCGATCGTTTCAAAAGTTTTTTCGGTGGTATCCATTTAATCGTTGTTATGATATCCATAAATTGAACAGGATCACTCCGGGAAGTATTGCAGACTGAGTTAGCAAATTCATCAATCCACTTCGATGGTCAAGGTGGCCCACTGCGATTCGTAATCAATTCCCGGCGCTTCACTTTCCTTCATATAAATGGTGCGGACATACCACTTTCCTTTTCTGGTCAGCGGGATTGCCGCTACGCCCATTTTATCGGTGCGTACCCGGAAGGCCTCGCGGTCATCCTCTTCCTTACCGGGGAGGTATCCTTCATAGCTTGCATAAACCAATTGGTCGGCCAGCGGCCGGCCGTCGAGCAGCAGGCGCACCTCCAGCAAGTCGCCTATTTCCAGCTCATATGGATTGGCTACGGGGACAAACTCGATGGGGTAGTAGAGGGGGCGCTCCCATTCCGGGCTGTATTTGTCTCCCACCTGAAAGATGGCCTTGACGTGTTTGGCGTACTTTTCCGTTGCGGCATCCGTGGCTTTTCCCCGTTCGATGCGCTGCTCCAGGATATCGAGCACGCCGTCGTGTTCCAGGTATTCATTAAAGTTTTCGGCCGAAAGCTCGATACGGCGGGGGCGCGTGGAGACGCCGGCTACGTAGGTGCCCGCCTTTTCAGTGCGAAAGGAAAGGACCGTTTCCGCGCCGCGCTCCCGCCAGCGACTGTCCGGAGGATGCTCCTCCATTCCGGGGCCGAGAATGGTTGCATCGACCATGCGGTCGCGGGCGATGGTATTTTCGCTTTCGCTAAATGTGCCGTTGAGTAAGTTCAGTTCCGCCTCTTGATTCGGTTCCAGATAATAACTATCCAGTTTGATGAACAAATCGTGACTGGAAAAGAGCAGGAAGGCCGTGACCAAAAGTAAAAGACTACTGATTTTTTTCATACGCTATTTAGGTTTAGCTGAATTTTTTCCGGTTTTCCATTCAGGTTTTAATAAAGCGAAGATATGCAGGTCTTCGATCTTCTCATCTTTGATGACGGCCTGCCGGAGCACGGCCTCGTGCCGGAAGCCATTCCGCTCCAGGACGCGCATCGATCCCCGGTTATGTGCGTATACCTCCGCGTATATCCGCAACGCCTCCGTTTGGCGGAAGCCATAGTCCACCACCAGTTCTACCGCTTCGCTGACGATGCCCCGCCCCCAGAAGGGTTCACCCAGCCAGAAGCCCAGTTCGCGGTTGATCCGGTACACGTCGGTCTTATGCTTGAGTCCGATACTGCCGGCCATCTCTCCCTCCACCTCAATGGCAAAAACGATCTCCTCTTCGTGCCGCTGCAAATATTTGATAAAATCACGCGCATGCCCGACCGTATAGGGATGGGGAAAGGCGTCCTTGACATTTTCCCAGATCTTGCGGTTGTCGGCATAGCGCGCCAGCGCCTCCGCGTCAGCAGGGTGAACGGGGCGCAGGAGGAAGGTGGAGCCGGATATGGTTTCCATAGGATGCCGGTTTTAATCCTGCGACACCAAAGATAAGGAATCTGGGGAAGAAGAGTTTTCAAACCGCAGGCCTTGAACTTTTCAACTTTCAGCAATTACCTTTTTTTTCGCCGGATGTATACTCGTTCGCGCCAGAAAGAACAGGCCGAGCAGGAAGAAGAGCGTGAGCAACAGGATACTGGAGCGCATAGAGCCTGTAATCTGGTCGATGAAGCCAAAGCTGAAGGTGCCGATGACGATGGCTACCTTTTCCAGAACGTCGTAAAAACTAAAGAAGGAGGTGGTGTCTTTGGTGTTTTTGGGCAGCAGTTTGCTGTAGGTAGAGCGGGAGAGGGACTGTATGCCTCCCATGACCAGGCCGACGGCAGCGGCGACAAAGTAGAACTGAAAGGTGGTCTGTACGAAGTAAGCCGTCACGCAGATAGCAATCCAGATGAGGAGCATGGCGATCAGAGAGAATTTGTTGCCTTGCCACTCGGATATTTTGGCGAACAGGTAAGCGCCGAGCACGGCCACGATTTGCAGCAGCAGGATGACGACGATCAGTTCCGCCGCCTCAAAGGCCAGCTCTTTTTCAGCAAAGGTGGCGGCGAGGAAGAGTACAGTTTGTACGCCGGCGCTGTAGCAGAAGAAGGCGAAGAGAAAGGATTTGATGTTGGGCGCCTGTTTGGCGACATTCCATACTTTCCGCAGTTCACCGACTCCACGGTGCAGCAGCCGTTCCATGGGTTTGCCGTCCGGATCGCGTGGCAGCAGGCGGAAAGGAATAGAGGCGAAGCCGATCCACCAGACGCCGACCATGATGAAAGAAATTCGGGTAGCAGCTGCTTCCGTCAGCTCGAGCAGGTCGTGAAACTGAATGATAATCAGGTTAGCCACCAGCAGGAGTACGCTGCCGATGTAGCCGAAAGCGAAGCCCCGCGCGCTGACGCTGTCGTATTTGTCTTCGGTGACGATTTCCGGGAGGTAGGAGTTGTAGAAAACCAGTCCGCCCGCAAAACCGATCATGGCCAGGATGAAGGCCGTATTGCCCAGCCAAAGCTGATCCATGCCCCGGAAGAAAAAGAGGCTGACGCAGGCGATGGAGCCCAGAATGGTAAAGGACTGCAGGAAAAACTTCTTCTTGCCCCCGTAATCGGCTATGCCGGATAACAGAGGAGAAAAGGCGGCGATGATCAGGTAGGAAGCAGAGATGGCATAAGCATACAGGGCGCTGTTGGAGATCTGAGCACCGAGAATATTGATCGTATCGTCCGTAACAGCAACATAATACGCCGGGAAGATCGCGACAGTGATGACCAGAGCAAAAGCGGAATTGGCCCAATCGAACAGCGCCCAGGCATTGATGATGCGTTTGTCGTTGAGCTGGAACTCCCCTGGTTTCGGGTTGGTTTTCATGGAATGTAGTTGGCAATTGAATGTAAAGAGGAAAAAAAACCGTTACTGTAACCAGTGTCGGCAAGATACCCAAATATTCAGGTTTTTAGTTATACATGTCGGTCAAATTGGAAGGCCGGGGTTCGGACCTGCGCTACGCTGAAGATCCGGTAAGTTTGTACTTTTAGGTTTTACCAAGCTCAAAACAATGAACATCGCTATTCTATCCCGGGGCCCGCAATTGTATTCCACGCAGAGCCTCTACCGCGCCGGCGCCCGTAGGGGGCATCGCATGAGTATCATTGACCACACGCTTTGCAACCTGGTGATCGAACGGGGGCAGGCGCAGATCATTTACCAGGATCAGCCCCTGCATCGTCTGGATGCGGTGATCCCCCGTATCGGCTCCTCTGTCACCTCGCAAGGAGCGGCGGTTATCAACCAGCTGGAACTCATGGACGTCTTCACCATCGCCCGTTCCGATGCGCTGCTTCAGGCCAGAGACAAGCTGCGCTGCCTGCAGCGCCTGGCTGCCGCTGGGATCAATGTGCCGCGAACCGCTTTTATAGGGGATGATGAATACATCCTGCCCTTGGTGGAAAGCGTAGGCGGGCTCCCGGTCGTTATAAAATTACTGGAAAGCACGCATGGCATCGGCGTCTTACTGGCTGAAACCTTGCACAGTGCCGAATCGACGGTAGAAGCCTTCCGGCGCCTCCGGGAGCGGGTGCTCATTCAGGAGTTCGTCCGGGAAGCAGAAGGCGCCGACATCCGGGCGCTGGTGGTCGGCGGGGAGGTAATTGCCAGTATGAAGCGGCAGGCCCGGGAAGGCGAATTTCGCTCGAACCTCCACAGAGGAGGTACGGCCAGTGTGGAGCCCCTGAACGAAACCGAACGGCAGCTGGTGATTGAAGCCGTCAGAGCCATGGGGCTCGATGTGGCCGGGGTGGATCTGCTGCGCTCGGTACGCGGGCCGCTAATCATGGAGGTCAATGCCTCCCCCGGCCTGGAAGGGATTGAAACGGTGGCCGAAGTTGACATCTCCGACCGCATTATTCGCTACATTGAAAAAAGAGTCAAAAACCGTAAGCGCCGGCGGCGGGAACGCCGCATGAAAGGAACGAAAGACTGAAGTGAGCCCGGAGGAAAAGTGGCCACCTCAGCCTTTTCGTCGCTGCCAGACACTCCGCCAGGCCATTAATAATAACTGTCTATATTCATTCTTAAGACCAAGTGCATATATGGAAATTCACAAAACCACTGTCGCTCCCGGCGAACGTACCATGATCCGTATTCCCGTAGGACGCATTCCCTCGGGAGGACAGGTAAAAATGATTGCCCGGGTGTTTCGCAGTGAGGCGCCTGGCCCGACTCTGCTTTTGCTGGCCGGGCTGCATGGCGATGAGGTGAATGGGGTGGAAATTCTGCGGCAGGCGCTAGCCTCCGGCCTGTTCAATCAACTCCGGAAAGGAGCCGTTATCGTCATTCCGGTGGCGAATCCATATGGCTTTGTGCACGGTATCCGCGGAGTACCGGATGGAAAAGACGTGAACCGCAGTTTTCCCGGGAACAGGGAGGGCTCCCTGGCCGCGCGCACAGCGAAAATACTGTCGGCAAAAATACTGCCGCTGATGGATTTTGGCATCGACTTCCACACCGGCGGCAGCCAGCACTACAATTACCCTCAGATACGCTTTACGGCAAACGACGAAGAAGCTCACCACCTGGCCATGCAGTTTAGTGCGCCCTTTGCCCTGGCCAAACGCGCCATTGCCAGTTCACTGCGCAAAGCATCAGGCAAACTCGGCAAGCCCCTGCTGGTCTTCGAGGGAGGGGAAAATGGCCGTTATGACAACCTGGCCATCGCACAGGGGCTCGCAGGCATTCAACGCCTGCTGCAGGCACAACAAATGCTGCAGGCCGATACGCCTCAGACCGGCTCCGTAGAACTATTCGATAGCGTCTGGGTCAGAGCCACGCGCTCCGGTATGTTCAAGTGGACAAAAAACGCGGGACAGCGCGTTCGGGAAGGAGAAACCCTCGGCACTATCAACGATCCCTACGGTGAGGAAAGCCGCCCTGTTATTGCCCCTTGCCCGGGCTTTCTCCTCGGACATAACAACGCGGCGGTGGTGCACCAGGGAGATGCACTGTTCCATCTGGGATATTGAACTGGATGCTGGTTGCTGGCTATAACCGGGCATGCCCTTGCTTGAGCTTTTCGCATCTTGGCCGGTCTCTATCTGGCGAAAGCCCCGCTTAGCAGCCAACAGCCAACCCTTAAAATCAGTTAACCCGGGTTAAATTATGGTTAATTCCGCTGCGCTGCGCATCTCTGGGGGCTTTTTCAAATGTTTTCATGGCGATACAGTTGACCGGAAGCTAAAATCAACATGCTGTTTGTCAGGCTGTTGTATTAATAAAAGTCATTTGAAAAAGAATAACCATGATTAAGCATATCCTTCTGCTCTCCTTTGCGATGCTGTTGTTTACCACAGCGGTCTGGACTCAGGAAGAAGCCATGACCGAAAAAGAGAAACAAAAGTCAGAACGCAAAAAAGCCGAGAAAGCGCAGCGCAGCTCCAATTACGAGGCGATCCTGGAACTGCTCGATGAACGCAACTTCGTGATTGAGGCTTATCAGTTTGTCGACCGCTACGGCCAAACGGTACAGGTGAATACGACCACCAATTTCATTGCCGTACGGGATAGCGTGGCTACCGTACAAATTGTCTTCCCCGGCTCCGTTTCGGGCTATAACGGCCTTGGAGGCATTACCCTTGACGGACGGCTGACCAGTCTGGAAATCAATGAAAAGGATCCCGGGAAAGGCGTGCGTTTCCAAATGCGCGTCTTCGGCAGCGGGTTTGCTTCCGCCGATATGTTCGTCGATGTCGGCACTGACGGCCGGGCGACGATACGGTATAACGGACAATACGGATCGCGTTTTACCTTGCGCGGCTACTTTCAGTCCTGGGCCGGGTCCGGCGTATTCAAAGGATCGCCTCTGTACTAAAAAGATAAGAGGCCATAATGAGAATATTTGTAAAAAACACCCATTTTCCGAAAGGGAGAATGGGTGTTTTTCCCCGTTGATGAACTGACGCATTTTCCAAACAGATACCATTCTTCCACACCGATATTGACTACTTTTTTATCTTTGCTCCATTGAAGCGACTATACATTCTGATCAATCATACGGCAAGAACTTTTGGAAAAACCGACATATACCAAATCACTTCGCGACTTTAGGAAATATCACAAGTACTTCGGAATTGCCTTGTCGGTTTTTCTGTTTATCAGTGCTTTGACGGGGCTGCTCTTAGGATGGAAAAAGGATGTCGATCTACTGCAGCCGCCAACCCAAACGGGCGCCTCCGCCGATCTCTCCCGGTGGAAACCCCTTAGCGAACTCGCCGAAACGGCCCGCGCGGCCCTCTATGCGCAGTATCCGGATCAGACCGGTAACGCCATCGACCGCATTGATGCGCGACCGGGAAAGGGAATCATTAAGGTATTATTCGAAAAGGGATGGTGGGAAGTACAGCTCGACTCCAGCAGCGGCGAAGTGCTCTCCGTCGCCCGCCGCCACTCCGACTGGATCGAAGCGCTTCACGACGGCTCCATTATCAGCGATTTCTTCAAACTCATCGCCATGAATGCCCTGGGCCTGGGGCTTCTGCTCATGGTCCTTACCGGCCTGTGGCTCTGGTATGGGCCGGTAAAGTTGCGCCGGATGAAACGGCGAAGAGGAGGATAGTTCCTGGCTCCATAGCCTCCTGTTTTCATTGCTGACGAATATTGTGATAACCCGGAAGTTCCATTAGCCTCTTTTGTTATGTAAAGCCGGCGTTAAAAATGTAAAAATCAATAGCTTTTCTATAGGGTTTTTGACATTGGCATCTCTGGGAGGACGTTTTCCGCTTTCCGACTTCCGCTTTCCGACTTCCGACTTGATAAGGCTTACCAGTACACGGGGTGGAAAATCACGCCTTCTTTCGAGTTGAATTCCAGTGTCGGAGCCGGAATCTTGATCCAGTTCAGGGCGCCGAAGAGTACTTTGAGGAAGCGGCTGTTGGTCCGTATGCGGGTGAGGTCGACATCCAGGGAGAGGTAGAACTGATGATAGCGGGGGTGAAGCGGATCGTTGGAGACAAACTGCTTGCCTGCCTCATCAGTCCAGGTATTGGAATAGCCGCCGTACATGTTCTGGGCGCCGTAGCCGGCGGCCAGATTGAGCCAGCGGGGGAATTTACTGCCGGGGTGATTCGGGAGGATAAACGCTGAGGGGTTGACGGACAGCCAGTGGATCTGACCGTTGTAGTCTTTGATAAAGGCCTCTCCGAAGGAGGCGCCGAACAAATCATGGGCGCGGGTACGCAAGGTGGAAACGGCCCCGCCGTCCAGGGAGTGAACTGGCAAGTCCGGGTAGTTGGGCCGGGTATTGGATACTTTCATCCAGATACGTTGCTCTTCCCAGAGCATTTCCTGGCCGATAAAGAGGCCGGCGCCGGCAGTGTTGGCAGCTATGTCGGCCCATGAGAAGCCCCACTTGACAGAAAAGCCATCCATCACTTCTATTGTGGTTTGCAATAGCATGGCCGTGCCGGCGCCCGTCCACATGGCGCTGCGGCGCGGCATACCGGTCCAGCGGGCCATATGGAAAATGAGATAACTCTCCACGTATGTCGTCATTGAGTGCCCCATTTTATCCATATGCATCCACTCTCCGGCATCGTTGAAGGTGCGAAAACCGCCGAGCTCATAGTTTTTGTACCAGGCTTCGTGCAATCCGGTGAAGGCGGTGGCGTAGAGAACTGTTCCGCTTCCGGCCATGGCCCAGAAGCGGCCGCGGTGGAAGGTGTCGGCCGGTTCGAGGAAGCTGCGCGGCTTCAGTTCCTGCCCGTAGAGTAATGAACAGCAGCACAGGGCGAAGAGGAGGCACAGTATTCGGGGACTACGATTTGTCATATTGATTGTAGATGAAACACTTCAAAGGTAGGCCGTTTTGTAGTTCAAGACAAAATTATGAGTTCCAAACCACTTCAAAGTCGGTGTGAATTCCATTCCCTCTCAGCATTTTCAGAAATGATTTCAGTTTGTCCCTCTTGATGTCCAATGTCACTTTCGTAGGGTGTTTTTAAAATGAAAACACGTTTATCAAAGGAAAAAAGTCATAAGAAACCCGCGCACCTGTTTTACATCGTTGCGAAGAAAATCCCCGGCATTACAAAATTTTACGTTTCATTTGATTTTATACTGACGTCGAAATGGTTTGAGAAATCAAACCATACTCGAGTCAGTATATACCGACTTAATTGGTTTGAGAAGTTCCTCAAACCAATTTACGTCGAGTATAGTTCCTCCCCATAATGAACATGCATCCGATACACCATTCCATCCCGGTGAAACAACACAAAAGTCCCCGCCGGCGGGTAAGGGTGTGGATCGTGAGGCGGGTTGCGGAAAGCGCCTGCCATAATGGTGAGCCCTCCGCTCGACAAGATCTGCTTGGGCTGAAACCGCACCCCGCTTTCCAGGTCTTCTTCCCACTCCAGCGCCATGCGCCGTCGTCCCGTGGCTTCCTTCCCACTGGTGAAGCGTAGCTGCAGGTCTTCGGCGAAGCATTCGAGAAATCGCTTCCTGTTGCCCTTGTAAAAGGCCTGTACAGCATCTTTATACTTTTCTGTGAGGGTCGCGGACCCTGGTGATTTTCCGGTATTCTGCAGCAATCCTTCTTTCCGGTCGAATCTTTTAAGCAGCCTTTTCTTGGCCCTTGACAGTCGACTGCGCACCGTGCCTGCCGGAATACCCAGTATGTCGGCAATGAGTTGGTAAGAGTTGAAGATACTGTAGTAACGAAGCAGCAGAGGCAGCCTTAGTTTTTCCGGTAGCCGGGATAACCCGCTTAGCACCGACTCCTGTGATTGTCGTTGGTGGAGCTGTTTCACAATAGCGGCCGGTACGGCTTGTCGGGCAAATCGCCCCACCCGGCGCCTTCGTGAAATTCCTTTTTCCGCCGGCGCAGGTACATGCGGCAATGGTTGCGGAGGATAGTATGCAGCCAATACTGGATAGCTGCCTCATCCCGCAGCTGGGCGATTTTAGTAAGTGCGGTCATAAAGGTATCCTGTACGGCATCTTTCGCAGCTTCCCCCCCGGCCGGGCAGTCGAAGTGCATAGGCGTATAATGGCGGCTGAAATTGCTCAAACAGCTGTGGGAAGCTTTTATTCGGATCTTCCTTCCATGCTTTTATCAATTTTTTTCACTTTCTGTATGCTTCATAATCTGTTGGTTTACAACGGACAGCCTGTTTTTTCGTTCCAAAAAGTTGCCCTGTGCGGGTTGTGTTTAGATCACTTAATATCATTTAAGCCGGTTCTTCCGTATTTTGTCAATACGCCAAAACAATCAGAAAGCATTAGCCGAACTTATGGAACAGAAAAAAAAGTATGTTCGCTGGCTGTACGATCAGCTTCCCGTATTAAAAGAGAAAGGTATTCTGACGGAGCAACAGGCGGAAGCTATCCGGACACATTACGGGCCGGCAGGCGATAAACCCAACTGGGCAACGACTATCATCGCCATTCTGGGGGCGTTGCTAATCGGAGGCGGAATCATCCTGATCTTTGCCTACAACTGGGAAGACCTGTCGCGCGGTTGGCGAACGGTACTGAGCTTCGCGCCGCTGGTGCTGGCGCAATTGCTCTATGGCTACGCTTTTTTTCGACGCTCCGGCTCTCCTGCCTGGGTGGAGGGGGCCTCCACTTTTCTCCTGCTGATGATCGGCGCATGCATTGCATTGATCAGTCAGACGTACCATATTGCCGGTGACCTGGACCAATATCTTCTCATATGGGCGCTGCTCAGTATTCCACTGCTGTATTTGATGAATGCCTCCTTGCCTGCCTTGCTTTACCTGGTGGGTATTGCCTGGTGGGTGACGATGAAAGACGGCACG
This sequence comes from uncultured Saprospiraceae bacterium, assembly GCA_964632995.1. Classification (GTDB taxonomy): domain Bacteria; phylum Bacteroidota; class Bacteroidia; order Chitinophagales; family Saprospiraceae; genus CAZWDL01. The sequence goes on from CAZWDL010000038.1 coordinate 38,176, forward strand.
GAAAGTGAGTGCGTCTTTTACTGGGGCTTACTGGCCGCCGCGATCCCCCATCTGGCGTACAACCTGCGCGCCGAACGCTCCCCGCTGCGGCGCAACGTGCTGGGCTGGGGGCTCATTTTAACACTTTCTGTGACCTGGTGGTGGGTGATTGAGCCGGAAATAAGAGCCTATAGCTTTGTGGGAACGGCGCTGTTGCTGAGTAGTTTTTACCTGTTGGGCCGACATCTGCATCCGCAACGCCAGACGCTGATCCGCATGCCCTTTCGAACGGTAACCATCGCCGGTATGTATATTTTTCTGCTGGTGCTGACCTTCCGCCTGGAGTTCGACCCCAATACTTTCAGCACATTGATCAGCGGACTGTACTACGATCCCTGGGCTGCCCGCATCAACCTGCTCGTGCTGATCGGCCTGGCCATCGCTTATATTTTTCTTTTTCTGACCGGCGTAGCGAACCGCGGACCCGTAGAACAATCCGCGGCCCTGTTTCCCTTCATCATCATCTTTTACGTGCTGATACAAACAGCCGGATCGCTTCGCCCGGCGATGGTGCTGGCCAATCTGGCCGCCCTGGGATTCGGCCTGGCCTTTCTGGTCAGCGGTTTCCGGGATCACCATATGGGACGCGTCAATGTGGGACTGCTCTTTGTACTGCTTCTCGCCGCGGTCCGCTTTTTTGATACCGACTGGAGCTTTGTGGTCAAAGGCATCGCCTTTGTCCTGCTGGGGATCGCTTTTTTGGGAGCGAACTGGGGGTTGTCAAAGGAGGTGAAAGAGAAGGGGTAGGAAGTCGGAAGCCCTGATGCTTGCGGTCAGGGTGCTGACAAGGCGAAGCCTTCGGCAGGATCGGAAAGTGGAAAGCGGAATACCTTGGCTTTCCGAAGACTTAAGCAAGTTGATGGACGGGGCTGGACCGGAAGGATCGAATTACAGCTTTCGCAGAAAAGCCTTTGCCTTCTTAACATGCCCGTACACGTTGATCTGCGAGTTGAACTGGTAGCGCAGCGTACCTTCTGCATCTACGACAAAAGTGACACGGCCCGGTAGCAGACCGAATAAAGAGCCTGGTACACCAAAAGCTTTCCGCACGGTATTATCTTCATCGCTGAGCAACAGAAAGGGCAAATGATGCCTTTCGGCAAAAAGGCGGTGTGATTCCGGATCGTCGGCGCTGATGCCGATCACTTCTGCCCCCAAATCCGTAAAATCTTCGTAGGTGTCGCGAAAGGAGCAAGCTTCGGCTGTGCAGCCCGGCGAGTCGTCCTTGGGATAGAAATAGATGACCAGGGGGCGGCCAAGTAATTCATCAGAAGAGACGAAACGGCCCTGTTGGTTTCTGAGCCTGAAAGAGGGAATGCGATCGCCGGTTTTTAATTTCACTTTTGCCATCAGTGGATACTTTTTCCTTTTCAAAGCATCCAAACAGCTGGGAGTGCTTTTTGTTCCCCGTGGCTGACCAGCCCGGGAAGTTTCTGTTGCTGTCTAAGTCAATGTCGGAATATTTGTGCCGCGGCGCACTCACTGCTTCACAAAAGAAGCCAGCTCCTGTGCGCCGTCCATTTGCAGGCGCAGCCAGTAATAGCCGGCGGGCAGTTGAGCCAGCGGCAGTTCCATGGTGAGCGGGGCGTGATGCTTCTCGAACTGCTGCCTGGCTTTCCGGCGTCCGTCTACGCCGAATATTTCCAGCAGCACTTCGCCGCTCAGGTGGTTATCGATTCGGACTTGTATCTGCTCTCCGGCCGGATTGGGGAGGAGGGATAAGGCCGGGGAAAGCGCAGTGGGATTGGCGGGCGAGAGGCCGGTAGCCAGCCCCTGGCAGACAGCGAGGGAATCGACTGTCCGGAAGCGCAGATCGGTAAGCAGGGGATAGAGCTGGTCGCCGGGACAGGCGGTCGCACAGCCGTCGCGATGACCGGAGATGTTCATGAGATTGAGGCCGGAGGATGCATGCAACGCACTGCCGAGCGGGTCCAGGTTCCGGTCGTGGCTCTTCCAGGTCAATAATTGCACCAGGCTGCTGAGCGCTGCTTCTTTGGGACCGGCTTGCTGAAAATTACCGATCATACAGACGCCCATAGTATTGCTGTTACGGGCACAGAAGTGGGCCCCGAGCACATCGTTACCCCGGCCGGTATAAATGACGCCCTCGGGATCGATAAGGTAGTTGTAGCCGATATCCGACCAGCCGTTACCGTTGACGTGCAAATCCCAGATGGCCCGCACAATGGCAGCCCAGTCGTTAGCGATATTCGTACCGGCCGAATGGTGGACGATGAGGTGCGATACCCCGGTAAGGGAGGGGTTGGCGATTTTGGGACAATTGCCGGCGGGACACCAGTCGCTGCGTTCCACCACAGGAGGAGAAGGACATTCGCCGTCCCGCCAGTCAGGATGAACCGGCGGATGCGCCACATGCGGCGGCGTGCCCCCCGGACTGAAGAAATGACAGGTGAGTTCGCTTACGGTAATATCGCGATAGCGTAACTGAAAATATTGGTATCCGGCTTCCGTAAAGAGCGGTTGTGTAATTCGCTTGTCCGGATTGTGCGGATCTCTATACAGTAAGGTCCAGTCTGACCAGCTTCCGCCATTTTCGGAAAAGCGCACTTCCAACTGCGCCCCACTACCCTCCCAGGTCACAAAGAAGGACAGAAAGGGTTCAATTCTATCCAGTGGAATAGCCTGAACCGGCGAGGTCCAGGCTTCTTCTGCCGCAGGCGGTGTCAGCACCAACGTATTGCGATTCCATCCGCCTTGTGCAAAAAGCTGGCTTGATAATAGGATTGAAAAGAATAGAAGGAGTCTATATTTCCTCATAAATGCCGGGTTTGAACCTCATTGTACGAAACTCGGGACGATTCGTTTTTCTACCTCTTTTTCGAGTAGTCCTCATCCTGGAAATCTATACCGACGTAAATTGGTTTGAGAAGCTTCTCAAACCAATTTACGTCGAGTATAAGAACCGATCACCCCTTATCCTGCTGCGCAAAAACCTTCTTCAGCAGCGGCGAGGTGCGGACGCCCACATCATCGCGAATCTTTTCTTCCTTCTTTTCGATAAGGCCGAACATACCTTCCAGCGCCTTATCGGTGACGTAGCCGTCGAGGTCGGTTTCCACCTTTTTGACGAAAGGCAATTTGTTGTAGGCAGAGGAGACTTCTTCCCAGTACTCCCGGGCATTGACTTCGTCGAGCGAACTGACGATGACCGGGTTGAATTCGCCGTAGAGCGCCTGGTAGGTGCTGCGGTTCAGGTACAGGGTGGCGGCGTTTTGCTCGCCCATCAGAATATTCATGGCATCCTGAAAGGTCATTTGCTTGATGGCGTCTACGAAGATCGGCGTGGCTTTGGAGGCAGCCAGTTCGGCGGCGCGGTTGACCCGCAGAATGAGTTCCTGCTCGACGTTCTGGAAACCGGGCGCCATCTTGACCTTATCGACGACCTTTCGGGCTTCTTCGGGCAGGAGGATCTTATAGATACTTTCGTGGTAGCCGTCTTCCGCTGAGAGAAAATCGACGGCTTCCTCCACGCCAAGGTTCAGGGCTTCTTTCAGGCCGTTACCAACCTCTTCTTTGCTGAGGTCTTCTTCGCCGGTGACCACCTTTTTGGCTTTGTTGAGCAGTCCGCCGAGGTTCTGAGCCGGCAATACGGAGATCAAAAGAAAGAAAGACAAGGTAGTAGTGAGTAATCGAATCATGTTTATTTATGTTTTTATCTGGTAGATTTACTTAAAAAGACACTTGATTACCTGTACTAACGAATGAAGTGTCGGAACGCGTGTTAAGATAATACTAAGATTTCAGAATTTTCATCACTTTTCAGCCGGAGGCTGGATGCTAAAGTTTGATTCAGTTCTTTATCTTTAGCATCAAAAGATGCATCGTTATTGCCTTTTGTTGTTCACGATATTGTTGTTTCCTATGCTCAATCAAGCACAAGAACGGCCCCGGGAGCTAGGCATCCGCATTGGCGTCATGCCGGCAGGACCACACAACGCCATCACCGATGTGGCCGGCGTGCAGGTGGGACATCACACCCTGGTGGCGGGGGAGCACATCCGTACGGGCGTTACAGCCATACTTCCCCACGCGGATAATGTTTTTCAGAAAAAAGTACCTGCAGCTATTTATCTGGGCAACGGCTTCGGCAAGCTGGCCGGTTACAGCCAGGTGGAAGAACTGGGCAACCTGGAAACGCCAGTCATACTGACCAATACTTTGAGTGTGCCGACGGGCATGAACGCCCTGATCAGTTACACGCTCGCTCAGGAAGAGAATGCGGATGTGCGTTCGGTCAATGCCCTGGTCGGTGAGACCAACGACGGCTACCTCAACGATATCCGCGGCCGCCATGTGACGGAGGATCACGTCCTGCAGGCTATCAAAGCGGCGGCGGCAGGCCCCGTCCGGGAGGGCAACGTGGGCGCCGGCGCCGGAACGGTTTGCTTTGGCTTCAAAGGCGGTATTGGAACCGCTTCCCGCAAGTTGCCCGAGCGCATGGGCGGCTATACTATCGGCGTTTTGGTACAGTCAAATTTTGGGGGGGTGCTCCGTATCGACGGCGTACCGGTAGGCGTGGAACTGGAACAGTATTATTATAAAAATCAACTGGAGAACGCCGACGGCTCCTGTATGATGGTGGTAGCGACTGACGCCCCCCTCGATGCGCGCAACCTCAAACGCGTAGCCAAGCGCGCTATGCTCGGTCTGGGACGTAGCGGCGGCATCGCTTCCAACGGCTCGGGTGACTACGTCATCGCCTTCTCCACCGCGGAGAACCTGCGCGTTCCCTACCGTATGGAGGATCGCGTGCAGGACCTGGGTGTGCTGCACAACGACGCCATGTCGCCCATCTTTATGGCTACCGTAGAAGCTACGGAAGAAGCCATCATTAACTCGTTATTTGCTGCGAAAACCATGACCGGGCACCGCGGTACGATTGAGGCCCTGCCGGTGGAGCGGGTACTGGAGCTGATGCGAAAGTACAACAGGTTGAAGAAATAGGGTGATTGGAAGGGGCTCCGATAATCATCAACTGACAACCAATAATCGATTCTACTATGAGCAACCAAACCGGTATTATCATTCTGGCGGCAGGTTCCTCCAGCCGCATGGGGCAACCTAAGCAATTGCTGGAATTCCGTGGCGAATCCATGATGCATCGCGCCGTGCGCATCGCGCTGTCAACTGGTGTTGAACCTGTTATTGTCGTTCTGGGCGCCGAAGCCGATCGCGTCAAAGAAGCAGTACCGCAGCGGGCGGCAGTAAATGTCGTTTATAATGAAGACTGGCCCCTGGGTATGAGTAGTTCCCTTCGGTCGGGGGTGCGCTATGCCATGAAGTACTTCCCCAATCTGCAAGCCTTACTGTTCATAGTCGTCGATCAACCCTTTGTCACTTCCGACTTGCTTTCTTTGCTGCTGGCGGCGTACCGCGACAGCGGGGCGCTCATCGTAGCCGCACGTTATCAGGGAACTCCCGGCGTGCCCGCCCTCTTCGACCGTTGCTTATTTAACGAAATGCTGGCGCTGGAAGGTGACCAGGGCGCCCGCCCGCTTTTTGAAAAATACCGCCATAAACTCCAAACCGTCCCCTTTCCCGCCGGTCGATTCGACCTGGATACGCCGGATGACTTTGACAGACTGATGGAGGAGGAGTGAAAATAAGAAATAAGAAATAGGAAAAGGACGAGATCTCAGTGGGTGGAGCATTCCTGTAAAAAAGCTGATTGAAACCTGTAGCGTTATCTTTATCTGCAGCTCCGGGAGCTTTCCTCGGAAGTAAAGTCTCTGAGCTTGGAGCCGATGAGCCCTTCGCTGCTCCATCCTCCGGGAAAGTTTTTTTTGTTTTGCCGGACATCGCGGCGGCCAACCGAAAAGTGATTATAAGGCTAATACGTGATTCTGTTCCAGGATGCAGGGCGATCTATTGGCTGTCCCATCTTTTATTTTAACAAGAAAATTATTTGTTGTTGAATGTTCTGTGTGCTGCGGGCAGGCGGCCTGAAGCATCTATCGAATTCTCAGCGGGCTTTGTCGATGATTCAGGTGTGTTCATCGATGAAAAAGAGCTTTTTATCATGAAAACAGAGAAAACAATGGAAACTTTAAAACTATTGATAGTTTCCAATGTTTTTTGTCTGTAAATTTGCTCCGCAGAAAGGCAGCAAAGGAATTTGATCTAATCCAAATAGTAAAGTTACCATCGATATTAATGGAAGAAGTAAAACAACAGATACTCGACAAATCTGAAGAGCTATTCATGCGCTATGGGATCAAGAGCGTAACTATGGACGATATAGCCCGGGAGCTGGGTATTTCAAAAAAGACACTCTATCAATACGTGGCCAACAAAACAGAACTGATTGAGCAGATTTTTCATCAGCGCATCGAGCGGGAGAAAAAGCAGATGGCCCGGATTCGTGATATTTCCGCCGATGCAGTGGAGGAGATTCTTAAGATTGCGGATTACGTAATTGCCGAACTACGACAGCTTTCTCCTACGACCATGTACGATCTGCAAAAGTACTACCGCGGCACCTGGTGTCAGATGGATGCCCTGCATCAGAGCCACGTGTACCAACTGATCAGAGACAATATCGAACGGGGTATGGAACAGGGCGTATATCGTCATGACCTGGACCCTGATATCATCGCTAAATTGTACGTCGGCAAAACTTCCCTGGTTGCTGATGACGAACTTTTTCCCTTACGGGAGTACAATATTGAAGAACTGTTCAAACAGTATATCCATTATCACATTCACGGCATTGCTTCGCCCAAAGGGCTGCGCTTACTGGAGCAGCACTTGGGAGAGGCCGGTGGAGCGACTGCCGGAGAACAATTGACCGATCGAAAATAAACCGGTCTGTATTCATCAGATGCATCATATACTAAAAAACAAATTTCACTGGACAATGAGCTTAGTTTCTCGAAAAATCTACCCGATTGTCATTCTATTGCTGGGCGCCGTCCCGTTACTGGCCCAGAACTCAACCTCTTTTTCATTAGAAGAGGCTGTCAACTATGCTTATGATCAGAGTGTAGAGGTGAAGAATGCCCGGCTCCGCGTGCTCGACGCTGAGCAGCAAATCATTGAACGGCGTTCGACCGGCCTGCCTCAGCTGAGCGCTGATGTTAACTTCCAGCGGTACTTGCAGGTACCCAAGCAGCCCCTTCCCGAAGCCTTTATTCAGTTTCTGGAGTCTATCAATCCCAACGGTGAAGTTGAACGGGAGGCTTCTTTTTTCCTGAAAAACAACTTCACGGCCGGCCTCAACCTGGATATGATGATCTTTGACGGCACCTATTTCACCGCGTTGAAAGCAGCCCGCACCTTTCGTGAATACACCGCGCAGGAATTGATCACCACGAAACGAGACATCCGGTCATCAGTGATTGACGTGTACCTGCCGGTGCTTCAGTTGAATAAAAATATTGAGCTCATCGATAAAAATGTGGCCAATCTGGAAAAGCTGCTCCGGGAAACCAAGGCACTTTACGAGGAAGGATTTGCCGAACAGCTGGACGTGGACCGGCAACAGCTGTCCCTGAATAACCTGGTGGTGGAACGCGAGAACCAGATACGCCGGCGCGAAACGGCGCTCGCCCGCCTGAAGTATATTATTGGCTACCCGGCTGATGAACCGCTGGAAATCAGTGAAGACATCGAAGAGATGGCCGTTGAGGTAGCAGAAGGCGCCCTCAACGATGCGGTCAATCCACGGGCCCGGCCGGAGTTTGTCCTTACGGAGGAGGGAATCGATCTTCAGGAACTCAATGTTAAAGTGAATAAAGCAGCCTATCTGCCCAGCCTGAACGCTTATGGCGGCTACCAACAGGCCTATCAGGGTAATAACTTTAAGGACGGTTTCTGGGCGCCGACCGCCAACGTAGGCTTGAGGCTGAGCGTGCCGATCTTTGATGGATTTTACCGTAAATCTCAGGTGGAACGCGCCCGTATCGGCCTGCAGGAAGCCCAGAACCAGCAGCGGGATCTGCAAAGGGCGATCAACCTGGAGGTGACCAATGCGCGCAACAGCTACCTCAATGCCATAGAAGCCCTGGAAGGGCAGCGCGAAAACCTGGAACTGGCTGAACGCATTTACGAAACCACCCAGATCAAATACCGCGAAGGCGTAGGGTCGAGTGTAGAACTCACGCAGGCGGAACAGTCATTATTTCAGGCACAGTCGAATTATACCAATACCCTGTACAATGTACTGTCGGCCAAAATGGACCTGCAGATGGCGCTCGGAAATTAAAATACCGCGCCTTTAACCCGGTTAAACTTTATGTCTAATACTGATTATTAAAAATTATCATCCGAAACAATGAAATATCTCATTCCCATCACCTTTCTGGTATTCCTGCTTGCCTCCTGTAACAGTGGCGCCGACACGCAAAAGAAAATGCCACAGGAGCTGAGTGAAAAACAGGCGCTGCTAAAAGAAAAGCGGGCAGAACTGAAGGAACTCACCGATTTTGTCGCCAAACTGGAAACGGCTATCGCCGAACAGGACCCCTCTGTCAAGGCTAAGCAAGGGCGCCTGGTAACCACCCGGCAATTGGAACGCCAAACCTTTGACCACTATGTAGAATTGCAGGGGCTGGTGGCCGCCGACGACCTGGTCGACGTCTCTCCCGAAGTGGCCGGTCGCATCGTCCAGCTCACTGTTAAAGAGGGGGACAACGTCAATAGCGGTCAACTCATCGCCGAGCTTGACCTCGAGCAACTCGAACGGCAAATTGCCGAAGTGGAAACTTCACTCGATCTGGCGAAAACCGTTTTCGAACGCCAATCACGGCTCTGGAAGCAAAACATTGGTTCAGAAATGCAGTTTCTGGAAGCTAAGAATAGTAAAGAGCGCTTGGAGAAAAGCCTGGAAACACTGCATGCTCAGCTTAGTAAATCCAAAGTTTTTGCGCCCATCACCGGTGTCGTTGACAAGGTAGTGCTGCAGGGCGGCGAATTTGTTTCGCCAGGTATGCCTATCATCCAGATACTCAATACTAACCGGCTGAAAGTGGAGGCCGATGTACCGGAAACCTATCTGCAGGCTGTACGTCGCGGCGAGATGGTGACGGTCATCTTTCCCGCCCTGGATATGGAACGTCGCGAACGCGTCAGCCTGGTGGGGCGCAGCATCGACCCCGCCAACCGTACTTTTAAGGTGGAGGTCAATGTCGGCAATCCCGGCGGGATGCTCAAACCCAACCTGCTGGCCAAAATGCTGATCAATGACTTTACCATCGAGGATGCCGTTGTAGTCCCGCTGGAGGTCGTTCAGCAGGAAGTGAGCGGCAACAAGTACGTCTACGTTATCGAAGCAGGAGCAGAAGGCCCCGTGGCCCGCAAGGTCTACGTCGAAATCGGCCGTAGCTACAAAGGCAATGTACTGATTGAGCAAGGACTGGAAGGAGGGGAAACCCTCGTTATAGAGGGCGGCAGAGGACTGGCAGCAGACGAGCCCGTCAAAATCGTGAACCCTAAAACGCAAGCATCTAATGGCTAATTCTGATAAAAAGAAAGGACTGCGCGAGTTTTCATTATCCTCCTTCGCGGTGGATAATGCGACGAGCGTATTCATTATCGCCCTCATCATTTTGATCTTCGGCATCCAGTCGTACGAACGGATGCCCAAAGAGCAATTTCCCGAAGTCGATTGGCCGACGGTATATATCAATACCCCTTACTTCGGCAACTCGGCGGCCGATATAGAAAACCTGGTCACCCGGCCTATCGAAAAAGAGCTGCAGTCGATCAGTGGAATCAAGGATATCAATTCGACTTCCATGCAGGATTATTCGGTGATTACCGCCGAGTTCGAGTCCGATATGGATATCGACGATGCCGTTCGGAAAGTAAAGGACGCAGTTGATAAGGCTAAAACCGAACTGCCGAACGACCTGGACCAGGAACCCACCGTGATGGATATCAACCTGTCGGAAATCCCCATCGTGACCATTTTCGTATCGGGCGAATACAATAACGATGAACTGCGAGGTTACGCGGAATACCTGGAAGATCATATCGAAGAAATTGATGAGATCGCCCGCGTAGAGCTTAAAGGCGCCTTGGAGCGCGAGGTGAAGGTCGATGTGGACCTTATGAAAATGGAAGCCTTGCAAGTTTCTTTCCGGGACATCGAGAACGCCATTTCTGCTGAGAATGTCACTATGTCAGGGGGAGAATTGCTCAACGACGATTTTCGCCGCGCCATCCGTGTGAAGGGAGAATTCCAGGACGTTTCGGAGCTGGAAAATATGATTGTCAAGAGTGAAGAGCAGCGCCCGATTTTCCTGAAGAATATCGCCAAGGTCACTTATGGGTTTAAAGACCGCACCAGTATTGCCCGGGCCGACGGGTTGCCTGTTATCTCGCTCGACGTCATCAAGCGGCAGGGGGAAAACCTGCTGGCCGCTTCCGATCAGATTAAAGAAGTGGTGGGAGAGGCGATGAGTGAATTGCCGGAGGAGCTCAGTGTGAGTTTCTTCAACGATCAGTCGGTTCGTACGCGTACCGAAGTCAATAACCTGGAAAACAGCATTATCTCCGGGGTGATTCTGGTGACCTTGGTGTTGCTCTTTTTCCTGGGCTTGCGCAACGCCTCCTTTGTGGGCCTGGCCATTCCCTTGTCGATGCTTATGGGGATACTCATCCTGTACGCCCTGGGTGTGACCATGAACATGGTCGTTCTGTTTGCCCTGATTCTGGCGCTCGGTCTGTTGGTGGACAATGCCATCGTCGTGGTGGAAAATATATACCGGTACATGCAGGAAGGCTACAAGCTGAAGGCGGCAGCCAAATACGGCGCCGGCGAGGTCGCTATGCCTATTATTGCTTCTACGGCAACCACACTGGCTGCCTTCGTTCCGCTGGCTTTCTGGCCGGGAATTATGGGAAGTTTCATGCAGTACCTGCCTATCACCTTAATCATCGTACTGACTTCTTCGCTTTTCGTAGCGCTGGTGATCAACCCGGTATTTACGGCCTATTTCATGAAAGAGGATGAGCGGGCAGAGGAAGCCGGCGTTCGTCGCCGGAAAACCAGAAACGTTCTTATTCTGGCCGGCGTAACGGCTTTGCTTGCCATCGCTTTTCACTTCAGCGGAACCACTTGGGGCCGCAACCTCTTTGGAATCGCCTCCCTGATTACGCTGCTAAACTATTTCGTCCTTCGCCCCGGCGCTTTTGCCTTTCAAAATAAGGCGCTGCCGGTGCTTGAGCGCGGTTACGACCACTTCATCCGGGCGGCCTTGCGCGTGCCCGGCCTGGTGTTTGGAGGTACTTTTGTTCTGCTATTTGCCGCTATAGCCCTGTTGTACGTTCGAACCCCGAAGCTGATCTTTTTTCCCGATGCCGAGCCTACCTATATCAATGTATTCGTTGAATTGCCTTTGGGCAAAGACATCGAGGCTACCAATCGCCTCATGAAGGAGGTCGAGGGAAAAGTAATGGATGTCGTCGAACCTTATTCTCAAATTGTAGAAGCGGTGCTTTCGCAAATCGGGGAAAATACTTCTGATCCGAACGGACCGCCGGAACCCGGCGTGACTCCACACAAGGCACGCCTGACGGTTTCTTTCGTGCCGACTCAGGAACGGGGCGGTATATCGACCTGGAATGTGATGGAAGATATACGGGACGCCGTACAGGGTTATCCCGGTGTACAGGTGACAGTAGACAAAAACGCCAACGGTCCGCAAACCGGTAAGCCGATCAACCTGGAAATCCAGGGAGAAGATATCGATTCCCTGCTGGTGCTCTCCGACCGCCTCATCAATTACATCAACCGCTACAATATTCCCGGTATCGAGGAATTACAAGCCGACATTAAACTCGGCAAGCCGGAAATGATCGTGAAAGTAGAACGGGAAGAGGCCCGGCGTTACGGCGTGTCGACCTACGATATCGCCAATGCCTTCCGCACGGCTGTATTCGGCCGCGAGGTTTCCAAGTACAAACAAGGCGAGGATGAGTATCCGATCATGGTCCGCCTGGACGAGCAGTACCGCTACGATATTAATAACCTGCTGAACCAGAAAATTACTTTCCGGAACAATTCGGGGCAGGTCAGCCAGGTGCCGATCTCTTCGGTGGCCGATATCGAGTACTCTTCAACTTTCAGTGCTATTAAGCGGAAGAATCTGGACCGGGTCGTGACCATCTACTCTAACGTGCTGGAGGGATACAACGCCAATGAAATCATCGCCGAGATGGATGACTTGATGCAGGATTATCCGTTGCCGGAAGGATTCAACTACGAGTTTACCGGTCAGCAGCAGCAACAGGCCGAGGATATGAGCTTCCTGAATACGGCTTTCATGATTGCCCTGTTTGCCATTTTCCTGATCATTGTGGCGCAGTTCAACTCAGTCACGTCGCCCTTTATCATCATCCTGTCGGTGCTCTTTAGTACCATCGGAGTATTCCTGGGATATGCCTTCACCGGTATGGATATCTCCGTGATCTTTACCGGGGTGGGGATTATCTCCCTGGCAGGGGTTGTGGTTAATAACGCCATTGTACTCATCGACTACATCTATCTGCTCATACAACGGAAGCTGGACCGGCTGGGCCGTGAGGATGTCCATGAGCTGAGTGACGATGAAATAAAGGAATCCATTATCAAAGGGGGCGCAACCCGTCTGCGTCCGGTGTTACTCACCGCCATTACAACGGTACTGGGCCTCATCCCTCTCGCTATCGGATTCAACTTTAACTTCTTCACCCTCATTACCGAAACAGATCCGCAGATCTTTATCGGCGGGGATAATACAGCAATTTGGGGACCCATGGCCTGGACGGTCATTTACGGACTGATCTTTGCTACTTTCCTGACACTGATCGTCGTGCCTTCGATGTTCTGGCTGTCCCTGCAAATGAATCGGTTCTTCGTTGGGCTGTTCCGCTCTTCCGGCGAAAACGCCTCTACGGTATCGAGCGAAGAAGTATGATATAGAGAAAGCAAGGTCGTCAAACCTGCTGTTTCTTTTTAGCAAAGCTTGATGACGCACAAAAAGGAAGCGGGCACTCGCATGACGGACGAGTGCCCGCTTCCTTTTTAAATTTTGCCCGCTGAATTTTTTATATTCAAAATTAATTCATAGATTTATCTTTGAGTTTACGTTTAATACTCACTACCCTGTAACTGATATCAGTAAGCAGAGTATTTTAGTAGCCTCTTCCTGGTCATACTTCAAATTGTTGCCCAGCGCATCAAGTCACTGACTGCCGGTTATTCTTCCGGGAAATTACCTACGAAACACTACAAGTCATAATTCCCGTAATCACTCGTGCTGATCCTATCTGCTCTTGCATTTAGCAAAAGCGGGTTATATCCTTGGAAATAAAACTTTGTTCATAGTTTTTGTTTTTATCTTCAGCCCTCGTTTTGCGAGGGCTTTTTTTTTTTGAGAGATACCGGTCGCCGGTCCCCTGGGAAGCGAAAGCTGTGCCGGGTTAGTGAAGGGGATTGGATAGAACCGCGCTCAACACTTTGAGCGGATCGCTGGTTTATTCAATATTTATTTTTGGTAAAAAACAAACCCACTATGTCTTTAAATATTCAAGATCTCCGGGAGGAGTATACAGCGGAAGCACTGGATATAAGGGATGTGCGTCCTGACCCGGTCGATCAGTTTCGTTACTGGTTCGGGGAAGCGATGAATGCCAGGCTGCCGGAGCCGAACGCGATGACACTGGCTACGGTTTCAAAGGAGGGTAAGCCTTCCGCCCGTATCGTTTTGTTAAAGGGCTTCGATGCAGAAGGCTTTGTCTTTTTTACAAATTATAACAGCCGCAAAGGAAAGGATATGGCTGCCAATCCGGGGGCGGCGCTGGTCTTTCTATGGTTGGAATTACAGCGTCAGGTGCGTATTGAGGGAACAGTGTCAAAGATTGCAGCGGCAGAGTCGACGCGCTACTTTCAAAGTCGCCCGAAGGGTAGTCAAATCGGCGCCTGGGCCTCTCCCCAAAGTCAGTCGATTCGGAGCCGGGAGCAACTGGAGGAAAAAGTGGCCACGCTGGAATCGGAGTATGTGAATGCGGAGGTTCTTCCCCGCCCCGATGACTGGGGCGGTTACATCGTCCGGCCTCATTTGATAGAATTCTGGCAGGGACGCGCCAACCGGCTGCACGATCGCATTCAATATACGCGGCAAAATGACGCTTGGGTAATAGAAAGGCTGGCTCCCTGAAATGAGAAGGGCCGTGAAGTCATTGTGCTTCACGGCCCTTTAAATTAAGGCTTAAGGATCGCTTTTAAAATGACTGCGCCGGTTCGGACAACTATTCGCAAGGCGATCCTGAGTTTTAGCAATAGCGCTCAAATGCCATTTTCAGGTTTTCGGCGATAATTTCCGCCGAACGTCCTTCGATATGATGTCTTTCCAGAAAGTGAACCAGCTTGCCGTCCTTAAACAAAGCAATTGAAGGAGAGGAGGGCGGATAGGGAAGCATGTGTTCCCGGGCCTTGGCCGTTGCTTCGCGGTCGACACCGGCAAAAACGGTTACCAGCCGGTCGGGCTTCGTGTCGTGCTGAACAGCCAGTTTGGCGCCGGGGCGGGCGTTAGCGGCAGCGCAGCCACAGACAGAGTTGACCACGATCAGCGTCGTGCCTTCTTCCTTACCGAGAACTTCGCTTACCTGCTCCGGCGTATTCAGTGATTCAAAGCCATGGTTAGTCAGATCCTTAGCCATCGGCGTAGTGAGCTCTACAGGGTACATATATTTGATTTTATATTTACTAATTCCAAATTACAAAAATAAGAAACTGTTAAAACTTTTTTTCGTAAACCATATCGCTAACGGTACGGAAACTTTACAAGTATACAGCATGAGAAATGGAATAGTTCACCACAGCGCCGGTTTTAGAAACAAACAATGACGAGCAGGATAAGGGCGGGGATAGTCAAAAAACAGGAATTAAATATCCTGACAGGCATCCATTTGCAGATGAGATGCGTACAGACATAACAAAACAGATTTTCCGGCTATGAAGAAATACATCTTTTTTCTTTTTGCATCAGTCTTGGCGCTGCTTGGCCAGCGCTGTACAGCCGACGAGCTGCCCCAACCGGAAGGTTGTGCACCCGGCCTGGCCACCTACGATACCAATATGAAGGAAATTATCGATGAAAGTTGTGCTTACAGCGGTTGCCACGATGGGGAAAGCCCCGGCGTCCCCGGTAATTATACCAGCTACGAGGGCATACGTCCTTTTCTTGAAGACGGATCGGTGCGGACCCGCGTCATTGATCTGCGAAACGATCCCGTTCTGGGTATGCCGCCCAGTGCTTCGGTGTATCCTCAGTCCCGTATGGAAAGCCTGAGCGAGGAAGAGTTCGAGCTCATGCAGTGCTGGCTCAGTAGCGGGTTTCCCAAAGAGTAAAACCTTAAAATTCTCAGAATAGTACGCCATGGACAGAATTGCCTTTTTACTGCTTCTTTCTTTTTGCTGGCTAGCGAATAACCTGTCTGCACAGGAAAAAGCATACACCCATACGACCTTTAAAGACCGCCGGGTGATCAACACTCAGTCGGTCGAAACCCTGGGTAAGCGACGCCTCGATGTGCGCATCAGTCACCGCTTTGGTGATTTTGCGGGGGATAACGGTGGCTGGCCCACCCTCTACGGGCTGGAAAATGCCAGTGATATCCTTATCGGCGCCGAGTATGGCCTGACAAATAGTATTGACGTCGGACTGTTTCGCACCAAAGGCGCCGGCGCCATGCCCGACGGCACTTCCGGCCTTCGGCAGCTCATCAACGGTACCGCTAAGTGGCGGATTTTCCGGCAGACAGCGGACGGCAGTATGCCTTTTACCATTACTGCCGTAGGGCTCGCAACGCTTTCCACCGCAAAGAAGGCGGAAAGCAACGAGTCCTCGCTCAATAGTTTTCCTACCTTCGCCCACCGCATGGCTTACAACGGACAGCTGCTGATTGCGCGCAAATTTTCTCCCGGCTTTTCCCTGCAGCTCGGCCCTGGTTATACCTATCGCAACCTGGTGCCTTTCGGCGATGAGAACGGAATCTTTTCTCTGTCCGGCGCCGCCCGTATTCAGCTGACCAAGGTGTTCGGCATCGTCGCCGATGTTACCGTGCCCTTTTCCGAACGCCGCCTGGATAATGAGCAGGGCTTCTATATTCCCTGGGGGATAGGCCTGGAAATTGAAACCGGCGGGCACGTGTTCCAGGTGAATTTCACCAACGCCACGGCTATCATGGAAACGGATTACATTCCCTATACCACAGCTGACTGGGGCGACGGAGCGTTTCGCCTGGGCTTCACCATTTCTCGAATTTTCAACCTCTGAGCACCTATGCAAAAAGGTATTTTTTTTCTGTTGATCGCTGTTTTTTCTATTGCCCTCAGCTGGTATGAACCTCCTGCTGCACTGGTGCGGGAGGACCTGTTGGTCGCCGAAGTACTGGAGCAACTCGGAGAATCTCCCTTACCGCACAAACCCGATACCAGCCTGGCCGGCGTATCGGTGGACAAGGGGCGCGATCTGGTGAAACGGGGCAGCCCCGGCGGCCCCGGAGGAATGGTTAGCCCGCACTTCACCTGCCTGGCCTGCCACAACGTGGAACGCGACGAGCCCACCCTCTCCTTCGACAATCCACAGGAGCGGCTGGAATACGTGGCGGAGAAAAACTTGCCTTTTCTGCCCGGCACGGCGCTCTACGGGGCGGTTAACCGCACCCGGTTTTACAATGGCGACTACGAAAAAAAATACGGTGACCTGGTGAAAAAGGCTCGCCACAGCCTGCGCGAATCCATACAGCTATGCGCCGTGGAGTGCTCCCAGGGGCGTCCCCTCGATGCTGTGGAAATGGAATCGGTGCTGGCCTATCTGTGGACGATTGGATTGAAAATAAACGACCTGGCCCTCGATAAGACAGCGCAGGAGCGCATCGAAGCCGCCCTGGCCGGCCAGGGTGATCCCGAAGCGGCCATCCGGTTGATTAAGTCGCGTTACGCTACTGCCGCCCCGGCTACTTTCGTTGAACCTCCCAAGGATCGAAAGGAGGGCTACCCGGTAGCTGAAGCAGATGCAGCCAACGGCCGGCTGATCTACGAGAACAGCTGCCTGCATTGCCACGAAAACAAACGCTATGCCTTTTTCCGCCTGGATAAATCCAGGTTCTCCCACCGGCAACTGAAAAAACACATTCCCCGGTATACCCGTTATTCTATTTACCAGGTCATCCGCTACGGCACTTCGCCCGTTCCCGGCAAACGGTCTTACATGCCGAATTACACCATGGAAAAACTGACTCACCAAATGGTGGAGGACCTGCGCGCCTATATCGAATTGCGCGCCGGGGGCGGGACGCCTGGTGAAAAGGAGAGAGGCATTTAACTTGAAGTCGGACGGTCCTTTCGCGTAAGAAAGGAACAAGTTCATTGACATAACGGAT
>CAZWDL010000039.1:0-54391 GCA_964632995.1 uncultured Saprospiraceae bacterium
AAAGTTAGACAAATTTCAACTTAACTGCTGGTCCGAATTTTTGGGGGAAGTATAGTTTACCTCACAAAAGAGCTCTATTTGACTATCCTTCATACTGGTTTTTACCTAGAAAATGAATTGTTCTGGAGAGGAATTAATGGGTGGGAACCTAATTTTATAAGATTATGGATGCGATATTGTCTCGAGGCTGATATAATTGTTGATGTAGGAGCCTATAATGGATGGTACGCAATGGTGGCCAAAAAGCTGAATCCGGAAGCCGAGGTAATTGCTTTAAGCCATTACCTAGCTCCTTTGAAACGATGAAGATAAATATTAAAAAGAATGACTTAAAAATTCAGATTTTTCCCATTGGGTTAGGGAAAAAAATGAACAACGAACATTATTTTATTCCTCTGATTCTCATCAGCTTTCAACGTCATTCTCTAGTAGAAACCTCGAGAGATTAACAGAGGTTCGACAAATATCAAGGCAAATTGCCACCCTTGATAGCATGATAGATAAATATAACTGGGGAAAAATAGATCTTTTAAAAATAGATGTAGAGCGAATGGAAGGTGAAGTGTTGGAAGGGTATCAAAAATATTTAAAACGTCACATACCGGTAATTTTGATTGAGATTCTCTCTAAAAAATCGGCCATCAAAATCCAAAAATTACTTGATCCGCTTGGCTACAGTTATTCTTCTATTGAAGAAGGAGGGGGACCAAGAAAAACACCCAAAATTACTGATGGTGCAGTCGATCAGAATTACTTACTAATTCCTCCTGAATGAAATTTTTGGTAAAAATGCTTTAAATGGTCGACTTTTTTCTGGGAATCACTGAGAAGTTGTTAAAAGTTTCCTCAGCATGCGCGTAAGCCAAATTTGAGGAGTATGATCAAGGTTAATAAAGATAAGGAAGCTTACCGCAGTTTTTGCGAAGAAAGCGAAAGCTTTATTCCACTGTTTTGCCAGCCCTGGTGGCTGGATGTTGTTTGTGATGCCGGCGAATGGGAGGTAGTCCTTGCCTGGAATAGTGGAGGAGATTTGACTGGAGTACTACCTTATTACCGAACGCAGTATTATGGTTTTCCCGTGATCCGCATGCCCATGCTTACCCCTTTTATAGGTCCTTTGATCTTTTCCGCCGGTGATAAAAAAAATGCTGTCGCTTCGACCCGGAAAATCGTTCAGGGGTTGATCGAAGAATTACCTTCGGCGGCTTATCTGCTTTACAACTGTCATCATTCTTTCACCGACTGGTTGCCCTTCTACTGGGCCGGCTATCAGCAAACGACCCGCTACACGAATATACTCGATCTCCGGCCGGGGGGCGATGAGCTCCAAGCTGGGTTTAAACCGGCCCTGCGCAACAAGATCAGGAAAGCGCGCCGGCTGGTTCGGATAGAACACTCCGACGACCTACCGGCCTTTTACGCAATTAACCGACAAAGCTTCGAGCGGCAGGAAATGGCCACGCCTTATTCTCAGTCCTTTCTTCAACGACTGGATGATGCCCTTTCTTCCAGAGGGCAGCGAAGTATCTATCTGGCTTATACGCCGGAAGGAGATATCGTAGCGGGCGCCTATATCGTACGCGATGAACGAACAGCCTACTGCCTGGCTTTAGGAGCGGGTGAGGAAGGGCGTCGCCGGGCTGCGGTTCCGCTTTTGCTGTGGTCGGCCATTCAGGATGCCGCCGGAGTGGTTCCTTATTTTGATTTCGAAGGCAGTATGATAGAGGTCGTGGCTAAGTTTTTTGGCAGCTTTGGGGGAAAACTAGTGCCTTATTTTCAGCTTTACCGTGGACGGAACCGGTTCTTTGATCTCCTGCGCTTACTAACTGCACGTCGCTCTTAAGCAGTAATTGTATTAATGCAAAAAACTGTGGGATAGTTTTAGGGGGCAATAGTTCTCTATTCAAAGGTTATCGGCCTCCCTGAAGCTTGTACGGTCCTTTCGCGTAAAAAAACCAAACTTGTTGGAAAAAGGCTTATTCGACGTTCGTAGTAGGGAACTCTACCGGGATTTCCACCCTCAAATCCCCCGCCGGCCATACGGCCCCTTGGGGCGGCTACGAGTTGTACACAAATCGGCCGCGGGGTGAATTCAGCCTGCCCAGACGGGTCCGTATGGAAAGGGCTGAAAGATCAAAGGAGGTAGCATGAATCATGATTTTTTACGTGTAGCCCTGAAAGGGCGTCACAAATTATGTTGCTCTGATGGTCCTTTCCGGGAGTTGAGAAAAGCTATAAATGCATCCATATGCGTTTCCCAGGAAAAGGCTTTCAAATCACGCTTCTCTATCGAAAACAGAGGTTGACCTTGTCGCTCCCAATTCCGGTAATGTTCCAGCAGAAAGGAATCTATCGTCCCGGCGTTTAGGTCGCCGGTATAGAACAGGCTGCTGTGTACAAGCCTGTCGAAGATAGCTTCCAGTTCCGGATCGGGGTTGCCCTTCACCATTCCCAATATGGGCCGCCGGGCTGCCAGGTATTCATACAACTTTGCCGTCAGGATGCCCTGGTCCGCACCCAGCGACCAACTCAGTAACAGATTGAGGTGGCTATGCTGTTGTAAAGCTAGCGCTTCAGGCCGGCTGATCAATCCCAGATCCAGCAGCAAGTCATCTAATTGAAATTCGCGAAGCCATTGTCGCCAGGTGGCGCCGTCCTTTCCCGCTACCGCCAATTGTATCTTATTCCGGTCGATACGATCTTCCCGAATAAGTCGCTGCAGGGGGCTTAACAAGAAGCGGGCATCCTGCAGCCGGGGATACACGGAACCGGTATATCCAATCGTAAACTTAGGCGGCAGATCAAGCGTAGGCAGATCGGCCGGCAAGTCACCAATGCCGTTGGGTAGCAGGTACACATTGGGATGGTACTGCTGCAATGAGCGGGCCAGCCCCTGCGAGACTGTGGTCACCACATCGGCCCGTTGGAGGATTCGCCGGTTGAACCGATGCTGCCGTTCCGGCCAGTACACATTATCCAGCGCCCGGTTGACGTGCAGGTCCCGGAAATCAGCTACCCAGACGAGCTGCGGAAAGCGCCGTTTGAGCAGGTAGGCGACGGCGTGGTCGGAATAGGGGCGGAAGGAGGAGAACAGGTGGGTAATGCCTTCTTGTTCGACCAGCTGCACACCGCGGCGGTACCCTTCCAGGATATAGACCAGCCCCCCGTCGCCCCAGAGCAGGTTGAAGGGGAAGCTGTCGCTGAGTTTGCGGAGTCGCCGCACCCAGTGGTTTGTTTTGTACTGCCGGCTTAGGTGTGCGGGGTTACCGCTTTTGCGTCGCAGGGTAGCGCGCCGCAGGTCCCAGGTGGGGAGCTCAATCAGCCGTTCAGGGTGGAGTTCGAGCGTCGGTTCCTGCGCGAAGCGGCGGCGGTTGCTGCTGCTCAGCACCCAGGGTGCGGGCAGCGTTTTGGAAAGCTCCCGGTAGATATGGTAGAGGCGCAGCGCCCCGACTACCTTGACCGGCGGGAAGTAATAGCTGATGAACAGGAATTGAAAATGACGAGACATTTGAGTTGCTTGTGCGGGTGTGGGGGTTGCCGGCGCTCAATACTTCCGATTTTCAAAATCTGGCCGGATTAAGTCAGTAACCGGCCATTTTGTTTTTCCAAAAATACCAAAAAATCGGCCAGCAGAAAGCGCTGAAGAGGCGGGGACAGTGCTTCTGCCGTGAAGTACCTGGATAGGCGCACGCTTAGGTGAGGCGACAATTTTTCAAAAGGGGGAATGACAAAATTGAAATACTTTACATCGGCAATGGTCAGCCCCGGGGGGAGCAGCGGGTTGATCTGCTCTTCCTTGTAAGCCTGAACCGGAAAAGCCTGGCCGGCAACGCCCCTGCCCGATCGTCTGATCAGGGGGCGGAACAGCCGGCGCAGCCGGAAATCGAGGGAACGGCGATTCGTAAAGGAAAGCACGGCTTTTCCTTTCGCAGACAAATGTTCCTCGATAAAGGCCAGGGTTCTCCGCAGTTCTTCTTTTTCCATGTAGGTCGTTACCCCCAGCAGAAAAATATAGTCAAAAGGCTTTTCCGGCCGGGGTAGGTCTGTAACCGTTCCGGTAAAACGCTGATGTTCCGGGATGCGGCTATGCGCCAGCATCCCGGCGGAAATATCACAGGCGTAGTACCGGCCGGCGTCAAGACGCCCTTCCAGGTGCTCGTACAGGGCGCCGGTACCCGCCCCGATGTCGAGCACGGAACAGTTACGCAAGGGGAGGGCAGCGGTGGCCAGCCGGATCCGCTCTTTGAAGACGTGCCGGAGATACGGCTGTCTTTCGGAGTATTTGAGCCGGTAGCCGGCCGCCTGCCGGTCGAAGAAGGTGGTGACTTGCTCCTGTTGTTTCATGTTTGGTAGTAGGCTTCTTCCGGATTTTAGGATGCTTGTTCGTAAAAGTGGGGGTTACCGAGGCCTATCTTCCCGGTGCCTTACTCCTTCACAAAACGCTGTTGTTCCGACTGTCCGTTTTGCGAAAGCTCGAGCAGGTATAACCCTGACGGCAGGTTTTCCACAGACAGCACGAGAACTCCACCGCTACCCTCTACGGTTCGCTGTTGGATCAGCCGGCCGTTTGCATCAAACAGCCGGAGTTGCGCTTGTCGCAGATTACCGGAGGCAGAAGTGTTGTAAGATATCCGCAGTGCTTCCATGACGGGGTTGGGAAAAGCATTTAGCTGCATCCGGGCAGGCATTTGGTTAAGCACGGTAATGACCGGGTGGTATTCCGTCGCTCCGTCGAAATCGACCTGCCGCAGCCGGTAGTAGTTGATATCCGGGACCGGGGCAGGATCCAGAAAGGTATACGTCTGCGACTCGTAAGTAGTACCTTTGCCGGGTACCCGGCCGATCTCATCAAAGACCCGGCCGTCCGCGCTGCGCTCTACGGCCATGTAATCGTTGTCGAGCTCGGTGGCGGTGCTCCAGGTGAGCTGTATGCCTTGCTCTACCTGCTCGCCGGAGAAAGACAGGAGTTCGATGGGGAGTAGTTGGTCGCCGATATAAGTCAGAGTATAAGATTCAGGAGGCCCAGGAACTATGGTTTCTTGCCATTTAGTAGGATCGCCCGGATAGTTAAATGTGGTAAAATCTCCACTAATTAAACCAGCCTCTGCACCAGTGCCACCACGAATAATTGTAAATGTATCATTAGTATTTATAACGCCGGCATTTACCACTGTAAGTGTTCCACCTAATGTTGCGGTTCCATTCTTAATGAAAACCTGATCGCTCTCCGGAGTACCTGGGTCATTCACCTCGGCGATGAAGATGCCATCATTACCATTTTCAAAATTACCATTTATCGTAAGTGTGCCAATGGAGTTGCCGGGGGCTACATTACCTTCATTAAGCAGAGGGTTGGCATTGGTATTTGCACCAAGCATATCAATCGTGCCGGTGCCGGAAATTGTTGCGCCCAAATTATTATTAATGAATCCAAAGTTACGGGTTAGCGTACCATTATTGATCAGCATTCCCGAGTTATTAAGGAGAATATTTGCATTGTTATTATTATTGAGGCTGTTAATAGTAAAGACGTTAGAATTTACAAAGGTAGCCTCGGCACTGTTAGTGATAGTCCAGTTATTAATAATAGTTCCTTCATTCGTGATTGTGCCGCCAGAATTGTTCATAATGATATGATCATTAATCAGAGTACCTCCTATGGCGACGGTGATAGAACCTTCATTTGTTAAAGTACGGTTTCCCGTTCCACCGACAGTTAAGGTTCCGTTTACCGTGAGTGTTACGCCAGTGGGAACTGTGAAGTCGGTATCCAGAGTACAATTACCATTGATAATGATTTCATCGCCGGAAGTGAAAGGGGCGACTGGAAGACTGGGCTCCAAGTACCATCATTCCAGTTACCCGTTCCGATAAAAGTATAAGTAGTCTGCGCCTGCAGGCCGGACAAAAAAAGTATAACAAAGAACAGCAGGGAGAAGTATTTTTTTTGCAAATGCCATTTGTATGAGTTTAAGTGAAAGAGTAAAAAACCGGTTTTTATGTTCGTTATTTCTTTTGAAAGGTAAGTAAACCGGCGGGCGTTTTTACCGGTTTTGTTTTTTCCGCCAGTACATTTTCAATTAACGCCGTATAGCGTTGGGTAATTATTTTATCCTCAAATTCTTCTCTCGATTTCCGGCGGCTGTGTATCCCCATGTCTTCCCGTTCTTCCTCCGGCAGCAGCATCATGCGTTCCATGGCCCGGCTCAGGGCGGGGGTGTCAAGTGAGGGAACCAGGAAACCATTGCGGCCTTCTTCCACGGTATCGCGGCAGCCCGGCACATTGGTCGTGATGATGGGTTTACCCATGGCCATGCCTTCCAGGAGGGCGCGCGGGATGCCTTCGCGGTGGGAGGGCAGCACCATGGCGTCCGCTATTTTGATGAAGGGGCGCACATCGCGGAAGTGCCCCGCGTAGCGGATATGGCCGGCTTCCATCCAGTTCAGCACCTGCTCCTTGGAGATGGCGGCGGGGTTGCCGGGGCTCAGCTCGCCGACCACCCACAGCTCGGCTTGCGGATATCGGCGGCGCAGCTGCTTGCCGGCTTCTACCAGCTCAGGCAGGCCTTTGTCGCTCAGCAGGCGGCCGATAAACATAAAGATAAAGGAATCGCTGTTGGGGCGGGGCAGGGGCCGGAAGTGATTGGTATTCACCCCGGAGCCGTGGATCACCAGGCTGCGTTGCGGCGGTACCAGGCGCTTGCTGTGAAACAACGCTTCGTCGTCCCGGTTGTGGAAAGCTACCCAGCGGGGCCAGCGCAGTGCGCGCCGGTACAGCTGCTGTACAGCACGCCGTGTAAAATGCGAAGCGTGCAGAAAGGTGTAGCCCAGCCCCGTGATGGTGGAAATGCTGGGAAAACCCGCCATGCGCGCCGCCAGGTTGCCGTAGATGTTAGGCTTGATGGTGTAGTGCAGTATAAGATCGGGGCGCTCGCGCCGGAAGATGCGGTACAGTTCCCAGGTGAGCAGCAGGTCGTGGGCCGGGTTGCGGCTCTGCGGCTGCAGATGGTGCAGGGGAACATGCCGCGTTACGCCGGTCTGGTGCAGGTAGTCGATATACTCATCTACCGGCGCCACCACCACTACGCGGTACCCCTCTGCTTTCAATTGCCGGATCAGCGATAAGCGAAAGTTGTAGATATTCCAGGTGGAATTGGCCACCAGGAGAATTTTTTTTCTCATAGCAAGTGTCTGTCATTTGGTTATACTATCAGACTATTGTCTGCTAATCGGTATCGCAACGAAATGGGTTGGGTAGGTATGTTGTGTGAGGGTTGAATTTCTATACATCAAAGTTAAGGCTTTCCCCGGCATTAACCAAGGGAAAGCCCGGCGAGTAATCTGATTACGTCAATACTACGGTAAATTTAAAAAGGGGTCGTAGTCGGAAATCAGAAACAGCATCGCCACTGTGACCAGGATTTTAAAGAGCTCCATTTGCGCTTGTATTTGGGTTTCTTCCTGGAAAAGATAAGTATTTTTTTTGGAAAAATGGAAAGGGATCGAAGTGGAAAGGCCTGACGCTTGCGGCCAGGGTCCCGACGAAGGCAAAGCCTTCGTCGGGACCGGAAGGCGGAAAGCAGCAGTGAGAAGTGGGAAATCGGAAAGCGGAAAGTGAGATTGCATCCATTTTTGCCATCTGATCGACTAAGATTTGAGCGGAGCCGGTAAAAGCAACGATGCAAAAGAGGAAAGAAGAATCAGTTTAACCCGGATTATGCATGACAGGTCCATGAATAATGACGAAAAATGATCAAAATCATTGATTGTCAGGCATTTGCGTCAGGGTTAAGATATCTCCCGTTCCCCATTCTCCAGGTTCCCGTGTCTCCAAGTCCCAACTCACACTGTCGCATCCTCCCCTATCTGCTTGCTTATCTTTTTACCGGGAAGGCTGCTTTCCTCCTTCACTCGTCGCCGGTAAACAGACATATGCAGCAGGAAGGTAAGCCCGCCGGCGATGCTGAAGGAAAGGATCAAGAGCAGATGCTGCTCTACGTAGCGCTGGAAGAGTAGTACGAACAGGATAAACAGGGCATTGCAGAGTACGAGGATGCCGGTGGCCTGCATATGGCTGTAGCCGTTGTCGATCAGCAGGTGGTGGATGTGGCGGCGATCGGCCCGGAAGGGAGATTGTCCGCGGTATATCCGGGCGGTGAAGACGCGCAGGGTATCAAACATGGGCAGCATGATGATGCCGATGGCGACGGCCGGGATGGCCTCCAGGTGGTAATCGTGGGCGGGAGGCAGGTGTTCGTTGATCTTGATAAACTTGACGATGAGGATTCCGGTGACCATGCCTAGCGTCAGCGAACCGGTATCACCCATAAAAATGCGGGCCGGAGTGATATTGTAGGGCAGAAAGCCCAGGGTGGCGCCGACGGCAGCAGCGGCGAGAATGGCCAGCTCCGGATGGCCGGTATTGTAAAACCAGATGCCCAGCGTGCTCCCCACCAGTACGCATAAGCTGCCGGCCAGCCCGTTGATACCGTCGATCAGGTTGAAGGAGTTGATGATGACCAGCAGGGTGAACATGGAAAAGAGGACCGAGGCCAGGTAGGGGAGCGGCGTCTCCCAGCCGAAAAAACCGTAAAACCCTTCCAGCCGGATATCCGATTTGACGACCAGAATGCCGATGGCGACCAGCTGCAGGATCAGTTTTTTATTGGCCGACATGTTCGTGAGGTCATCCTTGAGGCCGACCAGAAAAATGATGATGAAAGCACAGAGGATATACTGCAGATTGGCAAAGCTGGCAAAGGGCGTCCAGAGAATCATGGAAAAGAAAAGACCGGTATAAATGGCGACGCCTCCCAGCGAAGGCGTAGGGACGCTATGCGACCGGCGCCCGCCGGGCTGATCGCAAAGATTTTTTTTGAGCGCAATGTGTATAACTGATGGGATAGCTAAATAAGTCAGAAAGAACGCTGTCAAGGCGCCGAGAATTAGGTTTTCCATGGGGAGTGGTGTTGTGGTCGTCTTGTCCTCAATGCCACAATATAGGAAATATATTTTTTTTCCTCAGAAGCATCCTGTTAAAATACGCATCGTTTTTTTTTGACAATGAGGTGGGAGATGAGTTGCTATATGCTGATTTTCAGAAAATTGTAGTCGTTGGAGTCGTTTTGCCGGATGAGGTTTTCGGTGAAAAACAGTGCTATCTTTACTTTTTTACTTCAGACAGAAAGAGGCTTTCTTTTATGAGTTATTTTTCGATATTTTGAATAGAATTTATCAGTTCAAATCTCCCGGTTCAGGCATTAAATGTTTTGTTGTGAGCTTGTTTGAAGGAGTAATATTTGCTTTTTTGTTTTGGGTTATTTTTCGCTTTCCGCTGCCCTACGTCGTTCAGGACAGGTAAGTCTCGTGGAATTTGCAAAGCGATCATTCCACGAGGCTTGTCTTTTCTATTTCTTATTTCTCCTCAATACCACTCCTCGCCCTCCAGTCCCTCATAAACCTTTCTAATTCCCTCTTCCAGTCCAATCTGATGGCGCCAGCCGAGGCCGTGG
Source organism: uncultured Saprospiraceae bacterium (assembly GCA_964632995.1). Taxonomy (GTDB): domain Bacteria; phylum Bacteroidota; class Bacteroidia; order Chitinophagales; family Saprospiraceae; genus CAZWDL01. The sequence continues at coordinate 9,513 of CAZWDL010000039.1, forward strand.
AGTTTGGTGACGTCGAGGAGTTTGCGGGGGGTGCCGTCGGGTTTGGAGAGATCGTGATCGATATTACCTTCGAAGCCGGTGATGCGGGCGATGAGGTGGGCCAGGTCGACGATGGGCAGATCCTCGCCGGTGCCGATATTGACCAGGCCGGGCTCGTTGTAGTGTTCCATGAGGTAGAGGGAGGCGTCGGCCAGGTCATCGACGTGGAGGAACTCGCGGCGGGGCCGGCCGGTACCCCAGAGGACGACCTGCTCGTGGCCGTCGCGCTGCGCTTCGTGAAACTTGCGGATCAGGGCGGGCAGTACATGGGAGGTCTCGAGGTCGTAATTGTCGTTGGGGCCGTAGAGGTTGGTGGGCATGACGGAAATGAAATGGCAGCCGTACTGGGCTCGGTAGGCGTCGCAGAGCTTGATGCCGGCGATCTTGGCGATGGCGTAGGGTTCATTGGTGGGCTCCAGCTCGCCGGTGAGGAGGTAGTCTTCTTTCAGCGGCTGCGGCGCCAGCTTGGGGTAGATACAGGAGGAGCCCAGGAAGAGGAGCTTTTTGACGCCATACTCCTTGGCGGCATGGATGACGTTGTTCTGGATCATCAGGTTGTCATAGAGGAATTCTCCCCGGTAGGTGTTGTTGGCCATGATGCCGCCTACCTTGGCCGCAGCGAGGAATACATAATCGGGCTGCTCCCTCCGGAAGAACTCTTGTACCTCCGCCTGGCTGCGCAGGTCGAGCTGCCGGGAAGTGCGGGTGACGAAGTTATCATAGCCTTCAGCCTTCAGCTTGCGGAGGAGGGCGGAGCCTACCATGCCGCGGTGGCCGGCTATGTAGATTTTATCGGTTGGATTCATACGGAGTACACTGATTTGTCAGGATTCGGGATTGTTCACCCCGACTTTTCGAGTAAAACTAAAGGGAGGTTATTTGATTTCTTTGAGAATCAGATCTATAAGGTTTTGAGATATTCTGAAGTCCTCTCCTTGAATGCGATTAAGGATGTCTTCCGAAATTACAATTTCAGGCATTTTTGATATCTTCTCTCAGGTCCTCTTCCGATTGACTAAAAATGGAGAAACCGTATTTCCCAATGATTTCAATGAAAGCTCTTTTACTGAGATCAGCTATCTTGGCAGCTTTTCCAAGGCTTAGAATCCCTCTTTCATATAGCTCTCCTGCAAAGATTATTTTTGCATCTCGTATTTCGAGGGTATCCGGAATTTCCAGGTTTATGGTTTTCATATTCGTAAGCTCTTTTTGGCTAAAATAACGAAATATCGATGTTTGGGGTTTCAAATAGCTATATCACCGAACGCTTTTCATTTAGATCATAAAAAATCTGGCACTATTAGGGTCGCTCTGCAGCGGAGGTATCTTTTGCTTTGCCACAAATTACACAAATATTTCAGAATGAGGATTCCCGAGGATCTGAGTAATTCGTAAAATCATCTCTGCGCCCTCCGCGCCTCTGCGTGAAAAAAGACGCCAGATGCCAGACAACAGATTTCATGTACCCAAAACCTAAAACCTAAACCCCAAACCCTAAATTCCTACTCAAACTCATTCTTAACCTCAAAGCCAGCATCCTTCAAATACTGGTCACGCCGGAACAGCTCCAGGTCTGCCTGCACCATTTCGCTGACGAGCGCAGGGAAGTCGTATTTTGGCTGCCAGCCCAGCTGCGTCTTAGCCTTGGCGGGGTCGCCGATGAGCAGGTCTACTTCCGTAGGGCGGAAATAGCGGGGGTCGATGGCCAGGACCTCCACGCCGGTACTGAGGTGGGGCTCCGGATTGCCGGGCAATTTTGCGGAATCGATATCCGCCACAATACCAATCTCTTCTTTGCCTTTGCCGTGAAATTCCAGTTCCACTCCCACCTCGCGGAAGGCCTGCTGGGCCATCTGCCGTACGCTGGTGGTTACGCCGGTGGCGATGACAAAATCTTCGGGTTTTTCCTGCTGTAGCATCAGCCACATAGCCTCTACATAATCGCGGGCATGGCCCCAGTCGCGGCGGGCATCGAGGTTGCCGAGGTAGAGTTTGTCCTGCAGGCCCAGGGCGATCTTGGCCACCGCGCGGGTGATCTTGCGCGTCACGAAGGTCTCGCCCCGCAGGGGGCTCTCGTGGTTGAAGAGGATGCCGTTGCAGGCAAACATGTTATAGGCCTCGCGGTAGTTGACGGTGATCCAGTAGGCGTAGAGCTTAGCGGCGGCGTAGGGCGAGCGGGGGTAGAAGGGCGTTTTCTCGCTCTGCGGCACCTCCTGCACCAGCCCGTACAGCTCGGAGGTGGAAGCCTGGTAGAATTTGGTTTTTTCTTCCAGGCCCAGGATGCGGATGGCTTCCAGGAGGCGCAGCGTACCCACCCCGTCGGCATTGGCGGTGTACTCCGGCGAGTCGAAGCTCACCTGCACGTGCGACATGGCGCCCAGGTTGTAAATCTCGTCGGGCTGCACCTCCTGAATGATGCGGATCAGGTTGGTGCTGTCCGTCAGATCGCCGTAGTGCAGGATGAAGCGCAGGTCCTCCTCGTGCGGATCCTGGTACAGGTGATCGATACGGGAGGTATTGAACAAGGAAGCGCGGCGTTTGATGCCGTGCACTTCGTAGCCTTTTTCCAGCAACAGCTCGCCGAGATAGGCGCCGTCCTGGCCGGTAATTCCGGTTATTAGTGCTTTTTTCTTATGCATGGAAAGGAAGTTGAATTGGGAATTTTTTCGTTAGTGTGAGGTTAATATCTAGTGTGGGGGCTCGGCTGTCGCCTCGCTGAGGGGTTGGCCGGCCGGGGAAGTCCGGCGGGTAGCCCTCCCCTCAGCGAGGGAGCCCCCACAAGAGGGGTGCAGCAGCACCCCGATCCCGCTCTTTTCGAGCGGGACCGCGCGTAGCGCCAGCAACCCCCACGTTGGCGAATCTACTACCATAACCCCATCAATCACACCCACCATAAGTACTGCCCGATTTTCCTGATCGGTTTTATCCAGGTGGTATGGGGCAGCGGCCGCAATCCGTTCCGCTTCCAGGCGAGGCGGTCTTCCCGGTTGGCATGCCAGCGGTGGCGGAAGGAAGCGTTGCTTTGCCCCCCCGTACGCATGCGGACGAGCACCTCCGGCAGATAGGCCGTGCTGATGCGGTGCTTGTAGAGCAGGCGCAGCATCAGCTCGTAGTCGGCAGAGCTGCGGAAGTCCATATTAAAGGAACCGTAGCGTTCGTAACAGGCGCGACGAACAAAGAAGGTGGGATGCGGCGGCATCCAGCCGTGCAGGAATTTGTGCAGCTGGTAGCCGCCGGAGCGCCAGTGCCGGACCACCTTTTCCGGATTGTCGGCCCGCACGTACTGCAAATCGCCGTATACGGAATCGACGTCGTGCTGCTCGAAAATGTCCATCACGCGCTGCAGCACGCCTTCGTGAGCGTAGAAGTCATCGGAGTTGATAATGCCCACCACTTCGCCGCCGGCCAGGGCGATTCCCTTGTTCATCGCATCGTAGGTGCCCCGGTCGGGCTCCGAGATGATGCGATGAATGGCGGAACCGTAGGAGGTGGCAATGTCCAGCGTGGCATCCCCGGAGGCCCCGTCGATGATCAGGTATTCCACCTCGGCGTACGACTGCGAAAGGACACTGTCGATGGTGTCGCGCAGGGTGGCGGCGCTGTTGTAGGTGGGGGTGATTAGAGATAGTTTCATTTCTGTCGTTTTGCAGCTGGTTGTTGGTACACCACCTTCTTAATTGTTGGTGCAAAGTATTTGCCCATAAAGGGGTCGCCCGTTTTGGTTCTACGGTCGGACAGGCTTTCGTAGAGAAATGCCGGCGGATCGGATGGTGGAGGAACTTGGCAGATGGGTACTTTACACTGCTCCAGCACCGCGTATTGCCGTTGCATTTCCTGGTCGTACTTTTGGGCCTTTCCCGAGAGTAAGACTTTCCAGGCCCGACCTATATTGGCGTCTACTTCTACTAAATCCCATGCACTTTTCTTTTTACCGGTCGTGCGGTCGATCTGTAGGCCCTGGAAGAAAACCTGTCCGAAGGCCCATAAGGAGATCAAAACGATCAGCGGCGGCTTTAGCACCGGCGCGTAGTTTGGCCATTTGCCCCGCCACTGTCGGCAGAGGGCCACGCATGCTCCCAGCCAGCCCAGCAACACCGTCAGGTACAGCATATCAACGATGCGCTCCGGGAGGCTGGCTCCCCGCGTTCCCCATAAGAGCGGAAAAAGGGCGATAGGAATCAGCAAGACTATAAAACCTAGCCAGGCCGCGGGATGATGAAAAAGCCGGTACCCATTATCCGCCAGTCGCCAGGCAAAGGGTAGCCACAAAAGCGTCAGGGGCAGCCACAGGCCGTCCAGTATCCAGTCGGTCCAAAGAAAGGCTGTCACCTCTGCGGTGAGCAGAAAGATACCTCCCGGCTCGACAGTATTTTGGTAGGCTTCCATTCGCTGGTAATTTCCGGGAGCCAAAACGGCTGTCAGACTGGCACCGATTATGATAAATCCGAGTATCCAAAACCATAATGGAATGTTTGGCGGACGGCTTACTAACAAGACCGTACCCCAAACCAGATTTATAGTCACCAGTGTAATCTCGTTGGTGCCAACCGCAAATATAGCCAGCAGGGGTAATACAAGCCACTGGAAAATGAGCGAAGTACGAGTAGTGAAAGCCCGGTATAAGGCCGCTAACCAGATGAAAAGGGCCAGTAAACCGGTCTGGTAGGTCAGCACGCTGGTATACCGGTAGATGGTATCGTAAGGACCGCTAAGCTGATGGAGATAAGCAAGGAGCAGCCCCAGAAGAATCGTGATGGTCGATTTTAGGGATAACCTAAGTGTCGTTCGGAGTAGTAGATAAAGGCCATATCCCCAAAGGAGATAGAATAGAGCAAAAAGCGCTTGAAAACGGCCGAGCGTATACCATTCATCCGTCAAGCTCATCAGCGCCGTACTGCTGTATCGTCCCATGGTAGTCAGGTACCAGTGACGTTGCTGTGCCCAAAAACTTTCTCCTGCCCACCTTCCGCCCCAGTTCGTAATCCAGTCCCATTCGTGGACGCCCAAGGGATGGTTGAAGTTAAAGAGGACTACAAAGGGAAGAATAGCCGCCAGACTCAGGATCCAGGCCATTGCTATCCCGGTTTTCTTAATATCTATGGTCATTCTTCCTCGTCTTCTTCCGGAGCCTTTGCTGTCTGTAGCGCCAGCAGGCGCAAAATCTCCGTCTGTCTTTCTTCTATCTTACGCAGGCGAGAGAATAGGACACCGCTCACGGCCACGAAAGTAACAACAGCCATATAGAGCAACAAGTCGGCGCCACGACCTACTCCCAGTAGATTGGCCAGCCGGTTGGTGTATTCCGGGAACAGAACGGCCAGGCAGCCCGCTGAAAACCAAAGGACAACCATCGCCACACCCCACCAGCGGTATCGGAACAGCCTGATATAACCGTATACCAGGCTGAGCAGGACCAGCAGCAAAATAAGTTGTATCGGAGCAAGCATATTATTGAAAAAGGGCCGACTTTCGTCCGGGTGTGGCGGCTTTCGAAAGAAATATCATGGAAATAAGTACCGGCCTACCAGGCGAACAGCTAGCGGTACAGCCTGCCACAACGATTGCCGGCGTCCGCCCTCAGAATACTGAATTATTACCGGAATTTCCCGCCAACGTAATTCCGCTGCCTTGATTTGCCATAGGAGTTCGGTCGCATGCGCCATTCGATTTTCCTGCAGCTGTAGGGCGTCCAGCGCCTGCGCATTCAGCGCCCGGAGCCCGCAATGAGCGTCGCTTAACCAAATTCCGGTGAGCAGACCGTTAAAAACGGCTGCCGCCTTTAACCATAGCCGGCGAATTTTCGGCACCTGGGTGCTGCCTTCCGGACTCAGGAATCGAGAACCCAATGTAAGATCTGCCTCGCCCATGAACAGGGGATGAAGCAAGCGGGAAATATCCGCCACCCGGTGCTGACCGTCGCCGTCGAAATGAACGACGTATGCCACACCCTTCCGGCGTGCATACTCCATGCCGGTTTGTAATGCTGCACCTTGTCCCAAATTATAAAGGTGCCGCAGATAGTGCAGGGGAATGTTCCTGATAAGCGGCCGGTAATCAGTCCTGGAACCGTCGTCGATTAGTACGATTTCGTGACCGGTGCTGTGCACCTCCTGCAACAGAACGTCGAGAGATTCCGCCGGCTCGTTATAAACCGGAATAAGAATATATACCAATGGATTCATCCTATAATTTTCTCTTTGAAAGAAGCCACAGGATTACAACCCCAAAGTCACCCACGGTCAAAATTAGCCAAAGATCATTTATGGCAATGACTGACTTTTCATGACAATCGCAATAATTCCGCTGTAATACAAACCTCCAGAGTTGTCAGAAAGAATGGCAAAACCACTCGAGGCCGGCTGCAACGGAGAGGGCAACCTGCCCAGGAAAAATTACTGCCGCAGATTACTTGTTACCTTAGGGCCCGGCGAAGAATAACTTCCCCATTTGATGCTGATCTTTTGCCGCTGTACTGCGTTAATCATCACTTACGTAGCTAGGCTATGCGCGTTCTTCGCGCCTTGTCCAGCGACAAAATCTCTAGCCTGAAACGAGAAACTTATTCTTCTCCGGCCCCTTACTGATAAAAAAATGATGGTGGTATTTCGGATTGCACGGAGCTTATGGGTGTGATTCAAAGCAGCGGGGGAATACTCGAAGGGGATAATATTATCGCCGCGTATACGCTCTATGGCATGCCGCCGGCCCGGCAGAAAAAAAATACAGTATAAAAAGGGGCATACCATGTATGATCAGTGATCAGTAGCGATGAGGAAATATAGCGATAAGGGCTCTGCGGTACAGATTTTACCATGAGCGTATGAAGAATGCAATTATTTTTTCTATTCGATTGCTCGCCGACGCCTGATTTCCGCCGGTAGGCCCTGATAAACCCCATAAGCCTCCAGGTGTTTGGTCGCCACGGCGCCCACCGCCAGCACAGCGTGGGAATGCGCCGTTACGCCCGGACAGACAGTTGCCCGCGCCCCGATCCAAACGCCGTCCTCCAGATGGATCTCACCGGTGATCAGATCAAAAGAAGGTTTTTTGTAGTCGTGGTTACCGGTCAGCAGCATGGCGCCCTGGGAAAGACAGACATGATTGCCGAGGACGACCGGCACGAGATTGTCAATCCAGACGCGCTCACCGATCCAGCAGTGATCGCCTACCGTCAGGAACCAGGGGTATTTGATATTGACACCCGGCTTGATGAGAACGCCCCGTCCGATCCGGGCGCCGAACCAGCGCAGCAGGGTTACCTTCAGCCCCGAGAAGGGATTCAGGGGGTTGAGGAAGAAAAGAGCGTTCACCAGATACCAAAAGCCGATCTTCAGGCGGGAAGCGCCGGGATGGTAATGATCGTTGTTGAAAGCGGATAGATCGGTCTGCAAGTGGGTCAGTTTCCTGGGTTAACGTTAGCTCGGGATGAAATAAGTTGTCTTTTCTTCATTGGGCTTTTAGGTGTTGGCCAGACTAATGGTACACTGATCCTTTAGCGTTGATTATGATAATTGAGGCACCAGCTTTTTAATCATAATCGATCATTACATATCAATGTACTATGATCGGTGGCCGTTTCCGGCCATCCTGAACGGCCGATAGCCGAATCCACGGTCAGTTGTATAATTGCATAACCGCCGCCAGCACCAGGCGGTCGAGCAAAGTAATACCGCTTGGCTGTTCTGCCTCCGTCAGAGATTGCGCCAGTCCGGCCGCATTACGCCCGAAAGTGTCCGGCGTAAAATTCCGGATGATCTCGGTGCTTCGGCGGGCGAAACGAGCGCGCTTATCCGCATCCTCCGTCAGTTCTTTCATATAGGCCGCCAGCTGCTCCGGTTGATGAGGATCAAAGGTATAGCCGTTCTCTCCCGGACGGACCAGCTCCGGCGCGCAGCCGCAGCGCTCGGATACCAGCACCGGCAGTCCGGCGGCCAGCGCCTCGTTGACCACCAGGCCCCACTGCTCGGAGGTGCTGGCGTGTACAAAGGCGCGCGCCAGCCCGTAATAAGCGGGCAAGTCCCCGATCTGGCGAAAGCCCGGCAGGTGGATGAGTTCTTTGTTAGGCGACTGTTCTATCCGCGCCTCCAGTTCCGCGCGCAGGGGGCCGTCGCCCAGCAGCACCAGATGAAAGGGCGACTCGACGGCGGCGGCGTAAGTATCAAAAGCATCGATGAGGCGGAAGAGGTTTTTTTTCGGGATAAAGCGGTTGGAGGCGAGGAAGTAGTTTTCCGGCAGGCCGTACTGGGCACGCAGGGCTGCCTCATCAGCATGTGCCCGCTCCGCTCCCGCTGTAAAATAATCGTTGTCGATCACATCGTACCCCTGCGCGATACGGCCGGCCGGCAGGCCGAAGTCTTCCAGGTAGGCCTGATGAAGTCGCCCCCCCACGAAACCGCCGGAGAACAGGCCGACGATCCGTTTCTTAAACCATTCCTTCCACCCCACCCGCCGGTGATCGTGCTGCGTGGATTCCGACATGGCAATGGCCGGTACGCCCCGTTCGCGGCACCAGCGTATGGCCCACAGCGCGGCGCGATCGCTCCAGCCGTTGATCAGCACGGCCTCCGGGCCGATCTCGTCCAGGGTCCCGTAGATCCGTTCCTGCAGCCCCCGGTTAGTAGCTTCCCGGCTGTCGGTCTCCCGAAAGAGCGTATAGCGGGGGATATGCTCCGCCCACTCCACCGCTTCCCAGTCATATTCACTGGTGGAAGCCGACAATTCAATGGCGTGCGTTTCTGCGTACCGCGCCAGCCCCCGAATACGGGCGACGTGGTAGGGACCGAAACGGTGGAAGATAATGGCGATTTTCATGGTGGTGGATTTCACTTTGTAAGCGTGAGGGTTGCCGAGGCCCACTAAAGCAAGCCCCGATACAACTCATACTGCATCTCGGCAATAATCTCCAGATCGTAATGGCTGTCCACAAAGGCTTTAACTTCTTTTCTTAACCTTTCCAATGCCCCGGCGTCCATCGCGAGTACGCCCTCCAGCGCTCCCCGGATCTGTATGGGATCCGGCTCCAGGCGCAGGGCCAGGTTGCGTTCGAGCAGCTCGGGGAAATTGCAGCCCTCGCTGATCAGCGGGATCAGGCCGTAGTTGGCGGCTTCCAGGACGGAAGTGGGAAAGCCTTCGCTGAAAGAGGGGAGTACGAAGTAGTGACTCTCCCGCAACAGTGCTTCCTTTTCCGCACCATAGACCGCTCCGAGGTATTGGACATTATCGGTCTTGGTGAGCAATTCCCGTAGAGCTGCCCCTTCCCCCTGATCCGGACCGGCGATTTTCAGCACGTAGCCGGGCCGGTTGTTGAGCGCAGAGGCCAGCCAGCCGCGGAGAAGGGGGAGGATGCCTTTTTTGTAGTGCAGGCGGGAGAGGAAGAGGAAGGTGTGCTGATCGCTTGGTTTCTCCTTCAGGATGGAAACCGGCAGGCGGTCTACCCCGTTGGGGATGAGCACCCGGTGGGAGTGGTTGTTAAATAATTGGTCAAGATTCGCTTTTTCCGGCCCGCCTACTGCCCGGATCACATCGGCCTGCCGGGCGCAGGGCCTTTCGAATAAGGGAAAATAAATCCTCTTTTTAAGCGCCTTTTGCTGCCGGCTCCAGGGCTCCAGCATGCCGTGGGGTACGTACACCCAGCGGAACCCCTGCCGGCGGAACCAGCCCCCCCAGCGCGTGGGGAAGCGCCAGCAGCCGTGGGTGACGATGATGGTCTCCTTGGGTGAAAGCTGCGCCTGACGTAAGGTGGCCCGGAAGCCGGAGCGGGAAACCGGCGCCAATATCCGCCGCTCGTATCCATTGCATGCTGCCATATCATCGCCCTGCAGCGGCGGATGCCACATCTCTGACTCTACGCCGTAGCGCGCCCGTAGCTGGGGAGCCGTAGCCATCGCCGCATTCCAGATCCCGAAATTGACGCGCTCGGCATTGTCGACGAGGTTGATGATTTTCATTTTATTGGGATGAGCTGGGCAGAGAAAAGAACTCCTCAGGCGTCTTCCTGACTCACCACTTCACGCACGTAGCTCTGTCTTTTTTTTAGGGGCTTTTTCCAGTAATTCAATACCAGAATGGGAATCATCATAAAGGCAAAGGTATCTACATACTGAGGGAAATATCCTCTGGTAATCCACTGAAACAGGCTGATGGTAACCACAATATTCCGCGCCACGCTCAGCGGTGAGCGGAAGCGGATGCTGTTGTTAAAATACTTGAGTATCAGCCCCATTAAAATATTTCCCAGGGCGACGCCGAACCAGCCGCCGGCAATGTACAGAGCGCCGATATTAGTAGTGGCCTCTCCGGAATATTTACCCCACCAGGGATCATAAGCTTTGTGGGTGGTGGCTAATTGAGGGGGAGGATAATAATCGTCTTTGTTAGGCAGAATGGAGCGGGGGATGAGGCGGATAAAGGGATACAATAGCGTAGTAGCTCCGTAATCGTGCTCCAGTCCCTTGATATCGAAGCCCCGGATGACGGCCATATCGGCCAGGTTGCCGCGGGTTTGTTCAAAGATGGCTTCGTATTCGAACTCGGCAGGGTTTAATACTATTTCCCCCTGGCGCAGGAACAAGGCTTCCCGGTTATAGGTGAAGAATAAGATGGCGTAGAGACTGACCATTCCGCCGGATAAGATAATGAAAAGCTGACGGGAGCTTAGCCGTTTGATGTATAAAAAAGCTATCAAGAGGCCAAAAAGGGAAAGCAGAATACGGAATCGAAAACCCAGTAAGCTGAATATGAAGAAAGAAGACCCGATGATGGCCAGGAGAGGAACACGCGGCAGTCGGTATAGGGCGGCAATGGCAATAACCGAGATCAGGCCGTTTACAAAATTCATCAGGTAGTAGCTGGCGCCGCGGGCGCCTAAGCCGAGGGCTCTATCACCCAGAAGGATATTGATTACATTGCGGCCGCCCAGGGCAATGTTGATTAGCACTATACCAAAGCACAATCCAAATAGCAGCAGAATACGCCGGTGTGCATTTGGAATGTAGTACTTCGGCGCCGATAATTGCTGCTTTCTTTGGTTATCCACTAAAAAGTAGCCCAGAATAAAACAGACGACAGCCAAGCCGTTTAACAGAAAACCTTCGTCGTAATAATCGGCAATTGGGGTTTCGATCACCTCGGTTCGCCCTACGGAAAAGAAGTAGTAGGGCGTTAGGAAAAGATAGATGCCATAAACAAACAGCACAAACATATAGCTGAGGTGCTGCTTGATGCCGCCCTCCGCCAGCCCCTTTTGAAAACCCAAAAAGAGGATCAGGCAATTGAAAGTGAAGATATAGGGTACGAAGGAGTCTATTGGTTTGTGAATTTATAGTGTTAATAATTGTTTAGAAAAGTAACATCGAACATCTTGGCTAAGAAGGAATAGTCAAAACTAGCGCCCAAGGCACTAGTTCTGAGGCTACAAATATCCAAGTTTACGCATTGTATCTCCCGCTTCTTCTTCAATGAAGGCCAGGTCCTCCGGTGAAAAGACTTCCTGCCATTTACCCGGTCGCTGCCCATTGTAATAGCTGACAATAGCCGTTGTCTCCGGCCGGATACTGGTGAAGCGAATCAACCGGCTTTGCCAGCGGTTTTCGACTTTTCGGGGGAGCAGCGGTTCCCTGAAGGCTGGAGCCATACCTGTTGCCCCGGCGATCTTCTTGAGTGCTTTTTCCGTTTTCTTGACCACCTGTTCAAATTGCAGGACGGTTACACCAGGTTTGGCGGCCCACTCGTTTACTTCGTCCGCCCAGTAGCGGATGCGATTGGGGCCAGTGGCGAAGGGTTGCCGGATAAAAGCGGAAATATCTGTTCGGGCCGGGGGGTAAAAAGATTGCATGTAAATATGATTGGAAGGCATCACGCTGCGCACATCGCGGTAGACATAAAATATATCTGCTTCCGCTTCCAGCCACTCCATCCAGGCAGGGAACTGTCTTTTTAATGTACTGTAGGAATATACATGTGATTTGACAATGGGACGCTCACAGCGGCGAAGGATAGTCATTGCCTTCTCTTCAGTTAGTCGCCGGGATGGGTTTTTAGCGAGGAATCCCTCTATAGACAAATAGAGATTTCCTAGTGATTCCCAGGGATATTTCCAGCCGTTGGTCTCCGGAAACTGTTTGCGGATCAGGTCGATCGTCAGATGGGTGCCCGAGCGGGGATGGGAAAGGATGAAGATAGGTTTGCCGAATTCGGTAAATGTGTTTTGCAAAGACGATTGAAGGTTTGACTGGTTGATAAGACAATGAGGAAGTTATTCTTTGCCGGCCCCTTAGATGGACACTATAAAGAATCGATTAACTTTTGTACTTCAATTTTATGCTGCTCCCAGGAGTAGCTTTCTGCTGCTCTGCGTGCTTGTCTGGACATTTCGGCAAATTCTGTCCCATCCAAATCCCGCAATTGCCAGATGGCTTTTTCCAATGCTGCTACATCTCTAATCGGAATCACAAAACCATTCTCTCCTTCCCGGATGATATCTGGTCCCATTGAATTAGGCGTGGTAATAACTGGCAGGCCAGCCGCCATAGCTTCAATGATGACAAACCCAAAGCCTTCAAACAGAGTCGGCAGTACAAGAACATCAAATTCTCGATATTTCTTGAATAATTCTTGCTGACTGATAGGCGCATGATAATGATAAAGCCCTTTATAAGGTTTCAGGTTTTCGCCGTTCCCCTGTAAGTGTCCCAGTAAATGGAGTTCAATACGCTGATCAGGGCCGATATTTTTCATGGCCTCCAGTAGGTATTTAATACCCTTGGTTTGAGAAAGGCGGCCGACAAATAGTAGCTTTAGAGGGTATTCTGGTGAATAGCTGTTTTCTTCTTTCGGTAGAATAGCTTCTGTCTTTACGCCCAGTGGTAAGACATGAATGGGAGCGGTAATCCCTCGTTTTTTCAATACTTTTTTAGCGTAGGAACAAGCCGTAACGATATGGGAAGCGGTGTGAAGTTCTTCAAAAAGCCTATCTTCGTAGCCGGAAGGATAGGAGGTGGTGAAAATAGTATTTGCCCATTCGGGATGAAGTTTCTTTTCTTCGAGAAGGAGTTCCTTAATCTCTGAAGGATGAATCGAAGGCATTTCGTAAATGGCCTTCCATCTTTTAGTGATAGCCGTCCGCATACTATGTAGACAACTGCCTTGAAAGCCCCAGAAGACATGGTTCCCTTTTAGTTTTTCTACCTGCCGGGCTACATAGCGATCAAATTGAACATCCCTTTGGTAGACTTGCCTTTGTACGGATTCTGTGTTGCCGAATAGGCTACGAAGAACTATTTCTTTAAATTCAAATCGCCAATTGGGTTTTATCTTGTTACCATGTAATCCTGGTTCAAATCGACGGGTCCAGAAGGTGTTTCCGGTTTTTAGCAGCAAGTTTTGTATACGTTGGTCTTGGATATAAGAACTTGTATAGAACCGCTTCAGTCGACCAAGTTGGTGCAAAGCCTTGGCTAGATAATAGGCGTGTTGTTTGCCGGCGTGGGAGAGGAGTATATTCATCGACGGAACAGGGAGTCAAACTTTTTACAGAACTTCTGGAAGTAAAGTGTCCCAGAGAAAAATGGCCTGGAAAGATAAAACTCCGGAGTCCAATATTTAAAATAAGAAGTTAGAATGCTTTTACTTTTACCACCCTGAAAATGTAAGGTATGGAATCGAATTTGGTGTTTCTTTTCAATGTGAAAAGCGAAAGGTTTCTTTTGTTCGAAAACAATTTCCTTAATCCCATTTTTCGAACGATATTCCTTCGTGTAATCTATAGTTACATCAAAAGTAGAATTTTTGATAATTTTTGAAATATCCAGTATCTATTCTGGATGTTCCTGAATAAAATCCCGGAAAAAAGTCATGTCGGATATCCCTCCACCAGGAGATACTTCCAGGTACTGCTTAAACCGCTTTTCAAGGTTGATAACACCTTGTAGAGAAGAATAATGGTCGATGATAGTTTGACATAATTTTTCCAGACTTTCCCTGGAATGAATGAAATTTGTATGTGCGCTGGAAAGCGGCATTGTCATACCCCATTCCTGGAAAGCGTTGGCACATTTAGTTAAATCTGAATACACGAGAATGTCGGAGTCAAGATATACACACGCCGCTAGTTTTTGACTTTGCATAAATTCCAGCAGGATGAACCAGCGCTGGATACAGAACAATTCAAAACTATGTCCTATAGTGCTAAAATGCCGGTAAATACCTGCAAATTTCTCAGCTTGTTTGAAAAAGCGATTGATATTAACAGGTTGTGTCCAGATTTGAAAATGACGCGTATGCCGATCCCCAACTAAATAGATTGTAGAATCTGGATTAGTTTTCCTCAACTGGTAAATAGTATACGGTAGGTACCAGCTATTTCCCCGGTGAATAAGTACAATAGGAATACCCGTCTTCTCAGTCTTCATGCAGCGTTTGGATGACTTTTTGAACCTGGAGATCCCACCGCGCGTAATGCAGGTATTGGTCCCAACCAGCTTTCCACTCCTGGGCAGGCCTGGACAGCGCCCTTTCCAGCGCTTCTTCCAATGCCAATTGATCATCCGGCCGGCAAACCGTACCGAGACCATATTTCTCTACAATTTGAGACAGGCTGCTTGCGACCTTTCCCGTTATGACTGGTTTCCGGAAGGGAGCAACTAAATGAAGAATGCCGCTTTGGGAGGTAAAAGAAGCTGAATAATAGAGGGAGATGAGATCCGAGGCCTGGATTAAGGCTGCCATCTCTCCTGCCGCCAGATATTTTTCAATCCATACCGTTCGAGCATTGACCTTTAGTTCGTCTGCAAGATGTTTATATTGGTCAAGACTTATGCCCGATGTGGACGGCTTACCGGCGATGACCAGTACGCATTCGGTAAACCGAGTCAACGCGCGGATCAGATATTCGTAATTCTTTTCCGGCCGGATGTTGCCGGGAATACTGATGAGTATTCTGCCATTCTTTTTTAAAGCTTCCAGTTTGTGGAAAAAGTCTTCGTCAAAATCACCCAGCTCGTAAATGCCGTGGGGTACGCTTAGGTAGGTTAATCCTGGCCTGGGAGCATAATAGGGCTTGGCCGGTATATATTCGTGGTATAGCGCCAAATCTTGTAAAGACATAAGTTTGTGCATGGAATATCGAGCCCACCACGGATGCGGTGGATAATCATCCCGGTCCGGATCATGCAGAAAAATCCCGAATTGGTGTTTCTTTCGTAGAAAGAACCGAAAGAGCGGCACCCAGAAGGGGGCTGAGAATTGTTCGAAATCATTGAAGAGGACAAAGCTTTTTTGCGTACGCAGCAAAAAAACCAACAATAGGAACGGATTGAGAAAGTTGCGCAACAAAAAGTTCAGGCGCCGCATCAGTTTGGGGCCTTGCACCCGGTCCGGAAGTAGTACGGCCTTTACGCCGACTTCCCGGTAATCGCTGTTCCGGGGAATAAGCAGCAGGCAGCTGGTTACCTGGGGCGCGGTCTGGTAGTGCCGGTGTAACTGCAGGACGTATTCGTAGCAGCCGCCGAAGGAGCTGGATTCGTAGAGGATGATTTGTTGGCCTTCCACTACTGAACAGTTAGGCCACGAAGGCACAAAGACACAAATACACAAAGAAAATATACTGGAAGACTTTCATGTATTTAGCGATTGAGTTTGGCATGTAGTTTGGTTCTTCCCTGGAGCTTTTCTGCTGTTTTAGTCGTCAGGCCGGTGATATAGCCTTTCAGATACTGTATCCGACTCGCCTCGATCAGGTAAAGGCTGTAGAAAAAGACGGACAGGTCGTATTTGTCCGAACGGTGCGCGAGCCAGCGGCGGAAGGCGTTGCGATAGGAGCGTAGGCCCAGCAGGCCGGGGACGGCCGGTGCCAGAAAGAGCGCGTTTTGCGTGAGCAGGACCAGGAGCAGGAAAAGGAACAAACCGTAGCGCAGGCTGGTCTCGATCAGGTTGGACCAGAAGTTGCGGTAGTTGATCCGGCTTTCGCCGTCGCCCAGGCCGTAGCGGTAGGCTTCTTTGGCGAAGCCTCGGAGCGTTTTGTGGCGTTCCCAATAGACGTATGGTTCAGTAACAAATTGGTAATGGAAGCCGTATTTCTTTACCTGCTTCCAGAAAATGGTGTCGTCGGCGGCGAGGGTCAGCCATTCCGGATAACCGCCGATCCGTTCCCAGAGGTATTTGTAGTAGGCGATGGAGCGGCTAGAAACTGAGAAATAATCGTCCATATGCACGGGATAGCCGTCTTGCAGGAGGTAATCCGCTTTGGCTGCCATCGTCTGGATGTCTTCTTCGCGTACGGAAAAAGCGCCGCCAACAACTTCTATGTCCGTTTCCTGAAAAGGCGTTATAATAGATTCCAACCAGCGGGGATGAAACCGGCAGCCGAAATCGGTGCTGGCAATAAGATTATGCGTAGCGGCGGCAATGGCCTGGTTGCGGCCTTCGGCTACGTTGCAGCCCGGCTCCTGGAGAATGACGATAGGAATTGGGGATTCTTCCTGCCACTGCATTAGGCGCTCATAGGTGCCGTCGGTGGAGCCGGCGTCGGTGATGATGATTTCGGTTGGGGATAGCGTTTGGGATTCGATATCACATATAGTCTGGTTTAAACGTTTGGCCTCATTGAAAACAGTAGAAACAAGTGAAAAACTTTTATTCAAAATCAATGACTGGTTTTTTAAAATTATATGATTAGGATTCGGAAGATATATCGGCTACTATGAATCATGGTTACTTTGAGATCTCAGTTGTTTTTCTTACGGTCTATACATAGCTCGTCATGTCCCTTTTCAATAGATCCCTCAAGACAAATATTTTCGATTTTGAATATAAAGGATGCAGCTTCTGGAATAAGTAGTTCGCTCTTTTAAATGCTTTTAGTTTTCTGTTGAAGCCTTTGATTGACCTTTTTTGTTCCTCAAATTTTTGCTTAGCTATTCCATATAACTTAAGATCATACTCATTCTTTTGAGCGATCAAAGCTTTTATTTCTTCGTAAGAAGTGGTTAAATCCTTTGGTTTCGTCTTCTTATTCCGATTGGAACTAGAAAAAAAGATTGGTTGTTGCCATTCGAACTTAAGTTTGCAGAAGAATATGCTATCTGTAAACCTTTCAGTGATTCCAATCGAGGTATCCTTACTTTCTAGAATAGATTTTGCTTTTTCAAAGTTGGCGCTATCACAATGACCATAAGGGCTGAAAAGATCTCCTGAGATATATCTCGTTTGAAGATTATCTACCTCTATGACATTTGATTCTAGTACAAATTCCTTAAGACTTAATTTTGAAGCTATATCGTACAATGGGCGACCAGGAATTCTTTCAAAAAAATACTGAGAAATAACTCTCTCAACGGGGTCGCGCAAAAAAATTAAATAGTGGAAATCGGGAATATCGAACTCCAAATGCCAACCGTAAGGCATGTGACCTTTTATTAGATTTATCTTTTCATTATTTTTTAAGCAATACGCTAAATCCTCCTTTGCTTTTGTCGGCCATTGCTTGTAACTAATGGTGAATATTTTTTTTTCATCATATTGCCGATGTAGAATCTTTCGGAGAGTGGTTCCAGCGGTCTTTGGTATATGTAAGAATAGCAACGTGTTTTCCTGTGCGGTTACTGACATTTTCTACCATTTTATATTAAAAATACTTCACTATCACGGAATTCCATTTCCTTACTTGGCTATGATACTTTGTAATCAGTGATTTCGTCATGCTTTTCTCTCATGATAGTGAAACTTATGATCAAAAAGAGTATCAAATCCTCTTCTTGCTTCCCATTTCCGCATAGCTAAAAGATTTGTATGCCAACAAATGATGCTATTCCAATTAAGATACCAATATGTTCAACCATTTTCAGGACGATACTAGCAGGATACTTGGGTGAACAGCTTCATCCCAGCCTCTATAGCCTTATCCATATTATAATACTCCCACTCCGCAAACCTCCCTAACAAATAACACTGATGTTGCGCCAAATAATCCGACACAGTCGCCACTTGCGTCCGGGTTTTTTCCTCCTGAATGACATAGGAATTAGGCTCATAATTAAAAGCAATGGGCTTCAAATTACCTGGCAGCTTTTTAAGTTCCGTAATCATTATCGTCTGGTCTATATGACCGGAGAATTCCACCGTACAGGTTTTTCTTTTGCCCGGAGCGTTGTTCTGCACACTGAAATTACCTGTGTAAATAATCCGGTGAGCCTTGATGTCGGGATTGGGTACGTAAAGCCAGGAAAGGTCCGTTTCATCGGTGTAGCACAAAATATTGGAAGTCCCGTTAGATGGTAGCGTTTTGAGCTTTTCCAATTCACTTCGACAATGAGTGAAAGAGTCGTCCAGTAAGGTAGCCAACCGGCGGATATCGCCGGTGTAGACGATGCGGTCTACACGGTGATTTTCATTAACGATCCATTGATTCGCTTCTCTTTGCAGTTTTTGAACGGGGGTGTTCGTCCGTATATCAAGGCCTTCTGCCAGCCGGTTGATAATGAACTGGGAGCCTCCTTCCCGGGGATAGTAGAAAGTGCTGTGCACCATCTTATCTTCCTCCTGCCGAAGGATATTACTGAGCAGCATCTCCCGGTAGTTGGGCATGGGTAGTTTGCCTTCTAGCCACTTCAGGGAGACCTTAGTTAAATCGGCCCGCCAGATCTTTTCGTTGTAGGGTTTAAAGTAGAGTTCATAGAGTATGGAGCCGAAGTTGCCACGGAGAAAAGCCTCGAAATGGGGGTAGCTGAAGGGATCGCGGTACGGTTGCTGGTTTAGCGTGAGAATATCATCTAGGATGGACTGGACGGTGTCGGGCGGCAACTGGTAGATATAATTTTCGATGGGATAACCGACGTATTGCCCATTCAGCCAGATCTTGGCCTTGCGCCGGGTTTGCATGAATTCTTGCTCCCGGTCGAAATGCCTCCAGAACCAGTCGAATACCTCCGGGTTTTTGGCGTTGAAAACATGCCCGCCTACCCGGTGGAAGAGATTGCCTTCTTCCCGGGTACAGCGAACCAGGCCGCCGGGAGTGGACTTCGCTTCGAAGAGCACGACCTCGTGACCTGTGTCCTGCAGTATTCTGCCCAGAGAGACGCCCGATATGCCAGCGCCGATAATCCCTACTCGCATAGATCGATCATTGATAGGTATTTCTCAAATTGCTCCTGGGAGCGCAGCGGACCGTGTTCCGGCTGCCAGTTGGTGCCGGTGCGTATGCGGCCGAACTTTTGAACAAGCCGGTAGTATTGCCACACTATCTTATTACTCAGCGTTCCGTATTGTTGTCGGAATGGACCGAAAAAGGGATGATCGGATGGATACACGCGCAGCGTCTGGTATAGCTTATTTTCAAATAGTTTTAGCTGCCAGGTACTGAACGATTGGTCAATTTTGAAATACCGCTCATAAAACTCCGTTAGGAAATGCCATTTCTCCCAATCGCGTTCCTCATCAGTGAAGTGTTGCTCCGTGGTCTGTTGCCCATGCAAACGATAAAGAAAGGCGCACTCATTGGTGTGGGCGGGGTAGGGCTCTTCCAGGCTGATACGGAACAGGTAGTCCCAGTCTTCCGAAGCGGTGATGTCCGTGCGCCAGGGACCGACGCGATCCAGTAATTCCCGCCGGAATAGCATCCCCGGAATGGTGATGAAGAGCCCGCGGATCATCCAGTCAGTCAGGCTGCGGGTTTTGGGGAAAGGATGGTAGTTTAGAATGGCTGGATCGGCTTGCTCCCAACTTCCATCTTCTTGTTCCCGAGCGTAGCAGTAGGGACTGTAGATGAACCCCTTTTTGCTTTCTTCCAGTTCGCGTAGCTGCACTTCCAGCATATTGCGGGTCATCAGATCATCCGAGTCAAAGAATTTGATGTATTGGCCGGTGGCTGCTTGCAGACCGGTATTGCGGGCGGCGCCGGGGCCTTTGCCTTGGGTGCTGAGAATAATTAGTTTATTACCGTAGGTTCGTTCCAGCCATTCTCGGGTGCCGTCGGTTGAATGGTCATCGACTACGATGATCTCTTTTGCCCGGTGGGTTTGTGAAAGCAGGCAATTCAGTGTTGCTTCCAGCAAGTGCTTTCGGTTATAGGTGGGAATAATGACAGAAATGCTAGACATTGGAACCGGATATGAACAGCCGCCATAGAAAAGATGCTTTTGTCTGGCTTAGCTCATTGTTTCTGCCGTTCAGCTTCTGTACTAAATAGTAAAGTGCATAGTATATTTTGGTATATAGCCATCCTTTTTCAGCCAGCATCCAATTGTACTGATTCGGCAATATACTCTGTAGATATTTTTCTTCTTTATTTTTTTCCTTATCAGACCCTCCTATGTAGTGAATGACTTGGGGAATGGGGTAGTAGACTATTTTTTTTCCAAGACGTTTTTTAAAGTAATAGCACCATTGTACATCTTCCATGTACATAAAAAAGCTATCATGTAGTTTTTGGTTAGGGAATTTTTTGAGGTCTGCTTTTCGAAACATGAAGAAGGCGCCCCAAACCCAATCAGCCTCCTCTTCCTGGTTGTAATCTATCAGATCGCCCAGATGTATCTTCCGCCATGAGTTTGCAGAAATGATATATTTGAGGCGCAATAAGTAGGCCAATTCCTTTTTGATGCTGGGGAAACGGCCGGCAACGGGCTGCTCCCTCCCATCAGGATATAAGAGCTTACCGGAAAGCACCCCAATTTCCGGACTTTGCACCATCCTCTGATAAGCTAAGGAAACAGCATCATTGATTAACTCTGTATCGGAATTCAGTAATAAAATATAGTTCCCCGAAGCTTCTCGAATCCCCAGGTTGTTGCCTTTGGCGAAACCCAGATTTACAGTACTCCGCATCAATTTGATTGTGGGAGACCGCTGCTTAAATTGCGCCGGGTCACATTCCGTAGAAGCATTATCAACCAGAATGATCTCAAAAGGTACGCCTTTGGTCTTATCAATGACCGATTGAATACAATTGCAGGTCAGTTGAAAGGTGTTATAGTTAACGATAATGACCGATACCAAGTCCGGCATGATCGGGCCTATTGGGGTTGGGCCAATTTGTGGATTTCCCGAACCAGCAGTCCGTGGATATTTTCCGGATTCAATACCGTATCGGATGCTTTTTTGGCGTTCCGGCCGTATTCCAGCCAGGTTTTCGGCTGACCAGCGAGATCAAGGATAGCCGTTCTCAGGTCATTGGCTTTATTGCGGTCGACGACAATACCACAATCGTATTTACTGGCAAAAATAGCGCCGCTGGAATAATCCGGCCCCCAAACGAAGATCGGTTTCCCGTAAGGAGCGTAGTCCAGCCACTTGGTGGTGAAACTGGTGCGCACAAAGGGTTCTTCCGGCTTTTCAAAACTCATCACCGTCAGGAAAGCGTCGGCTTTTTCAAATTCTTTTTTCAATGCTTCGAACGGCAGAAAGGATTGGTAGATGCCGGCATTCGTCATCTCTTGAATATCTTCATCGCTCCAACCTTTACCTACTGGAAAGATCTTAAGGTTAATTTCTAAAGAGTCTTTGACTACTCTGGCGAACTCCAATAGCATGCGGCCATAAGCACCGTAACAGTTGCCTGCGTATACGATTGTAATCGGTTTTTTTACTGACTTCACCGGTTGACTAGTGATAGCCGGACGATCAAAGTCTCCAATCGGGTAGAGTACGTGACCATTTTTGTGTTTACCGAACCATTGCTGCATTCCTTCGCTGGTGTAAAATACGAGATCTGCTTTCTGGTGAAGGTCATGAAACTTTTTTAAGAGAAACTTTCGGGTAAAAGACCAAGGTTCGGCATAAGAGGCGATGAATTGAGATAACGGGAAAAGATCTTGATAGTCTACCGCTAGTGGTACTTGTAATTTTCTTGATAGCTTTAAGGCAAAGCTTGTGTGAATATTATCTGGTACCGTCAGGATAACATCGGGATCAAAATTCCTGGCGTATTGAAGTAAGCCAGCAGGCAAATGAACCCAATTGTAGAAGTATTCTATATTTGCAAAAAAGCGAGATAGCCTGGTCTTACGCAATCGATCAATAATTCGAGGTTTGAGTATAACATTCTTCTCTTCCGTAAGTGCAGAATTGGCATCTGTACTGGCCACCGCTACTTCAAAGTCGTTCTTGTACACCAGGTGTCGGAAAAGTACCAGACGGGCGCCACAGCTTTTGTCCGGAACAACAGATGATAAATACAAAATCCTGATTTTTCTTTCTTCTGCTTTTTGAAGCATTCAGCGTTTGAATTTGTCAAGTAAACTATCCAAGAAGCTTTGCTTTTTAGACTGGGGGTCTTGAATTTGTTTTAGGTTCTCACCTTTTCGCCTTTCATTAATTAGTCTCAGGTAGTATTCAGAACAGTGGTTATTTAAAATCTTTGGAGTAGAGTTTAGTTCCCAATCCTGCGTGTCATAGTCGAAGAATTCCATCATCTCTAAAAAATAGGGCTTGTAGAAATCGATATCCTGCGGTGTAAACCAGTTTCGCCAGTTACCGGCTTTTTTAGTCCGCGTGACTCGTTGCAGGTTTGTTGGAACTTTTGCCTCTTTGATTAATTCGAAACCAAGATATTGTTCTAGATCTGTAATCTTTCCCTGCACAAAGTCCTCATAGTGCGATACATGACAATCCAGGTTTTGAGCGAATGCAATCATTCGTCGAAGTCTTTCGCGGAGTTCTTTCACGGGGAATGTCTCATCCATTGTATGATCCCAGATTTGGCGAATAGAAATAGCGGAGGGATTCTCCTCTTTCTTTTGAAGAAGCTCAAATACCTTTTGAATCTCTTCCCGGGAACGATTATAAACGCTGTGGTAAGCGCCATGGTATAATAAGGAACTGATTAGAATATCTCTTGGGTCCCGGGCTATTAGAATGATACGATCAAATTGTTGGAGAAACTTATAGTCAGGTGTATAAGTTAATACAATTTTAGCAATAAGAGGCTTGTGTTGCGCGACTTTTTGCTGAATATCATTGTTGGATTTGGGTTCAAAGACCCCAATAGTTCCAGACACTAGCGAGTCTTTAATTTGGTAGAAAAGAGCTGTAGTGCCGGATTTTGGCGCTCCAGCGACAAGAACTTTGATGTCGCTAATACTATCTATCATGAAGGTTATATTACTTTTTCACTAAAGCGATTTCAGCGTTAAACTGTTGTTATAGCATTGAATTAAATTGTTAGGACATTGAAAGCTTAAGCCAATTTTCTTGTGTTTCAGCAAATTGTGCGATTTCACTCAGTATTTTTTCAATACTCATCATTGGGCGCCATTGCCAGATAGAGTCGGAAAGCTTATAATCCAACACCATCCATCCAATATCAAATGCCCGCTCCGTACCGGCCGGTGTAACCTCATTCTCCCCAAAACGATCTGTGCACCACTGTGTAAGCTGCCGCAAAGACATGCTGTTTTCCACGCCTCCGCTCAGGTTGATTACGCGCGGTTTGGTCGTTTGCAAAGGCTCTGCGAATTGCTTTTCCAGCAGTGGGATAAGGTCCCGCGGATGTAGGCAGTCCCGCACCTGATAACCATGGCCACCAAAGCCGATGTATTTCAAAGGTTTTTTTTCCCGGAAACTATGAATCCAAAAGGCAAAGATTCCCTGCCCGGGATGCCCGAACTGCCCAGCGCCGGCCAGCACCCCGCAGCGGTTGATCCAGACCGGAAAGTCGAAAGTGGTGCCGTATTCCAGGGCCAGGTGTTCGGAAGCGACTTTGGTGCTGCCGTAGAGGGAAACCGGTGGATCGGTGGAATAGGCTTCGGAAATACCGGCCGGAGAGATGCCCCGAGGGAAATCCTGGTTTGGATCGGGATAGAAGGCGCCGTCTTTTTCCAGTAATTGCAAGTTTGCGACGCCCGGTATAGAATACACCCGGCTGGTGGATAGTAATACAAAGCCGGCCTGATGTTTTTTGCAGTATTCCAGCAAATTAACTGTGCCCAGTAGATTGTGCTGCACCAGTTGACGGCTGCTGGTCTGGCCGTCGACGCCCGCAAGGACGCTAGGGTTGGCGGCAGCGTCGATTACCCAGTCGGCTCGGGGAAGCAACTCCAGGTCGGCGGATTGCCGAATGTCTCCATGGTATATTTTCACCCCTAACTTATGCAAACGATCCCGATTGCCCCAACTGCCCGGGCGTACGAGATTATCCATACCAAAAATCTCAACGTCAGATCTTATCTTCAGGAAGTTTTCGGCAAGTGTAGAACCGACAAACCCACAAATCCCGGTTATAAAAATACGCAGCATGATCTTTTTAACTACAGGCTAAATATTTTGATTATCTCGTTAATTTTTGGATTTCTTATTTGTCAATCTATAAATTGCATCAATGATTGTTTGGGCATAAGCGTCAGGAAGAAACTTTTTGATTTTCTCTGATCTTAGATAATGATCAATACATTTTCGTTTTTCCAGCCATTGTTCCTTGGTATAATGCTCGAGGTAAGAGAAAAGAGCTTTTAATGATTCGAATGATCTTGCATCGATGAAACACCCTTGATCAACGAAGTCGCTGATTTGGTCGTCTCCCAGATAGATCGGTACCGCTCCGGCATACATGGCATCGAACAGTTTTTCTGATATATAGCCAATATCACCACGAAAGTTTTCATAGGCCATTACAAAGCGATATTTTTGCAGCAACTGCAATTTTTCACCTGCAAAAGTACCTGAGTTCTCCACATAGGGGCTATCGGGAAAGAAACGATAGTACCATCCACTTTTCTTTCCTTGCCAACCTTTGCCGTACACGTCCAGGAATCCGGGATAGTATTCCTGCGCAAAACGGACAAACTTTCGCCGTTCACAGTAAAGCAGGTTATTTTCCTGTTCAAACACATCTTTCAACGAGTAGCACCACCCGTTTCGATAATAGCCATACAGAGATTTCAAATAATGATAGGGCGTTCTAGCTGATTTTATTCCTTTGTAATAGTTCGTATTTAGAATAACGCATGGTTTTCGATCTTCCCAATCCAAAAGAGGAGATTTTTTTGGAGGATAACTCTTTGGAAGATAGAATTGAAAGTGTTTTTTATTATCTACTAACTTCGGATTGTAGGTTAGGATCAGATCAAAATCCTGATGGTTTTCCTTTTCGAACCAGTAGGGCCAAAGGGGCGACTCTATCAATATGAGAAGATGCTTGGCTTTCGGAGACTTTTTCTTGATCTCTAATATTTCTGCTCTCGTCTTTGGCAAATCAAGATGAATGACAACATCAGCCTGATCTGGAGATATGATGTCACAAGTCGCCAGTTCAAATCCTTCTTCTTTACTCCGTTGATAAAGGCGAATGTTTTTGTCCATCCAATGGCTATTGCCCTGCCAATGGGTGTTTTTCATAAAATCAGCATTGAACATGCGATTGCCAAGTGCCAATTCGGTTCTTGGAACGATAGAGATTTTGACCTTTTTTTTCTTTCCTATTCGCGGCATGTTCAATAGAACGGCCTCTACAATTTCAATCTTTCCGATAAGATATCTCTAAAACCTACAAAATGATTTTGTAAAGGCCTTATGAGTTTATCGGTTTGAATACAGTGATTTACTGTATTTCCCAGCATTGACCTAACAAAGTCCATTCTATTTCAAAAAAAACTTATTGTCACTATGTGAAAACACAATTCGCTCGGGCAAATCAAATTGAGATTTTATGAACTTTCTCTCCAGGCCGGAAGAATTCATGAATTTTAATTTCTTGGATAAATGAATCAGTTTTAGCATTCTTCGGAGCCACAAAGTGTTCCTGCGAATATTACTGGGCAACCTACTGGTTTCCTGTTTCAACATCTTCTGTACCTCTTCTCTGTATTTCTGTCTATTTTTTGCCGAAAGCTGTTGTTCAGGACGTACTCTAAATCCTCCAACTAACGCGTGGATATTGTAGAGCTTGGCATAGCGAAAAAATCTAAGCCATAACTCAAAGTCACCTGCATACTTAAGCGCCTGATTCAGTGTTCCTCCTGCCTCATCCCACAACGAGCGCCTCCAAAAGGTGGACTCCTGTTGAATTGCTTGATAGTGCCCTAAATAGAAATAGTACTTGCTCCAAACCCTTAAGTCACTTAAAATGTTTACTGTTCTTCCTCTTTCATCATAAAAGGTTGGGTAACCTTGTATCCATCGAACTTCTGGAAGGTCTAGAAATATTTGTCCAATTGTGTAAAGGGATTTATCATGCAACATATCATCACTATTCAACCAGCCCATAATCTCCCCAGTACTTTTTTCAAAGCCTTTTTGAATAGCGTGATACATACCCTCATCAGGTTCACTTGTCCAATAGGCCAAGTAAGTTTCATATTTCTTGATGATGTCGACTGAAGCGTCTACACTTCCACCATCGATAATAATATATTCTAAATTAGGATAGCCTTGGTCGAGGATAGAGCATATCGTGTCTTCCAAATACTCACCCATGTTATAGTTGGGCGTCACGATAGTTGTTTTTGGCCATTGAGTATATTTTGGATTATTCACTTACCTCTTCTCAAGAATTTTTTGATAAAGTTCAATATACCTTTTTGCTTGTACCGATTGATCGAAACGCTCAACAGCGTCTTGACGAATTACTTCGACATCAAAAGGGGTTTCCAGAGCCATCAATATGGCTTCAGCCAGGGCATTGCTGTTTATTTGGTCACAAAGAAGACCGTTTTGGGCCGAAATTATCATATCAGGTATACCGCCGATATTGAAACCCACTACTGGTTTGCCGCAGCTAATACTCTCAATTACTGTATTGGGCAAGTTATCTTCAATCGAAGGAATGACATATAAGTCAGCCGCTGAATAGGCGATGGCCATTAATCGATCATCCTTTATTAGGCCGATTGGGAAAGTATTAGCTATTTGATCCTTGAGCTTTTCCGCATTGAAGCCAATTACTGCTAAACCAATGTGGTCATTTCTTATTTTCTTCAATGCCTCGTATAGGATTGAGAACCCTTTCCGCTTATTTGTGACTGTATTCGCCGCAAATAGTATTATTTTTTTGTCCTGGGGTAAACCTAGTACCTGTCTACAGTACCGTTGGTCGTACGGTTTATAGATCTCCGTGTTAATACCGTTTGGTATAATCTCATGTGGATAGGCCCCAAATAACTGACTGTTATGCGATTTCTTATACATCCAATTGCAAAGAGCAATGGGATAGATATCATTACCAGCCAATGCTTTCTTCTTACATTCCAGATTATCTTGAATCAGGCTCAGATATTCAACATAGGACAACCCTGCTTCATAATGATAGCCCCCTGAAAAGGGAAACATATCTGGCATCCTCCAAACTATGGGTTTATCTTTATTTCTAAAAAAACTCGGAAAATCGATAAACCCCGCAACCCAATGTAAAGTAACTACGTCCGCTTCTTCATATAAAGGATGTTGGCAAACCTTCCTGAAGGGGCTGGTAGGAAAGCTGAAAAGTTCATATGCTGGAGTTTTTCCTTTTAGCTTCCTTTTGGTATTGAAATTATGTAGTTTTAATCGAACCTTCTGTAAGGAACTCTCCCATCTGCTCATCTTACTTTTCTGAAACTCCCAATAGGAATAGCTTTCTGGAACTTCCCTGTTTGTTCTCCAAAGAGTGAGCAATTTGGAATTAACACCTGCATTAAAAAGGTGCTGATGAGTGCGGGTTGTCGCGCCGCCAGCACCTCCGGCGTCCGTAGTGGCAATATGAAGGACTTTCATGAGGATAGTTTTACACTTTTACACTAGAGTTCCTACAAGGTTTATTTTGCAAATTTTGATTTTTCAAAGACCATCAGATTGTTAATATAATTCTCACTACTTTTTCTATCTAAGTCTGTTTTAAAATCTATTTGAGAAAGTAGTTTGGCAAGCTTGATTGTCTTTTTTTCTTTGAAACTAAAACCATGAAGCATAAACTTTGAAATCCAATAATCCTTTGGTTGCTCATTGATATGATCGTGACCACCTTGACCAGGTGTTGCTGCTGTAAATACAACTTTATGGCTGAAGCTACACAAAACTTGCACCAATTTATTGCTGTATCGTTCCGGAACATGTTCTGCAACCTCAAGGCATAAACATAGGTCAAACGAATCTTCGGGTAATTTTTCTGTCCTTAGATCTTTGACCAGGAAGCAATCCTTTGGAATTTTTCGGTGTTTAAAATTTGCTTTACTGCCATCAATGCCTAATATTTTGAGCCCTTTTTGATAGAAGGGATGTAGGAAGTCGCCTATCCCGCAACCTACGTCAACTACCGATTCAGGGTTATATTCATTTATTAAGATCTCTGCGAATTCTGAGGTATATGCTTTGTCTCGCCAAGGTAGTGTTGCGAACCGTTCGTCATATAAATAATCCAGATCCTTATTAAGAATCCGCAAAACAGGTAGTACTATGTTATCAAATATCCTACCTCTTATTTTTCTTTTCATTGTCAAGAAAATATTTATTGTGTTATAAAACTGTTTTGTAATTGTTTTAGTGATTTGCCAAAATCATAGACTGGGACTATTCTCAACTATTTTTCATTCTAAATAAATCGGATTATCATACCAGGAATGTTCGACAAATACGCCGTTTAGATGTGATGGAACTTTAATGCCAGTTCCAAAGAAATCTCCGCTTTCTACAACAATTTGTCCTGCATTTTCTACTCTATCAACTAACTCTCCATTGGCCTCCATATGAATACGGAAATCGTAGGTTCCACTATTTAAGGGCCATTTGGGAATCAGGCAATAGAACTTCCCTGACTTTGATCTAACTTCAATCTTGTTGCCAACCCAATGATTATCACAGGCAAACCTTTCTCCTCCAGTGACATGACTAAAAGCTATGGCGACTTTTAGATTCTTTATTCTTTCAAGATTATTGCAAGAAAAATTAAACTCAATCAGAACAGGAGTTCCTGACAGAATTATGCTTAGTTCAGATCTATATTCAGCATGAAGAAAGCGGATAGATGTGACAATTAAATCATTCGAACCACTTCGATCAATTCTATTCATCAAGTCAGAAGAAGAACTATTTTTTATAGAGCTCAAATAAAAATTGATTGTATCTTTTGTTGAGCTTTGGAAAGAAATCTTTCCATCTTTCATGAGAAGACTATAAGTACATAGTGCTTGTACCGAGGCCATATTATGGCTAACAAATAGAACTGTACGTCCCCCATTCTTGCTAATTTCTTGCATCTTCCCCACCGCTTTCCGTTGAAACTCCGCATCCCCCACCGCCAGCACCTCATCCACGATCAGGATCTCTGGTTCCAGGTGGGCGGCCACCGCAAATCCCAGGCGTACCATCATGCCAGAGGAGTAGCGTTTGACGGGCGTATCGAGGTAGCGAGCCACCCCGGCGAAGTCGACGATCTCATCCAGTTTGCGGTTGACTTCGGTTTTGGTCATACCCAGTATGGTGCCGTTGAGGTAGATGTTCTCCCGGCCGGTCAGTTCGGGGTGGAAGCCCGTCCCCACTTCCAGCAGGGAAGCGATGCGCCCTTTGGCCTTGATGGCGCCGGTGGTGGGGCCGGTCACTTTGCTCAGGATCTTGAGCAGGGTGCTTTTGCCGGCGCCGTTCTTGCCGATGATGCCGAGCACTTCGCCTTGTTTGACTTCAAAGTTGATGTCTTTGAGGGCCCAGACGTATTCGGTTTGGCCTTTGCTGGCGCGGTCGTTGGTTTCGCCTATTTTTAGATAGGGGTCTTCTTTACCTCTTATTTTGTACCACCAGCGGTTGAGGTCGTGGGAGAGGGTGCCCGTGCCGACCTGGCCCAGGCGGTACTGTTTAGATAAATTTTCAACCTTGATTACTGTATCACTCATGGTAGATATATACTTCCTTGTTTTAGCTATTGGCTTTTACTTTTTCTTTGTTTGGCCAAAGAAAAAGTAACAAAAAGAAAAGCCACCCTGGCTTCTCGCCGACCCGCTAAGGTCTCATTCCGCTGCACAAAATAAACTCGGTCGCTTAGGCTCCCTCAAACAGTATTTTGTGCGGGCGCTTCATGAGACCAAGCGGGTGCCCCGGCTGCGAGCGCCTATGGGAAGGAAACGTTTACCGGGGTTTAGCTGAGATTTTAAAAGCGAGTTCAAGGGTTTTGCCGATTTTGAGGTAGAGGGCTTCTTTACCTCGGATACGGTGTCACCAGCGCTTTTGGCTTGATCCAAAAGAAGCAAAAGATCAAGGCTGTCGATGCTTGTCTAAAAATCCGGGCCCGCCCGCGCGCGACCCAAACGCTCACAACAGATGCTTGTCTAGCGGAACTTGCTATTAGTTTAGGAGTATCCACTTTACTATTTGGTTTATTCATTTGGTTCGCTCGTGGGTAGCTTTCATTCCCTCCCATTCCTGGATTTTCTGAAAGGCAACCCTCTAAGGCCGGTCCCACGCTTAGCTACAATTGGCCCGGAGGTCATGGGAGAGAGTGTCTGTGTCGATCTGGGCCAAGCGGTACTGTTTGGAGAGGTTTTCTGCTTTTATGACGGTTTTGCTCATGCGAATGCTTCCGTTTTTCTGATATCTTTAGGCGGCACCTGCCATTCTTTTCTGCCAGGACTCAACGATTTGCCGGATGGTTTCCTCCAGGCTGACACTGATATCCCAACTGGGATAATGGGCCCGCATTTTGCGCAGATCCGAGTAGTAGCAAATATGGTCGCCGATGCGGTTATCCTTAAGATAGCTGTATTTCATCGGTTTTCCGCTAAATTTCTCCGCCAGTTGAAAGGCTTCGAGAATAGAACAGCTGTTATCCTTGCCTCCGCCGATATTGTAAACCTCTCCCTTGCGAGGCGCCTCAATGAAAGCCTCAATGAAGCGGGCCACGTCCAGGGAATGGATATTGTCGCGCACCTGCTTGCCCTTGTATCCGAAGATCTTGTATTCGCGTCCTTCCAGGTTGCATTTCACCAGAAAGCTGAGGAATCCGTGCAGCTCCACGCCGGCGTGGTTGGGGCCTGTCAGGCAGCCGCCGCGCAGACAGCAGGTGGGCATACCGAAATAACGGCCGTATTCCTGTACCATAATATCTGCCGCCACCTTGGAGGCGCCGAAGAGGGAGTGTTTGGACTGGTCGATAGGGAAATCTTCCGCGATGCCCGTTGTGTAGTTGGGGTCATCGTATTCCCAGCGGGTTTCCAATTCCTTCAGTGCTATGGTATTAGGGCGGTCGCCATATACTTTATTGGTTGACATGTGAGCAAAAGGTGCTTCCGGGCAATACTGCCGGGCGGCCTCCAACAGGTTTAGGGTGCCGACGGCATTGGTGTCAAAGTCATCAAAGGGTATGGCCGCGGCCTTGTCATGGCTGGGTTGAGCCGCCGTGTGCACGATGGCGTCCGGCCGGACCTCGTTGAGCAAGTCCAGTACACCCTGCCGGTTGCGAATGTCCAATTCATGATGCTGGAAGTGGGGTAATGTTTTCTGTAGTTGCGCCTGGTTCCAGCGGGTATCTCCCTGGGCCCCAAAGAAAACCGCTCTTTGGTTATTGTCGATACCATGAACCGCCCAACCTTTATTTGAAAAATAACGACAAACTTCAGAACCAATTAGGCCGGAGGAGCCTGTGACTAGCATTTTTTTCATGAGAATGGAGGGTGCTTTTTTTGATTAGAAATTAATGAGTTTTTCGCCTTTTTTGAGGTAGGGGTCTTCTTTACCTCTTATTTTGTGCCATCAGCGGATGAGGGCTCACGCCAGGTTGCCTACCTGGGCCAGGCGGTATTGTTTGGATAGGTTTTCTACCTTTATGACGGTTTTGCTCATGTGTGAGAGGTTAACGAGATGCTTTTAGGCATTTTTGACGGCCATCTGGGAAAATTCTATCATTTACTTGTAACGCTATTTTGTTCAAGACGATTATGAGGCAGATCGTATTCATCAGAAAAGATCTCCCGGTAGACCCTCCACATATCTTTGATTGTAGCAATGATGTTAGGTATGGTGGTTGAATTTCCTGTCCCAAATTCTCTCGGAAAAGTCTGGATGCCCACTTCGCCGACGGGAAAACCTTTGAGCATGGTTTTGATGGTGATTTCGGCGCCTATGAAGGGGCTGTCTGATATAATATTGAGCTCGTCCACTACGTCTTTGTTAATTAGCCTTAAACCAGTACTGATATCCCGGTAAGGCGTTCTGAAGAGGGTTCGCAGTAAGGCATTGTACACACGCGAGATAAATATTCTTTTGTTGGAATAGAGCCTTTTATATCGAAAAGTGATGATCAGGTTATAATAGTCTCTCAGTCGAATTAACTTGATCAGGTCAAATATGTCGTACTCATCATCTCCGTCTGTAAAACAGATCCATTTATACCGGGCAGCCGATAGACCTGTTTTAATAGCTGCTCCATAGCCTTGGTTGGTTTTATGGTGTATTACGCGTACATGCTCGTATTCTTCAACTAACTCATCGGCAATCTTTCCGCTATTGTCAGGCGATCCATCATTGATGATGATGACTTCGTATTCCGTGGCGAGTCTGGAGAGGACGGTCAATGATTTTTCCGTTACTTTCCTGACGGTTTTCTCATCATTGTAGACAGGAAAGAAGATAGTGATATTCAGGGTGTCCGTGGCCATTACCTTTTAAAATTTCAGTCTCTTATAAATGCTCCAAGGAACAAGCGAGAGGATCCAGACTATGTAACGCCAGTAGAATGGGAAAAAAGAGTGACCTTTATTTTTTTCTCCAAGACGAAAAACATAGTCCGCAACTTTGGCTGGAGAAACAGCAGGAAATAGCAATTTTTTTCCGTAAGCCAGTGAGGTATCCGCATAGCCCAGCGCAATAATGTTTACACCTATGTTTTTATCAGCCAGAAAATGGCGTAGTCCCTTGCAGTAGGTTTCCAACCCTTTTTTGGCGGATGCGTAAATCAGGTTTTGGCTTCTTGGCGCGGAAGCGGCTATGCTGGATACGACGGTTATACAGCCCTGTTTTTGAGTGAGCAGGTATTTGGCATACTCATTAATGAGCTCAACGATGGACTGATAGTTTACCTTGATTAATTTTTCAATCAAGGTAGGCTCCACTATACCATAGTCCTCAGTCGTACTTGCTCCGGCGGTTATATACACCTCGGTTATTTCGGACAGAAGGTCTTGACTTTTTTTGACTAAGGAGGGAATGGAAATTTGCTTCGCCAGGTCCGTTGCCATAATATGGATTTCGGCATTATATCTGATTGTAAGATCCGACTGAATTGCTTCAAGGTCCCTTTTGCTTCTAGCGCAAAGCATCAGCTTATAGTGATTAGCCGCTAGTTTGTAGGCGATCGCTTTTCCTACTCCCGAGCTGGCGCCGATGACTACAGCATTTTTCATAGCATCTATAAGTTGAGACGTTCTCTCATTTCTGAAGAAAATCTTTTTTGTGGATCCCATCTTCTTAGCTCTGTTTTGAATTTATCATATTCCGGGAAAGTGGCCTTGAGAACGTCCCCGGTCAACCGGCTGTCCTTCCCAACATTAACAGGACATTGGTATTTTATAACCATCTGGTCGATGGCGGTAAAAAGTGCTAATCCCTTTCTGGAAAATGGTATGTCCAGGGCGAGACAGATTCCCTCACCACAAAAATTGATGTTTTCTGGTCGGCCACTAAAGATCTTTAGCGACCCCAGGCTGACGGCTAGTTTTGATCTTTCTAACTTCCTCGCCAGTTCTTCGAGAAAGGGATGAACTTTTGAAAAAGGAATGATCATCTGGCATTCTAAAAAACCTTTTCTGCCCATCAGGCTGAAGTAGAATTCTTTGCCGTGAATGGGGAAAGTAGCGGAGTGAATATCTAAGAGTTGACTTTTGCCGGCCATGAATTCCTTCCATTCATATATTCTATTGATGATAGGCATTGTGACAGGCTGGTAAACACAAAGTGGCGTTACTTTCCTGTCGGCGGAAAGGGCATTATCTAATTTCTGGGCCGGAAGCTGCTCTTTGGAAAAGCTCTCGGCAAGAATTACCCCTTTACCGAATTTTTTTCCGCGGCGCATCAGGTTATGCCAGGAGTAAATATAGTCGTACTTGTCCGCTTTATCCCGCATTATATCGATGGCATCGTGAATATTGGAAGCGGGAATTCTGTCGAGCCGGATTGTATTCCCTTTTTTCCGCTCTAGTTGGAGCGTAACTTCTGTGATGTGCCCGGTAAGGCCAAAACCACCTACGGTGAGGGCAAATAGTGTTGGGTTCTCTTTTTCAGCGGAACAGGTGATCTCGCCGCAGTCAGGGTGGAAAACCTTGAGAGACGATATACAGTCTATAAAGTTACCGCTGTGAAGCTGACTTTTGCCATGCACATTGGCGGCTGTGCAACCTCCAATACTGATTTGAGGATGACCGGGCAACACCGGGAGGAACCAGCCTCGCGGTATCAGAAACGTTAGAAGGTCGCCGATCTTGATGCCTGGTTCAACGGTGACTATACCTTCTTGATCGTCAAATGACAAGATTCGGTTAAAGTGGGAAGTATCGATAGATACAACCTTTTTGCCAAAACTAGCCGGGGCATAATTTAACCCGGAGCCCCGCGATATGACCTTCTCACTTGCCGTGATAATATCAAATAATTGGTGATATTTTTCCGGCCTGACTATCCGTACCCTAGCGGAAGAGGTATTGTCGAAGCTTTTCAGTATTGTTTCTTTGTACACAGGTGTAATAATTTCTCGCCTGTTCGTATTCCTTCCTTCTAGTGCAGAATATCAGCCGAAGTAGTAAGTATATACACTATTTAGTCCGAGTAAGCCGCCTGCGAGTAGAACAAGTACCCGCAACGTATAATTCTTCCTCAACTGTAAGTGCGGAGACAGCAAAAAGAGAATATGACTTGACTGCGCTACATATCGGGAAGAAAACAGATGTATAGTTTTAAAAGGAGAGACGGCAAGCAGAAAATTAAGAAAGACCAGGAACCAGGATTCATAGTTTTTCCTGAATGCTATGCCAGTCCATATGTTACTAAAGCACATAAATGCCACGAAAATCAAGATTAGAGGAAGTATGTAGTGAAATACTGGCAAGTCCAGATTATACTTTTCAAATATTGATCGCAGCGGCAAGTATTTTATTTGTAGTATCAGTTGTACAACTATGGCGGCGGCCAATGCCGCAACTAAGTTCTTTCGGTTCTTGATATGAACCGGCAGCATTTCGGGAAAAACCAGGTATAGCATGATTGAGAAATAGGCTAAACCCAGCATCCCGTTTCTCCAGGAAACCTCGAATAAGCTGTCTCCTGCAACATGCTGCTGGGCTGGAGGCACCAATCCTTTCCAAATAGAGATCAGATATATTATCGGAGATAGGCTGCAGATTAAGAAAGCGATCAGGTTGAGTACCAGTTTCCATTTTCCTTTCCAGCCGGAGATCACCAGGTAGGCTACGAAGGCTGGTAGTGAAATTAGAAAGTGCTGCCGTCCAATGATGGAGAGAGAAAGCATTAGTCCTGATAAAATAAATAGCTTAAGGTGATTTTTTCGGGTAGCGAGGAGAAAAAATAACACGGCCAAGCCCAGGAAGAACATACTGCTAATTTCCGTCAGGGCCATAGAGAAAAGGGGGTATAGAAATGGTATGGAAAAATAGGCAAATGCATCTTCGAATAACTCGGTTCCTTGTCTGGCGCTTAGCAGGCGGACTGTTTGTAAACTTACCAGAACCGTACCCAGGAAGAAGCCGAAAGTAATAAAACGCATCAATACAATGTTGAGCGGGATTCCTATTAGGTACAATCCATAGTAAATCAGTTGATACAGAGGACCGGGGGCTTGTTTTTCGTACGATTGAAGATAGGCAACGGAAAAGCCTTGAGGAATTAACTGCTCTACGTTCTTATAGAAATATACCTCGTCATATATCGGTTGATCAGGGCTAAATGCTATTAGCACTATGGAGGCTACCAAAAATAGTATTCCAAGGAAACGATAGGTTAGCTTGAGTGTGTTTTCATATTGTGTTTTCTGTCGCATGCCTGGTTTTAGATAGTTTTATTTTCTATGGGTGAATATCGTGCGAATTATCTATATGTCAGGCCCCGTCACCTTGCTCAGGATCTTCAGCAGGGTGCTTTTGCCGGCGCCGTTCTTGCCGATGATGCCGAGCACTTCGCCTTCCTTTACTTCGAAGTTGATGTCGCGCAGGGCCCAGACGTATTCGCTGCCGCCGCGGCTGGCGCGGTCGTTGGTTTCGCCGATCTTCAGGTAGGGGTCTTCCTTGCCGCGTACGCGGTGCCACCAGCGGTTGAGGTCGTGGGAGATGGTACCGGTGCCGACCTGGCCGAGGCGGTATTGTTTGGAGAGGTTTTCTACTTTGATGACGGTATTGCTCATGTTAGGTTTAGGAGGTTTAGGGGCTGTGAGGCGCCTGGTTTAGGTTTAGGAGGTTTAGGGCTGTGAGGCGCCTGGTTTGGGGTTTAGGGGGTTTAGCTTGCTAGGTTTAGGAGGTTTAGCTTGCAAGGTTTAGAAGGTTTAGGGCAACGGGGAACCGTCTAAACTTCCTAAACCTTCTAAACCATCTAAACCTGATTAGGAGTTTAGCGTAATTGGGATTTTCGGAGTTGGGACAGCAGGTAGGCGACTTCGTCTACCTGGGTGCGGATGTTGACATATGGTTCTTCCGGCAGCAGGTTGAGTTCGTGGGTGATGATGGAGTGGTTGAGGAGTTCCATCAGGCTGCTGTAGGATTGGGTTGTAAAGTGTGCTTTGTCTTTTCCGGTGATGCGGGCGGAGCCTTCGGCCAAATTAGAGGGCACGGAGACGGAAGAGCGCCGCATTTGGCTGATAAAGCCGTAACGTTCTTCCGTAGGGAAGTCATTGGTGACCTGGTAGATGGTTTTGGTTAGTTCTTTGCTTTTTTGCCAGACTAAAAGTTTTTCGAAACTGTATTGGCGGAAAGACATGGGTTAAGGTTTAGGAGGTTTAGGATAAAGGTTTAGGAGGTTTAGGTTTTGGGTTTAGGAGGTTTAGGTTTTGGGTTTAGGAGGTTTAGGGCTCTCGACGCCTTGTGAGGTTTAGGGGGTTTAGGGCGACGGGGAGCCATCTAAACTTCTAAACCTTCTAAACCTACTAAACCTAATTTGGGGTTTAGGGCTCTCGACGCCTTGTGAGGTTTAGGGGGTTTAGGGCAACGGGGAACCGTCTAAACTTCCTAAACCTTCTAAACCTTCTAAACCTACTAAACCTAATTTGGGGTTTAGGGCAATGGGGAGCCATCTAAACCTACTAAACCTACTAAACCTACTAAACCTTCTAAACCTAA
This sequence comes from uncultured Saprospiraceae bacterium, assembly GCA_964632995.1. Lineage (GTDB taxonomy): Bacteria > Bacteroidota > Bacteroidia > Chitinophagales > Saprospiraceae > CAZWDL01. The sequence continues at coordinate 46,769 of CAZWDL010000039.1, forward strand.
TTTGGGGAGCTATTTTTCCTCATTCACCGGCCACCACCTCGTATTCAAATTGGAAAGGGGATTCTGTCTGTTGGGAGGCATCGAGCACCTCGATTCTTAGGATGTTCCCGTCTTTATCAAAGTCTAGTGCCTCGGGAACTAAATTCTTCACAGTTAATTCGGCTTCTTTTGACGGTATGCTGCGTTGCTCGTCATTCATATAGTCCCGCTATACTCACTCCTCGCGCCTTGCCTACCGTCAAAATAAGCTCGCCTAAACTATGAACAACTTAGTTCCCGAGGCACTAGGATGATGCCGGGTTTGGATTCGTCGCTTTCGTAGACTTTCGCTTCGGAAAGCTGGATCAGCAGGGTGTCGGCTTTTGGGTTGTATTTGATCTTCATTTTCGCGCTGGTTTTTTTAAACCCGGCTGTTTCACACAGAAGAAGCTGCCCTTCATTGGTGATCCCGGTAAATGCGGATCAATTGGTTTTGGAGGCTGCTTTTCTTCTGGATTTCCTGATGGATTTTTTCCGCCAGGCGGGCTTTATCCCGGTTGAAAGTGCACACTATGATCCCGGCGTGAGATATCCTTTTTTGTGTAAGTCTATGAAATCACGTCGGTTGAAGGTAATGACACAACGGCCCAGCTCCGTTGCTTTTTCCAGAACCTTTTCGTCAGGGTATTTAATGCCGGCAAGCCCGAGCGTTTGTAGGGTGATAACGTCGTGGCCGAGGTTGCGGAGATATCCGCTTACCTCGCTGCTGAAGTTTTCGTCGGCAAGTAAAAGGTGCATTAGTCTACCGGGTCCTGATCAGCTAAGTCAGCCTCGATCTCGGCCTGGTGGCCTTGATAATAGCGCATGGCGTTGGTAATATCTTCGGCGGTGAGGCCTTCGAAGGATTGCAGCAGTTCCAGGTCGGTGGCGCCCTGTTTTTTGGCTTCTATCAGAGTCCAGACCGGGATCCGGGTATCGCGGATACAGGCGCGGCCTCCGCAGACACCGGGCGTATGGGTAATGCCGGCCGCCGCGACGTTGAAATACTGTAGCAGTTCGGCCAGTAGCTGGGCCTTTTCTTCGATGGCCAGCTCAGCGATCAGGGCACTCGTTTTTTCCAGCTTTGTCATTGGAGCTTCGCTATATTCAGCTTTTCTATGACTTGTTCGTTTTCAGCAAACAAGGCTATTAGAATATTGGTATCAAAAATATATGGTTCTTTGACAAATCCTGTGTTTTATAGACAGTGCTTCACGCGAAAGCCCTGCTCTTTTTAGTCGCATTGCCTCCGCGTGAAGCCCCGTCCACAGGATTTGTCAAAGAAGGGAATATATTTACCATTCATCCTCATCAATTTGCTCACAGTCTGCCATGGAATCCTTTATCTCCTGCAGGCTATCTTTTTCAAATAAGCCGGCAAATTTCAAAAGCTTTGACGGCTTTTTTTCGGAGGCCTTTTGAACCATGGCATTTATGAATTCCAACAGTTTGAGTTGCTGATCGTAAGTTAAACGCTGAATGGCCTGGGTTATGGATTCTTTTAATTCAATGTCGCTCATATCAAAGGATTTAGCACCGGATGTATTATCGGTATAAAATGAGTAATGCTCAGGTGGTGCGCAAAGGTCTTTAATAGTTCCAGTTGTACGTTGGTGAGTGGTTGCTGTATCTGCGGCATGGTCGGTTCATTATTCCCCGAAAATTACGATAAAATGAACGGGTTGGCAAGACCGCCTCTGATCCCAACGCGCTTTGGTCCCTAAACTTCTAAACCTCCCCCAGGCGTCGCTGAGCCCTAAACTCCTAAACCCTCCTAAGGCGTCTCCGAGCCCTAAACCCTAAACCTTCCTAAGTCGCCTCCGCGCCCTAAACCCTCCCCAGGCGCCTCCGCGCCCAAAACCCTAAACCTCAAACCGTGTCCATAAAATTCTTCTCCGTCCGGTTAAACACCGCCATACTCCCCACCAGCAGTACGATCATAAACCCAAAGCTATACGCCAGGTAGCTCCACTCAAAGGTGCCTTTGCCGAGGAAACCGTATTTAAAGGTTTCGATGACCGAGGTCATAGGATTCAGGGCGGCCAGCCACTGGTAATCCGCCGGCACCTCGCTGAGCGGATAGATGACCGGCGTGGCGTACATGGCCAGCTGCACGCCAAAGGTGAGCAGGAAGACCAGGTCGCGGTATTTGGTGGTCATGGAGGTGAAGATCAGGCCGAAGCCCAGCCCCAGGCCGGCAAGGATGAGGACCAGCAGGGGGAAGAGGAAGGCCTTATCGTTGAGGCCGATTGGAGCGCCCTGAGTGATGAAATAGAGGTAGAAGCCTACAAAAAGTAGCATCTGTATGCCATACTTCAGTATGTTGGTAACGACGATAGACAGGGGCACCACCAGGCGCGGGAAGTAGACCTTGCCGAAGATATTTTGATTATCCTTGAAGGTAGTCGCCGTTTTGTTAAGGCATTCGGCAAAGTAATTCCAGTTGGTAATGCCGGCCAGGTAGAACAGCATGGGCGGCAGCCCGTCCGTAGATATCCCTGCCAGCCTGCCGAAGATGACCGTAAACATGATGGTGGTCAGCAGCGGCTGTATGAAATACCAGAGCGGCCCGAGGATGGTCTGCTTATATTCAGCTACAATATTTCGCCGCACGAAGAGCGTCAGCAGGTCGCGATAACGCCAGACCTCGTCGAGATTAAGATCGAGCAGCGACTTACGGGGCGTGATGACCGTGTCCCACTGTTCATCTGTTTTCTCTGTTTTTCCTTCTGTTTTTTTCAATAGGGTTTCCACCATTGGTGTGAGGTTGGTTTATGGCCTGCTGATTGTCCTATCTGACTTATTCTTTTCTTATTGGCTGGTATGCTTGCCTGGAGGAATTAGATTTTAACCAAGGCTTTCTTATTTTAAAACAATCCCCAGACTCTCTTTTTTCTTTTTTTCTTTTCCTCCTGGTAGTACCCGTAGCCATAACCGTATCCATAGCCGTATCCGTATCCATAGCCATACCCACCGCGGGAAGCTTTGACGCCGTTGAGCACGATACCCAGGCTGGGCAGTTTGCGGTCTTTGTAGAGGTCGTTGACCATGCGCAGCAGCCCTTTCCCGGTTTTGCCGTAGCGGGCCACCACGATGCTTTGGTCGGTGTAGTCTTTTAGCAGGAAAGCATCGGTAACCAGTCCGGCGGGAGCGGTATCGATGAGTATACTGTCGTACCGCTCGCGCAGCTCGGCGAAGAGCACTTTAATTTGCGGGCTTATCAATATCTCCGCCGGGTTGGGCGGAAGGGCGCCGCAGGGAATAAAGTCCAGGTTGTCGACACTGTCCACTGACTGGATCAGCTGATCCAGTTTCGCCTCCCCGACCAGGAAGCTGGTAATTCCCAGGACGTGTTTTTCCCCGGTCAGGTATTCGCCAAGTTTTGGCTTGCGCAGGTCGAGCCCCAGCAGGATGGTTTTCTTCCCCGACATGGCCTGGCTGATGCCCAGGTTGATGGTAATGAAGCTTTTCCCTTCCCCGCTGATGCTGGAAGTAACCAGGGTCACCTGCTGGGCGGTTTTTCCGGCGCCGAGAAACTGCAGGTTGGTGCGCAGCAGGCGGAACATCTCCGCTACGGCCGAGCGGCTGCCGCGTTTGACCACGATAGGGGAGTCTTCTTTAGCCTCTGCCAGTACCCCCAGAAAGGGCGCCTTGGTAGCCGATTCTACATCTTTTTTGGTGTAGACCTTGTCATCGAAGAAATCCCGCAGAAAGATCAGGCCGCCCGGTAAACCCAGGCCCAGCAAAAGAGCGATCAGATAGATATTACTGGCTTTGGGTTCCACCGGTCCCTGGTTCACCGCCGGGTCGAGGATGCGCGAGTTGGCCACCCGGGCGGCGATGGACAGGGCGGTTTCCTCCCGTTTTTCCAGCAGGTACAGGAAAAGGGATTCCTTGATTTTCTGCTGTCGCATAATCTGCAGCAGTTCGCGTTCATTGGTGGGGATGGAGCTGATCTGTCGTTCGATGGGGGTAAGTCGTTGTTCCAGGCGGCTTTGTCGCTCGGCCATCTCCCTTTTGATGGTGGAAATGCTCTGCAGGATATTGCGGCGCAGGTAGTTCAGCTGCTCGTCGAAGGTAGCCACCGCCGGGTTATTGGTCGTAGCGGCTTCCAGTTTGGTATTGCGCTGGAAGATGAGTTCGTTATAATCCTGAACCAGTCCGTCCAGGGTGCCTCCTGTAATTTCAGAGCCCAGAGGCAGCGCTTTGTAGCGGTTGGAGTCGGCGGCGATATAGGTTTCTATATCTTCCAGCAGATCCATCCGGAGTTGCAATTCCATCAGCTGCTGATCGGCTTCATCGACTTTTGCCAGGAAATCAGCTGCCCGGGATTCCAGACCGGTAGGAATCTCATTACTGCGTTTAAAGCCTTCCACCTCTTTTTCCACGCTGTACAATTCATCCTTGATAAAGTTGAGGCGTTCATCGATAAAACGCAGCGTCTGCCGGCCGGATTCGTTTTTCTGGTCAACGATGGATTGGTTGTAGGCTCTGATCGTAGCGGAAAGGATGTCGATGGCTTTTTCCGGCACCGGGTCGCGCAGGCTGATGGCGATCACATCCGAGCTGCCCACCGTTTGCAGGGAGAGCCTGCCGGCATAATAGCGGGCTACGCTTTCCGGAGCATTAACCTTGATGATGAAGGGATAGCTGGAACTAACCGGCAACAAACGCTCGATGACAAAATCGACGTCCTGATAATTGAAGGGAATATTATATCGCCGCCGTACCGTATCCGTTTCTCCCAGCACCTGCACAAAACCTTCCTCATCCAGGGCTTCTATTCTGAGCTGCTTTCCGTAAACCTGCTTTTCATTTTCGTTGAGATAGGAGAGCTTTATGGGCAGATCCACATAGGCTTCCGAGGTCTTAATCCGGCCTTCCTGGAAATAAGTGATATGAATGCCCAGGGAGTCGACCACCCTTCTCATCAATGTGCTGGACTTGAGTACCTGCAGTTCGTTTTGCACATTCGACTGGGTAGAAAAGCCCAGGTCTTCTACGATCATCTCTTCAGAGATCGACCTTTCCTTGGGTTCATCGATCAGCACCGTCCCGCCGACCTGATAGATAGTCGTCGCGTAGCGCAGCTTCAGCCAGGCCACGGTCAGGGCGATGGCTACGCCCAGCACCAGCCAGTACCAGTTGCGCAGAAATAGAAAAACATACTGCAGGAAGTCCTTGCCTTGCTGTTCTTCCTCCGGCCTAAAGCTGCTGCCGTTGCCGTTGCCGTTATAATATGGTAAAGTCTGTTGATCCAAGTCGCTGCAGTTTTCTCTTTTCCCCTAAGGGACGTATTGTTTTTATCAGTTAGTCAGGGCGATGATTAGGGTGACGAGCGAGAGTACCCCCGCCGAGTAGGAAATAATACGCCCGGCGGGGTCGGCTACCGTAGCTATCCGTGCCCGGAGCGGCTCTACGTAAATGACATCATTCTGCTCCAGGTAAAAATACGGCGAGCTGAAAATATCTTTAGACTGCAAATCGAGGCGAGCATAGCTTCGCTGTCCGTTTTCTTCCCGGATGACGAGCACACTCCCCCGGTTCGCATAAATGCTCAGGTCATTGGCCAGGCCCAGCGCATCGAATACCGATACGCGGTTATTGGGTACGTTGTACGTCCCCGGCATATTCACTTCTCCCAGCAAGGTGACCCGGAAGTTGAGAAAGCGGATATTCACCACCGGGTCGTTAATATAGGTCTTCAGCAAATCGACGATAGTACTTTTCGCTTCGGCCAGGCTTTTGTCCCGCACCTGGATCCGCCCCAGCACCGGCATATCGATGAATCCTGCTTCATCCACCAGGTAGCCCTGAAAGATCTGCATCCCCTGCATGTTTTGGTTGTTCATGTTCATCCCCCCCTGGTTCCCTACGCCTTGCTGCAGGTTAAAAGGCTCCGCCGCCTCCTGATCGTAGCTGTGCACCTTAATGTACAGCACATCATCGGGCTTTATACGGATCGTCATATCGTTGGCAATGTCTTCCGGGGTACTGGGGAATTCTACGCCTTCAAAGTTGATCAGCTCTTTGTGCTGTACGCAAGAAGAGAGCATTAGCCCCGTCAGGGCGGCAAGTAGTATTTGGGATATCGTTTTTCTCACGTGTTGCTTCGTCCGGGAGGAGAGGGTGCGTTTTTTCCTCCGTTCTTATTTTTGGGTAAAGGTAGTGGTTTTTTCTCTGAATATGTGGGGGTTGGCGGTTGGGGCTTGGCTTTTGCCAGGCCGGCCAAGGTTATCCGTGTTAATTGCCGGGTTTAGCCCGGGTTAGCATCTCCCGGCGGCCACAGAAATTTCAGGTTATTCTCCTCCTTCTCGCCTTCCCGCGGGATTTCCGTTTTTCTCGGCTCCCCCTCTCCTTGGAGGAGGTGAGGTTTACCCACATCTTTGGTTGGTTCTGCACTTCTGCGGTTCTGCGGTTTATCGGTTCATCTGTTCTGCGGTTCTGATCTTTTTTGGTTGTTTACTTTTTTAAGGCTTACAGAACCGCAGAACAGTAAAACAGACGAATATAGAACCGAAGAAAATTATATGTCGCCGCTATGCGGCTTCAACATGCGAAGCATGAGCTCTAATTTCCTGGGGCTTGCGCCCCAGGCTACAATCTGTCGCCGCTCCGCGGCTTTTATAAGTTCTTTACCTGCGGCACTACCGAGGTCGGGAAATATTCTACAAATATTCCACCTCTCCGAGGTCAACTTTCAAGTAGATGTGCGGTGTCGTTAGAACTGCCGGCCACCCGTCCTCACCTTTCCATCAACTCCGGATTCCCCCACTTTCTCCCCTCCAGCATCCCCACAAAGCGCTTATCGCGCAGCGCCTTTTGCAGTTCCTCCAGGTGTACCTCATTATGCAGGTCGCTTCCCAGGAAGTCGACCAGGCCGGCTTCCAGCAGTTTTTCCGCGGTGCGTTGGATGGCGGGGCCGTAGTGCCCCCGCAGGGAGAGCATATTGAGCTGCAGCTTACAGCCCCGCTCTTGGAGGGTGCGGTACGCCTCGATATCCCCCTGGTAGAAGCCGTAGCGTTCCGGGTGGGCGAGTACGGGCGTAAAGCCTTTGGTTTGGAGGCGGAAGAGCAGGTCGTGCAGGTTGGGCGGCTCGGAGATAAAGCCCATCTCCACCAGCAGCAGCTGCCCGGTGAGGGGCAGCAGTTCGCCCTCGTTCATCTTCGCTTCGAAGTTTTCGTCCAGCAGGTATTCCGCCGCTACTTTCAGTTCTATCCCGATGCCGGCTTCGGCCATGGCCCGCTTCACCATTTCGTATCTTTCCAGTATCGTTTCTTTGGTATTAGGGTAGAGGTCACTCATCACGTGCGGGGTGGCGATGAGCTGCCGGAAGCCCAGCTCCTGCATCCCGCGGATGAGAGTAAGGGCTTCGTACATATCGTCGGGCCCGTCGTCGATGCCCGGCAGGAGGTGGGCATGCATATCGGATACCAGCGGGGAGAAGTCGCCCAGTGGTTCGGAGGGGGTGCTTTTTTTGAAGAGGTTGAAAAAGTTCAAATTTTTGGTTTAGCGCTCTGGCAGTTTAGCGCCCCGGCTGCTTTGCAGCGGGGCTGTTTAGGAGTTTAGGAGTTTAGGGCTTACCCCGGGAAACCCTGGGAAAAC